>CAZQPY010000003.1:0-224992 GCA_964595345.1 uncultured Occallatibacter sp.
AGGTGCTGACGTATTTCCCGCACGACTACGCCAACGACAACCTGAACCCCGTCCGTCTTGCCCGCGACTTCACCATCGCCCAGAAGCAGGCCACGGGGTTGCCGACCATGATGGACCTCTACGGCATCGGCGACCACGGCGGCGGACCCACGCGGGCGATCCTCGACCAGGGGAACCATTGGGCACTGTCGGATCTTCCTGCTCACGTCATGCCGCGCATCGAATTCGGCACCGCGCAAAGCTATTTCACCTCGCTCGAAAAGCAGATCGCCCCCGCAAGCCCGGTGTGGGACTACAAGACCATCGCCAAGGGATACACCGCCCCCGCCGCCATTCCCGGCAAGGTCTCCATCCCCACCTGGAAGAGCGAGCTCTACTTCGAATACCACCGCGGCGTGATGACCACCCAGGCCAACCACAAGCGCAACATGCGAGACGCCGAAGAGGAAGTGCTCAACGCGGAAAAATTTTCCTCCTTGGCCTGGGTTCTGGCCGGGCGGGCATACCCTTCGACTGAGCTAACCGAGGATTGGAAGAAAGTCCTCTTCAACCAGTTCCACGACCTCGCCGCAGGCAGCGGCATCGGTCAGATCTACAAGGACGCTCAGAAGGACTATGACGTGGTGCGCTGGTCGACGAATGAGATTTCTTCCGGCGCGCTGCAAGTGGTGGCTGACCAGATAAGTACGTCTACCCCGAACATTCGGGAACAGGCCATTGTCGTCTTCAACCCGCTTGGTTGGGAACGCTCAGGGCTCGTCCGGATGAACATCACCGGCTTCCCGGAAGGCTTCGTGATTCGTGATCCAAACGTGGATGGCGAGACTCCAGACTCCTTCCTGGCTAAAGGAGACGGCGAAGTCTTGATACCGATCACGAATGTTCCCGCAATGGGGTATAAGACCCTTCAGATTGCTCCGGCTTGCCATGCTGGCGATTGCCTGGGACACGGACGAGTCGAATCAACAAAACACGTGGAGACCCCTGACTCATTGAAGCTGGGGAATGAGTGGCTAGATATCGCGGTTCGAAAATCAGATGGTTGTCTTACGACTGTTTCACTTAGCCGTAAGAGCGCTTTTCAACGGGCTCCAGGCACTGAAGTTTTGGCAAAGGATACCTGCGGCAACCAGCTTCAGTTCTTCAAGGACAATCCGAAAGATTACGACGCTTGGAACATCGATCCTGGCACGCTCGATGTGGTCCCCACCGTTATCGAAAAGGCCGATGCAGTTGAGATGATCGGCGAAAAGGATGGTCATCCCGCCGTCCGCATCACCCGCCACTACCAAAACTCAAAATTCGTCCAGACCATCACCCTGCAAGGCGATCAGGTCGACATCGACAACGAAATCGACTGGCACGAGTCCCACGTCCTGCTGAAGGCCGCCTTCCCGCTCGCGGTCACCAGTGACCACGCCACCTATGAAATCCCCTACGGCGCCATCGACCGCGCCACCACCCGCAACAACAGTTGGGAGAAAGCCCAGTTCGAAGTCCCCGCCATGCGCTGGGCCGATCTTTCCGGCACCGGTCCGGACGGCAAAGTCCACGGCCTCTCGGTCATCAACAATTCAAAGTATGGTTATGATGCCGTCGGCAACGTCCTGCGCATCTCGCTGCTGCGTTCGCCCAAGTGGCCCGATCCCGAAGCCGACATGGGGCACCACCACTTCCACTACGCGCTCTACCCACACGCCGGCGACTGGAAAGAAGCGCTCACCGTCCGCCACGGCTACGAGTACAACTACCCGCTCACCGCTGTTGTAACGACCGCCCACGCAGGTTCTTTGCCCCCGTCGCATTCCTTCGCATCGGTCACGCCAGAGAACGTCGTCCTGACCGCCGTCAAGAAGGCCGAAGACCAGAACGGCCTGGGCGTGAATGGACTGATTTTCCGCATCTACGAATGGGCCGGCAAAGACTCCACCGCCGAGTTCCACGTTCCCGCCGGGGCCACATCGGCCACCGTCACCAACCTGATGGAAACCCCGGAAGGTTCGCCCCTCACGGTCACACCCGACGCAAGTAGAGGCGAGATCGTCCGCGCCCCCATCCACCCCTACGAAATCCTCACCCTCCGCGTCGACTACCCCGCCGCCGGACCGAAGCAGAATTAGTTCTGCCTGAAGTATGGGTGCCCCTGGTCCCTCGCTTTTGGGGACCAGGGAAAGAACGAATCTCAACCAGTCGACTTCTCCTCCCCATAGCTCTCCCATCCGCGCTTTCTTCTCGCGCGGACCGGCCGAAGGCGGCTGCCCCACCGCAGGTGGCCTCTGTTAACCTACCCCTCAAGGAGTCTGCACAATGAACTTCTCTTCCCCGTTCTTCATCGTTCCATTGTTCGTCGTCCTCTTCACCGTGCTGATCCTCTTTGCGACCAGCAGCAAGGAAGACGGCCACGCCTCCCACTAATTCGGTCTGACTCCGGCTGCCCCTGGGCAACTGCCGTTTTACGGGGACTCGGCGATTCGAGGAACCTTTACCCGCCCGCTGCCGTACTGCAGAGGAAGAGGGCGATAGCCATGATCTCGAAAGCAGTCAAGAATGCGTTGTGTCTGGCCTTTGCGGCCGCCGTGGCCACCAGTCTGGCCGGGTGCCGCGTCCAGGTCGACAAGGATGCCAACGGACAGGAAAAGAACGTGCAGGTCGACACCCCCTTTGGCGGAGTGCATGTGAACACCGACCAGGTCACGGCCACCGACCTCGGCTTGTCCGTCTATCCCGGCGCAAAGCTGGTCAACGACAACGAGAACCACAAGAGCGCCGATGTGCACATGGGCTTTGGCGAGTGGCAGATGCGCGTCCGCGCCGTCTCCTACTCCACAAACGACTCCCAGGACAAGGTGACCGCTTTTTATAAGAAGGAACTCGGCCGCTATGGCGACGTCATCACCTGCCAGGGAAATACAGCGGTCGGCACGCCCTCCGTCACCTCCGATGGGCTGAATTGTGGAGACAGCAACGGACCCAAGGTCCAGGTCGATGGGCGGGACTTCGGCAGTGGCAACGGCCTGACACTGAAGGCTGGCTCCAAGCGCCACCAGCACATTCTCGGTTTTGAAAACCCGCAAGAAGGCCAGACCCGCTTCGCCCTCGTGGCCCTCGATCTACCCGCCACGGTCGACAACAAATCCGACCACAGCGACTAGCACTTGCCGTGCGGGCGACTGCCTTTGGCGCGGCCCGCGGCACCTGCGGTGCGGCAGACGCCTTCGGCCGGCCCGCGCCAATGAAAAGGCGCGGGATCTGGCGTTTGTGTGGCTGAGGGCAAAGGCGAAGCCGCAACTGCCGACCCGCTAACCCGTTCTTGCTAACTCCGCCAACTCCGCTAACTCCGCCAACTCCGCCAACTCCGCTAACTCCGCCAACTCCGCTAACTCCGCTAACTCCGCCAACTCCGCTAACTCCGCTAACTCCGCCAACTCCGCTAACTCCGCCAACTCCGCTAACTCCGCCAACTCCGCTAACTCCGCAGGGCTTAGTCCAGCCGGAACTTGCGAATCACCCCTCCAGATCGGCTGCCGACGAGATTGCCAACCAAAAGAGCTCCTTGCATGCCTCCGCCGCGTCGCCGGCGACCTTGCAGGAATCTGGCCAGGACACCTGGCCCGGTTTTCGCCCGAAGCAGCCGCTCTAACGCGTCCGGGAAGCGGGGCGCGCCAGGAGCGCGGAGCGGGCCGGCACGGTCGCCATCCACTTCCCGCCCGTCTGTTCCTCGCCGTCGAGACGGAACTGGCGAATCACATGGTCCATCTCACCCACCAGGCTCGAAAGCTTCTTCCCGGCCAGGTCGGCATTCTCGGCGTCCTCGGCGTTTTCCGAGGCCAGCTTCGAAATCTCGCTCGCCGATTCCGCAATCTCCCGCGACGCCGCAGCCTGTTCGGTGGACGCCGTCGCAATCATCTGCGTCTGGAATTCCACCTCTCGCGACGACGTGATAATCAGCTCCAGGCTGTTCCGCGCGTTGGCCGTATCTCGCATGCCGGATTCCACCGCTTCGTGGCTATGCGCCATCACGTCCACCGTCTCGCGCGTCTCCTGCTGAATGCTGTGGATGGTGCCGGCAATCTCTTCCGTCGCACCTTTGGTGCGCTCCGCCAGCCGCCGCACTTCGCCCGCCACCACCGCGAATCCCCGTCCGTGCTCCCCGGCGCGCGCCGCCTCGATGGCCGCATTCAGCGCCAGCAGGTTGGTCTGCTCGCTGATCTCCTGGATCACGGCCACCACCTTGCCGATCTCGGTGGAGCGGTGCGCCAGCGAGTTCATCTTCTTCGACACATCCTCGGTGGCCGCGGCAATCCGCTCCATGGTGGTTGCGGCCGACTGCATCACCACCCCGCCCTGGGCCGCCATATCGGCCGACTTGCGGCTGGCCAGCGCCGCGCCTTCCGCGTTCTGCCCGATCTCGCTGATGGTGGACGTCATCTGCTCTGCCGCCGCGGCAATCCGGTTGGTCTGCCCCGATTGGGTTTGCGCATTGCGCTTCGAGTTCTCCGCGCGCCGGTCCAGGTCGCTGCTCGCCTGCGACAACGTCTCGGCGCTTTGCGTCAGCGTCCGCAGCACATCCCGCATCGCTCCAACACTGGTATTGATGGCCGTGGAAAGCTGGCCCAACTCGTCCGCGCCCCGCGCCTCCACATGCGCCGTCAGGTCTTTCTCCGCCAGCCGCTCCAGGGCATGCCGCGCCGCATGCAATGGAGGAACAATCAGCCGCGTCATGGCCATGCCCACAATCGCGCACAGCAGCACCGTAATCGCGATCAGCGCGCAAGTGGTGAACAGCAGCGTGCGGATCAATCCAATTGCCCGCGCCCCTTCCTCGGCGCCCGCCTTGTTGTTCAACGCGACGTCCGCCTCCACCGCATCCACTGTTGCGTTGTACAGCTTCACCGCATCGCCATACAGCAACAGCTTCGACGCCCCAGCCGTGTCCCCTGCGTCGGCCAGCTTCCGGCTCTGGTCGCTCAATGCCACATAGGCATCCGCGTTGGCGCGCAAGGCCTCGAATAGCTCCTTCTCCCCAGGGGCCGTCACAAGGGGCTCGTAGGCCTGCATGGCCTCGCGGTACGAGGCAATGTACTTGATCCGCTTGGGCGTCAGCCGCGCCATGCACTCCGGCGTGTCGCACAGCAGCAGCAGGGCATCCGTGCGCCGGATCGTCGAAACCGAGTAGCGGATATCGCCCAGCGCCTTCATCGATGGCATGCGGCCGTTCACCATGTTTTCGGCGGTGGACCGGACCTTCAAAAATCCAAACAGTGCGGCGGAGCCCAAAAACGCGGTCAACAAGCAGACCATTCCAAAGGCATAGAAGAACTTGCGTGCTACGCGCAGGTCGCGAAATGCCGGCATAGTGAAAGTGGCCCTTCCGGAAAAGTGTTCTCTCAAGGGGATCCCGAGAGTCATCTGTGCCCTCTATCGGCAAACCGGCAAAAGAAATCAGCAATTGCACGTCGCGGGAAGAGTTAGAATCAGCTGATTTTTCGTATTTGGCGCAGATGCTCAGGAAAGGGAATCGACAGAGGAAATTTCGAATCTCAAGCGCTTCTTTACTTGTCGGTCCCTCGGCTGTTCTTTTTCTGTCGAGGGCGCAGGGGCATTTACGGGCTGCGGAGAAACTCGGTTTCGTCTGGCTTTGTAACCGGGCACGACTTTAGTCGTGCCGATAAAGCCAATTAAATGATCAGGGCTTTAGCCCCTGCTGAGGCTCATTCGAGCGATTTACTCAACGCCAGGCTCTTTTCCGAAGCCTGTTTCGATCGGGTCCTTCAACTATTCGACCCTTGATTCATTGAAAGTGCACTTCTGATTCTTGATTCCGCGGGCCATGCCAGGAAACTGCCGCACAACAGGCGCCGGTTGACCACCCGAAGCGCATTTCCGTATGCTGCGTGGGTTTCCACGAGGGCTCGCACCCACGGCTTGAAACGCGATGGGAGAATTCGTATGAACCCGATTCCTGTTCTAGACGAGACAACTTCCGAAGTTTCCGCTGCTCCATTCCTGGTCCGCCGCGCCGCCGTGCTGGGCGCAGGAACCATGGGATCCCGCATTGCCGCGCACCTGGCCAACGCCGGCATCCAGGTGCTGCTGCTCGATATGGTTCCCGCCATGGTCCCGGCCGCCGTTGCTTCGGAAGCCTCCCAACCGCGCAACCGCCTGGCCCTTCAGGCGCTGGAAGCCCTTGGCAAGGCCAAACCCGCAGCCTTCTACGACCCGGCGCAGACCTCGCTCATCACTCCCGGCAATTTCGAAGACGATCTTGCCAAACTCGCCCAGTGCGACTGGGTCATTGAGGCGGTTGCCGAGAGCCTGGCCATCAAGGCCGACCTCCTCTCCAAAGTGGCGCCGCACCTGGCCCCCCATGCCCTGCTCACCACCAACACCTCCGGGCTGCCGGTCAGCCGCATCGCGGCTGGGCTGCCCACGGCGCGCGAGCGTTTCTTCGGAACCCACTTCTTCAACCCGCCGCGTTACATGCGCCTGCTGGAAGTGATTCCCACCGCCGACTCCAACCCCGCGCTGGTGGCTTCCTTTACCGCCTTTGCCGACCGCATTTTAGGCAAGCAAGTCGTCTTCGCCCACGACACTCCCAACTTCATCGCCAACCGCATCGGCATCGCCGTCATGTTCAACGCCGCCAAGCTAATGATGGAGCAGGGCCTTTCAATTGAGGAGACGGACGCCCTGACCGGCCAGGCCATCGGTTGGCCGCGCACCGGTACCTTCCGCCTCGCCGACATGGTGGGCATCGACATCCTCGCCCACGTCGCCGCCAACTTCCCGCAGGGTGTCAGCGGCAGCGGCTTTTTTCCCATCCTTCAGGAGATGGTCCAGCGCGGTTGGCTGGGCGACAAGACGGGCCAGGGCTTCTACAAGAAGACCCGTGCCGCCGACGGTTCCGAACAGCGCTTCGTCCTCGACCTCGCCACCTTCGAGTACCGCCCCGTCGTCAAGGCGGCTCTACCGGCCTTGGACATGGCGAAGAACGCCGCCTCCCTGCCCGAGCGCCTGCGGCTGCTTTTGGCCCCAGACCCCCAAAAAGACAAGGCCGCTCGCTTCCTCTGGCCCTTCCTCATCGCCCTGTGGAACTACGCCGCCGACCGTATCGGCGAAGTTGCCGGCGACGTTGCGTCCATCGACCAGGCCATGCGCGCCGGCTTCAACTGGGAAATGGGCCCCTTTGAATTGTGGGATGCGGCGGGCGTCGAATCCACCCTGCTGCGCATGACTTCTCTCGGAGTGCAGCCCAGTCCCCGAGTCGCCGCGCTCCTTGCCGCCGGGCACTCTTCCTGGTACGCCAACGACGGCCGGGAGTGTTTCCACCCCGAGCACGGCCGCTTGCAACCCGTCCCTTTGCAGCCCGGCCACGCCCGCATTGCCGACTTCCGCCGAACCCACGGAGCGGTCCGCTCCAATCCCGGTGCGTCGCTCATCGATATCGGCGACGGCGTTGCGGCAATTGAATTCCATTCCCCCAAGAACGCCATCGGCGGCGACATTCTTTCCCTTGTTTCATCGGCGCTTCACCCCGATTCCGCTGCCGTCCATGACTTCAAGGCCTTTGTCCTCAGCGGTGATCGCGACCACTTCAGCGTCGGCGCAAACCTCATGCAGATGCTCATGATGGCCCAGGAAGGCGAGTGGGAGGAGCTGGATGGAGTCATCCGCGCCTTCCAGCAGATGACCGCGGCCATCAAGTTCTGTCCCCGCCCGGTCGTCGTGGCGCCCTTTGGCATGACCCTCGGTGGAGGAGCCGAGGTCTGCCTGCACGCCGCGCGCCGCCAGCCTTTCGCTGAAACTTACATTGGGCTCGTCGAGGCCGGGGTCGGCCTCATTCCCGCCGGCGGAGGAACCAAGGAGATGCTGCTCCGCGCCATGGATGCGGCCGCAGCTCTCGCCCCGCCCGATCCGCGCGATCCGCCTGCCCGCTTCGCCCAGTCCGGCGAGCTTTCCACCGCCCTGCGCCGCGCCCTTGAAACCATTGCCCTGGCCAAAGCATCCACCTCCGCCGCCCACGCCCGCGCGCTGGGATTCTTTGCCCCATCCGATCGCATCACCATGAATCGCGAACGGCTGTTATTGGATGCCAAGGCCCAGGCCGCCACATTGGCCGAGGCCGGCTACACTGCTCCCCAGGCGCGTACGCAGATCCCGGCACCCGGTTCGGCCGCCTTGGCCACCCTCGAAACCGGCGTCTTCCTCATGGGCGAAGCCGGCTTCGCCTCCGAACACGACCAGAAGGTTGCCCGCTGGGTCGCTTACATCCTTGCCGGTGGCCGCGTCACCGCCGGAACCCTGGTCAGCGAACAGTACCTGCTCGACCTTGAGCGCGAGGCATTTCTCTCTCTCGCCGGCGAGCGCAAAACCCAGGAGCGCATCGCCCACACCCTCAAAACCGGCAAGCCGCTGCGGAATTGATGCTGCGGCGCGGTAACGCTGGGACAATGTTGTGAAAGGGGACGTCTCCATGGATCGCGAAAACGCCGAACAAAAACACGCTGGAAGACCGCGGCAGCGCAGGCCAAAGGTTATCGCCGAATGGCAGCCGACAAGAAGCGCGAAAGGGAAGCTGAGGAATGGACGGAAGGATTGATTGGCGACTCTCTGGAAGTTGACAGCGAATTGGAAGGCGTCTGAGCAAGCTACGAAGAAACCGAGTTCGTTCGGCTTTGTAAGAGGCGACGATTTCAGTCGTGCCTCATGCGCCGTAAAATCAACGTGGGCTTTACAGGCTGCGAAGGAGACTTACGGTTGGCAAGAAGCGTCAGGGCACGACTTCAGTCGTGCCGATAAAGCCAATCATATGAATGGGCTTTAGCCCCTGCGAAATGTCCTTCGGCCGCTCTGCAAGAGGTTCGGTTAATTCCATGGTTCGTGCAGCTCAAAGAAAGTCCGGGTTGCTCTCGTGCGGGTTGTTCCTCGCCTGCGCTTTCGTCTCCGCCCAACAGCAGCCCGCCGCCGCACCACTCGACATCTCCGGCCAGATCCTCCTCCGCGGCCGCCTCACCCCTTACCTCATCCGCCATTTGCCGGTCAGCTCCTTTCCCGAGCTCCCCACCACGGCGCAGAACTATCTCAGACAGCGCGGTTGCCTCATTCCCCAGACCTATCAGGCGCACGGACCGGAAAATGTCGTCCATCTCCGCCTGGAAGGCCCCAGCACCTCCGATTGGGCGGTGCTCTGCTCGGTGCAGCGAACCGTCTCGCTGCTGGTCTTCTTCGGCAGTTCCCCTGGCCAGCCGCACGTTTTGGCCACCGCGCAGGAGACCGAATGTTTGCAGTCCCACGACCCCAGCCCCGTTCTCGGCTTCAACTGGGGTATCGATGCCGCCTCGCCGCGGCGTATTCACGAGGCGCAAAGCGGCCTCAAAGAGCGCCAGCCCTGGCTCGACCATGATGCCCTCGCGGATTCGCTCCTCGATCGCCACACGGTCTATCATTTCTATTCCGGCACTGCCTGGACGCTGCTGAACGTTCCCGATAACTGAGCCGGTAGTTAGCACATGCGCCCGTGCCCCGTCATCCTGAGGGAGCGAAGCGATTCGAAGGACCTGCGTTTCGTTCCAGTGTTCTTTTGCCAAAAGGTTGGGAAACCAAGCACACGAATCATGGACCGCGAATCAAGGGCCGAATAAAGAGCAGTCAGCCCCGCCGCAGAGGCGCAATCGAGGATTTCCCCATGTCCGAAGCCGTTCTCGTCAGTGCCGTCCGAACTCCCGTCGGCCGCGCCCCCATGGGCGCGCTCTCCACCACCCGCCCCGATGACCTTGCGGCCCTCACCATCTGCGGCGCGCTCGACCGCCTGCCCGCTCTCGACCGCAACGAAATCGACGACGTCATCCTCGGCTGTGCCCAGCCGGAAGGCGAGCAGGGATGGAACATCGGCCGCTTTGCCGCCCTCCGCGCCGGTCTGCCCGTCACCATCCCCGGCGTCACCGTCAACCGCCTCTGCAGTTCCGGCCTTGAAGCCATCGCGCTCGCCGATCTGCGCATCCGCGCCGGCGAAAACCGCGTCATCGTCGCGGGCGGCGCGGAATCCATGAGCCTCATCCCCCTCGGCGGAAGCAGGCCATGCCCCAACCCCTGGCTCGCCGAGAACTACCCCGCCTCGCTGCTCACCATGGGACTGACCGCCGAGCGCGTCGCCCGCCACTATCAGGTTTCCCGCGAAGATCAGGACGCCTTCGCCTACGCAAGCCATAGGAAGGCCCTCGCCGCCCAGGCCGCCGGAGCCTTTGCCGAAGAGATCCTCCCCGTCACCATCCAGACCGTAACCCCAGGCAAAGAGCCCGGCAAGCCCATCCGCCGCGAAACGCTCTTCACCGCCGACGAAAGCCCCCGCTCCAACACTTCGCTCGATATTCTGTCGCGCCTCAAGCCCGCCTTCCATGCCCAGGGATCGGTCACCGCCGGCAACTCCTCGCCCACCTCCGACGGCGCCGCCGCCGTGGTCCTCATGGACTCCGCGCGCGCCCGTGAGCTTGGAATCGCCCCGCTCGGCCGCCTTGTCGCCTACGCCGCCACCGGCTGCTTGCCTGAGGAGATGGGCATCGGCCCGGTCACCGCCATCCCCAAGGCTCTCCAGCGTGCCGGCCTCACCCTCGCCGACATCGGCCTCATCGAGCTGAACGAAGCTTTCGCCGCTCAGGCCCTGGCCGTCATCCGCGCTCTCGACCTCGACCCCGAAAAGATCAACGTCAACGGCGGAGCCATCGCCCTTGGCCACCCATTGGGCTGCACAGGAGCCAAACTGACCGCTACCCTGCTCGCGGAGATGCGCCGTCGCAAGGTCAGGTACGGAATGGTCACCATGTGCGTCGGCGGCGGCATGGGTGCAGCCGGCATCTTCGAGAACTTAGCTGGAGGTAATGCATGAATCTGACTGGAAGGCCTATCTCGATCGCTTGTTCCGTTCTGCTCGCCGGATGCGCCCGTCTTGCCGCATCCCAAATGGTTGGAATGATGTTCGGGATGGGAGAATCCGGAGAAGAGGGGCCATTGGCAGCAGTTTTTCTGATCGTCACTGCACTTGGCGTCGCCGGGCTGGCTCTTGCCGCGCTCGGGTCTTGGACCCGGCATCCCTTCTTTCCCCTGATTGCAACGGCGGGCTTCGTTGGCGTCCTTCCCGAGGCGTTGATCTATTTGAGGCAATCGGCTGAGCCAACAATTTGGCAATTCAACAGTCCGTGGATCGCAGCGTCCGGCATTTTCGCATTCGTCCTGGATATAGCCGCAGGCTGGCTGTGCCTGCTTCGCTTCCGTCAACTCGTGCACAAAACCTCACTGCCGGCTCTCCCTTCTCAGGGATGAGTTGAATTGAGTCCGCCACAAAAACAAAAACAGCCGGGATCGCTCCCGGCTGTTTCGTCGAAATCCGATCTTCGTTTCGCTTACTTGGTGCCCAGAACCAGCGCCTTCAGGCGGGCGTTCAGGCGGCTCTTGTAGCGCGACACGGTGTTGAGGTGAAAGATGCCCTTCTGCACGCTCTTGTCGAGAGCCGACGTGGTCGAGCGGTACTGTTCCTGGGCTACTTTGATGTCGCCGGCAGCGAGTGCTTCGCGCATCGCGCGCAGGCTCGTGCGAACACGGCTGCGGTTGGCGCGGTTAACGGCGGAGCGCTTCACATTTTGGCGGGCGCGTTTCAGAGAGGATACGTGGTTTGCCATTGGATCCTTAGACCTGGAATGGGATGTAGTTCAGAATGCAACCAAAGCCGCATCCCTCGCAATTTCTTATCTTACGGGAACCGCGGTCCAGGGTCAAACGGATGCAGGGATCAGGGATCAGAGAACAGGGAACAGGGAACAGGGATCAGAGAACAGGGATCAGGGGTCAGGGACTGAGGGACTGAGACGCTGAGACGCAGGGAACAGGGAGAGAGGAAAGATCGGAGAGCACGGACAAAAAGGCACGCCCGCGAGAGGTTGCACAATAATCGAGCGTCGGGGGGCGTCGTCTCAGGAGCGAGATTGTCCACACCGGCAACGCTAAACTGTCCAGCAGCCGAACTACTCGCCACAGTCCCACAGTCCCTGATCCCTGACCCCTGATCCCTGTTCCCTGCCGTTAATTCCCTGCAAAACCCGAAGTAATCACCCACTTTTCATCAGAAATACGCTTTGGGCACATTGACGTGGGCCGCCGACGGCGCTACTCTCAAGCCCAGATACCGGATTTGGTCGCCTACACCATCCCGCGGTTCCGCTGTACGGCCCAGAGCTTCGGCCCAGTCTTGTGCCTGGCTCAGCGGCCCCTTCACAGTCCGTTTTCCGTTCATCTGGCCCTTCTTGAAAAAATCCCATCCGCGCAGAATCTGCCGCATTTCGCCTGTCGGCGACCGGCCGGCAAATCTGCATTCCATCCCGCACCCCAACAACACTTTGGAGGCTCACGAAAATCTTGAAGATCGCCCTGGAGATTACGCCCAACCTCGAGCCCTTGTTCGGGACTCGCGATGAAAACCTCAGCCTGATGGAAGACGCGCTCGGCGTGCGCATCGATCTGCGTTCCGATGCTGTGCACGTGCAAGGGCCGGAACCGGGTTTGAAGCGGGTTCGGCAGATCTTCGAGGACTTTGAGGCCTTGCGCAAGCAGGGCGTAAACCCCACCAACGGCGAACTCAACGGAATGCTGCGCCTGGTGGTCACCGATCCCGCCGTCACCCTGCGCTCGCTGGCCGACTCCACCAAGCAGCGCTCCACCGGCGTGAAGAGAGTGGTCCAGCCGCGCAGCGTCAACCAGCGCAAATACATCGAGGCCGTCGAGCAGAACGACATGACCTTCGGCGTCGGCCCCGCCGGAACCGGCAAAACCTATCTCGCTGTGGCCATGGCCGTAGCCGCCTACAACGCCAAGAAGGTCAGCCGCATCATCCTCGTCCGCCCCGCCGTCGAAGCCGGTGAGCGCCTCGGATTCCTCCCCGGTTCGCTGCAGGAGAAGGTCGATCCCTACCTGCGCCCGCTCTACGACGCCCTCTACGACCTGCTCGATCCCGAAAAGGTCGACAAGATGCTGGAGAAGAACGTCATCGAGGTCGCTCCTCTGGCCTTCATGCGCGGCCGCACCCTCAACGACGCCTTCATCATCATGGACGAAGCCCAGAACACCACCATCGAGCAGATGAAGATGTTCCTCACTCGTCTGGGCAACAACTCCAAGGCCGTCATCACCGGCGACATCACCCAGATCGATCTGCCCAACCCGCGCAAGTCCGGCCTGATCGACGCCATCAACGTCCTCGACGGCGTGGAAGGAATCCAGTTCTGCCACTTTGAAGACTGCGACGTGGTGCGCCACACCCTCGTCCAGCGCATTGTCCGCGCCTACGAGGCGGTCAAATCGCAGCAGCAGGAACTGCCCCTCAATCTCGGCGAAGCCATCCAGGTCGGCCCGCAAAGCACCGAGAAGCAACCCGCCGCCCACGCGCCCAAGCCGCAATGAAGTCTGATTCAACCGAGGAATGAATTGAAAGAAAACTGCGAACGAAAGCTGTTGGCGCACGCTGGAAGTGGTTCGGTCTCAAAAGTCCGCTTCAGGATGATGAGTTTTGCAGCTTTCGCGCTGGTTGCTTTGTCGGGATGCAGGGCGCAGCAGAATCCGCAAAAGATCGCGATTCCTGAGCCCTACACCCCGAATGAATACTCAGTGGGCTTTGACATTAGCTCTCTACCCGGAAGCATCGGGAGCAGCCAGTGGCTTGCTGTGCGAACGACAAATGGGAAGACCGCCAGATTTAGAATTGAACTCCGTCCTTCTGCTCCAGCCAAGGGACAGAACGCATCAGAGCCTAACTTCAGCTTTGGCGATGGTTCGTTCTTTTCCGAGCCTGACTCGGATGCAGCGCCCCTGATTGCGGATCTGAAGAAAGTGCTCGAAGCCAAACATCTTCCCGGAAAAGCGCAAAGAGCCAAGTCGCTTTCCTTTACCTATGCGATTCTTGGCTCCAACCAGTCTCGCGACTCCGGTGGAGGATTCAACGACCAGCCCGCAGGGGACTGGATTGCGATCAAGGTTTTCCTTGGCGACAATGACGAAGGAGAGTTCTTCCTTAATCTGAATCCTGTGCTTCACAAAGGGGAGTTTTCGGGGAGTTTTCCCTAAAGGATCCGGATTATGGGGATTATGTCCTCAAGAAGCTCGCAGCGGTCCTTTGACTCCCCGTTGTATGCGCCTGATTGGTGATCCCAAACCTTCTAGGAACGGAAAGGGAACCACTCCGTGCGCACATCTTGTTTTGTTCTCCCATTGGACGTACACTGAGATCGAACCAGAAGCTCAGGAGCATTCCGATGACGCAATCCACAGCCGCCGAAAGCCACGAACGCCGCGCCCGCGCCTTCCGGCTGGGGTTTCGCGTTGATGCCGAGACCAAGCGACTGGTGGAGCGGGCAGCCGCCCTCGAGCGCCGCAGCCTCACGGACTTCTGCCTCACCGCGCTCACCGAAGCCACGCATGCGGCCATCCTGCGCCATCAAAGCCTTGTTCTTTCAGAGCAAGACCGCGTAACCTTTTTCGACGCCCTTGTTCACCCGCCCAAGCCCAACGCGCGGCTCAAGCGGGCTTTTCGCATGGCTGAGGAGCGGGTCGCCGCCCGATGAAGGCGTCGGCCGGTCAATTTCATCTTGAGCCGCTAGGCAAGGCTCATGATCGGGCCGGTTTTCATTGCGGTGTTGAAAGTCTCGATCTTTACCTGAAAACTCAGGCGTCTCAGGACATGCGCCGCAAGGCGAACGCTGTTTTTGTGTTAGCTCCTGAAGACTCACCCAACCGGATTGCTGGTTATTTCACTCTTTGCGCTTGCGGGCTGGCTCCCGGCGTTATTCCCGAAGCGGCAAAGAAGCACATTCCCCGTTACCCGATGGTTAGCGCAACGCTGCTGGGGCGACTCGCGGTGGCAACAGAGTTTCAGGGGCAGGGCCTCGGATCGGTCCTTTTGGCCAAAGCTCTCGCGAAGGCTTACGGGAACGCAACTCAGGTGGGTTCCTCAATGGTGGTAGTGGACGCAATCAACGAGTCCGCCGCAAAATTCTACGCAGCCCACGGATTTATCCGGCTTCCGGAGTCGCTACGCCTCATTCTGCCCATGCAAACCATCGCAGCCATAATCGAACCCGCGTAGAATGAAGGAATCGGGGCTCGCACCATCGCCCCACGACCGTTCTTGGAAACCATGATCCTCGTCGACCCAGACTTATCTCCCTCCCTGTTGCCCGCTTCCGAAGCGGCAAAGCCGGATGCTGCGGCCAACCCACCCCGCGCCCATCGCCTGCCCACCCCGGTCACCCTCACCCGCTTCCTCAAGCTCGCCCAGGCCTCCGTTCGCCTCAAGGGACAGGTCACCATCCTGCTCACCACCGACCCCGCCATCCGCAAGCTCAATCGCCAGTTCCGCGGCATGAACAAGGCCACCGATGTGCTCTCCTTCCCGTCGAGCGGCGCATTCCCCGGCCTGCCCGCGCACCTGCAAACCGCCGGCGACCTGGCCATCGGCGTGCCCACCGCGCTCAAGCAAGCCTTGCAGCAAGGCCACTCGCTGTCCACGGAAGTCAAGGTCCTCATGCTGCACGGCCTCTTACATCTCGCCGGACTGGACCACGAGTCCGACTCCGGCCAGATGGCCCGCCGCGAGCGCCTTCTTCGTGGAAAACTGAAGCTCCCGCAAGGGCTCATCGAGCGCGTGGAAGGGTCGAAGTCGGCGATTCGCAAATCTGCTTCAATTTCTACGGAGGCCACCGCTTTGAAAGGGCACGGCTTTAGCCGTGCCGCAAAAAGTCCCCGAAAGACACCGGCTTTAGCCGCCGAGGGAAGGTCTTCCCGGAAGAAGGTGATTCCTCCGACGCTAAAGCCGGGTGCCCCATCCTTGCGCGGTTCTTCGGGCGCAAGGGTGGGAAAGCACGAATCCTCCCCCATGCCAGCCCGCGCCACAAAGGCCAGCCCAGCCGCGCCGAAGGCAATTCGCGGCACGCGGAGTGCCACGCGCAGTGCGAGTGCCCGCCCATGAGCACAGGAACGACTCTCTCCCTGCTCCTGCTCGCGGCCGTCGAAACCCTTGCCGCCTACATCACCCGCATCTATGCGGAGTTCGGCAAGATCCTCACCCGCGAGGAGCAGGACAACCTCGACGCCTGGGAAGAGCTCGTTGAACCCCAGCTCGGCCTCACCCGCGACCACGCTTATCTCTGCGCGCAAGTACTGCAGCAACTCGCACTGGTCCTTCTCGCCCTCGGCGTCGGGGCTATCCTTTTCGACGGCACATCGGCCTTGACCCGGCCCACCTGGGACGAAATCCTGCAGGCGCTGGTCATCCTGGTCATGGTGGTGGCTTTCTGCAACCATCTCCTGCCGTCTCTGCTTTTCAACCGCACGCAGGGACGCTGGGCGGTGCGCATCATCTGGCCCATCCGCTTCCTGCTCTGGCTCATGACGCCCATCACCGTCCTCATCCGTTTCTTCTTTTCCGTGGGCGCGCTGGCCGAGGAGCCCCCCAGCCCCAAAGAAGACGCCATCGACGTCGAGGCCCTGCTCGAAGCCGGCGAAGAAGAGGGAATCCTCGAAGAGAGTGATCGCGACCTGGTCCGCTCCGCCGTCGAGTTCGGCGACAAGCTGGTGCGCGATGTGATGACCCCGCGCCCGCAGATCTTTGCCGTCTCCGGCGATATCTCGCTGGAGCAGTTTCTTGAGATGCTGCGCGTGCACAACTTCTCCCGCGTTCCCGTCTATCAGCGCACCCTCGACAACGTCACCGGCATCGCCTTCGCCCACGACCTGCTGCAGATAACCGATTTGGAGGCCCGCACGCGCACGGTGGCCAGCATCCAGCGCGCGGTCGAGTTCGTGCCCGAAACCAAGCGCGGCTACGAACTGCTCCGCGAGATGCAGCGCGAAAAGCAGCACATGAGGATCGTCATCGACGAGTACGGCGGCGTAGCAGGTTTGGTGACGATTGAGGACCTGCTCGAAGAGATCGTCGGCAACATCCACGACGAGCACGAACTCGATGTGCAGCTGGAAGAACCGCAGCGCCAGCCCGACGGCATCTGGCTGGTCCCCGCCGGCTTTCCCGTGGATCAGCTCGGCGACCTCTTCGGCGCGGAGATCGACCTCGGCCAGGAGTTCGAAGCCACCACCCTCGGCGGCCTGGTCAGCGAAATCGAGGGCCGCATCCCCCTTGCCGGCGAAGTCATCATGCTGGAACCCGCCGGCCTGCGCATGGAGGTCGTCGCCTCCACCGACCGCCGCGTCGAACGCCTCCGCGTCTTCCCGCCCGCGCCCGGCTCGGACGATAATTCAGCCTCATAGCCGCCGCTAACTGAAGGTGTCATCCTGAGCAGCCGACTCGCCGCGTCGAGTTACGGCTGAAATGAACAATGGGCGCAACCCGCAAAGGCCGCCAACTCGCCAACTTGCTATCGCGGCGAAGCCGCGGCCAACTTGCTGATTCTATATAACCCTATTTTTTGTTCATAGGGAGCGACCCTGAGCGTGGCGAACGGGGAGTCGAAGGACCTGCGGTTGGTTTTTAACTAAGATTCGTCAGCCCAAACAAGTCACGCGACAATACCTGCTGATGACCAGATCGAGCGGAGACCGACGTCTTCGCCGCCAGCCGGGTGCCCCATCCTTTTGCGCATTTTGCAAAAGGGTGGGAGAGCACATTCTTCTCAGGCCGCAGTCGACGTCTTCGCCGCCAGCGACACCCCCAGCGCCTTCATCACCGCCATGGTGGTTTTCAGCGTTGGATTTCCGGCTGCGCTGAACGAGCGATAAAGCTGTTCGCGCGATAGCCCGGTCTGGCTGGCGATCTCCGCCATCCCCTTGGCGCGGGCAACAACGCCCAGCGCGTGCGCAATGTACGCAACATCGCCCGTCTCCAGCGCCTCCGACAAAAAGAGCGCAATCGCTTCCTCCGACCCAAGGTCTTCAGCAGGATCATAGCTCGTCAGCTTCTTCTTCTTCATCGAGCCTCCATTCCTTCGCCAGTCGCTTTGCTGTCCGAATGTCTTTCTGCTGCGTGCTCTTATCGCCGCCGCAGAGCAAAACGATGAGGACGCTTCTGCGGCGCTGGAAATAGATGCGATAGCCGGGTCCATAGTCGATCCGCAATTCGCTGATGCCCTCGCCGACCGGTTTCACATCCCCCGCATGACCGAAAGCCAACCGGTCGAGCCGCGAGGCGATCATTGCCCTCAGCCTCTGGTCTTTGATCCGCGTGCGCCAGCGACGAAAGGTTTCGGTCTGCAGCAATTCGATCATCGTGCTCGCTGTAGTTTATAAACTACCATGAAATCGCTTGACGGGTTCATGTTTTCGGAAGATTTCCGCTGACCAAAGTCCCGCGCATATTTCTGACATGGGCCACGCGAAGCTTCTGCTGCACCGCAGGTGCCGCCGATATTGCCTAACGCCCAGATTGTTGCCGCGCCCAAACCCCGAATCCGGCGATAATAGAGATTCAGGAGTTTGAAAACCCTTTGAAATCTGGATTTGTCGCCATCGTCGGCCGGCCTAACGTCGGCAAAAGCACCCTCCTCAACGCCCTCACCGGCGAAAAGGTGGCTATTGTCTCCGCCAAGCCGCAAACCACCCGCAACCGCATTGCCGGAGTGGTCGAGGTCCCAGCCGTCAAAGGCCAGCACCCGGAAGCCCAGATCGTCTTCGTCGACACCCCCGGCGTCCACAAGCCCGGCTCCCACCTCGACCGCCGCATGTTGCAGGAGGTCTACGAAGCGTTGGAGACCCGCGACCTGGTCCTCGTCCTCATGGACGCCACCCGCCGCGTCCAATTGGAAGCCGCCCCCGCCGCCCCGCCCGCCGCTGATCCAGCCAACGAAAGCTTGGATGCCCCTGGTCCCTCGCTTTTGGGGACCAGGGAAACCTCTGAACCCGCCGTGCCGACCGACACGGAAGCCTCTCTTGTTCCGGAACCAGTCACCGCGGCGAAGAAAAGCGCCCCCGGCGCCGGCTCATGGGCCAGCGAAGACGAGTTCCTCTTCGGACTCATCCGCAAGGTCGACTGTCCGGTCTTTCTCGTCCTCACCAAGATCGATCTCGTCGCCAAAGACAAGCTGCTGCCTCTCATCGACTCGCTGACCCGCCAGTTCGACTTCGCCCAGATCATCCCCATCAGCGCCCGCAAGCGCGACGGCCTCGACATTCTGCTCAACAAGATCATTTCGGTCCTGCCCACCGGCGAGCGCTACTACCCCGCCGACCAGTACACCGACCAGCCCCAGCGCTTCATGGTGGCCGAGCTCATCCGCGAGCGCATCCTGATCGAAACCGGCGAAGAGGTTCCCTACGCCGCGGCGGTGGTCATCGAGCGCTTCGACGAGCCCAAGCCCATCTCCAAGCGCCCGCGCAAGAAGGGCACTCCCCCGCCACTTCCGCCGCTCACCAGCATCGCCGCCGCCATCTACTGCGAGCGCGACGGCCAGAAGGCCATTCTTATCGGCAAGGGAGGTTCCAAGCTCAAGGAGATCGGCACCGGCGCGCGCCGCCAGATCGAGTCTCTGCTCGGCACCCGTGTCTATCTGGAGCTGCGCATCATTGTCGAGCCCGGCTGGCGCGAGTCCAAGGGCTTCGTCGAATCCCTCGACTGGCGCAACCAGCTTGAGCGCCTCGCCGAGACCCAGGATGCGCAGACGCAGAACGCCCAAATCCAGCCCGCCCAAAGCCAACCCATCCAGAACCAGCCCATCCAGAACCAGCCCGCCCAGAGCCAGAACCCCCGCATCCCGGACGCAGAAAAATACATCGGCGACGACGAGTAACGCGCGGTCCTCTGACGCTTTGAGACGGTACGGCATTACTGATGGGGGAAAAGCCGGATTTGTGTGGCCTTGTAACCGTCATCCACCGGCCTTGCCGACCCACGGTTGGATGAAACGGAGCCTGGCGATGCAGCCGCCAACCTGCCGACTTGCCATCCCCGCGTCAGCGGGGGCCAACTTGCGAAATCGAAAACAATACACTCGTCCTTTTGAAATCTGCAACTTGCAGCATCGTCGGAATCCAGTCTCTTCTTAGTCTCCTATGAGGGCACGGCTTGAGTCGTGCCGAAAAACCTCATGGGCTGAGTGGCGGGCTTTACAGCGAAACCAGAGTCGGTGTATCTCGGAAGCACTGCGCCAAAGTCGACGCGACCATCGGGATCGGGGTCCCCACGGACAGGTCTTCGTCCGTGGGGTGAAGCGAGCGGCGACCCTGCGGGAAACTGACCGGGACACAGGAACTCTGGTTTCGCTCTAACCCCTGCTGAGGCCTATTCCGGCGCATCGCTCGATTTCGTCCCCGCAGCAGCCGCGCCACGCCTTCGCCTTTTCCGCCCAAGAATTCAACTTCCCGCCTCATCAATCGACAGCGCCGCCAGCTCACCCACCAGCCGCACCGTCTCCACCGAAACCGTCACCACCTGCCCCACCAGCCGCACAATGTACTCCGCATCGTCCTCGCGGTTCGGATCGTTCACAATCCCCGACCGGCTGTCGGTCGATACCCGGTACTGGTCCACCACCCATTCCAGCGCGCTCCGGTTCCCCAGCCTGTACGCATGCGCCTCCGCCGGAATCCCGCTCAGCGTCAAAAACTCGTTGTACTTCAGTTGCGTCTTGTCTTTCGAAAGCGCCATCTTCTCCACCCGCCAGTTCAACTCGCAAGTCGCCGATGCCGGGTTTCCGCTTCAATCACGAGATTCCAAAAAACACCAGTCTAAATCGCACCCAAGATGCGCTCGCGGTTTTCCGCAAGCACCTTTCCGAGCTGGACCAGGTCGATTTTGCGGGCCTGGCCACCGCCGAAGAGTTCCTGGGCGAACAGGGTTCCCATATCTTGTCTAAGCTGAGCCGACACCGGGTAAACATCATTGAAGCCGTTGAGGCGATCCTTGATCCATTCCTCGCGTTCGTCGTCGGTTTCGAACTCTGACGCTTCGGGAAGATCGGCCATATCCTCAGCCAGCGCGCGCCGCGCAGCGTCCTCATCTTCGGCCATCACGACATCGGAGTAGTTACCCTCCTCAAGCGAACCCCACGAAAGAGTGACGTTGTAAAACTCAATCATTTTAATTGCTCCTTCATTTCTGTATTGCCACCACCCTTGGGTGGGTGCCCAGATCTGAGATCTCAGAAATGCATCGGCTAGGCTGCGATCCAGTGTCTGCCACGACAGACATCGTAGGGCACCCCAGGTTAGAATGCTCCCAGTCAAATGGCAGATCAAGAGAAGGTCGGAAAACCTTGGCGAGACGACGAGCTTGATGCCATCGTTGCGGACTATTTCGCGATGCTAGGTTCAGATCTCGCCAAAATGCCGTACAAGAAATCCCAACACAGTGCAGCGCTCATGGCGCAGATCGGCCGGACTCATCGCTCCGTCGAATTCAAGCACCAGAACATTTCTGCCGTGCTCGACGAACTGGGCCTTCCGTGGATTCCAGGCTACATCCCCAAAAGGAATTATCAGAACGCCATATTTGACGCCATCGACCGATTCCTCACACGGCATCCGGAGATGCTTGTTCTGTGCCCGATCGCAAAATCTGAGCCGTCTTCTTCATCGGCGCTATTCGTTGACGCCCCTTCTCCGGCAACGCCGAGAAAGTCTATTCCAGAAAAGCTAGAACGTCTGGTGCGGAAGTTTGACCCAGTTGAACGCGATCATCGCAACCGCACTCTCGGGAAGGCAGGCGAGGCCTTTGTTTTCGAGGTTGAGCAGAGACGGCTCGTGCAGGCAGACCGTGGGGATCTGGCGAAGAAGGTCAGGTGGGTGGCAGAAGAAGACGGAGATGGGGCTGGGTATGACATTTACTCGTTTGCTCCAAACGGAAGCGAGCGTCTGATCGAAGTCAAGACAACCAATGGAGCCGCACGGACGCCTTTCTTTCTTAGCCGCAATGAATGCGAATTGGCAATGGAGCGCCCCTTTGACTGGAGCATTTATCGCGTTCACTTGTTTGCAAGACAGCCGCGAATCTTCACCATTTTGCCGCCGCTTGAAGATGCGGTTCATCTCAAACCCGAGACGTGGCGGGCCTGTTTTTAGTTCTTCACCAGCGCTGCCGAACCACGGAAGATGAACCGCATCCAGAGGAGGCGGCCGCGAGCTTGCTAACTTGCCATTCCCGCGTCAGCGGGGCTAACTCGGCGGGTGGCCCCGATCTCGATGGCCTTTCCAACCCATCATGAGGGTGCCCCCCGGTCCCTCGCTTTTGGGGACCGGGGAGTGCAGTGAAAGTTCGCCACCGCCGTCACATCCCCGCGACCACTTTCGCCAGCAACTCGGCCGCTTTGCTCAGAATCAACTGCTCGCCTTCCGCCAGCGCGTCGATCTGCTCCACCATCGCGCGAATCCGCCGTCTGCGGCCTTCAAGAAGCAGTCTCTTGCCGGCCGCCGTCGCCGAGACATAAACGCTGCGGCCGTCCTCGGCGTTCTGATTTCTCACCACCAGGCCCTGTTCTTCCAGAGCGCTCACGATCCGCGTCATGGTGGGCGGGCGCACCTGCTCGGCAGCGGCAAGCTCCCCCAACGTAACAGCGCCTCCAAACACGATCACTGAAAGCGCCGAAAGGCGCGGACCGTTCAGCGAGCCGCTCTCGTCTTCCCTGCGCAGTTTGCGCAGCAGGTGGATCGCCGCCGAGTGCAACCGCTCGGCAGTCTCCCGCGAAGATTCTTGCGTTTCTCTTTGCATCCTGGGTTCATTCTATGCTAAATATTTAGCGCAGCTAACGATATTCGGAGGTAAGGATGAGCACTGCAACTGAAGATGTAATTCAATCGGTTCGCCTGAGCGAAATCGGGCAGATCGCCCTGACGGTCCAGGACTTTCAACGGGCGAAGGATTTCTACCAGAACACCCTCGGTATGCAACTCCTGTTTGACGCCGGAACGATGGCTTTCTTCCAGTGTGGATCCATCCGCATGATGCTGGGAACCTCGCCGAAGCCTGTCTCCGGCGAGGGCACGATTCTCTACTTCCGGGTTGCGGACATTCACGCGGTGCATGCGGCGCTCAAAGGCAGCGGTGTGCAAATCGTCCAGGAGCCCCACGTGGCGGCCCGGATGAAGAGTCACGACCTCTGGCTGTCGTTCTTCACGGACCCGGACGGCAACACGCTGGCCCTCATGTGCGAGATCGGCCGAACCCAGCCCGCGGAAAATGGCCAGTGAATCATCGCGAGCTACAGGTTGCGGAATAGCCTGAGTCTGTCTGGCTTTGCAAAAATCCGGCACCGGTGTTTCCGAGCCGCGATGGGTGAAACGGGCGTTTGCAAACCGTATTTGTTTTGTTTGACTTGCAGTTTTGTTTCTTGTAAGGGAACGACTTTAGTCGTGCCGATAAAGCCAATAGGATGAAAAGGGGCCCTTCAGGCTGCGGAAAAGCTCCGTCGGACGGGCAAGAAGCGTCAGGGCACGACTTTAGTCGTGCCGCAAGTGCCGCAGATTGAACGGGGCTTTAGCCCCTGATTTTTGCCTTTCGGGCATTCCATCCCAGATATTGCCTTTTTCAGCAGCCTGTTTAGCTCCTGCGAACGCGCATCTCAGCCAAACACCCGAATGCAAGTCTCTCTCCGCAACCTGTTAAGGCCGGCCTGAAATAGTCAATCTCGGCCGGACAGCAGGAACCCGGCTCGTTGCAGATGATTTCCCGCTTGTGTTGCAAAATGCTCCCAGGAGCCCAAAATGCCTCATGTGTCGCGCGAAAGAATGTCACATATCTGCAAGCAGTATCTTGTAGATATAAACCGCATTTACCCCCATTTTTTTGCTTTCTTGCCGCAAATATCTCTTGCGCATCATTTTGATGGGTTGTGAACCCCGCCGTCATTTTCGGCCAAATCCGCAAATCCGACGCGGACCCCGTCAGGTTTTTCCCAGGTTGTGATTCCGGCCTGATGCACCACTTATGGTGAAAACAACCTCATAATCTCACCATGCGATACATTTTCGGTAGATTTGTGCACTTTTCCACAGCAAATCGGGGTATGTATCTGCCAGAGAATACGCCGATCGCGTCCCACCTGGCCCCACGTTGCGCCCAGCAAACCTTTCCGCGCGGCTCTCCGATCGTTTCCAAGGACCGCCAAATCCCGCTCAGCCGCCGATGTGAACCATCGACCGCGAGGGCTTCAGGAATCCCGGCTGGCCAATGTGATGGCGCGCCTCTTTCTCCTGAATGGTCCGCCAAATATACTCGCGCAGTTCCTCTTGTGCCGCTTCGGTGTTGCTTTCCAGTGCGCCGCCGTCCAAAAGTGCCCGCATGCGTCCATAAAGGTCGTGTTCCACCTGCGAGAACAGGCAGGTCCGGATCTTTCCGTCGGAGGTAAGACGCACCCGGCTGCACGCCCCGCAAAAGGCCTGGCTCACCGGAGCAATGATTCCGATCTCGCCCACCCCGTCGGCAAACGTATAGCGGCGCGCCGTCTCCGCCGCGTCCCGTGCCGGCAATTCGCTCAGCGGCAGCACTGTGTCGATCCGCTCCACCACCTCGCGCAGCGGAACCACGATCTCCGGAGACCACAGCCGCCCTTCTTCCAGCGGCATGAACTCGATAAAGCGCACCACCACGTCCTCTGCGCGGGCAAATCGCGCAAAGCCCTCGATCTGGTCGTCGTTAAATCCGCGCAGCAGCACGCAGTTGATCTTCAGCGGCGTCAGTCCCGCTTCCCGCGCCGCGCGCACCCCAGCCAGCACCTTCTCAAAGCTGCCCGGAACGCGCGTGATCCGCTCGAAGACCGCTCTGTCCACCGCGTCCATGCTCACCGTCACACGGTTCAGTCCGGCATCCTTCAATGGCCTCGCCAGCGACTCCAGCAGGTGACCATTGGTGGTGATCGCCAGGTCAAGAGGATCTCCATCCACCGTGCGCATGCGCGCCAGCTCCTGGATCAGCTCGATCAGGCCGCGCCGCAGCAGCGGCTCGCCCCCGGTCAGCCGGACCTTGGTGATTCCCAGCCCGACAAACAGCCCGATCAGGCGCAAGTACTCGGCAATCGTCAGCTCGGGGTAGCGCTCGTCGCCCTCCCCGCTCCTGCAGTACACACACTTATAGTTGCAGCGGTCGGTGATGGAGACGCGCAGGTCGTGGATGACACGCCCGTGGCTGTCGGTAAGCCGGCGAACCGGCGTCGCCGCCGGAGAAGGGGAAAGGGAAGCAGAAGCCATCGACAACTCGAATCTGCGCCAGCAGCCGTTCGCGTTCCGGTGCGCGTTCCGGGAAAAACGCGGGCTTTCGTCGGACCATATCTTTCAGATATGTAGATCGGATCGGTCAGCATGCCAACCACACCGGCAAATATACGGACCAGCTTGGCAAACCAGATCGGAATTTCGATAAAAGTTGGTCTGCCCAGGTGGATAGGACCACCGCCCGAAGCATAGCTTGGCCTAAGTCGGAATGCAAATACATCTTCCAGATATAGCCGGCATTGTCTTGAATGTCCCCGTGGTTCCGGGCATTCGACGCTTCAGTCGACTCGCGGCGTGCCCTTGCGCAAGATGAATCCGGTAATCCCGAATACGCCAATCAGCGCCAACGCCAATGCAAAGTAATAGGCGATGGGGTGCGCCCACCCCGGCGAATAGGTCAGATCTTGTCCGACCCAAAGAAGAAGTATCGCGGCGATCACCGCAAACTGCCCGGCAATCACCAGAAGGGTGTGACCCAAGTCGCGCCGCTTGTCCAGTGCCTCAACTTGGTCGGGAGTCAGGTCGCGCTCTTCGGGGGGAAGCAGAATATTTGCCATCGTTGGCTCCTTTGCGGGAATGCGGACTCCACCGGATGACCTCCGTGTCCGCCTCCAACACCTTAGATTCAATCACAGCACGCCAGATTCGCGCCAGTTGCCGCGATTCCCAGTCCCGCCTGTTGCCCCTGTCTGCCAAAGCCCCAATCCCCGGGCAGCAAATGTCGCCAGAACTCCGCAACCCTCTTCACCGGATCTCATCCCCACCCGGTAGGCATAGCTGCTTTGTCAGAGGGAAAACCGCGTAAGACATTGACTTGCTCGCACCGCCCGGCCTGTAATGCACCTTCGGCCGCCTCTGTCCGCCCTCAGTCGTTCAAAAACGCTGTAGTCTGCAACTGGATGATATCAAATGGCTTGCGGCAGCGCATGTTGGCGCAGGTGAGCTTGTCGTCGCGCCGCACCATGTAAGACATGAACTTTGCAAAGCGCGCCCGGTCGCGCTCATCGGCGCCGCGCGGCAGCTGTGCGCGCTTCCGTCGCACCACCCAGGTAACCTTGTATTCCCCGCTCTGGCCGCACTTCGGGCAGACCAATGTGTGGGTTCGCTGCTCCGTCGTCTCGTTACAAAAATCGCGCTCTTCCATCGTCCCCTGGCTCCCCGGTTGTATGCCCCGCGTCCTGTTTCGGTCGCTGCGGGCTCGTCTTTCCGCCCCCGCAGCCACCAACAGCTAACGAGGTCCATTCCTTCGTCTTCTGGCGAATGTCCAACCCCGGAAACCGTGCATCCAGTTCCCATGACCGCAATCAAACCTACGGAAAGGGGAAAAATGCCCGGGAAACTGGTCAAACGCCCTTCATCTATTCCATACTCGTCCTTGCCATGACGAAACGCAAGCCAGGAACATTCTCCGTAACCAAGGCGGTCAAAGCCAACGCCCGCGAGCGCGTCGGTCAGCCCCCGCCGGCCCGTGTCCTCGATTCCGAGCCGCGCACCGGGCGCGACACCAAACATAAACCGACCCTGGAAGAGACCATCCGCCAAGAGGAATAAATGCAGTAGTCGCCGGTCGAATCCTTTCGGAACAGAAAAAGGAGGGCCCGCGAAGGCCTGCGCAATAGGAGTAGACGAAGTCTCGCGGAAATTCCAGGTCCAGCTCGCTATACCCGCCTTGTATGCCGCGTATCTGGGTACCGCCCCCTCCGAAGACGGCTCGCTCGTTTCCGACGGCGCGGACTCCTGTGGAATCCACGTGCGCGGTCTTTCCGCCGGCATTCCGTACCTTGGACAGGGAGAGCAGGAATCGGTGGTGAGCTTTCGGGTCGGCGATCTGGACGCTCTTTCGATCAATCTCAATGCTGACGGGTACGCATCCATCCAAAACGAGAAGATTGCTCCTATGGCAAGTTCGCCCGGCTCTGCGATCTTGAAGGCAACCGCATCGAAATCCGGCAACCCCTCCGCTGCTCTTTAAACCGTCTTCCACACGAGCAGAGGGAATCCTTTTTTGCGTTCCGGGTCCATTCCGACTTGCGTCTGCCAATTTCGCCAAATATTCGCGTAGCATACTACCCCGGGGCGCGGTCCTGATTCGATATCTTGTATCTTTATTTAAATGAGTGTCTTATACGCACATCGCGGGACACCGGCGCTGTGCCTCCCCACAAACCCCGTAAGACAAACATGTAAGACAAATGCCTTTGGAGGGCTTCGGCGTCTTACTCCTGCCTTACGCGTGTAAGCAGAAAGTCGTGCACTTGCAAGACAAATGTCGCGCCATTCAAAAAACAGGTAAGACGTGCGACAAATCCCCTTCGCCGTCTTACAAATCCGTAAGACGGAACCGCACCGCCCGCTTGCCCCGCCTGCCTCCGCAGTACCCAAAAATCGCCGCAAAGGCCGCTTCAGGCCCGATTCAGACCGGCTCAGAAGTCCCTCGAATCCTGCGCCCGCTACACCAGCAAACCTGTCGGCCAGCCCCGGAGCTGCCCGCTCCCGGAGACCCCCTGCGCGCCTCACCACGCGTGCAGACTGCGCCTGGCTTGCCTTCCAACCTCTACGGGGACATCCGCTTGCGCGCTGCCATGGCAAAGCCCGTGGACTGATTCGGTCGCCTGCGGCCGAATCCTGGATTGCCTCGATCCAGCCCCGTCAACTTTCCTGTCAGCTTCCGAAGCCCCGGATTGCCACTCTAGGCCCGTATCGGACCAACGGGGTGAAACCTTTAACCCAGACCCGCATAAAACTGCATACGTTCCTGTGCAGACCTTCGCGAGACGTAAGACAGCCGTTCTCCGCATCCTGGCTCGCGGCGCCCCAAACCCGGCCTTCCTCGTCCCTCAACCGGGTTGCGTAGGCGGTTTGTCTTACCGCATCCGCCGTGTAGGACGGCGTAAGACACAACGGCCGCCGCTCCGCTCAGATTCCCGCAAAGATCCCCTCGATCCTGCGCAAGTCCTTCAACATCTGTCGTAAAGCTGTCTTACCGAGTTCCCCTTCGAAGCAGTTTTGCAGCCTGTCGAAGGCCCCGATCACCCGCACCGCGCACCGTTTTCCCGCCGGTTTCAGCGTCAACAGGAAGGCCCGCGCATCCTCGGCGTCAATCCTGCGCTGCACCAGACCCTTGCCTTCCAGCGATGTAAGACAGTGACTCACGTTGCCGCGGGTGGTCCCGAAGGTCTCCGCCAGCTGCGATGGCTTCACCGGCGCTGGCGCCTCGAAAAAAAGCGCCGCCAGCACCAATCCTTCCATGAAGCTCAAATTGTCGGCGGCCAGGGTCTCCGCGGCCAGCGCATCGAACCGCCGCGCCGCCCGGCTCACCGCAAACATCGGACTCTCCTTCAGAAATGCATCGATGCGCATCGCAACTTTCCTTTCGCTTCCGGCCCCACTTCCCGGCGGGTTACTCGGCGTTCTGCTGAACAGCTTTGGTCCTTTTCGATCCTTCGGATCGGAAGAGCGCCTACGCCAGGCCGATCTTTTTGTTTCAGCGGTTCAATCGTAACCGCAACGCCCGCAAGGTTAGCGAGTAGTTAAGCTGGATAATAATTTATAAACTAAACTATTTACATTCCAATTAAACTGTAGTTGCGACGAAGCCGATATGGATTCATGCTGTAAGAGTGAAACTTATCGACGCCTCCTTGCCGTTACGCGCCTTTGCTCTCCTCGCGCCCTTTATGTGGATGAATACCGTGCGCGCGCAGAACCCGGAAGCCCCGCGCCCTGCGGCTTCGAAACCTGCAGCTTCTCAGCTTGCATCCCCGAAGGTAGCATCCGCGCTGCCCGCGCAGCTTCCTCACCCCACGGAAGTCATGGTCGTGGTTGGCTCGCCGGTCCCAGTTCCTCTGGCTGGCTCGTCTGCATCCGTGCTGGTGCTGCCTGTCGCCCTTCAGGCGCTAACCGCGCAGAGCTTCGAAGATCTTTTGCGCTCCGATGCCTCGGTCTATCTGGAACAGCGCGGAGCCGGCGGCGGGCAGGCAGATGTGCTGCTACGTGGCGGCAGCTTCGAACAAACGTTGGTGCTGATCAACGGCTTTCGCGTCAACGACAGCCAGACCGCGCACCATAACCTCGATCTGCCCATTCCGCTGGAGGCCATGGACTCCATCCAGATCCTGCATGGAGCAGGCTCTACCCTGCACGGCGTCGACGCGCTGAGCGGCGTGGCCGACTTCCTGACCGCCGCGCCCTCGGCCGACTCGCTCCGCTTGCGCGCGGGTGCGGGCAGCTTCGACGTCAATGAGGAGTCGCTGCTCGGCGCGCTGCAGCACCACCGGGGCAGCACGCGACTCACCGCCAGCCGCAATTCTTCTACCGGCTTCATGGCAGACCGCGACTACCGCAACGAAGACGCCTCACTCGAAGATTGGGAGGCTTCGCGCCTGGGCGTCACCGATCTCCTGTTTGCCTCCAGCGACCGCTCCATTGGCGCCAATCGGTTCTATGGACCTTACGACTCATGGGAACGCACCAAGGGCTGGTTCGCCTCGGCGCGGCAGGAACTGGGCGAGCGCACCGTTGCCGCCTTCGGCTATCGCCGCCACACGGACGAGTTCGTTCTGCTGCGCGACGAGCCTTCGGTATACGAAAACAACCACATCGACGGCTCCTGGCAGGCCTCTCTGCGCCGCACCTTTCCAGTAGCGAAAGACTCGCTGCTGCTGGCCGGCCTGGAGTCGGATGGCGACAGCATCCACAGCAACAATTTGGGCCTGCACGCCCGCAATCGCGGCGCTGGCTACGTGGCTCTGGATCTGCGCCCCGCCAAGGCGCGCTGGAACCTCAACGCCGGTGTACGCGAGGAACTCTTCTCCGGCGGATTGCAATCGGCCTTTGCGCCATACCTGGCCGGCTCGCTGCGCCTGACACAGTCGCTCAAGATGCGCGCCAGTGGCGGCTATGGATTCCGCCTGCCCACTTACACCGACCTCTACTACTCCGACCCCACCTCGATCGGCAACGCCAACCTCAAGCCCGAGTCGGCCTGGAGCGGCGAAGCCGGCGCGGACTGGACGCCCTCGCCACGCCTGCTGCTCTCCGCCACCGGCTTCTACAACCGCCAGCACAATACCATCGACTACCTGCGCGCCGCGTCCTTGCCCAATCCGCTTCTTCCCGCCGACTGTCCGGCCGAGATTTGGTGCGCGCTCAACCTAAGCGGCCTGCGCTTTGCAGGCGTCGAATCTTCGCTGACCTGGTTGCCCGCCGAAGGGCAAAAGGTCCAACTGGCATGGACCCAGCTTGCCGGCGCGCAGCCTTCCCTGCATGGCCTGCAATCGGAGTACGCCCTCAACTATCCGGTGACGAACCTCCGTGCCAGTTGGACCGCCGCGCTGGGCCACGCATTGACCATGACCAACTCCGTGGCCCTGGCCAAGCCCTACCAGCAAACCGGTCAGGCACCCTGGAACGCGCAGCTCTACCCCGTCTGGAACGCCTCCATCACACGACCGGAGGGCAAGCTACACCCTTATCTGCGCCTCGACAACCTCGCCAACACCGGCTACCAGGAAATTACCGGCGTGGCGATGCCCGGCCGCTCCATCAGCGGCGGCGTTTCTATCTGGCTTGGTCGTTAGCGGAAAACCAGAGACGATGAGCCCCGGCGAGTTTGACGCCGGGTCGCCACCTCCTGTGGAAAACGATCAAAATAAATCAAAAACATGTCACATGGTGAGATTCAAAGGTGATTTTCACCAAAAGTGGTGCAAAAGTTCAGGATAAGAACTGGCGCAAAACTTGACGGGCTCCGCACTGAATCACGGATTTTCATCGGAAATGAGGGCTATTTCACAACTCTCCGAAATGATGCGCAAGAGATTTTTGCGGCAAGAAAGCAAAAAGGGGGGGTGGGGGTAGTTGATGACATGATCTCTGACAGATATCTGACGATTTCCATGCTGCTCTTGAGGCATTCCAAACTCATGGGATCATTGTGGACTCTGAGAGGGTAATGATCTGCAACCAGCAGAATGGATCGAGCGGGGTGATCAGAGTCCGGGAACCAAGAGGCTCCACTCCGCGGATGGAAACCTTGTCGTGCTGCCTCCCGTTGAGAGAAACGGAACGTGGCGGGCGGCAGGGCAATCGTATGAAGTTCGACCTGGTGGCAGATTCGCCATCTTGGAGGGCCCCTACGGGGCTGAACGACTATTCTGGCCATTTTCCCCGCGCTGAAGCGCGGGGCTAGCCGACGCTGCGCCTCCGGCGCGGTGGAAATCGGAACCAGTCTGGTCAGCAATTTGGATTTATGCATTTGTCCTGGGCGGGCGTGCCTCCGGGGTAAATCTGCTCTGGTTCTGCGATCGAGCATTTTCGATTCTGATGTTGACCGCTTCAGATGTTGCAAGGCGGACCATTCCTTGATCTGTTCCTTGAATAGAAAGCCATTCGAGCTTGGGCTCCTGTGAAATCAAGAATCGAAAATTCGCGAATTCCTTCGCTTTTTCTTTGCTTTTCTCGCTGAACTTTGTTAGTGTGATCGCGTGTTGGCTGACTCCCCTCAGCCACGGATAAAGGAGAATCGCGTGAGCCATCCCGCCGTACATCACCAGATCAATTACATCGAATTCACCACCAGCAGCATCGAGCGTAGCAAGGCCTTCTACGGCTCGGTTTTTGGATGGACGTTCAAGGACTGGGGGCCGGACTACATCGACTGCGCGCCAACCAGCGCAGGAATCGCCATCGGCTTTGCCAAAGGTGATGCCGCGCTTGCCCAGGTCAAGGGCGCTCCGGTGGTGGTGCTCTATTCCGCCGATCTGAAGGCGACGGAAGCGGCGATTGTGGCCGCGGGCGGCAGCATCACGGTGCCTGTTTTCGAGTTCCCGGGCGGACGCAGGTTCCACTTCGACGATGGTGCGGGCAACCAGCTGGCTGTCTGGTCCGAATAGAGCATTTTCGATTCACATGTTGCCATCTTCAGATCGTGCAAGGTGACTTTTTCTTGAGGAAAAAGCCACTCGGCGTTGAGGCTTCTGTAAAGAGCAGAATCGAAATTGCTATAGCCGCCTACACAAGGCTTTCCCAGGCCCCCTTGCGGGGACCTGGGAAACCCGCGTCCAGGGACGGAAGCGGTTCTATTTTCGGGGTGAATGCGGCATGGGCGGAAGGTGTTCGCTCATTTCGTCGCGGGCCAGCGTCAGACCGAGCGCGCAGCGCTCAAAGCACTCAAAAAGCCGGGAGAATAGCGGTGCCTCTTCCTCATACTCGAAGAGGTTGAACTGGCTCACGATGTAGAAGCTCTCTTTGCCGGCCTGGATCAGGTCGCCCAGGTGGAGGTGGCGCGCACAGCGCCCCGCGTCAACCGCTTCCGGATACATCCCGGCAATGAACAGTGCGTAATTGCCGATGTGTTTGCGGGCTTGGCGCTCGGCGTCAAACGAACTTGCGGAGCCGTGCACCGGATCCGAGGCATCGATCATTTCATCGAGATCTTCAATCGGCCGTCCTGCCGCATCGCGGAGCTTGAAGAGGTTTCCCGGAACGGTGAATTCGCACAAAACGCGCGCAACATAGGCGGTCACTTCGGGATCGAAGAATCCCAGCCTGTTCTCGTAACTGTTGCGAATTGCCTGCCGAAAGTAGGGTTCGAGCGGATGAACCTGAGTCTGCATGGGCACCTCCCAAGGCCGAGCATCTCCGGCCTCTGCTGCACGCATTGGCCTGATGCAAGTTGAGAAGAACCGGAGCCGGTGTTTTCTTGGAAAATCCTCAGCGACGACTTACTGCCCATTCTCCCCGCCAGATTCGCCATCCGTTGCACCTTTTTCCGGTCCAGCTACGTACGCCACAGCAACGAAGCAAGCGATCGACTCAGCTACAATGACACTTTCCTTATCGGTGAGTTGGTCGTATTTATACGTTCTTCAAAAAGAATCGCTCGAATCGCCGTCCCAAAAGCGGCCACAGCTGCCGCAGGCGCAAACAAAAAGGCAGCCTGCGCGGCTGCCTTTTGTCACCCTCGAAACTCAATCGAAACTCGAACCGTTGCACTTAGCCTGTCTTCAGCGTTCAGACAACGGCAGAGGCGCTTAGTTCCATTTCGGAAATGCGGCGCGCCAGCAGCGCCTCCAGCTTTTCCAGTGCTGCCGAAAAGCCTTCGATGCCTTCCTTCAGTTTGTCGTGCGCCATGCGGTCGGACACATGCATCGCCTCAAAAGTCACCTTGTCCACCACGATTCTCTCGATAGCCATGGCCTGCGCGGCCACCGGATCCAGCTTGCGCGGCAATTGGCCTGCGGTGTTTTCCAACTCGGCCAGCAGTTGCGGCGAGATGGTCAGCAGATCGCACCCCGCCAGTTCTTTGATTTCGCCAATGTTGCGGAAGCTGGCGCCCATCACCTGCGTCTTGTGGCCAAATTTCTTGTAATAGTTGTAGACCCGCGTCACCGACACTACGCCCGGATCATCGGCGCCCTGGTATTCCTTACCCGTGTCCTTCCGGTACCAGTCCAGAATCCTGCCTACGAATGGCGAAATCAGCGTCACGCCCGCATCCGCGCAGGCAATCGCCTGGTGCATCCCGAAAAGCAGGGTCAAGTTGCAGTGAATCCCTTCCTGCTCCAGCACGCGTGCCGCGCAAATGCCCTCCCAGGTGGAGGCAATCTTCACCAGTATGCGTTCCCGTCCCACTCCCGCCGCATCGTATTGCGCAATAATGCTGCGCGCCTGCGCCATGGTCGCTTCGGTGTCATAGGAGAGCCGCGCGTCCACTTCCGTCGACACGCGCCCCGGCACAATCTTCAGGATCTTCAGGCCAAAGGCAATGGCCAGGCGCTGAAAGCCCAAATTGGCAACTTTGTCATCGCTCGCGCTGGGGCCGAGCTCCTTGCGGGCGGCTGCCAGCACATCGTCCACAATGGGCTGATACTGCGGCATCTGCGCCGCAGCAGTGATCAGCGATGGATTGGTTGTAGCGTCCTGGGGACGGAACTTCTCCATCGCCTCGATGTCGCCGGTGTCGGCCACCACGACCGTGTACTGGCGCAACTGTTCCAACAGGTTTTGCGGCATGACTCCTCCTCCGGGCCTTGGGAAAGTGCGCTCCCGCCTGGCGAGCGCGTGCCTTCAGTGTACCGCCGTTCCGCTCACGCCAGCCTTGTCAGCGTCAACACAGTGATGTCGTCGTCCTGGCCGAAGTGCACCGCTGCCTGCGCGGCTTCATCCGCAGTCGGCCGGCCGGAGAACAGGTTCTTGAGCCGGTCGAAACTGTACAACTCGCCGCCGTGGTTGCGCGCTTCCAAAAGTCCATCGGTATAAAGCGCCAACTGGTCGCGCGCCGCCAGGTGCAGCCGCGTCTCCTCGAAGACAGCATGCGGCGCCACGCCCAGCGGCAGCGCTCCGGGAAAGCTGATCTCCCGCTCGTTGATGAACGGGCCGGGATGTCCGGCGCTGGCCAGGGTGCACTCCCCGTTGCTGTCCAGCCGGAGCGCGATGGCCGTGGCGAAGCCGCCCTGCAGGCGTCCCGCCAGCCGCCGGTTCAGTCCGGTCAAAATTTCCGCGGGACTGCTAGTGGTCTCCGCCAGCGCGCGGATGGTGCCCACGATAAACGAAACCGACATGGCGGCGCGCAAACCCTTCCCGCTCACGTCGCCAATCATCACCAGCGTCGACCCGCCTTCCAGCGGGATGATCTGAAAGAAGTCTCCGCCCACCTCCTGCGCCGGCACGTAGGCGCTGGTCAGCGTGAAGCCGGGCAGCGACGGAAACGCCTCCGGCACCAGCACCTGTTGCAGTTCGCGTGCGTTTTGCACCTCCTGCTCCAGCGACGCCTGGCGGTGGCGGCTCTCCAGCGTGTAGCGAATCACCGCATACACAATCGACAGAAACAGCAGCGTGCGCAGAATCTGCGGCAAACTGAACGGATTACCGTTCAGCGTAAACAGCGGCGCGCCGATCTTGAGTGCCAGTGTCCAGTGCGTAAAGCGAATCCCCTGCGCCGCGGCATTCGAAACCCAGTAGACGGTGGCATTCAGAAACGCCAAGGTCGACACCATCCAGCGCGCCGAATCCAGCCTCTTGCGCTTCACAAGCGCGAACGTCACCACGACAGCGGGTATAGCTTCAAAAAGCACCGCCGGCACGGTTAGCACGGCGTCTGAAATCTGAAACGTCAGCATCCCGAGGACGTTGGGATAGAAGAAGCCGAGCGCCCCGTCCAAGGCTGCCGCCACAATGCCAATGATGGCTGCCAGGCGGCACAATCGCACCAGCCTGGGAAACTCGTGGAGCTGCAGCAGCCATATCAGCAAAAACCAGCCCGCGGCTTCCCGCACCGCGATCGATATCTGGATAAGAAGCTGCGCTGCCGCCCCGGAGTACGCAATCTCCAGCCCTTGCAGCACCACGGTAAGCATGGGCATGAAGGCGTAGGCGGCCATCCAGAAAAGCAGCCACTGCCGGCGATCGCGCAGCCACGCGATCAGGCTGAGAATGGCTACCAGCGCGTACAGGGAGGTCAGCCCAAAGGCGAACTGATTTCCGCGCAGCCACTGAAAATCCATGTTTCCCTTGGCCTGCGCGATGGCCTCCGGGCCGCCCAGAAGCGGCACGCCCTCGAAGCCGCCCAGGTCGCTGGGATCGTTCGAGGCCAGTGCGAATTTGTATACCCGGATGGCTAGCGCCCCATTGCGGATGGGGCCCAGGCCGAATGTCTGCGGCGGGGCGAACGGATAGAACACAAGGTTCGGCGGCATTGACCCCAGCTGTCCGACCTTGACCCCGTTCCAGTAAATCTCGTATGCATCGTCGATGGCCGGAACCAGCAGCGCGAGGTTCGGGTCCGCGCCGGTTGCCGGAGCGGCGTGAATCGTCCGCCGGTACCAGGCATAGCCGACGTAGTTGGGATGGGTCTGCGCCCCCCAGCTCTTGCCGGCGCTCAACTGTTCCCAGCCGGAGTCGTCCAGGCCCGGTGCGGCCCACTGCGGATCATCTCCCAGATGGAATTGCCAAGGCCCATCGAGCGCAGCCGTCCCTTTCCCCAGATCCATCAGGACGAGGGGCGCAGGATGGGACACCGGTTGGGGCACAGCAGCGGGGGATTCGCCGGAAGCCCGCAAGGCACAAAGAACCAACAGCGCCGAAAGGATAAAAGGGGAAGTTGTCAAACAGCGGGGAAGCATGCCCGCAGCATACCGCGAAACCCGCACACTTCGCGATCTCTTTTTTTGCGAGCGTTTTACGGGCAGCAAAACCTGCCGGCGTCTGGGAGTCTCCAGCGCAGTCGCAAAAAGGCAGGGAAGTCACGATATCCTGACCCGGTTCAGTGCAGCAGCGGGCTGAAGTGCGCGCCCATAAAGTACGGCCACAGAACAGCTGCCAGCACGCCCTTCCAGAAACTCAAATGCAGGTAGCCGATGGTGAACAGCCAGCCGACGCACCACACGCCCCCCATGAAAGTGCTCTGTTCAATGCGAATCTTCTGCACATTCTTGTCTTTGCAGCCCGGAGTTTCTTCCATGCGTGCCTCTGTAGAACATCCTTGCTCTTATGGATACGCCTCTTTCGCCGTTAAAGTTCACGATTTTTGAGCTTTTGACAGTAGATTGGGCGCAGAAGACCAATTACTCATTGAACAAAGAAATAACGAATGATGGCCATCCAGAACGCAAAGGCAAAGCCATAGCCAAAGCTCTCGATGCGAATTCTCCGCTTACCATGGCGACGCAGCAACAGTCCGATCTGAGACATCGCCAATCCCGTGACCAGTGGACTGATCAGCAGGCTAATGCCATGAAATCGGGAGACGGGAAACAGCCGGTGAGGGATCAGCAAGACACTGACAAGGCCGACAACAACGCCGAAAGACGAGTAGGCAGCAGCAGCCAGGACGGGCGAGGGCTCGTCCGCACCCGTCTTCGAGCTGCGAACGAATCGCACCGAAAAGTCGACTAAAAGGATTCCCAACAACTCGAAGAACGACTCAAAGAGCAATTCGGCAATGCCAAGAATCACCGCAGTCAGAAACTCTTCCATGAGCTCCCTCTCTTGCAGTCCCGTAGCCCCTGGACAGGCAGTCCCTAAGTCCCTAAGTCCCACATTTCCCCGAACGGTCCCTGCTGGATGCGCAGTCCTACTCCGGCTGAAACACATTGCTCAGCACACCCAGCCCATCGAGGCTCACTTCCACCACGTCCCCGGCTTTCAGCGGACCCACGCCCGAAGGCGTTCCGGTCAGCACAATATCGCCCGGCAGCAGCGTCATCGCCTGGGTAATGTATTCCAGCAGCACCGGAATCGGGAAGATGAAGTCCAGAGTCGATCCGTGCTGGCGAACCTCTCCGTTGACAAGCGTCTCGATGATGACGCCGGCTTCGATGTCGATCTCGTCGCTCACCAGCGGACCCACTGGGCAGAAAGTGTCAAAGCCCTTAGCCCGGCTCCATTGCCCGTCGGTCACCTGCAGATCGCGCGCGGTCACGTCGTTGGCCAGCGTAAATCCCCGCACCACCGAGCGCCAGTCCTCGGCCTTCACATGGCGCGCGTGTTTGCCGATCACCACCGCCAGCTCGCCCTCGAAATCCACCCGCGACGACAGCGCCGGCATTCGCACCGTACCGCCCGGCCGCAGCAGCGCGGACGGCGGCTTCAAAAACAGCAGCGGCTCGCTGGGCATCGGGTGCCCCAGCTCCTTTACATGCTCGCGATAGTTGCGCCCGATGCACACAATCTTCGACGGCGTCACTGGCGGTCGCAGGTGCGCCGCGCTCAGCGGCATCGGCTCAAAGTCGAAACTCCACGAGGTGGCTCGTCCGTACTCCAGCCGGAAGCACAGGTCCTCTTCCATCGACGCGGCCAGCCGCTCGATCCATAGCTCGCCGTCCCGGTCTTCCAGGCCGCCATAATGTATCTGGTCGTTCAATAAAAAGCGGCAATAGCGCATGCAAAAAAGCTCCTCTTGAAAATATAGGGGGTCCGGCGGCCTTTGCATCGGCCCGCAGAGCGTTTCCCCTCATGATTTTGCATCCATTGATCCATCTTGGAACTTCAAGCTTACCTGCATCGTCCTCATCGCGTTCTTTGCGAAAGGGAGAAACCAACCACCGGATGCAAAGGCCGGCTCAAAGGTCCGAATCTACCAACTCCTATCGCGCGCTTTTCCGAACCACACGGCATTTCCGCGCATCTCATTCATAGCGACGGAATGTGCCTGCAAGGCACGGGAGCCGAGTGTTCACGTGTGATTCATAATGCGGGACACTGTCTCACCCATTTGGGTGCATACTGAATCCAAGGCCATCTTCACTGGGAATCCCCTCCCCTTGGGGAACCCGGTTCTGGGACCTGGCCTGACCTTGGATTGACTTTGGGATTGACCTTGTTGGGGATCTCTGCGGACGTGTTCGTCTGCATGTTCGCGCCTTGTTCGCGCGCGCATGCAGGGCTATCCATGCACACCGAAGGTGCCGGTTTGCCCGCCGTGCACCCTTCGCAAGACTCTGGAAGTAAAGGTGTTATCGGTTCGGTTCGGCCGCCGGTGCGGACTCCGTCCGGCGTCGTTTTGGGGGGCTGGAGACAGGCCCGGTCACGGGGACTAGAATGTGCTTCTACCCCCGTTTCGGCACGACCGAAATCAAACTGGAAGATCAACTCGCTCGGAGGATCTCTATGACTGTTGCTGCTCGTTTCCCCGGCATTCGGGTCACTGCAAATGGAAATCAGCTGGTCTCGTACCATACCGAGACCCGGATCGCAGACGCCGGCGTCTTCTACCCCATTACGCCTTCCACCGAGGGCGGCGAGCTCTTCCAGCAGGCCTATGCCGAGGGACATCTCAATGTCTTCGGAAACAACACCATCGCCATCGAGACGGAAGGCGAGCACGCGGCCCAGGGTGGCGCGATCGCCCACTCCGTCTGCGGCAAGCGGGTGGTCAATTTCACCTCCGGCCAGGGTGTCGTTTACGGCGTCGAGCAGTATTACCATGCCCCCGGCAAGGGCTCCACGATGGTCCTGGAGGTCGGCGCTCGCGCCCTCACCAAGCATGCGCTCAATGTGCACTGCGGCCACGACGACATCTACGCCGCTCTCGATACCGGCTGGATCATGCTCTTTGGCAAGGATGCCCAACAGGCCGCCGACCAAGCCCTCATCCTCCGTCGCGTTACCGAGCTCAGCTTGACCCCGGGCATGAACATCATGGACGGCTTTCTTACCAGCCATCTTGAACGCACCTTTTATAAACATGAATCCGAACTGATTCGCGAATACCTCGGCGCACCCGACGACATCATAGACTGCCCCACCGAAGCGCAGCGTACTCTCTTTGGCCCCACCCGCCGCCGCGTTCCCAAGATGATGGACCTCACCAACCCTGTTCTCCTCGGGCCGGTGCAGAACCAGGAACACTACATGAACGGCATCGTGGCTCGCCGCAACAACTTCGCCGAGCCGATTCTGGCCTTCCTCGAAGAAGCCTACGAAGACTTCGCCCAACTCACCGGCCGCCGCTATGGCCTGCTCTCGCAACACAAATGCGACGATGCGGAGACGGTGTTTGTCTCGCTTGGCTCTGCAGCCGAGAACATCGACGCGGCTGTTGACTACCTGCGCGAAACCCGGGGCGTCAAAGTTGGCTCCATCCATGTCAACGTGATTCGCCCCTTCCCCGAAGCGGCGATTGTGGCCGCGCTTAAGGGCAAGAAGAACGTCATCATCCTGGAGCGCACCGACGAGGCGCTCTCCGGCGACAATCCGCTGGGCCGGGATATTCGTACCGCTCTCTCAAAAGCCATTGTGACCAACGACCGCCCGGCGGCGGAGGGACTCCCCGCTCTGACCTTGGCCGACGTCCCGCACATCTTTGGCGGCACTTACGGCCTCGGCTCGCGCGACTTCCGCCCCGAGCACATTCTGGGCGCTTTCGAATTCGCCACGGCGGGCCGCGCGCGCACCGACGGCAAGACGGCCGCGGACGGCGTGAATTTCGTCGTTCTTGGCATCGAGCACCCTTATGCTGTGTGCGGTGAAGAAACGCCCTCGCTGCTGCCGGAAGGTGCGGTTGCTGTGCGTTTCCACTCCATCGGCGGTTGGGGCGCCATCACCACCGGCAAGAATCTCGGTGCAATTCTTGGCGATCTCAACGACCTGATCTTTGAGCGGGACGGGGAGCGCGACGAACTGGGCAACCCCAAGGAAGTGATCCACGTTTCGGCCAATCCCAAGTACGGTTCGGAGAAGAAAGGCGCACCAACCAGCTACTTCATGGTCGCCGCCAAAGAGCGCATTCGCGTCAACTGCGATCTGCGTCACGTCACCACCGTTCTCTGCTGCGATCCCAAGGCATTTACACACTGCAATCCGCTGGATGGCATGGCCGAAGGCGGCAGCCTCGTGTGGGAGTCCGACCAGGAAGGCGCGGCGGCCTGGGAACAGCTTCCCATCTGGGCGCGCAAGCAGATCATCGAGAAGAACATTCGCGTCTTCACCCTGCCTGGTTTTGCGATTGCCCGCAAGGCAACCGATCGCGGCGATCTGCAACTGCGCATGCAGGGCAACGCCTTCCTCGGTGCCTTCTTCCGCTGCAGCACCTTGCTGCAAGAGTTCGGCATCACTCAGGAGCAATATCGGGAAGTCGTCTACAAGCAGTATGTAAAGAAGTTCGGCAAGCTCGGCGATGCCGTTGTGCAGTCGAACATGGAAGTCATGCTGCAGGGCTTCGATCAGGTCAAGGAGATCGAGATCGGCGTGCTCACTGCGGCCGATCGCTCCAGCCTGCGCGGTGCACCGCTGTTGCCGATTCTGGAAGAGGTCGCTGCCGGCGGTTGCAGCACCGGTTGCCGTTCCACGGCAGTTCCGGCCGGGCAAGGTCCGCGTACGCCGATCACCAGCGTTGCCACCTTCGATGCGGAATTCCGCTCCAGCTATGGCTATTTCCAACCGGCCACCGCGCTCTCCGCGATGGGCGTCATCGCCGCGGCCACTGGTGACACGGCGTCCAAGTACGTCGCCCGCCGCGAAACCCCACTCTATATTCCCGAGAACTGCACGCAGTGCATGGAATGCATCTCCGTCTGTCCCGACACGGCTCTGCCCAACACCTCGCAAGACCTCGGCACCCTGCTCTCGACGGCCGTGAAATATTACGTGGCCGACGCGGGCGATCGTGTCAAGCTGCTGTCGGCGTTGCCGGAAATTGAAAAGCAAACGCGGGCGCGCATGGTTGCCGAACTCAAGACCGGCACTCCGTTGCCCACGATTCTCCGCGAAGTCACCGAGTCCGTCGACGGTTTCTCGGCCAAGTCGAAGCAGCAGTTCTTCGACATCATCGCCAAGGTGCCGATGGCCTACCAGAAGGTGAACGCCATCTTCAGTTCGCCGGAGCGCAAGACTCCCGGATCGGGCGGCATCTTCTCCATTTTTGTCAGCGATTTGTGCAAAGGCTGCGCGGCCTGCGTCACCGCCTGCGGCGATCACAACGCGCTGCGGATGGTGCCGGAAACTCTCGAAGTCAATGCCGAGCACGAAACCGGCACGGCCTTCCTCGATATGTTGCCCGATACTTCGCAGAAGTATCTCGGCCTCTTCAACGCCGCCAACCCTGCCGATTCCAAGACGGCGACGCTGCGCAACATGCTGATGGTCCGCTCCAACTACGATGCCCTGGTCTCCGGCGACGGCGCCTGCGCCGGCTGCGGAGAAAAGAGCGTCCTGCGCTCCATTGCCGCGGTCACCGAGGCCTACATGCGTCCCGTCTTCCATGCCAAAAGCGACCGTCTCGTCGGCAAAGCCTCTGAGCTGGACAAGAACGGCGTCGCCAAGCTGGCCGTCCTCAAGGCCCGCAGCATTGCAGAGTACGATCTCTTCCGCCAGACCGTTCTGCACCTGATCCTCGGACTGGGCGGCGAAGACGAAACCGACACCAAGGCCCGCATCGCTGCCTTCGAAGCCAAGAACGGCCCTGCCTCCGACGCCGAACTGATCGAAGCCATCTCCGCGGTCATGCTTACCGAGGCCTTCAACCACAAGAACCTGCAATCGGTCGACGGACGCCACGCCAATGGCATGGCAGTGATGGCCATGGCCGCGCACACCGGCTGCAACACCGTCTACGGGTCATCGGCTCCGAATAACCCCCACCCCTATCCGTGGATGAATTCGCTCTTCCAGGACGGCGTCACCATCGGCTGGCTGATGGGCGAGAGCTTCATCGTGGACCACGCGCGCCGTTCGGTCATCCCTGAGCGTCTCGCCGACGCCCTGCTCACGCGCGAAACCAACGTGATCGACGCCGAGCAGTACTACCACTACTCCCACTTCACCGACGCCCTCATGACCGACCAGGAGATCGTCGAACTGCCCAAGGTCTGGTGCGTGGGCGGCGACGGCGGCATGGGCGACATCGGTTACCAGAACATGTCCAAGGTGATCCTGCAGAACCGGCCCAACATCAAGGTTCTGATGCTCGATACACAGGTTTATTCGAACACCGGCGGACAGAACTCCGACTCGACCCCCATGCTCGGCGGCAACGACATGAACGTCTTCGGAGCGGCCACGCAGGGCAAGAGCACCGAGAAGAAGACCGTTGCGGAAACCTTCCTGGCAGGGCACGGTTCGCCCTTCGTCGCCCAGGTCTCAATGGCCAATGCCCCCAAGCTCTACCGCGCCATCCTGGACGGTTTGGAGTATCGCGGGACAATGTATTTACAGGCTTTCACCACCTGCCAGCCGGAGCACGGCGTGGCCGACGACATGGCGCTCTTCCAGGCCCAGCGCGTCCGCGACAGCCGCGGCGTTCCTGAGTTTGTGTTTAACCCTCGCCTCGGCGAAACCTACTCCGAAGCGCTCGACATCAAGGGCAACCCGTCCATTGATTTGGATTGGTACGAGACCAAGGACAAGGTTAGCGGCGAGATCCGGCGCTATACCGTGGCCCACTGGTGCACCACCGAAGCCCGCTTCCGCAACCACTTGAAGAAGATCAAGCCCGAGGGCGCTTCCGCGCTTATTCCTTTGGATAATATGCTTGTGCGGATAACCCAGCAGGACGCCATTTACCGCTACAACCTCAACCCGGCGCACCGTGCCTTCGTCCCCGACTTCGGCGTTTACATCGTTGTCGAAGACGGCGGCAAGAAGACGTTCTACGCCCTCAGCCGTCAACTGGTCATGTTCTGCGTCGAGCGCCGCAAGTCGTGGCGTATGCTGCAGTCCAAGGCCGGCATCGTCAACCGCGAATATCTCGCCCAGAAAGCCATCTTGGCCGATGTTGATTCAGGAAAGCTTTCGCTGGATGAGCTCTTCACCCGCGGGCACGAAATCGTCCGCGAGCGAATAAGCGGAGGCGTTCTGGCCAAGGCGTAAACGATCCTTCCAAACAGAGTTGCAATCCCAGGTCCGGAAATCCGGGCCTGGGCACTTGGCGACCTCCCAGGCCAGACCTAAGCCGATACCTTTCCGAAGCTTCTGTTGATAACTTTGATGATCTTTTCGAAGCCTTTTAGTTCATCCTTGGAGTAATCCGTATTCTTCTGAAACTCTTCAAGATACCGATTCTTTAGTTGCTGCTTCGCTTCTTTCCGGTCACGCGAAGTAAGTTTCATAACAAGATCGGTTTCCCGTCCCATCACGGTTGCGAGAACGCGCTGTGGCAACAATCCCTCAATGCAATCCTTCCCCGGCTCGCTCTCGCCTAGAGGGAGGTAATCGTCGTTGACCTTCAGGCCGAGCCGGGGTAGCGACTTCTTGAGTTCCTCGTCCGCATCTTGATCATAGGTAATAAAAACCCTATCAAACTTGCTCAGCACAAACTTTACAAGTAGCGTGTTTTTTAGCGTATCCTTGCCACCGTATGGCACTACCTCTATCTCCCTTGAAAGCGTCTCGATCGGGAATTTTCTCCGCTGGAATTCTTCGAAATACTGCCTGTCAAGGTCTCCCTCAACGAGCAGGATCTTAGATTTACGCGCGGCGAAGAATGGCTGCCAGCTATCAAACTCGGAGAGGTTAATCCCCAAGTGCTCCGCGAAAGGCGCCATCCAGGAAGGGCCAGAGGTATTTACCAACCTAGTCTCGCTCCATTTCCCTCTCTTGCTTTCGCGGCACAGCAGAATATTGGAACCTGGATCCTCGCGATTAAGCATGTAGGGGCTGTGCGTGGTTGCGATGATCTGCACCCCGAATTCCGCTGAAAGCGCCCCGAGAATTCGACCGAACTCAGACTGCGCTGAGGGGTGGAGGAAGCTCTCCGGCTCTTCAATGACGACGAAGGGAGTGATCTTATCTTCAAGTGAATATGTGGTCTTGATTCTGTTTGCCTGCAAGACAGACATCAGAATCTGGGTTCGATTCTGCGTGCCACTCCCCCAGTCGCTTAACGGAACCTCCACATGCTTATCTCGCAAATTGATTCCGAGGGTTGTGTGTCTTGGGGAGTACCTTCCAGGAGGCGAAAACTCGACATCGAATCTTTCAATGAGCCTGCCAAGAATTGCATTAAGACCTTGAGTGTGCTGTTTGGCTATGCGGCGAAGTTTCTTGTCGACGTTCCGGCCCGCTTCCTCTAACTCCTTTTCCTCCTCATGGGACATTACAAAATCATAGAATCTACGATTTCCGCCACCACTGTAATACATCGGCTCATCACGCCTAGTGGAGTTATAAAGAAACAGCAAATTTGACTCACGGATTTTCTTACTTATCTCCTTGGATTCCTTGCTTCCGACCGATCTCCCAGCACAGACGACATTTACCTTCAGGTCTTCTGTATTGGAGGCCAAATACTGGATGTCCAGGCACATCGCGGAGCCCTCTGCTTGGAAAGACGCCATCTTTTCGATAAAGGAAATCAAGGCGGGATCATCCTCCCTCGCGAGCTCCAACTTGTAAGCGACTTCAATGCTCTCGCCAGCGCCGGCCCACTGGGTGAAATCGTCCTTATAGTCCAGGGAGGTGCTATCCCTAGCCCAGGGGAAGTTCTCTCCCGTACCAAACAGGAGCGAGAGCAGGCGTATGACAGAAGATTTTCCGGCATTGTTCTTACCCGAAATTGTGCAATAGCTTGTAGAGAAGTTCAGGTAGATGTTCTGAAGTGAGCGGAAGTTCTTTGCAGTAAGGGATATCAGTTTCATTTCCTCGCCTCGAATCTGCGGCATTGATCCACCGAGCGTGCACCGGGCGGCGCCAAATTGGAGGCCTTAGAGGAGCTAGCTCGGGATCAATAACGCTAAGGCCATAAATCATATAACAGGGCGGACGACCCAGGACAAAAGTAAAGAACTTGGAGGCGGGCGGGTGACCCACATCCAGACATGCCGTGTGCCCCAGGTCCCGTTTCTGGTACCTGGGAAAGCACAGCGCCCCAAAAACACTGAAGCCAGCCCCGAAAGGCTGGCTTCGCACCCTACCCACCAAGGGGAAGGGGGGATATCTGGTACGATTATGCGCAAATTCCCGTGAAACTTCAAGAACAAAATGAGGCCCACGCATGGCGGTCGTCAACGTCTACATCGACGGGTTCAACCTCTATTACGGCGCACTCAGAAGAACCCCGTACAAATGGCTGGACTTGGCGCAGCTGACGCGGTTGCTGCTTCCCTCCGATATCGTCAAGGAAATCCATTACTTTACTGCGCGTGTGAGTTCCAGGCCTTACGATCCGACCGCCGCGCATGACCAGGGACTTTACCTCAGGGCGCTCAAGACCATTCCGAACCTGCACATTACTTACGGCACATTCCTCACACACTCCGTGCCCATGTACCTGACCGGCGTTTCGCCGGCTCAGAAGGTTTGGGTCGACAAAACGGAAGAAAAGGGCTCGGACGTGAATCTGGCTTCACATCTTCTGCGCGATGCGTACATGGCGAGATTCGAGGTGGCGGTTCTGGTCACGAACGATTCCGACTTGGCAGAGCCGGTTCGTATTGTCGCCAGCGAACTTGGTCTGCCAGTCGGATTACTCAATCCGCATCCGGTTCACAGCAAGGAGCTTAGGCAATTCGCAACGTTTGTCAAGCGCATTCGACAAGGGGATTTGGCGTCGAGCCAGTTTCCGATAACACTTACGGACGGCAAAGGTACCTTCTCAAAACCCGTGGGCTGGTGACGACGCGCACTATTGCGTCGCGGAGGGAATCCGTTCCTGCCGGAATTCATCCGACAGCCGTTCCACGTCCGCCTCGGTCTCAACACCAAGCGCCTTGCCAGTGGCCTGGGTCCGGCGCAAGAGCGCATCCCACTCCGGATCAGCGGAAATATAGCGTCTCAGTGCTTCTCGGAAGAGTTCACTGACTGTCCGGTCTTCGCGCTCGGCAGTCTTCTGCGCTTTCACGAGCAATTCAGGGGACAGAGTAATCGAGATGGTCTTCGCTGTGCGCATGCTTGTCAATATAAAGCAATATCAAACATTGTCAAGGTCTCCAGGACGGCAACTTCACGCCGCGGCCAGCACTTCGTCGCGCACCAGCCGCAGCCGGATCGTCGCAGGAGGCGCGGAGTCGAAATAGAACGCCTGCGCCGCCTCCCGGACGTTCGCCCTCAACTCATCCCAGCTATCGGCCTGCGTAAAGATGCTCTCCCCGATGCCTTCGGCAGTAAAGCCGCCATCCGCGTCCTGCAAGACTTTGAAGACCAGTTCCTTCATCTCGAAAGCCCCACTAGCTCACTCAGACTCGTCCCTTCCAATATCCCGGCCGACGTTTGGCATGGGCGACCGCGACGATATAGATCTCGTCGTGCCAGTCGAAGAAAACTATGAAATACGGAAATCGCCGAAGCACAACTCGACGGGTTTGGTGCAAATAGGCGGGATAGCTAAGCGGAGTGGCCGCTGCACAGGAAAAGGCCGCAAGCAAGTCATCTCGAAACCTGCGCGCAGCGGAAATGCTTCGCTCGGCGTACCAAATTGTTGCCAGATTGGCTTCGCGCCGCGCGGCTTCGTGAATCCGCAGTCGCTTCACGCCCCGAGAACGGCACGCAAATCCGCCTCGACCTCTGCCAAAGAACAAGTCACAGCGCGCCCGGCCTTGATTTCCTCGACACGGCGAGCAATCTCCGGATCCCATGCCGCGGAGATTTCGGTCTCGTCGGTCTCTCCACCGGCTTCTGTGCTCTCCCACAGCGAGTTTGCCAGCAGAATCCTCTGATCCTCTGGCAACTCGCGCGCGAATTGTTGGACTTCTTCGAAGGAATGCTGCATAAGGGGATTGTAGCGCGAATTAGATTTCCGGAATTCATCCGGCAGCCCTGTCGGGATATCCAACGCGGTCGGCCTGCCTGGTGGGTGCGATATTCCAATTATCCGCGCAGGAACTTCAGTTCGGCCGCGCCTGCTGAACGGGCGTCCTCTTGCCCGCGCTCATCTCCCGCGCATGCAGCTCAGCGAGCGCGCGTTCCGGGCAAATGTGCCGCGCTTCCACCTTGTCCAGTTCCAGCTCGGCCTCAAGGGAGCGTGCAATGGTCATGAAGCAATACAGACACCGCGTATTGAAGGTTCCGTTCTCGTTTTGTGTCCGGCTGTACATAGGGGCCTCGAGCAGGAGCGATGATCCCAGATCGTACCCGCATGCCCCGCTCAATGAAGTGACTCGCATCACGACCCGATGTTTACCTATTTACCGCTGAAAGATTTCTTCCCAGGAAATATTTCAGGGCGTCATCCCCTGGTTCTTGTTCCGCCGCACCTGCCAGCACGGGTTCTGCCCACCCTGCGCAAACAGCGACACCGAACACGCCACGTCGGCCGTACCCAGGTAGTCGAACTCCTGCTTGTTGCCCTTCAGCGGAATCGCCACGTAGCGGCTCACCGACACCTTCGACACCGGCGACCCGCGCAGCTTGAATACCGCCCAGTCGCCCGCGTAGACGGCCACAAACATCACTACCAGCGCCACCAGCCCCCGCTCCAGCCATCGTTTGATCATGTTCACCAGCATACGGTCCGCCGCCCAAGTTTCTGAAGCTTCAGGGCTTCAAAGCCCTCGTACTCTCCGCTTCAGGCTTCCAGCCGCCCCGCATCTTCTTTCAGCGCCACGCCGGTCAGCTTGCGCCTCCGGGCCTCGCGCAGATAGAAGCCCAATTGCGCCGCGGCCTGCGCATAACTCAATCCCTCGGGTCGGATATTCGAAATGCAATTCCGCTCCGCATCCGTCCTGCCTATCTTCGGATCCCAGGTGATGTACGCGCCCAGCGAGTCCGGCGAACTCAGTCCCGGCCGCTCGCCGATCAAAACCACCGAGATGGCCGCCCCCAGCGCCGCGCCGATCTCGTCCCCGATGGCCACTCGCCCCTGCTCCACCACGCAGATGGTCGCAATTCGCCACCCGTCGAGGCGCGATATCAGCGAGCCGATCAAAGGCATCGCGTGCCGTTCCACTGCCAACGCCGAAAGCCCATCGGCCACAACCAGCGCCAGATCGGATCCTTCTGACGCCTGTTCGCCGATCAGCGCTCGGCTCGTCTCGTCCAGCCTGCGTCCCAGGTCGGGTCGTTGCAGATAGGTCGCCCGGTCTCGCGCGGCAGAGTGCAGCGCCAAGGCCTTCACTCCGCTTGCCGCTGCCAAGCTAGCCACCAGCGCCGCCGTCTCCATGCGCGCATGGACAGCGTCGCGGGCCCGCGCATGCGCCCGCTGAAACTCCAGCAGATCGCGTGTCTGCTGACTCACGCCGGTTCGTCCCAGTCCCACGCGTGCCGGGGTCAGCGCCCGCAGCTGCTTTGCCAGTTCAGTGCCTCGTTCGCTCATGCGGACAGCAGCCTTTCCGGCTGGCTCGCCTCAAATCTCAGCCGTTCAAACTCCTCGCCTTGGAGCCACGCTTCGAACTCGGGCGCGGGCCGCAGCCCCAGCACCCGCCGCAGATAAAGCGCGTCGTGAAAGCTGGTGCTCTGATAGTTCAGCATCACGTCGTCCGCGCCGGGAACGCCCATGATGTAGTTCACACCCGCTGTGCCCAGCAGCGTCAGCAGCGCGTCCATGTCGTCCTGATCGGCCTCCGCGTGATTCGTATAGCAGACGTCGCAGCCCATCGGCAGACCCAGCAGTTTGCCGCAGAAGTGGTCTTCCAGCCCGGCCCGGGCAATCTGCTTGCCGTCGTACAGGTATTCCGGCCCAATGAATCCCACCACCGTGTTCACCAGCATGGGCTGGAACCGCCTTGCCACCGCGTAGGCCCGCGACTCCAGCGTTTGCTGGTCGACTCCGTGGTGGGCGTTGGCCGACAAGGCCGATCCTTGCCCGGTCTCGAAGTACATCACGTTGCGGCCCACCTGCCCATCCGCGCACACCGCGCCCCTGGCCAGCGCTTGACCGGCTTGATTGGCCTCGGCTAGCAGGGCCAGATTCACGCCGAAACTCTGGTTGGCCGCCTCCGTTCCGGCAATCGATTGGAACAGCAGATCCACCGGCGCGCCCGCCTGCAGGGCCTCCATTTGCGTTGTGATGTGCGCCAGCACGCAGCTCTGCACCGGCATCCGGAAGCGCTGCCGCAGGCCGTCGATCAGCCGCAGCATCCGGGCTGTTCCGGCCACGTTGTCCCCCGCCGGGTTGATCCCGATCACCGCGTCGCCCGAGCCCATCAGCAGTCCATCCAGCATGGAAGCCGCAATCCCCATCGCATCATCTGTAGGATGATTCGGCTGCAGCCTCGTGCTCAGCCGGCCTGGAAGACCCACCGTGGTGCGAAAGCGTGTGACTACTCGGATCTTCGCCGCAGCCGCAATCAAATCCTGCACTCGCATCAGCTTGCTCACCGCCGCCGCCATCTCCGGCGTAATTCCTGGAGCCAAGGCCGTCAGCCGTTCCGGCGTGGCGTCGTCGGATAGCAGCCAGTCGCGCAACTCGCCCACTGTCAGTGAGCGCACCGGCGCAAACGCCGCCGCATCGTGGCTGTCCACAATCAGGCGCGTGACTTCGTCGATTTCGCATGGGACAACCTGTTCGGCAAGAAAGTGCGCCAGTGGTACGTCCGCCAGCGCGCACTGGGCAGCCACTCGCTCTTCGGCCGACGCGGCCGCAATCCCCGCCAGCTGGTCGCCACTGCGCAGGGGAGTAGCCTTGGCCAGCAGCTCGCGCAGGTCCGCGAACGTGAACCGAGTATTGCCGAGATTGGCGGCAAAGCTCATGCGAATGCCTATAGCCTACCTGAGTCGCTTTGCCGCAGCGCATCGGCCCGCGGCAATCGAGGCATTCCAGCTTCAGACTCTTTTCCCGCCTTACGTCCTGTCTTGACCCACATCGATGGGAGGACCGCGCGCTGTGCCAATTCGCAAGCCAGGGCTCACGGGCGCGATGCGTGCCTTCGGCGACTTGGGACTGGTAGCATTTGCCTATGATCTGGACGTCGAAACGCGCTCCTTTGCGCGCCCGGCTGGTTGCGGGTTTGGTGCTGGTTTTCTGCTGGGGATTGAGCGCGCGCGCCTGCGCGGCGCAGGCGTCCGCAGCCACGGCGAAAGAGGCCGTGGGCGCGCCTCTGACCCCGGCGGATATTGCGCACATCGACGATGTCCTGAGGGGACTGAACCGGGGCCATTACGTGGGACAGGTTGCGGTTTCGCCGGACGGCAAGCGGCTAGCATGGGTCCAGCGAGCCTCGGGTGGCGAAGAGATTCGCCTGGCCCCGCTGCAGGATCTCCAGAAAAGCACGCGGGTGACGGCGGCCGTAAAGCCGGAGGAACACTGCCAGGAGAACGACCTGGCGTGGGCTCCCAACAGCAGGGAATTGGCGTTCTTGTCGGACTGCGGGAACTCGGACCGCCAGATGAACCTCTATTTGTCGAAGCTGGACGGCGACCCGGCGCGCCGGCTGGCCGAGCTGAAAGGGTATGCCGAGGCTCCGTCGTTTTCTCCGGACGGGACGAAGGTCGGCTTTTTGTATGTGGAAGGGGCGACGCGGCCCTCGGGCGCGCTAGCGGCAATGAAGCCTCCGGCAGGGGTGATCGGCCAGGACGGCATCGAGGTTCAGCGAGTCGCGGTGGCCAAAGTAGCTGCGCCGGGGCTCTTCAAGCCCGGTCCGGGCGCGCCGGAGATGGCCACGCCGGCGAACCAGCATGTGTACGAATTCGATTGGCGGCCGGACTCGAAGGGACTGGCCTATGTGGCGGCAGATCCGCCCGGCGAGAACAACTGGTGGGTGGCCAAGCTCTATGCGCAGACGCTGGGCGGGGAGGCGAAAGCCATCCTTGCGCCCGCGACGGTGGAAGGCGCGCTGCACGGGCTGCAAATCGCCGTTCCCAGGTGGTCGCCGGATGGAAAGGCAATCGCATTCATCGGTGGACTGATGAGCGACCAGGGAGCGACGGGCGGCGACGTTTGGATTGTGTCGGCGGACGGGGGCGCGCCCAGGAATTTGAGTGAGGGACGGCCCACCACTTCGGCCTGGCTAGAGTGGGGCAGCGACGATCTTCTGTTTGCCAGCGAATTGGCGGGGGGGAACGCGCAGCTGTTGCGCTACCGGCTCAACCGGAGCACCGCAGGCCCGAATCCGACCAGCCCGGATTTGACCAAGCTGACCACCAGTTTCGGCGCGCCGATCTTCAGCATTCCGGGAACCGTAGGCGACGGTCGGCTGGAGATGAGCCTGAGTGCGACGGCCGACCATGGGCTATTCGTCTTCCGGGCCAGCACCTTCGACCATCCGACAGAGATTTACGGGGCCAAGCCGGGAGTGGTGATGAGTTCGGGGCTGGACGGCGTGATTCGGCTCTCGCATGTAAATGAGGGGATCGAGCCGACATGGGGCAAATCGGAGTCGGTCAGCTGGCGGAGCGACAAGTTCAGGGTGCAGGGCTGGCTCACGCAGCCAAAGGACTACGATCCGGCGAGGAAGTATCCGCTCGTCGTGCTGGTGCACGGCGGGCCGGCATCGGCGGTGACGGCGCGCTGGGACTCGTATGTACTGAGCGCGGCGGCTTTCTCGGCGCTGGGGTACTTTGTGCTGCAACCGAATCCGCGGGGCAGCTTTGGGCAGGGCGAGGAGTTCACCCAGGCCAACCGCAAGGACTTCGGCTATGGGGATCTGCGCGACATTCTGGCTGGGGTGGACGGCGTTTTGCAGCACTACCCGGTGGACCCGGATCGCGTGGGCATTACGGGTTGGAGCTATGGCGGCTTCATGACCATGTTCGCCGTGACGCAGACCAAACGGTTCAAGGCAGCGGTGGCGGGGGCGGGCATCTCCAACTGGCAGAGCTACTACGGGGAGAACTCGATTGACCAGTGGATGACGCCGTACTTCGGCGCCACGGTGTACGACGATCCGACGGTGTATGCCAGGAGTTCGGCGATTAACTTCATCAAGAACGCGACCACCCCGACGCTGTTGGTGGTGGGCGACCGGGACGGGGAATGCCCGGCTCCGCAGTCGTTCGAGTTCTGGCACGCGCTGCGGGGGCGGGGCGTGGAGACACAATTGGTGGTCTATCCAAACGAGGGACACGGCTTTACCGACCCGGCGCACCGGCGGGACGTGATGGAGCGGGCTGTGGAGTGGTTTGCCCATTTCATGCCACCCTCGGTGGGGCCGACTGATTCGGTCGCGTCGCGGCCGTAAAAAGTCGCGTGGCGGACGCGGTGCGGTCAGCATCCACTGTGGGGCGCTGCTTCGGGTGGGCCGAGCCAGTAAAAAAGCTCGGGAGGGAGCTGGCCGGCGGGGCGAGGTGCGGCCCGGAGGCTGGCTGCTCGCCAAACCGGCACTCGAAGAGTCTATTCAGGAGGGCGCGGGACTGGACGGCTTCAGCCCGGAGCCACCCGGTCCTGATACACTTTTCACTGGAGTATTGAAAGCAGTATCGTCGACCGGCGCAAGCGAATCGCATGCCGCCGGGAGCCGGTCGCGATGTCAGAATGGACCGGCAACAGCCCGTATGCGCGGCATGTTGGCGGTTTGCATAAAGTGCGTTTTGCAGGTTTGCTGAAACGCAATCACCTATTTTTCGACGGTATCGGAGAGACCGTTCCGCGGACAGACGAGGCGGGGCGGGGAGGATTCATGCGGCGGTTTTTGACGCTTGTTTGCTTGTTATGTCTGGCCATTCCAGCCGGGATTTCGATCTCTGGCTGCACGCGCAACCCTGGTGCAAACTATTGCAACGGCCTGGGTTACGGATTGAAGTATACGGACCTCGCGAAGCTGGTTCTGCAGCCGCAGACCACCGGCGTCTCGCTGGCCTACGGCCAGACGCGCATTATGGGAGCACCGCAGGGTTCGGGCTGCCATGGCGATGCGGTGAACGTCTCCAGTTTCACCTGGGGCACCACCAACAACCAGGTGGTGGATATCTCTCCGGCGGGCAACATCTGCGCCGGCGCGTGGAACCGCAACTCGGGTGGCGGCATTCCGAACTACACCATCTGCACTCCCCCCACCAATTCCTCGTCCCCCTATGCTTCCGCGTATGTGACGGCTACCGCCGACTCGGTGGTTTCCAATGCGGTGCAGGTATTCGTGCATGCCGCGGTAACGTCGTTGGCCGTGGTCGGGCCAACGCAATGCCTGTCGCAGGGAACCCAGTGGCCGCAACCTCTGGATGTCCAGGCGTACTATGCCAGCACCATTAACGGCCAGCCGATGCAGACTCTGTTGTGCGCGCCCAACTCCAGCGCGGTTCCCAGCTGCGCCAGCGCCATCGGGACGTTGAACTATACGGTGGTCACCGGCGCCGTAGCGACGATCGATCCAACCACCAATCTGATCACGGCGCAAATGCCGGGCACCACGGCGATTGATGCCTCGCTCTCCGGCACCGGATCGGCCGCGGGGTATTTCTCCACCTGCCCACCGGCTTCGATCAAGGTGGCCCTGGCGAACGGCGCCACCACCGGCGCCATCACCGAAGGCGTGACGCAGAATCTGGTGACCACGGTGCTGGACACCAACGGAAATGCCATTACCGGCCTTACGCTCGATTACGTGTCCACCAACCCGCTCAACCTGCTGGTCGCGGGATCCGGCGCGATGACGGCCAACTTCTCCGGCGAGGCATCGATTTACGCCATCTGCCAGCCTTCGGTGTGCAACCCCTCGCCCATCAACGTATTCGGGCAATATGGGACGGGACTTTCGATTGCCAGCAACCGGGTTGCCGTGACGGTCCCGGGGACGGCCAGCGAGTATGTGTGGTACGGCGCGCCGGGCCTGTCGCAATACGTGACACCGGTCGACATGCTGAGCGGCGTAGCGGGTTCGCCGATCCGCCTGCCTTACGTGCCGAACTCGATGATCATGGACCAGATCGGCGCAAATATCTACTTTGGTTCCTCCCACGAGCTGATGACGGTAAGCACCTTCTCGAATTCGTTGAGCAAGGAAGATACCACCGTCCCGGGCGTGGTGCTAGCTGTAGCGCCGAACAATTCTCTCGTACTGATTAACGACCCGGTGCGCGAGGTGTTTTACATTGATAACCCGGGCGCCAGCCCACAGGCTGTCTTTGGCGGCCTGGGAACGGCAGCGGCCTGGACGCCCGACTCGAAGACCCTCTACATCGCCGATAGCAAGGACATGGGCGGCGACCACACCGACACACTTTACGTGTACAACGTGAACACCGGCTGGACCACCTATCCGCTGCCTCCCCAGCACACGCCGTCGGCCGCGAACCCCACGCTGTCGGCCTCGAATCCGACGCCCCGTACCCTGGCGATTACGGTTCCCAGCGTGGGCGCTTACCTGAGCGGCACGCAGACCGGCGCGCACACCTGGTGCCCGTCGGGCACGGTGGGCGAGTACAGCAGTGTGCTGTTCTACCCGCAGGCGCCTGGCGACCTGCTCAACACGCCCACCGACGTGGTCGCCGCGACCAACGACGGACAGCACATTCTGGGCGCGACGGTGACCAACAGCGGAGCGACGCTGTCGGACATCGGGGTGACCATTCCGAGCACCGAGTGCCAGGAAAGTGCCCCGACCAATGCGGGGGCCGAGACGATGTTGCCGCTGGCCACCAATCCGACGCTGCAGGCCCTGTTGAACCTGAACATCGATGCGACGGCGATCAACCAGGTTGTCACCTCGCCGGTGTCGAACCTGGCCTTTGTCACCTACACCAACAACGGGAGCACGGGCGGAGCGGCGCTGCCTTACTACGTGCCGGGCAGCGGAGTCATCAAGTATGTGCCTCTGACCGGGGACGCCGAAATCACCGCTCCGGTAGCCGGCGCCTTCAGCCCGGACAACACGCTGTTCTTTGTCTCCACGGCGGGCGACAACATGATTCACTACATCGACATCCCCACCGCTTCGAGCGGCAAGTCCCCGGCCGACACCCAGCAGATCAGCCCCAACCTGCCGGTCTGCTCGCCGACAACGGACTTGGGCTGCATGGCCCCGGCGGGCGCCACCGGAGTTGTTCCGGCCACGGCGATCGCCACCAAACCGCGCACCACCACCTAAACCAAGACAATTGCAGCGAGCAAAAAGACCGGCCCAGTGCCGGTCTTTTTGCTTTTTGAGGCCTGATGGAGCCGGCAAAATACCGGATGCCACGTATTCATAGTGGGATGCAGCCAATCCCTGTACAGTAAAGGGACAAGGAGGAGCATGACCAGAAGGCTCGGAATCAGGTACTACGTCGAACCGGACGCGGCAGCTTTGGCGCTCCGGGCGGCACAGCATTTCACCGAGTTGGCAGGCGAAACGGTTGCCAATCGAGGCCGCGCGCGAATTGCCGTTAGCGGCGGGTCCACGCCAGGCACGACTTTTGCGCTGTTGGCTGATTCCTCCCTGCCTTGGCGAGGGCGCATGCCGTGGGACAAGCTGGATATCTTTTGGGTGGATGAGCGGGCCGTGGGCCCGGAGGACGCGCAGAGCAACTACCGCATGACGCGCGAAGCGCTGCTGGACCACGTGCCGCTGAAGCCTTGCCAGATTCACCGCATCGAGGGCGAACTGGAGCCGGAAGTGGCCGCGGCGCGCTACGAGTCGGAGTTGCGCAACAGCTTCAGGCTGGAAGGCGCGGAGAGTCCGCGCTTCGACCTGGTGGCTCTGGGAATGGGCGATGACGGGCATACCGCCTCGCTGTTTCCCCACACTGCGGCGATCCACGAGCTGGGACGCCTGGTGGCGGCCAACCATGTGCCGCAGAAGGATACCTGGCGCATCACCCTGACCTGGCCGGTCATTAACCATGCGAGCTCGGTGTTCTTTTTGATAGGTGGGGCGGACAAGGCGGCGGTTCTCAAGGAAGTTCTGATGGGGCCGTGGGACCCGGAACGTCTTCCCAGTCAACTGATCTGGCCCTCAAGCGGTATACTCACTTTGATCCTGGATAAGGCGGCGGCAGCTTTGTTACCGGCGACCAACCAGCAGGGCTGTGGCGTTTTGGAGAGAGAAAGATGATTCTGGCGGGCGATGTAGGCGGCACCAAAGTTCACCTGGCGCTGTATGACTTTTCCAACGGCAAACTTGATTACACACGCGATCAGCGTTTTCCCGCCAAGGATTATTCCGGGCTGGAAGCGATCGTGCGAGAGTTTTTGGGCGCGGACAAGGTGACCGCGGCCTGTTTCGGCGTGCCCGGACCCGTACGCGATGGACGACTGCGCCTCACCAACCTGCCCTGGACCCTGGATAGCCGCGAGCTCTCTTCCAGCCTGGGAATCGACCACGTCTTTCTGATCAACGATCTGGAAGCCAACGGTTACGGTGTGGCCGAGCTTTCGGCGGAGCAGATTTTCACGCTGAGCGAGGGCGACGCGAGCCAGATGGGCAATCGCGCCCTGATCGCCGCGGGAACCGGACTGGGCGAAGGCCTGCTGATCTGGAACGGCCGCACACACACGCCATACCCGTCTGAAGGCGGCCACGGCGACTTTGCGCCGCGCAATGAGGATGAGATCGATCTGCTTCGCTTCCTGCAGCAGAAGTACAACGGGCGCATCAGCTATGAGCGTGTGGTTAGCGGCATGGGCCTGACCAATATCTACGAGTTCCTGCGTGAAGTGCGCGGCATGGAAGAACCGAATTGGCTCGCCGAGCGCATGGCTCAGGAAGATCCCAACGGCGTGATCACGGAATTTGCACTGGCCGCCAAGAGCGAGATCTGCGAGAAGGCGCTGGATATGTTCGTATCCATCTATGGAGCGGAAGCCGGAAACCTGGCGCTGAAGCTGCTCTGCGTGGGCGGACTCTACGTGGGCGGCGGCATCGCTCCGCGCATCATCGAGAAGCTCAAGGATGGCACCTTCATGAAGGCCTTCACCGACAAGGGCCGCCTGAGCCAGTTGCTCGTCAACATGCCGGTGCGCATCATTCTGGAAAGCAAGGCTGCCCTGCTGGGCGCAGCGGCATACGCGGAAGCCCGCGCCGCCGAACTCAGCGGAGTCAGCCCCCGCGCCGCCTCCGTGAAGTTCTAGCTGCTGGCCGCAGGGGCGTACTCCTTCTGCACCTGCGGTGCGGCAGACGCTTCGCGTGGCCCGCGTCCGGAAAAAGGCGCGGGAGTGAAAGCCGGGCAGATCTATCAAAGCAGAAGGGCCAGCCGGTGACGGCTGGCCCTTTGTATTCTTCGGACGGCTTTTCCCCGCGGGGTGATTCTCGAATCTCTTAGCTCGCCGTCATCTAATTTGGATGCTCACCAACTTCTATATCCATTTCAACTTGAACCGGCACTCCGTTGAGGGTTGATGGAACATATGTCCATTGCGAAACTGTTTTCTTCACCATCTTAGCGTAGGCGGGTGAAGTGAAAGTAATCATACGGATTTCACGAATGTGCCCATCGGTTCCAATGATAATCTTGGCTTGCGCACTGTGGCTGACCAGATCGTCCAGGGGATCAAAGTCGGCTCGTTTGATGTTTTTGCCAAAGACTACGCCTCGAATATCCTTGAGCGTCTCTGCCTTCACAAGAACAGCGGTGGCAGAAGGCACGAAAAGGTCCGTTGATACGCTCTGAAGATTGATCACTTCAACATTTGCGGTGAGCACATCTCGTTTGCCGTCTTTGAAGACCAATCTACGCGGAAGAACCTTGCCCTGCATCTGCACAAAATCGCCAAGTCTTGAAAGCAAGGTCTTATAAGAATAGACTCCGACAACAATCGGCATTCTAGGGTCGAAACAATATTTGAGGTATTGCCCCCCCGATAGCGATTCCGCCGCATTTCCTTTCACGCCGACAGGCACGATCTGGTAGCAGGGGATTGCGGAGCCACTTACAGTCAGGCTCTTGTCGAGCAGGCTGAATATGGCCGGATCCAGCCAATTCGCAGAAGGCAGAGGCGAAAGCAGAAGCTCCTGCAACTGGTATTCGAAATAGCTCAAGTCGTCGCCGCTCGCGGTATAAGAATGCTTGCCATCCGCCGTATGCCAATCCGTCCTGCTCGCTCCTGCCCGAGTCCACGTGCTCCGGTAGACCTTCGGCGAAGCCCACCAGTATTCATAGGTTCCTTGCTCGGCTGGTTTCCCCTTGTCGTCGTATAGCTGATAGCTGGCTTTCATGTGCCAGGGCTTCAATGCAGGATCGGAGAAGTCGTAAAAGGGCGCGGCTGCGGCAAAGACGGCGCGCGGATCTTTCGGCAGACCCGGCTTGGAGTCGTCCGCATTCTGCGCCATCGCGGGCAGCGTCGAGATCAGGAACAGACCGGCAAACAGGAGCGCACGCATATTCCAGACAGGTTAGCAGGTCTGGCCAATGGTGCTGGAGCGAGACAAAAAATCTTGCACAAACGTAGCGGAGCCACCGCAATGTTGGGGCGCAGCCCAAGCTGCGCCCCTCTGCTGTTTAACTTATCTTCCGATTCAAGCCCGGGTCAGCTCCGGGTCCGGCTGCGGGGTTTCGGCTGCGACAATGCTTTGCTTCGCGGCAAAAAGCAGGACCAGAATGCCTTGTCAGCGCGGGAGCCGGCGATGATTTCGACCCCGGTGAACATTGGTCAAGGTGAAATGATGCAGATCGCTGCGTCTGCGGGTGGGGCTTCTTCAGCCCCCACCGATTCACGGCAGATTCATTGTTTGCATACGCCGCAACCGGTAATATCAACCGGATGAAGCGACTTTTCCTTTTCCCCGCCGCCCTCCTGCTCTTTGCTGCCAGTGCCTTCGCTCAAGCCCCGGACCAGCCCAAGGCAGCGAAGGCCGCCAAAGCCGCCTATTACGTGGACACCCGCGTCCTCGATCTCTCCCTCATCGTTCCGACGCCCCCGGCGCAGGATTCGCTGGCCGTCCAGGCCGAGCTGGCCGAGCTGCACCGCATCGAGGCCGCCCGCACTCCCGCTCAGGCTGCCGCCGCCCAGGCCGACGAAAACGACGAGACCATCTTCGCTTATGCCAGCGCGCTGGGCCCCCATTTCAGCGCTGCCGGCCTGCCGCTGACCGCCGCATTTGGCGCACACGTCCACGGAGAGGAGCCGGCCAACGCGAATCCGCTCAAGTCCGCCTTCCATCGCGCCCGCCCCTACCAGGTCGACTCCACCCTGCACCCGGTCTGCAAAACCACCGACCAGCCCAACTCCTATCCCAGCGGACACACCGTCTCCGGCTACCTGCTCGCCTTCACCCTGGTCCAGATGGTGCCCGAAAAGAAGGCCGAAATCCTGGCCCGCGCCGACGAGTATGCCCACAACCGCCTGGTCTGCGGAGTTCATTACCCCTCCGACATCGCCGCCAGCCGCAACATCGCCAACGCTCTCTTCGGCTATATGATGGCCACGCCCCGTTTCCAGATCGACCTCGCCGCCGCCCGCGCGGAAACCCGCAGGCAGCTAGGGCTGAACTGAAGCACGCTGGAATTCTTGCAGGTTTTTCTCCCTTCTCTATTGTGCGCACATATTATTTGCGCACATAATATGTGCATGAACATCACCCTCTCCATCGACGGGCAGCTGGTCGAGCGCGTTCGCCAAAAGCTCCGTGCCGTGGGAAAAAGCGTCAATCAGGAGATTCGTGACCATTTCCAGCACATTGCAGGCGACCGGGATCTCGAACAGGAAATTGAGTTCTTCGTGCAAACCTCCGGTCAGGGGACACCCGAACCGGGCTGGAAGTGGAATCGCGACGAAGTTTATGAAGACCGGCTCAAATGGCCTCGTACGTGATCCCTTCCGGCAACTGGGCGCGCCGATTCATCGATTCGAACGTGCTCATCTATAGCGACGATCCGCGCGATCCCGCCAAGCAACGCATCGCCGTGCAGCTGATCGGGGATCACATGCGCGGGCGAACCGGAGTTGTATCGCTCCAGGTGCTCCAGGAGTACTTCACTTCAGCCACGGGCAAGCTCAAACTGGCAGCGGATCTGGCCAAGAAGCGTGTTGAGTTCTTTGCTTTATTTCAGGTCGTCGAGCCGACCGTTTCCGACGTTTTCGCCGCAATCGACCTGCATCGCCTTCATCGATTTTCTTATTGGGATTCGCTTATCCTGCACTGCGCAAAACAGGCTGGTTGCCGCGAACTCCTCACAGAGGATTTGCAGCACGGGCAGGTGATCGACGGCGTCCGGATCGTCAATCCGTTCTTATAGACTCTTATCGCTTCCAGAGAACGGCGATTAGGGCTGTAATTGCGCTTGCCACGGAAGCAACCGCAGAGATCACTGCAATTATCCAAAGATGGGAATCACGTCGGCTGCGCTCCGCTTCAGTGACTCGCCGCTGTAGTTCATGATCTGTTGCTCTTGGCGTGCGTCCAGAGGAGCTGGATGTACGTGGTTCACCTGTGATGTCGATTCCAAGTTTCCGCGCTTTCAATTCAAGCTCATTGCCTTCAAGAAGTCTGCCCATAGCGCTCCGCTTTACACCAGCTGAATCGTCACTCGCCGGCCCACTATCGCCGCCGCCCGTTGCAGGCTTGAGAGCGTGATGTCGTTCTTCGGGTCCAACAGCCGATCCACCTGCGTGCGGCTGGTTTTCAGCATCACAGCCATGCGCGCTTTGGAAATCTTCTTGGTCCGCATGGCCTCGGCCAACTGCCACGCCACCACTTCCTTCACTGCTTGCGCCTGCGCTTCCTCAAAGATGCCCTCCTCCTTGAGAAAATCGTCGATGCTCGATCCCATGTTCTTGTCGCTCATTGCTCCAACTCCTTCTTCCGTTTCCGGGCCAGGGCCAAATCATCCTCCGGCGTGGTTTGCGTCTTCTTGATGAAACCGTGCAATGCCACCAAATGGCCTCGATGCGGACAAATCAATATCCGAGCAGTTCGCTTTGTCGAAAGGTCTGTCCTTATCTCCCACAATCCGTTACCCATGGGGCGGCAAAGCGGCATTCCGGCCGGCCATCGCCATTGCGCTCTCAGCAAATCCTGTCCAATCGCCTGACGCTCCACTTCCGGAAGACTCCTCAGCCACTCGAGCACTGGCTCATTGCCAGCCTCTGTCGAGAAAAAGATCAGCGGCACTTTTTGAGGCTGCGGAAGATCGATCATCCTGTACCTTTTGTCGTACATAGTACCATATAATGTGCACTTTCGTTCTTTGATCTGCTGGTATTCTTTTTAGCGCTAAAATAGAAACATCGTGGCCCTCCATCAGCCCATCCCGGCCCTGCTCTAGCGGCTCCCGCCGCCGATACCCGCTTTCCGCCATCTTCCTGTCCAATCCCCAAGATTAGAAAATTCCGCCCGCACGCGGGCATGAGGTTCAGCAATGCTTGATCGTTTGGAACAAATGGAGCAGCGCTTCAACGAGCTCAGTGAGCAGATGGGGCAGCCCGAGATCATCGGCGACCACGAAAAGTACCAGAAGGCCGGCCGCGCCCTCCGCGAGCTCACCGAGCCGGTCGCCAAATACCGCGAATTGAAGCAGGTCATGGCCGGCCTCGCCGAGGCCCGGGCCATGCTCGCCGATCCCGACATGCTCGAAATGAAGGACATGGCCGAGGAAGAGATCGCCCAGTTAGCCCCGCGCGAGCCGGTTCTGCTGGAAGAAATCAAGATCCTGCTCCTCCCCAAGGATCCCAACGACGAAAAGAACGTCATCCTCGAAATCCGCGCCGGCACCGGCGGCGACGAGGCCTCGCTCTTTGCCGCCGAAATCTTCCGCATGTACCAGCGCTTCGCCGAGCAGCACCGCTGGAAGATCGAAGTCCTCTCCATGTCCGAGTCCGGCGTCGGCGGCTTCAAGGAAGTCATCGCCATCATCGAAGGCGACCGCGTCTACTCGCAGATGAAGTGGGAGAGCGGCGTGCACCGTGTCCAGCGCGTTCCCGCCACCGAAACCCAGGGCCGCGTGCACACATCCGCCATCACCGTGGCTGTACTGCCCGAAGCCGAAGAAGTGGACGTCAAGATCGAAGCCAAAGACATCCGCATCGACACCTTCTGCTCCTCCGGTCCCGGCGGCCAGTCGGTCAACACCACTTACTCCGCCGTCCGCATCACCCATCTGCCCACCAACACCGTGGTCAGCTGCCAGGACGAGAAGTCGCAGATCAAGAATCGCGAAAAGGGCATGCGCGTCCTCCGCTCCCGCCTCTACGAGCAGGAGATGGATCGCCAGAACGCCGAACTCGCCAAGCAGCGCAAGGATCAGGTCGGCACCGGCGACCGCAGCGAGAAGATCCGCACCTACAACTTCCCGCAAAATCGCGTCAGCGACCACCGCATCGGACTCACCCTTCATTGGCTCGATCAGGTCATGGAAGGCCGCCTGCAGCCCATCGTCGACGCTCTCATCAGCCACTACCAGGCCGAGCAGCTCAAGGCCGACAGCCAGGCCGCCTGAGGGTGCTTCCGCACTCTTGACCTTGCCAATTTTCCGGGTGCCCCCGGTCCCTCGCATTTGGGGACCGGGGAAAGCACGCACTCCAAGGTCGATTCCATCGGGCAAGGTTCTGAAAAGCCGGGTGCCGGGTGCCGGGTGCCCCACCCTTGAATCGTTTTTGGATTCAAGGGTGGGAAAGCACGATCCTCAACCCAGGTCTTCCGTTTTGAAAGGGCACGGCTTTACGGGCTGCGGAAAAACTCCGTCGGGATGGCAAGAAGCGTCAGGGCACGACTTCAGTCGTGCCGCAAGTGCCGTAAAATCAGCCGGGTGCCGGGTGCCCCACCCTTGAATCGTTTTTGGATTCAAGGGTGGGAAAGCACGATCCTCAACCCAGGTCTTCCGTTTTGAAAGGGCACGGCTTTACGGGCTGCGGAAAAACTCCGTCGGGATGGCAAGAAGCGTCAGGGCACGACTTCAGTCGTGCCGCAAGTGCCGTAAAATCAGCGTGGGCTTTAGCCCCTGAGGTACGTCTTTAGGGTGTTGAGTCCGAGATGGGGCCCTTTTTCGCAGCTTGTTTAGCCGTGCCGCAAGCGCATCTTGTATGAATTTTGCGGGCTTAAGCCCGCCGGGGAGAACATGCCAAACCACCCGGACGACGGCTCACTCGCCAGCCTGCTTCGCCAGGCTGCGAACCGTCTTGCCCAGGGTCCGCATCCCGACCGCGCCCGTCTCGACGCCGAATCACTCCTCCTGTCCGTCCTCGACCGCGGAAAAGCCTGGCTCATGGCCCACGGCGACGACCCGCTCTCCTCGCCCGACGCAACTCGTTTTCGCGAATGCATCGACCGTCGCCTCTCCGGCGAGCCCATCCAATATATCCTCGGCGAAGCCGAATTCTACGGCATCCCCTTCCGCGTTACCCCCGCCGTTCTCATCCCCCGCCCCGAAACCGAGCACCTGGTAGAGAAAGCTCTCCAACTCGCCGCGAATTTCAAAAACCCGCGCATCCTCGACATCGGCACCGGATCCGGGGCCATCGCGGTCGCCGTTGCCTCTGCTTTGAAAGGGCACGGCTTTAGCCGTGCCGATAAGGCCAATAAAATGATCGGGGCTTTAGCCCCCGAGGCCGCGCCTTTCTCCGTCACCGCCACCGATCTCTCGCCGGCCGCCCTCGCCGTGGCCGAAGAAAACGCAAAGAGGAACGGAGTTCTCATCCGCTTCCTCCAGGCCGACCTCTTCACGCCCATTCTGCCGGGTGCCCCAGCTCCCGCTTTGCGGACCTGGGAAAGCACGACCCCAAACATCCCGGTTTTTGACGAACAATTCGACCTCATTCTCTCCAATCCGCCCTACATTCCCACCACCGACCGCCCCACCCTCTCCGTCGAAGTCCGCGACCACGAGCCTGCGCTGGCCCTCTTCGCCGGCCAAGACGGTCTCGGCATCTATCGCCGCCTCATCCCCGCTGCCCACCAGCACCTGGTCCCCGGCGGCTATCTCCTTCTCGAAATCGGCTATGGTCAGCAGCAAGCCATTCAGGACTTGCTCGCCGCCGCCAGTTTCGCCTCCATCCATTTCATCCCCGACCTGCAAGGCATCCCCCGCGTCGCCTGCGCCCGTCGCGCCATTACGGACTAGCCACGCCGCAGCCACCTCCCGCGCCTTCTTTCCAGTCCCCCAAACGGAGTTGGCGCCCGGCGGAGCATGAAACCGCTCCCGGCGATGCGGCCGCCAACTTGCCAACTTGCGATCCCCGCGCCAGCGGGAGCTACCTTGCCAAATCGAACCCAACACGCCTTCTGATTGAATTCCTCAACTTGCGGAACAAGAGAAATCTTGTCTCTCTGCAGGCGCGGACCACGCGAAGCTGGCGCTGGCACGGTCAGTGATTATACTGTGAGCCATGAGCACTCGGTCCTTGCCTCTCCTGCTGGCGCTCGCCTTCCTCGTTCCGGCCTTCGCCGATTCGCAAAGTTCTACGGAACCGCCCCCGCCCAACGAGATCTCCGCGGATCTCGGTCCTTGTTCGGCCGCGCTTTCCGTCACCGGTCTCGATTCCAAGCCGGTCTACGGCGCAAAGATCGCAACCCGCGTCCAATACGGACTCATGGGCATTAAGCGCCTCGACCTTGAGGCTTTTACCGCCCCCGACGGCCGCGTCAAGATCACCGGCCTGCCCCTCACCCTCAAGAAGCCCATGTACATCCACATCGTCAAGGGCGACAAGGAGCAGATCGTCGAGTTCCACCCCGACCGTGCCTGCGAAGCCCACTTCGACGTCCTCCTCCACTGAGCTCTTTTGACTCCGGCGCGGATGCGGGGTGCCCCAAGTCGTCTTCCGTTCCAAACAGCGCCGGAAAAGCAGAGTGCCGGGTGCCCCAGGTCCCTCGTATTTGAGGACCTGGGAGAGCACAATCCTAGTCAGCTAAAGAAGAAACTCCCTCGCTGTTACAATCCGCACCCCATTCCACGGATCCAGCACCAGCAAGTCCTCGTCGCTGCCGACCAAAGCAGCGTCTTCGGCGGCAGGCACCCGTGAATCCTCTTCTCCTCCACCTAAATTTGGTCTATACTCCCAGTAGCTACCAACTGGAGGCGACCATGGCCACCGACCCCCCCGAAATCATTCCCAAGGCCGAAGCCCGCCTTTTCTGGAACGGACGTAGCCAAGCTGTGCGCCTGCCCCGCGAGTTCCGCTTTTCCGGCGACCGGGTCCGTGTCTCCCGCATGGGAGCGGGGGTTCTCCTCGAACCGGTCATCGAGAATCACAAAGAAACCGTGGAGGATTGGTTTTCCCGCCTGGATTCAATGGGCGCCGACCCCATCTTCCCTGAAGGTCGCAAGCAGGATCCTGCTCCCATCCGCGAGTATTTCCGGTGAACATCCTGCTCGACACAAACGCTTGCATCGTCCTGATCAACGGCACTTCCGAGCGCGTCCGGGAAAGATTCAGCCGCGCCGTTCGCGAGGGCGTCACGCTGGCAACCTCTTCCATCGTGGCCCACGAACTGTGGTACGGCGTTGCCAAAAGCGAACGCCGCGAACAGAACGCCCGCCGCCTCCATGAGTTCCTCAGCCGTTTCATTTCTGTCCTGGACTTCACTCCTCAAGACGCCCAGTCCGCCGGCGAAATCCGTGCAACCCTCGAACGCCGTGGCGAGCGCATCGGCGAATACGACACCTTGATCGCCGGTCAGGCGCTCTGCCGCAATCTTCTCCTCATCACCGCCAACACCCGCGAATTCCGCCGCGTCGATGGCCTCCGCACCGACGACTGGACGGTCGATTGATCCGGCCCTAAATAAAAGCCGGGTGCCCCAGGTCCCTCGTATTTGAGGATCTGGGAGAGCACAATCCCAATCAGCTAAAGAAGAAACTCCAGCGCTGTTACAATCCGCACCCCATTCCACGGATCCAGCGCCAGCAAGTCCTCGTCGCTGCTGACCAGAACATCGGCTTCGCACACCACCGCCAAAGCCAGAAATGGATTGTCCTTCGGATCGCGGCAGGCAGGCTTGACTGCCAGCCGATCCACCTCCTGCACCGCGAACAACTGCGCGGAACGGCGAATCAATGAAACAAAGCTGCGGCGCAACTCCCGGTCCAGATAGCGGTCGAACTTGTTGCGGTCCAGCACCACAGCCAATTCATCCAGCGTATCCGCGCTGGCGCACAGTTCGCAGCTCCGCAGAGCTTTCGTCAGCGCCTGCTCCGGAACCGATCCCGCCCGCAGAGCAGCGCTCACCAGCGTACTGGTGTCCAGAATCACTCGCCGGATCACCGGGCTTCCCGCACCATGCGGCTCACGTCTTCATCGGTCAACGCCGCTGCTGCCGCCTTTTGTTCCTCGCTCATTCGCGAAATAGCCTGTGCCCGCCACTCCTCCAGGCTGGCCACCGCGCGGCTGCGCTTCTTCCGGGCATCGAGCAGTTCCTCCATGTCCTGCGGCGACACCACGAAGGCCACCGGCCGCCCGTGCCGGGTCACCGTCACCGCCTCGCGCTGTACCGTGTCCAGCAGTTTCCCAAACCCATTCTGTGCCGCCACCGAAGTCAAGGTGATCATCGCGCCCTCCTTAATAACTAGACATTATAGATAATATAGCCGAAATAGCTAATTTGCGATCTCAGACGGCCGCAACTCCCCATCTGAAGAGCCAACCCGTCACTCTGCTCCCCTTGCGGCGGCAAAGCCCCAACATAACCCGTATGCGCAGAATTTCTCTCGTTTGGCGCACACTGATTCCAGGAGTCCGTCATGCTCGTCCTCTCTGCCGCATACCGCCCTCATCGTCCAGCTTGTTCCGCCGCTCCTCTAGGACGCTTAAACGCCGCTTATTGCACCCTTAAGCCTAGCGGAAGTCAATCAGAATCAACAACATGCAACGGAAAACCATCGCACCCCCCCCCTTGCGCGTTTGCACCGATAACGGAGCATAGTTTTTAGTAAGTCTAAGAATATAAATGAAATACAGGATTGCAATGGTAACTCGAAAGCAAACAAAACACCGGTTTTCTGCATCGTTTATGGTGCATTTATCCGGCGCTTCCGTCCTTCGCTCTTTGGCCCGGCCTTGGCCAAGCGTCGCCTGCGCGGCCAACGCACGCGCGTCTTTCGAGCGCGGACCACGCGAAGCGGGTTGCCCGCACGGCCAGTGCCTGTGCGCCAAGGGCGGCAGGATAGAATTTAGGAATGATCAAGGGGATTTCCTTTCTTCGGCCTGCTGGCAGCGCTGCGGTCTATGACCGGCTGGCAAGCTTTTGTACGGCGCTGGGCTTTGCCCCGGGCAAGGGTTGGCAGGAGCCGTCCAATCGCGGCGTCTCCTTCATCGCGCCCCTGGGCAACTTGGAATTTGTCGACGGCCAGTTTCCACCGGTCGCCGACATCATGGTGGAAGTGACCTCGCTGGACTCTGTGCACCAGGCTGCCGCTGCGTGGCTGCGCGCCAACGGCGATGAGGCCGCGGCGCGTCTCTCGGCGATTACTGATAGCCATTGGAAGTCCTCGCTCTTCACCGTCGAGCCGGAACCGGGATTCCCCTTCACTTTCTGGGCGTGGACCGATCCGCTCAAAGGCAAGCCGGTCGCCGTCGAAGGCGATTTGTCGGCCGCGGGCATGAGGTTTGCCATCGTCGTCGCTCGCTGGAACGCGGTCATCACCGATCGACTGCTCGAAGGCGCGTTGGACGCCCTTTTGCGCAGTGGCGCAGCCCGTGCCGATATCGAAATTGTCCGCGTCCCCGGCGCGTGGGAAGTTCCCGCCGCCGCGCGCACCATCGCCAATCTCGGCAAAGTGGACGCCATTGTTACCCTGGGCTGTTTGCTGCGCGGCGAAACCGCGCACTACGAGGCCATTTACAACGAAGTAGCGCGCGGCATCGGTCAGTCGCAACAGGAGACCGGCATTCCCCATGGCTTTGGGGTGCTTACTTGCGAGACACTGGAGCAGGCGCTCAACCGGGCCGGCATCAAGGCCGGCAACAAGGGCTTCGAAGCTGCGCTGGCGGCCATCGAGATGGTCAGCGTGCGCCGCAAACTGCAGGAAGGCGGAAAAGCTTGACCGCCGCTACCCGACGCAAATCACGCGAGCTAGCCATGCAGATGCTCTTCCAGATGGACATGGGGAAGCAGACGCCGGATCAGGTGCGCATTACCTTCTGGAAGGCATCCGACGAGGTGGATTCCGAGGTGAAGGGCTTTGCCGAGGACCTCTTCCGCGTAGCCGTCGCCCACATCGAGAAGATCGACGAGCTGATCGTCGCCAACTCCCGCCACTGGAGATTGGAGCGCATGCCCGCCGTCGATCGCAACCTGTTGCGCATGGCCATCGGCGAGATGCTCGGATTCAAAGGAACTCCGTTTCCCATCGTCATCAACGAGGCACTGGAGATCGGCCGCCGCTTCAGCGCTCCCGAGTCCATCAACTTCCTCAACGGCATGCTGGACGCCATCGCCAAGAGTCTCATCCCCAAATAGAGCTGGGTAACCGGGCCACCTGACCCGCTGGCTTACGCCGCAAAGCTTAACCCAGAACTCCTGCTATCCTTGAGGTGTGATCGAAAGCAGACACATGCATGGACTTGCCGCCGCGGCTCTGGCTCTGCCGTTTCTTCTGACCGCATGCCACAAGGAAGAGCAGGCTGTTGTGGGTGTCGCTCAGACAGCCGTGACCGCCGAGCAGAAGGCTCAGTCCGCTGCCCAGGCCGCGTCCGCAGAGCGGGATCGCCAGCGCGCGCAGCTTGAGAGCATTCCGCTGCCCACCAAAAGCATGTATGTGAATGTGCATGAGGCAGGCGCCTGGGCCAATCCGTTTCTAAGTGTGGATGTCGAGACCCTGAACCTGCGCATCACCATGGCGGATGCCAACACCAGCCCGGTGGGGCAGGGAACCATGCTTCGTCCCGCAGCTGCACGCCGTCAGGAAATCTCGATTCGGCCCGAAGAACTCGTCCAGGCGCTCATCGCCCTGCCGCCCGCCGCCTGGCGCTACGGACGCGTCATCGCCGTTGCGGAATCGCCGCAGGCCAATCCAAAAGATCGACCAAGGATTCGCCGCAACGAGGAAGCCGCCATCAAGCAGCTGAACGATCTGGGAATTGTTGTCGAAGAGTGGCAAACCCGCTAAGCGGGCGCAAGCTGCATACCGGGCCGCCTATCGGGCCTGGATGGTCCCGGCTACTGGACCTTGACGATCATGGAGTCGACGACCTTCACTGCGACTTCCATAACAGGCACGTTGTAGGTTCCGGCCTCAAGGGCAGCCTGGATTTCCGCCGTTTTTTCTGTCCGCACATCCCCATTTGCCGCAGCCATGGCAATCTCGGCCCCCGCAGTGCTGAGGGTGGCGCGGTCGCGGCCCGGCTGTGAAGCAGCCTTTGCCGGCGCTGCCCCCGACTGTGCCTGCGTAATGGCCGGCGCAACCTTGGTCAACTCGGTGAGCGAATTCAATCCTTCAAGACCGCTACGAATCTCCACGTGTGTTTCTCCTAATTTGACTTATCGGTTTTCTTTGCCAGCTCAGCAGGGCACCGGGGTACCTCATGCGAGTTACCGGAAGCGGGGCTTCTCATTAAAAACGCCTTAAAATCAGACACTTTGGCAGTTTTTGACCGCTTTTCCACACGGAGCGCTTGCTCCTTGTGTCCCCAAAATACGCTTCGAATCGCGCGGGAGCAATCAAAAGATTTCAGCCTTTCTGCATCCGCCCCCAGGGCGGAGACCAACCGAGGACCGGCCGTCACCGCCCGAGGTGAAGATTTCCGTGCTTCTGGTTCGGCCCCGCCTCATGCGGAGGCTGCGGGTTCTTCCTCCTTGAAGGCCACGGCGAACAGCAGCAGGATCACCGCGGAGAGTCCCGCCGAGATCAGCCAGATTGGCTTCCACTGATGGGTTGCCGAGCCGTCCGCCGACACCGTTGCGAAGTGATCCACCACCTGGCCGGAGAGCCACGATCCCAGCAGCATGCCTGCGCCATAGGTGATGAGAGTCAGCATGCCCTGCGCCGCGGCCCGCGATGCGACCGGAGCTTCCCGATCCACGTAGATCTGGCCGGTTACGAAGAAGAAGTCATAGCAGATTCCGTGCAGCAGGATGCCGCCATACAGCATCCACAAGCCTGCCCCTCCGTTGCCGAAGGCGAACAAGGCATAGCGCAAGGCCCAGGCGCTCATGCCCGCAATCAGCATGTACTTCACTCCCAGGCGGCGGAAGAACCAGGGGATCAGCAACATGCAGAACAGCTCCGACATCTGCCCGCCGGTCATTTTGGCCGCTGGGTAGGCGATGTGGATCTCATTCAGAAACGGGTTGGTGAAGGCGTAGTAGAACTGCAGGGGGATGCAGATCAGGAACGAGGCCGCGACAAAGACGGCAAAGGACGGTTTGGCCAGCAGCCGAATAGCATCGGCAGGCAGCAGCTTTGCAACGCTGAAGCCATTGCTGTCCTTGATAGGAGGTGTATGCGGCAGGGTCAGCGAGTAGATCGCCAAAACTGCCGAGGTGGCGGCGGCCAGCTGAAGCGGAAGAGCCGTAGCCTCAAGCTTGAACCGGCTCACCAGCAGCCCGGCAACGATCCATCCCGCCGTGCCCAGTACGCGGATCGGGCCAAACTCGGTCTTGGGATCCTTCATTTGGCGAAAGGCCAGCGAGTTGGTCAACGCCAGCGTGGGCATGTACACGCACGCATATCCCAGAACCAGCCAGTAGATTGGAGCAAAGGTGGTGCGTTGGGCGGCCAAGTAGAGCAGTATCGCCCCGGCGGCATGAAGCGCCGCCAGCACCTTCTCGGTGGCAAAGAAGCGGTCGGCCAGCCAGCCCGCCAGAAAAGGCGAAACAATCGCCCCGATCGCGGTTGTGCCCATCACCACGGCGGACTCAACACCCTTGAAGTGGAGGGTCTGCATCAGCCACGTCCCCACCGTTACATACCAGGCACCCCAAATGAAGTACTCCAGAAACATCATCGCGGCCAACCGCGTCTTGATCAGGTTCATCCCGCCCTCGTCTTCTCGATTTGCGCCGTTTCCGAACTCCCGGCCGCATCGTTTGAAAGAATACGGCAAACGGCCGCACAGGTGGATTTGCGGGGGAATTGCGGGGCACACCGCTCCAGACGCACCCCACCCGGCAGGGCAATCGCATGAAGCTGGTGAGCCAAAAAGAGCAACTGTTTTGAAAGGGCACGGCTTCAGCCGTGCCGATTGCGAGATCCCAAAAGCACCGGCTTCAGCCGCCGAGGGATGTTTTCGGGAGATTCCAAACCTTCCTTCAGGGGCTAAAGCCCAGGGTTTTCTGGCTCCTTTGCGGCACGACTAAAGTCGTGCCCCTTCAAGATACCTGTTTCGCTGCCTCACGAACGTCAAGCGATTGCCCTGCCGCATCCAGGTGCGGCCTGTTCATCCCTCGCGCTTCCGGTAGACTGAGAGGGCAATGGGATTGGTATACAAAACTGCGCTGACCGCAATGGCAGCGGCGCTGGCTCTGCTGGCCGGTGGATGCGGCACGCCGGGAGCTCCGCAGCCTCCTTCGCTCAACCTGCCCGATCAGGTCGATAACCTGACCGCAGTGCGCACCGGCGACCAGGTAGCTCTGGCCTGGACCATGCCCCGCAGAAACACCGACAAGCTGCTTCTGAAATCCAGCGTCCAGGTGCATGTGTGCCGGAAAGAGGAGGATGGGAAATGCATCCCCGCCGGCGATATCGAGCTTTCGCCCGGCGTCAAAGGCGCATTCACCGATACGTTGCCGTCAGGGCCTTCCTCCGGCTCTCCGCGGCCGTTGGCCTATTTTGTGGAGTTGAAAAACCGCAAGGGACGCTCGGCTGGTCTGTCGAATGCCGCCTGGGTGCTGGCGGGCATTGCTCCATCCGCAGTGCAGAACTTCTCTGCCAGCCTGGGCAGGGGCGGTGTTGTTTTGCAGTGGACGCCTTCCCGGGAACCTGCCCGGCCTGGAACAGACTCTGCTATTCGCCTACGCCGGACTCTCGTGACGCCGGTGTCTCAGACTGAAAACAAAGCACATTCCGATCCGCTTGCTCCTGCGCAGGAGCCGCGGACGCGCAGTTTGCGGGTTGCCGCGAACGAGGCCAGCGATCCCGGCAAGGCTCTCGATAAGGATGTACGCTTCGGTCAAAGCTATGAATACCAGGCCCAGCGCGTGAGCCGGGTAACGGTGGGTGGGAAGGAACTGGAGCTTGAGGGGGAGCTTTCCGCCCCGGTGCGCATCGTTGCCGCCAACATCTTTCCTCCGGCTGTTCCCAAAGGGTTGGTTGCGGTTGCCTCGTTGGGGGAACAGGGGTCTCCCACGGCCGGAAGCGCCTCCATTGACTTGAGTTGGCAGCCGGATGCGAAGCTGGGACAGACGCGGTATTTCGTGTACCGCCGCGAGGGTGATGGCGCGTGGCGGCGCATCTCGCCTGACCAGCCGCTCACGGCTCCCGTCTTTCATGACGCACACGTCAGTCCGGGGCACACGTACCGCTACGCTGTCACCGCCATTGGCGACGGCACACCCGAGAGCACGCGGTCCGACGAAGCCGTGGAATCGGTGCCGGGGCAAGAATGAGTTATGATTCAAGCGGCATACAGAGCGTCTTATTTGCGGTGTGAATGTGAATTTGGTACGCTCAGGCATTCTTCGAAATGAGCGAAAAGGAGAAACTTCGTCATGGCAGAGGATAACAAGACATACGGCTTGGGTTGGTTCCTTGCTGGCTTGGGAATTGGCGCACTGGTCGGGATTCTTTATGCCCCCAGGAGCGGCAAGGAGACGCGGGAAGAGCTGGCGAACAGTGCGCGCGAAGGCACGGAGTATCTGCGCGCCCGGACTCGTCAGGCTGCCGAGGAAGTGAGCGCTCTGGTCGACAAGAGCAAAGAACATGTCAACGAGTATGTTGAGCGTGGGCGTGAGGCGGTCGACCGCGGAAGAGCACAATGGGAAGAGTTTGTCGAACGCGGCAAGAGCCTGGTTACCGATCAAACCACGCGGGTTGTTGCGGCTGTGGATGCCGGGCGTCAGGCTTACAACAGCACTACCGCGGAACCGGAAGAGCCGGCTTCGTACTAACTGAAGGTTTTCCCGATGGGGCCGCGCTTGGGTGCGGCCTCGAACTCAGGCGGCCTCCAGGTTGAGTGGGCGAGGCTGCCGGATTCTCCGTCCCGGAGACGTGCGCCGATGGGAATCATTGTGCGCCGATTCCGTCCAAATCGCTTCTACACGGCTTGGGAAGCGTATAAATGGCAGCTGCAAGCCCGCAGCAAGACTGCGCGAGATCAATCCTATGCCAACGCTCGATCCTCAAACCATCATGCTCGCCTTCGTTGCTGTGACGGGGCTGGCAGTGTTGCTGCAGACGATCATCCTGCTCGCAATTTTCATCACCATTCGCAAGGCTGCTAATTCGCTGAAAGAGCAGGTTGAGGACCTCCGTTCTTCGGTGATGCCTGTTGTCTATAACACGCGGGAACTTATTACGCGCCTGACGCCCAAGATCGAGTCTACGGTCGATGATTTGTCCGCGATGGCGGAGGGCTTGCGCACGCAGAGCGCCGACATGCAGACCTCGGTTACCGAGATTCTCGATAAAATCAGGCATCAGACGGTTCGTCTGGACAACATGTTTTCCAGCCTGCTGGATGGAGTGGACAGGGCCGGCGGTTTTGTGGCCGATGTGGTCAGTCGTCCGGTGCGCCAGATCTCCGGCCTGCTGGCCTCGGTGAAAGCGATCGCTGAGACACTGCGCGCGCCGATTCCGCGTGCGCCCCGCTCGCGGCCTTCCGAAGACGTAGACACTTTCGTTTAGCCTGCACTCAATTCGATTCGCTGAAGGGGCCCTCTTTTTGAGGCCCTTTTCAGTTCTGGGTCCGATCTGCAGGTGTTGGTTGACCCCCGGGGGGCAACCCAACTAGCTTGAAGAGGTACGTAAGTCATGTTCTGGCCTCTCAAATGAGATTCGGGCAAGGAGTTGGAATGAAAAGCAGAATGCGATTCGCTGTTCTGGCAGCGGGGATTGTGGCCATGGCCGCGCTCGCCGTGTCTGCTCAGGACCTGAAGAGTTTCGAGCAGAAGATCACCACCAAGGTGCTGCCCAACGGACTCACGCTGATCATTTGTGAGCGCCCAGAGGCCCCTGTCTTCAGCTATTCCACATTCATCGACGCCGGCGACGTAAACGACCCCTCCGGCGAGAGCGGCCTGGCTCACATGTTTGAGCATCTGGCTTTCAAAGGAACCACGGAGATTGGAACCACCGACTACGCCGCCGAGAAAGTTGCGCTGGCCAAAATCGAAGCCGCCAACGACGCTTATGAAGCGGAGTACCTGAAGGCCGTGGGGCGCGATCCGCAAAAGCTCGCGGAACTCAGGAAGAACTTCAAGGCAGCCGAGGCCGAGGCGCATAAATTTGTGGTGCCCAACCAGTTCACCGATGTCGCCGAACGCAATGGCGCGACGGGACTGAACGCGTTCACCGCGCTCGACGAAACGGTCTATTTCTGGTCGATGCCCGAGAATCGGCTGGAACTTTGGGCGTGGCTCGAGAGTGGTAGGCTGGGCGACGTTGTACCGCGCGAGTTTTATAAGGAGCGCGACGTGGTAAACGAAGAGCGCCGTATGCGCACCGACTCCAATCCCATTGGTCGCCTCGTCGAGCAGTTTCTGGCCACGGCCTATGTAGCTCACAACTACGGCCGCAGCGGCATCGGCTGGCCCAGCGAGGTGCAGCAGATCACCGCGACCGAGGCCATGGACTTCCACAAGAAGTACTATGTGGGATCGAACATCGTGGTCAGTGTCGTGGGCGACGTGAAGGCTGCCGAGGCCATGCCGGTGCTGGAAAAGTACTTCAGCCGGATCCCCGCCGGACCCAAGCCCGAAGAGATGACCACGGTTGAGCCCAAACAGTTTGCGGAGAAGACGGTGGCCATCCGCGAACAGACGCAGCCGTTTTTCCTGGAGGGATACCACCGTCCGGATTACCGCGACCCTGACAACGCGGTCTACGACGCCATCAGCGACATCATGTCCAACGGCCGTGTTTCCCGTCTTTATCGCAGTCTTGTGCGCGACCAGCAGATTGCTGCCGAGGCCGAGGGTTTCAGCCCTTTCCCCGGCGACAAGTATCCGGGCCTCTTTGCCGTCTACGCCGTTCCCCTGCCGGGGCACACCCCTGCGGAGATGGGCGTCGCCATCCACAAGGAGATCGAAAAGCTCAAGACTGCCGACGTGACCGACGCAGAACTGGCGATGTACAAGACCCGTGCGCGCGCCGATCTGCTGCGCGGCCTGGCCGACAATCAGGGGCTTGCCAACTCGCTGTCGCAATACCAGACGCGCTTCGGCGACTGGCGAGAGCTATTCAGGCAACTGGACCGCGTGGACAAGGTGAGCAAAGCCGACATCCGCCGGGTGGCGAATACGATCTTTGTGCCCAGCAATCGCACCAGCGCGTGGATTGAAACCGAAGCTCCCGCAGCGGCAGCGAAGAACCAGGGAGGTGCGCAGTGAAGAAATCCTTCGTAAACAGTGTTCTCGTCTTCTCGCTGGCTTTGGGCGCAATGGCTGTTCCGCAGCGAATGGCGGCTCAGCAATCCAAGCCTTGGGAACAGATTCCCATTCCCAAGCTGCATGACTTCAACCCGCACCAGCCTACCCGCATTCAATTGAAGAACGGCATTGTGATCTTTCTGCAGGAGGATCACGAATTGCCTTTCGTCAATGGATCGATTCTGATCCCCGGCGGATCGCGCGATGAGGATCCGGCCAAGATCGGTTTGGTCAGCATCTACGGGCAGGCATGGCGCACCAGCGGGACCGCTAAGCTGAGTGGCGATGCGCTCGACGACCTGCTCGAAGCCAAGGCGGCGCACATTGAAACTGCGGGCGATACGGATTCGACAGCTGTTTCCTGGGACTCGCTGAAGGGGGATTCGGATCAGGTCTTCGCGTTGGCGCTCGACCTGTTTCTGCATCCGAAATTCGCTGCCGACAAGCTGGATTTGGCTAAACAGCAGTTGGCAACCGGAATCGTGCGCCGCAACGACGACGAAGGGGAAATCGCAGGGCGCGAGTCGGCCAAGCTGGTCTACGGCGCGACCAGCCCTTATGCGCGTCAGGCGGAATTGGCGACCATCGGCGCAGTAACTTTGGCCGATCTCGACGCCTGGCACGATCGCACCATCGGCGGGCAGTTGATCGTGGCCATCGGAGGCGATTTCGATCCCGCGGCGATGGAGGCAAAATTGCGCGCCGCATTTGAATCGCTCCCGCAGGTCAAGCCGACCCCGTCGCGAAAGGAGACTTTCCCGGGTCCCAAGCCGGGCATTTCCTTCATCGACAAAGAAGACGTCAACCAATCCAACATCCAGATCGTCGGTATGGGAATCGACCGTCACAGTCCGGATGTTCCGGCAATCGCCATCATGAACGAGATTCTTGGCGGAGGCTTCGCCAGCCGTCTCTTCCAAAAGGTCCGCACCGAGCTCGGCCTCGCTTACGCTGTGGGCGGAGGGCTGAACTTTGCCTACGATCATCCCGGAACCTTCCACGTGATGGCGATGACCAAGAGCGTTTCCACGGTGGACGCTACCAAAGCCGCGGAAGCCGAGATCGCCGGCTTGACCACCCGGCCCTTTACCGGGGAAGAACTCGCCCGCGCCAAGGACAACATCCTCAACTCCTTCCTCTTCCGCTACGACACGCGCGAGAAGGTGCTCGCCGAGAGCGTGCGCCTGGAGTTTTACGGCTATCCGGCGAACTATCTGGAAACCTACAAGGCGGCGCTGGAGAAGGTCGCAATTGCCGACCTCGACAAAGTTGCCAAGAAGTACATTCACCCGGACAAGCTGGCGGTGCTGGTGGTTGGCAATGGGCCGGAGATCAAGCCGGGGCTCGACACTCTGAACCTTGGCCCGGTGCAGACGGTGGATATCACCATTCCCATGCCCAAGCAGCCGGAGGAGAAAAAGTAGTAAATCCGGCAAGTGCGTGCCGGATTTGTGGGGCGGTATACGCAAATCCGGAAAGGGTAGAATGATGGCAAGATGCGGTTAACATGCGTTTGCCGGGGAGGGAATCCATGACGGTCAAGGAATTCGATGAATTCGTCAAGCGTCAGCATGAGGCGGGCGATGTCGATTGGGAACGCGAGCGCGACGAATGGCTTTCTCACCTGGATGCCCTTTATCTCAAGATCGAAAGCCTGCTCGGCAAGTACACTTCGTCTGGGCAGATTTCTATTCGGTATAAGTCAATCGAGTTGAATGAGGAGGACATAGGTTCCTACCAGGCGCGGCAGATGATTCTTCGCATCGGCCGCCAGGAGGTGGATATTACGCCTCTGGGAACGCGATTCATGCTCTACAACGGGATTGTGGAAGTCCTTGGGTCTGCAGGGAAATCGAGCCTCGTGCTAGTGGAAAAAAGCAGAGTCTCCGCGGTGCCGAAGGTGATGGTTCAAATGTCGTCAGGCGGAGAGCAGCAGGATGGGCCTGCTGTACCGTTGGAATGGAAAATTCAAGTGCGACCGCCTTCGCAGCATTTGGATGAGCTTACCCGCGAAAGCTTCTTTCAACTCCTCATGGAAGTGACCAATGGGTGAGGCAGCGGACTCCGTATCGGGCTTATCTTCGCTTCGATGGGCTGCTCAGTATCACTACGATGTCGTGCGATCGCTCCATCAATACTTCAAACCCGGCCCGACGCAGTCCACGACGAGCCATGCCACCTTTCCCAAACCTGGAGAGGGCGTTCAACTTGCGGCATATATGAAGGAAACCGATCTTCGCTCTTCTCTTGCAATCCTGACGTCGATCGAGGCCGCCTTTCAGTTGGACTACCAATATCGTTGCCGTCAGAGACTCGAAGACGATCTGTCGCTGCTCTTCCGTTCCAGGTACAGGCAAGAACAGAGCTTTGTAAGCCTGGAGAAGGTCATCTTCGATGCGTGGAGCAACTATGAAACGGGGGCGCCTCGTTTGATCGCAGAATTGCGCGGGGCATTCAGGTACAGGCACTGGCTTGCCCACGGCCGCTACTGGCCGCCAAAGTTGGGACGCAGATATGACTTTGAATATCTTTATCGTCTGGCGTATTTGGTCTTCCTTACTTTGCCGTTAAACGGTGTTGATGAAGCTTGAAGCACGGACGCTTATGCCGGAAGTATCAAATCTCAACTGAAGTTTTTTTGGGGGAGCAGCACAGTGGAATCGAAGTCGAAACTCGCAGTCGTGATCATGGCGGCAGGCAAGGGAACCCGCCTGAAGTCGCGTCGTCCCAAGGTGCTTCATACAGTCGGAGGCAAATCGCTGTTGGGGCATGTGATCGCGGCGGCAGGTAAACTCGTGGCGCCGGCAGATATCTATGTTGTCATTGGCCATCAGGCCGAGCAGGTCCGCGCCGCTGTGGCGTCCACCGGCGTGCAGTTCGTTGAGCAACCTGACCAGCGAGGCACCGGCCATGCCCTGCAGTGCTGCCGGGAGGCCATCGCTGGCTACGAAAATGTCCTGGTTCTTTCCGGAGACGTTCCGCTGATTCAGCCAAAGACAATCGACCAAGTTTGGCAGTTCCATCGAAACGCGCAGGCCGCCATGACGATTCTTACCGCCGTGCCTGCCAATCCGTTCGGCTATGGGAGGATTGTCCGCAAGTCGCCCGGATCTTCCGAAGTGGAAGCGATTGTCGAGCAGAAGGCGCTCACCGCAGAGCAGCAGGCCATCGGTGAGATCAATTCCGGCATCTACGCCTTCCAAACTGCCGCATTGCTCAAGCAGTTGGGCAATCTCACCGCGAACAACGCCAACCGGGAAGTGATTCTCACCGATACGGCCGGCCTTCTTCGGGCAAACGGCGAAAGGGTTGTCGCCATCCAGGCTGCCAATGCGGGTGAGGTCCTGGGCGCGAACACCATCGCCGAACTGGTCGCCCTGGACGCCACCCTGCGCGATGCCACGGCCAGCCGCCTGATGGCTGAAGGGGTAACCATCTTCCGCCCGGACACGTGCGTCATCGACGCCGAGGTTGAAGTCGGCCCCGACACCGTCATTGAGCCGTTTGTGCAGTTGCTCGGCCCGACGCGGATCGGCACAGATTGCCTGATCCGGTCCTATTCCGTAGTTGAAAACTGCACCCTTGGCGATGGCGTCCTTCTGCGCCAAAGCTGCATTCTTACCGACAGTTCGGTGGCGGAGGGCGCAAAGATCGGACCTTTCGCGCACCTGCGCCCGGGCAGCGAAATCGGCCAGGATGCGCACGTGGGGAACTTCGTCGAGACCAAGAAGGCTAAATTGGGCAAAGGCGCCAAGGCTAACCACCTCACTTATTTGGGGGACGCGGAAATCGGCGACGGGACCAATATCGGCGCCGGAGTCATTACCTGCAATTACGATGGCGTACACAAGTTTGCAACGCGCATCGGCAAGGGCGTTTTTGTGGGAAGCGATTCGACGCTTGTTGCGCCGATCTCCGTGGCGGATGGGGCCTATATCGGCGCAGGCTCTTGCATCACGAAAGATGTGCCTGCCGACTCACTTGCTGTAGGCCGTGCCCGCCAGATCACCAAGGAGGGCTGGGCCGCCGCGAAACGGGCGAGCCGGAAGCAGGCCTCCTGACATCGGCCAAGTCGGTCTCTGTCCAGCGGGTCCAGGGGGGAGACTGCATTCCCAACCCCGTGGAGTTTTCCCCAACTCCAGGCGCAATACAAATGAATGACAAAAATTCATTCCGCCAGCCAACCTTAAAGCGATTCCGTGCAACTGAATACTAGAATCACCAATTCATTTCATTGGACGCCTGAGCTGCCATTTCGCCAGGGCATGGACCTCGTCAAGGTTCATGGTTTTGAAATGCGCGGAAGGGAAACGCACGCGTCAAGGGGCGATAAGACGGCTCTCCAAAAGATGGCGCGACAGGCAGGGACGTGCAAGTTGGCTTTTTTTGTTGAGCTAGCCACTATGGCGCATCGCTTTCGGTATGCAGCAATTGGAGAGCCGCTGTAGCGGGTTCGGAGTTGCCGGACACGGCAAGTGATGCTCAGAACGTGTTTTGTTGTTGAACTGGAAAGGTTTACATCCGCGAGAGGAATGCACGGAGGCCCGTTTGCGGGTAGCCAGCCATTTTTTTAAATGCTTTCGGCCGGAACAAGTTGGCGTCCCATGAACTCGAAATTCCACGTACCGGAATCGTAACCCCCATTTATGCAGGGAATCTGAACTAAAGGCCGCTTGAAGCCGTATCTTGGGATAGACCAGTGTGAAGGATGCCCGTTCTGGTTCGGCCCTTAGCATAGGTAACAAAGCGCAAATTCAGTTCGATGGAATTTCACAGATCGGCAAGGCAGACCACATTCGTCGCGTTTACGCGGCCATCGCGAGCGATAGCCCGCCATGGAAGTCACTACCCCCACAGAATTCTGTGGAGACGCCTTTAGGAACAAGCCTGTGGGCATGGGTGCTCACAGGATCAACTTCAGCGAAACCAGAGTTGGTGTATCCCGAAAGCATTGCACCAAAGTCGACGCGACCATCAGGGAGTGGCGACCACGCAAGAAACTGACCGGGACACGGGGACGATGTTTTCGCTCTAATCGGAGGGCGCGCCTTGGCGCAGAATCAAACAGGACTCGGAGCGCAGGACGCGACTTCAACGCGAGGAGCGGAATCGCGCAACCTTGCGTTCGCAGGCGCTTGCGACGTGGTCCGAATCTTGGTTGTCGACAACGAAGAGCATATCCGGGCAATTCTCGGCACCATCCTCAGGCGAGAGGGGTATGAGGTTCACTTTGCCGCCGATGGACACACGGCTATTCAATCGTTGCAACATGGCCCCGTCGACGTGGTGTTGACAGAGATTGCAATGCGGGATGGAAACGGCGTCGACCTGATTGAGCGTGTTGCGGCTGAATTCCCCGGTTCGCCAGTCGTTGTGGTGACGGCCATGCACGATATCCGCGTTGCCGTCGATTCAATGCGCAAGGGGGCGTACGACTATGTGTCCAAGCCCTTCGATCGCGATCATCTGCTCTTTACAATTGACCGAGCTCTGGAGCACAGCCGGTCGCAGAGGATCAGCCTCAGCTATCAGAAGAATCTCGAGAATATCGTGCGCGCCAGGACCGAGATGCTCTGCCAGGCGATTGAAGATCTGGAGCATTCTTACGACATTACTCTGGAGGCGCTGGGGGATGCGCTTGACCTGAAGGACTCTGAGACCGAGGGCCATTCCAAACGCGTCACTGCGTACACGATTGCCCTTGCCCGGGCCATCGGCATTGGTCCGGAAGAGATCAAGGTGATCGCTCGCGGCGCGTTCCTGCACGATATAGGCAAGATGGCAATTCCGGACGAGATCCTGCGCAAGCCGGGCAAGCTGACCGCCTCCGAGCAGGAATTTATGCGCGAACATTGTATGCGCGGGTACCATATCGTCAGCAAGATCCCCTTTCTCAATGAAGCCGCAAATATTGTTCTCTACCACCACGAGTACTTCAACGGCGTCGGCTATCCACGTGGGCTACACGGCGCCGAAATTCCAATCGGCGCGCGCATATTTGCCGTTGCAGATGCTTTGGATGCCATCACCAGCGATCGCCCGTACCGCAATTCGCGCAGCTTTGAAGTCGCCCGGGAAGAGATCCTCCGCTGCTCAGGCACGCAATTCGACCCCAGTGTGATCGAGGCCTATTTGAGAATGCCGAACGAACTGTGGCAGGAACTGCGTACAGAAATCACCGGGCAAAACCGGCAATTCTCGACCTTCAACCTGTCCAGTTTCCCACCCGACGCGATCTAGAGCGGTCTCTCCATCCTTCCGGTGCCCATCTCTTGCGGCGCTACAATCGAGGTAGGGGAGACTTGTTCAATGCGCCGAGTTTACATGGACGCGAATGCCACCACGCCGCTTCTGCCGGAGGTTGTCGAGGCAATGCGGCCCTTTTGGACGGAGCAGTTTGGCAATGGCTCCTCGATCCATCTGGACGGTCAGAAGGCACGGAATGCGATCGAACTGGCGCGTGAAACGGTTGCGGAGTTTTTCAACTGCCATCCCGCCGAGGTGATCTTCAACTCGGGCGGCACCGAAGGCGACAACACCGCCATCTTCGGCATGCTTCGACCCGGCGATCACTTCATTACCACCGCGATCGAGCATTCGGCGGTGCTGCAGACAGCGCAACGTTTGGAAAAGTTCGGGGTTGAGACGACCTTCGTGGCCCCGCTGCCCAGCGGACTGATTGCCCCATCCGAAATAGCGAGTGCCATTCGGTCCTCGACCCGGTTGATCAGCGTCATGCTGGCCAACAACGAGACCGGCGTGCGCCAGCCCGTTGAAGAGATCGGGAAAATCGCGGCGGACGCAAATGTCTTCTTCCACATTGACGCGGTGCAGGGCGCCGGCAAGATCCCCATGGATATGCGCAGCTTCGGCTGTCACCTGCTCACCATTAGCGCGCACAAAATGCATGGACCCAAGGGCGTCGGCGCGCTCTACGTGCGCCGCGGAACGCCCCTGGAACCGCTGCTGGTGGGCGGGAGCCACGAGCATCGCCGCCGCGCGGGAACCGAAAACGTGCCCGGGATCGTGGGCTTTGGGAAGGCTGTGGAACTGGCCATGCACAGCCTGGAAGACGGGACCCTGGTTCGTCTCGCGGCGTTGCGTGACCGCCTGCAGACGGGAGTTCTGCAGATTCCCGGAACCGGCCTGAATGGGGCGCAAGAGGGCCTCAGCGTTCCTCGTGTGGCAAATACCGCCAACATCTGGTTCGATCATCTGGAGGGCGAAGCGCTGGTGATTGCCCTGGATTTGAAAGGCATCGCTGTCTCCGGTGGATCGGCTTGCCACTCCGGGGCCACTTTGCCGAGCCATGTGTTATTGGCCATGGGTTTGGACAAGGTGCGCGCCCGCGCCAGCCTGCGCTTGAGCCTGCTCAAAACGGCAACGGAAGCCGACGTCGATTATGTTCTAAGTGTTCTTCCCGAAGCGGTGCAGCATTTGCGCGACCTTGCGCCGGCGGCCGCAGGAACCCTCGCCTGAATAGCCCAGTGATCGCGGCTCCGATTTGGCTTTCCGGCCGCACCCATACCTCTTCCAATGCATCCAATGAAAACGATGAACCAGCCAAACTCGATCGCTGTCGCCATGTCCGGCGGAGTGGACTCCTCCACCGTCGCGGCTATGCTCGCCCACAGCGGCGAGACGGTGGTGGGGTTGACCCTGCAGCTGTGGAACCAGAACCGCCTGGCAGGCCGTGAAGGCATCCCCGATGTCCCAAAGGGGGGACGCTGCTGCTCGCTCGACGACGTCTACGATGCCCGCCGTGTGGCCATGCATTTGGGCATTCCCTACTACGTCGTCAACCAGGAAGAGCGCTTTGAACAGGATGTGGTGCGACCCTTTGTGCAGGAGTACCTGGCCGGACGCACGCCGATTCCTTGCTCGCTCTGCAACAACCACCTCAAGTTTGACCAGTTGCTCAAGACCGCGCAAAGCATTGGAGCCGATCGGATTGCCACCGGCCACTATGCGGTGAACGAGTATGACGAGAAGCGCGGACGATGGATTCTGAAGCGCCCCGCCGATCAGGCCAAGGATCAGACCTATTTTCTGTTTGGACTCAAGCAGGAACAGCTGGCAAAGACGCTGTTTCCTCTGGGAAACCTGACCAAGCCGGAAGTCCGCGAGATCGCCCGGGCGCACGGCCTTGCACTTGCGGAAAAGCCCGATTCCCAGGAGATTTGCTTCATCCCGGGCGGAGACTACAAGCAGTTTCTTGGCGCGTATCTCGAAGAACAGGGAGAGCGCGTGCCTGAGACCGCGGGCGAATTGGTGACCTCGGACGGAAAGGTCCTCGCCCGCCACGACGGGATTTTCAATTTCACAGTCGGGCAGCGCAAGGGCCTGGGAGTCAGTTCGCCTTCACCGCTCTATGTGTTGCAAATCGATCCGGTGAGCCATCGAGTAACGGTAGGCGCAGACGCGGAACTGGCATCCGATACCTTGCGTGCCGGAAGCCTGAACTGGATTTCGATTCCCGCCCTGACTGAGTCCATGCGGGTGAGAATCAAGATCCGCCATCGCCATGAGCCAGCTTGGGCCACGCTCGAGCCGTTAGCAGACGGGGAAGTGCTGGCCACCTTCGATGAAGCGCAGCGCGCAATTACGCCCGGGCAGTCGGCCGTCTTCTATGACGGTGACGAGGTCGTCGGCGGAGGCTGGATTATCTAGAGCGGTTCCACAATTCACGCGCCCTTTTTGGAACTGCAAAAGGTAACGGTTTCTTGAAAAAAGGCCACTTGAAGGATTTGGTTTCGGGGTACAGCGATTGTGGAACCGCTGCAGACCGTCTACGAGAGAGTACAAGTCTGGTGAGAACTCACTGCCCCGGAATCCGTAGAAGAGTTTCTCTCCGTGGTGAGATAACGCAGGAAGAACCAGAATAAAAGGCCCGCAACGGCGAAGGTAGTAACCAGGATCAACCTGCGGACGAGACGCTGGTTCCTTCGGGCGCTCATAAGTTTGGCGGGCCGGTGGCTGGCCTTCGATAGAACATTCTGCTTTCCGGCGGAAGAAGAGGACTCCGAAGCGAAGAAGCGCTGCCTGCATTTGCGGCAGCGTTGCGCCTCCCGCCCACTAGCTCGCAGGAAGACATCGTTCCAGCGAAAGCTTCTAGAAGCACGTATGTCGGAACTGCCGCATTTTGGACAGGTCATGACGGAAGTAGAGCCTCCAATCGAGTCGATAGTACCACCGCATGCCCGAGATTCCAGATGTTTTAGGGAGCGGCGAGAAGCACAACGCAGCAATGGGAAACGCTCGGCGAAACTGGGAACGGCTGACCAAATAACTCAGCTTGTCGCCGGAAAGATTGCGAGATTCGCGTGAACCTTCTTCTACCTACAATCGACGATTTGCCCGCGGGATTTCTGTCAGAGTGAGTGATTCCCCTCGCAAGCGAGTGGCTGCTTCATTAACGCGGGATCGGAGTCACCGGTTCCCGGCCGCCAAGACGACCCGCCCCACCGATGGCCTGATTATTCTGGCAGCTTCCCCAAATTGCCCTTGACACGGGCGTAACAGCACAAGGAGATTCAAGCTGCCGAAATAACGGAGGGGACGTACCGGCTCGCTAACCTGCGTTCTCAAAGCCGAAAAACACGTCCATGCGACAGACTGAACCGGTACGCTCGAAGATCGCTGCACTGGTCCGGGCGTCGAGGCTGAGAGTTGTAACGGTTTCGCGGGACTGGTCGGCTCGGGTGATTTCGATCCTCCGGGGTCCTGAGCGATGGGCAACGATGGGCACCTGACAGGTTGTGAACGCCATGGAGCCAGGATCAAGTTCGAGGCTACAAAGCTGGCCGTTGAGATCGTAGAGATGAAACTGTCGCGGCTCCGTTAGAAATTCGTTGCGGCTGACCAGGTGAGGGCGGAAGCAGAGTCGTCCGTTTTCGACCCCGACGCCCATCTCGCCGAGCCGCGAGATAAGGTCTTCCTTTACTTGACCGGTCATGCCGGGCTGTTGCGCTCCCGCAAAACCGGGCGTATGAGAGTAAGGATCGGTGGGGATCGCGCCGTAGAGTTCCGGCGATTTATGGACGCCGATGCCTTCACGGATTTCCCGATAATGGCGTCCGAGGCGCTGGAGGACAATTGTGTCCTCACCCGCAGAGCCGGCCCGGTCAAGCACTTCCTGGACGGCCAGCAGGAGTTTGGAGACCATGTGCCAGTAGATGCACCCAAGCCCCTCGTATTTGAAGAAGGTTCCGGAGCGGCCGGTAAAAGACTGGTGATCGAAGACTTGCTCATACAGCGCGAGGATGGCCGCGTTTTCTTCGTTGGTCAAGGCCAGCGGCGGCAGGGCCTCCTTCAACAGGGAACTGTTCCGGAAGGCCGCATTGAAGTGGGCCACGCCATTGCAATCTTGAACCACGATGCTGGTGTCGCCACGCGCGATCATGTCGGCCAGCGGTTTTGAAAGCGCGATGGCCCCGGCCGGGATATTGTTCTTCTCGAAAAAGGCTGGCAGTTTGCGGTCCGGATAGAGAATGTAGCTTTGTTGATCGGCGCGGTACAGGCGGCTGCCGCGCAGCGCGTCGAGCAGTTCAACCGATTCCAGCGCGGACAGAGCACCCGAACTTAGCACGGCAACTTGGCCTTCGAGCATCTCGTAGAGGCGGCGAATGACCATCTTGTCGCCGTCAAGCTTCATGAGGTTGTAGGCGTGATACAGGCCATCTTCGCGCCGGTTGGCGCGGATGGAGTGATCGATGTAGCGGAGGGCCAGATCGCAGAAGGCGACTAGACTGCTGCTTTCGAGTTGTGTCTGTTTGCCGGAGAATCCGTCCGCATAAAGGCCAGCCCGATAGTTGCTTCCCGCAGCGCCGAGGGCATCGAGGACTTGCTTGCGGTCCAGATCGGAGATGGGTCCGGCCAATAGCCCGGAACTCCGTTCGAGCGCTTCGGTGACTTGCCGCAGGGCCTCGGCCACCTCAGAGGAGACCGCAAGCGCCGGCGTGGACGCCGCGAAGAGGTCTCGGCCGAACAGCAGAAAGCGGCGCAGAAAGTAGAGGGTGACCATGGAAACGCCGGAGCCGACCAAGGCATTGTTGGCGTCGTTCCACTCCGGCCTTTGGGTGTTCATCCACAGACCCGCCTCGGGGATGAAGTTGAATAGCCGCGCCAACACCAGGACCAGCATTTTTTCCGTCAGGGTGACCCGGTAAGGCGCGCCATCTGGCCCAGGCAAAGCTTTTCCGTCCGCGCCCATGGTGGCCGCGCGTTGGTGGATCTGCCGATCGAGATCCGCGTCGAAATCGATGGTGTTGCGCGGATCTTGAAGGATTTCGCTGTGTGACTTGATGCGGTAGGGAACGTTGGCGTAGGTAAAGACGCGGCGATTGAGCAAACCGGCCAACGCGCCCGGATGGTAGCGAGCCGAGACCTCAAGCAGCTTGAGCAGGTAGGCTACCTGATGGTCGCCCCAGTAGCCGATGAACGACCAGGCATCGTGTGGATCGACAACCTCCCAGTCGAATCCTTCGCGCATGACTCGGTAAGGGTTGTAGCCATCGGCAGTCGAAGAGTCGGCAAACTTGAAGATCATGCTTTCGACAAAGCCGGGATAGGAGAGCGCGAGCGCCTCCCAGTTCTGGAAGATGTCTCGCCAGTTGCCCTGGTAATTGAGGACTCGCTTGCCACGCTCGTCCTGCACCTCGATGGCAAAGATGTTCCAGGGGCGGCTGGGATCGCCGTGGCGGCGGCTGAAGGTCAAGGGCAGGTATTCGTGGGCGAGGCGCTCCAGGTCGGGGTCGTTCTGCTTGAGAGCCAGGGCCAGCAGGTCGCTGTGCGGCAGGGGGTCCGGCAGGGCATCCAGGAAGGCGGTTTGGCGCTCGGCTATCGCATGGTTGGCCTTGCCGATGAAGGTCTTGAAGTCGGCGCGGGAAACCAGGTACCCGTTGTCTGGAATGCCACCGCGCATGGTGTTGAACAAGGCGTTGGAGAAGTGCCGGTCGGCGCTGAGATCGTCGCCGGTGCACTGCAGGCCATCGGCAGACGCCACGATGCGTACCAGGTTGGCGGTGCAGTCTTGCAGGTCTTCCTCGAGCCGGGTACGGAGGTTGGCTTCGGATTTGAGAAGACCGACGAGGTTAGCGACGCCGGCCGCGTCCTGATCGAGTTCCGCCACGATGCTCCACTCTTTGTCCGCGGCGGGGGCGAGAGAGAGGCGGGAATTCAGGAAATAGGCACCGCGACGGCCGCGGATGAGGGTTTCTTCGCAAAGAGCCTGGCCCCGGCGGAAGCGGTCGAGCTGCGCGGCACACAGGAGCCGGCAGGCAACGTCGAGACCTTCCGACCAGACCGTGGTGGCACGCAGTGCTTCATTGGGCTCAGGTTTGTCGGCAGGAACGGAACTAAGCTTGAACAGCCCCAGCCCGGTCTCCGGTTCCAACTCGTTCTCTTTGTAGCCATCGACGAGGGTGCTGTATTCCATTTGGAAGCGCCGCGTCACGCCGTGCGGCAGCAGGTTTTGGATGCCATCGAGCAAATCGACGTCTACGGAGTCCGCTCCCAGGTTCTTCAGGGAGGTCTGGCGCACAAAGCCGAATTTGTTGCTCATCGCCCAGGAGCTGGAAAAGCACAGCCCCAAGTCGTGGTTGACTTCTTCAAAGACGACCTTGTTGCCGTAGATACTCTTGGACAGGCTGCGGGTGACCCGGTAGACGCCCTCGTAACGCTGCGAAAAAGGCTCCCACAGGTTGGTGCGGCCGCCGCGGGTGACGCGCAGGATGGTCTTGCCGCCGGTCTGGTCCTGGCTGTCATGGATGCGATCGTCGGTGTAGTAGGGAAACAGGGCGCGGTCCGGGTCTCTGCGTCCAGCCGTCAGGGCGCCAGTCGATGAGACGAACATCCACTGATCCGTGTCGCTCACGATGCTCATCAGAAACGGCGGCATGGTGTCGTAATTGACGATGCGGTAGAAGCGCTCTCCGCCGATTTCGACGGGGCCGCCTTCCACTTTCGACGCAGTACTCCTGAGGAGTGTCTCTCCCACAAATGCCGTGCTCATTGAATCTCCTTTGATTCTGGTTCCATCGGTGACTCCGACGGACAAGCGGTTCTTTCGGAGAACTCTGATCAACTTGTCGCCTTCGGGACGCATTCCCCCGGGGGCTAAAGCCGACCTCGATCATCTGTCTTCGTGGCACGGCTAAAGCCGTGCCCTTTCAAAACAACGAATTAATCAGAGGTTCTTTCGCAGATCCCTTTGCCCGATTGCACTACCTGGCGGGGGAAGCCGCAGGCGAGTCGTAACCAGGTGAGGTCGGTGCGGTTGGCATCAGGTCCGGATACAACGCCTGCATCGCCAGTTTCGCCTTGCGATCCACGCTGAACAGGCCCCAGTGGCCTTCGGTCCCTGTCCCCTTCCAAGGTTCGTCAAACGCCTCAAAGTAAAATGTGGTTACGTTGTTGGCCTTGGACCAGGCGTTGAGTTCTTCAAAGTAGCGTTTCTGTTTGGCTTCATCGCCGGCCCGCGGCACGTGCTGATCGCCTACGGAATAGCTGGCCCAGCCCGCTTCGCCGATCACAATCGTCTTTCCTGGATGCGCCTTGCGCACGCTTTCGTAATCCTTGATGGTGGAGGCCATCGCCGTATCGATGTCCTCATGGCCCCACATTGGATAGGCGTGCATGAGGATGAAATCGACGTGGTCGGCCAATTTGGCTTCCGGCTGCCGCCAGTAAAGGAAATCGTCGGCCAGCGTCACCGGGCATTTGACGGCCTTGCGGACCTGCTCGACGTATTCGATTGCCTTGTCCTCGGTCAGCTTGTGATCGGACCAGGAGACCAGGATCTCGTTGCCGACATTCACCGCGACAACGATCTTCGGGTAGCGATTCGCCAGTGCAATCGCCGTGGCAATCTGCTCGGCATTTTCGCCTTCGAAGCCTGGGTGGCCGTCGAGCCATAGGCCGGCCACCACCTTGATCCCCAGCCGGTTCTTCTGGATCACCTCAAGCACATCCCGGGAGTGCCGGTCCCCGCCATAAAGAAGGATGAGCTTCCAGTTCCTCTCCAGAATCTTGAGATCTTCGAGAATCTGCGCCTGAGTGGGATACTTTCTCAACTTCGGAGTCTGGCCCTCGCGGTAACCGGAGTAGTCGATGGCATTGCCGTACCACTTCTGAACAGTCAGGTCGGGATTCGTCTTGCGCAAATGGGCGGACTGCGCCAAAGCGGGGACGCCCAAGGCCATCGCGCAAATCAAGGCTGCCTTCGGGAAAGAAGTCCTCACGCCTCAATCTCTCCTCGGCGCTGCTTAAGCTCTGCCTCGATCTTGATCATGAGAGTGTCGCTGAGCGGATATAGCAGCATCAGCGCCGCGGCCGCAACCATCAAGCCACACGGAATCCAGCTCATGGAGAGAATGATTCCATGAATCGAGCGCGCCGATTGCTCCACGTTGGCCACGTATCCGAAATAGGTGAGGACAACGCCGAAGATTCCCGCGCCGATGGCAACACCGGCCTTGGTGCTGAAGATAGCGGAGGCAAAGACCAGCCCGGTGGCCCGGCGGCCGGTGCGCCACTCGGACTCGTCGGCTACATCGGCAAACATTGCGAAGACCAGTGGCGAGTTGAAGCCGATGATAAAGCTGGAGAGAATCTGCAAGGCGAAAATCATGGTGATATCGGCGCTTCCGGGAATGCAGAAGGCTCCAATCACCAGGCCGCCTCCGCCAATGGCGAAGATGAACAGCGGCTTTTTGCCGAAGATCTTTGTCAATCGCGTGGTGATGAAGACCGCGGCCAGGAATGCAATGCCGTTCGCAACCATGAAGGCGCCCACCAGCGATTCGTTGTGAAGATAGTACTTGAAGTAGTAGGTCGAAGCCGATCCCTTGACCACGAAGGCGGTGAGAACCAGCAGCAGCACGCCGACCAGAATTAGCCACGGCACGCTCGTGAACAGGTCCTTCACATCATTGCCAAGATTGGACTTCTGTGTCGCCGGCGGCGTGACGCGCTCGCGCGTAGTCAGGAAGCAAAGCACCAGCAGGATGACGGCCAGAATGCCGTAGAGCACCATGGTGAGCTGCCAGCCGCGCGCCTCGTTTCCCTGACCGAACCATTTGACAAATTTCAGCGTGAAGAACTGGATGAAGGTGCCTGCGGTGAAGGCTCCGATGAAGCGGATCGAGGAGATCGAAGTACGTTCCAACGAGTTGGGAGAGATCACGCCCATGAGCGCGGAGTATGGGATGTTCACAAAGGTGTAGATGAACATCAACAAGCTATAGGTGATGTAGGCGTAGATGACCTTGCCGCCGCCGCTGAGATTGGGGGTGGTGAAGGTGAAGACCCCGGCCACCGCGAAGGGGATGGCGCCCCAGATGAGATAGGGCCGGAAATGGCCCCAGCGAGTTTGGGTGCGGTCAGCGATCGAACCCATCACGGGATCGGCTACCGCGTCGGCAAGGCGCGTAACCATCAGCATGGTGCCTACCGCCAGGGCCGAGATGCCGAAGACATCTGTATAGAAAAACATCAGGTACCACTCGAAGGTCTTCCAATACAGATTCGAAGCCGCATCGCCGAAGGAGTAACCGATTTTTTCCTTGAGAGAGATCCGGTCTGCTAACGGAACCGCCATTGTCGCTGTTTTCACACTAACCTCATCGTTCTGGTACGGGTTGAAGGATCGTCGCAATCATAATGCCCCGGAGGCCCGGCAGGTTCGGCGATGCTTGGAATTTGGCCAGACAAGATCGATTTTCCACACACAAGCTCGGACTCTCGCGACCTTCGCCCATTCTGGTTTTGGCGTCCTGGCATAATCGCCATCAGGTCGGTTAGAGCACGCGGCTGCCGACAGCACCGAGCCGCCTCGGCCGTGTTGTCAAGACAGGGTGCGCCCCAAGCGGATCAACCCGATCCTTGGGACGGTGTTTCGGACTGCTTATTAAACTGGTTTAAATGCGATTTAGACTCTAGCGGCACCACAATCCACATGTCAAGCTTTTCTTGGTAGTATCGGCTTGTGCGCAAAACCAAATCTGCATCAGACCGCCCGGCAACCCGACCGGGGACGCTGGAAAAACCTACCAGCCTGCGCGACCTGGCGGACTACCTGTGCCTCTCGCGCTCCACCGTCTCGCTTGTACTGAACGATTCCCCCGTCGCCAAGGGCCTGAGGCCCGAAACCCGCGAGCGCGTACTCAAGGCCGCCGCGGAACTCGGCTACAAGGCCAACTACTTCGCCCGCATGCTCAACAACAAGCGGAGCCAGCTGATCGGCATTCTGTCGCCGGACCTGGGCGAGGGATACAACGCCTCGATACTTACCGCCATTGAGCGCTTGCTCATCGATCACAACTACCTCTACTTCGTCTCCAGCCATCACTGGGACAGCGCCCTCATCCGGCAGCGGCTACAGGTGTTCGCGGAACGCGGCGCCGAGGGCCTGATCCTGATCAACACGCCCACGGAGACGGCTCCGATGCTCCCCATGGTTTCGATTGGAAGTGTGGAAGGCGAATATCCGCTGACGCGCGTTGCACTGGACAACGCGCATGGCATCCGGCTTGCGATCGAGCACCTTTATGCATTGGGGCATCGCAAAATCGCTTTTTTGAAAGGCCACACGCATTCGAGCGACACCCAGTTGCGCTGGGCGGCCTGCGTGGAAAGCGCGCGCCAGCTTGGCTTGCTCATCAACAAGGAACACGTGGTGCAATTGGAGCGCATTGACGATGGACTGAATCCCATTCGCGAGGGATATGTTGCAGCGGAGCGGTTGCTGAAAGCCAAGCGCGCCTTCACCGCGTTGCTGGCCTTCAACGATCTGTCGGCCATCGGCGCTATGAATGCGTTTCGAGATGCGGGAAAACAGGTACCGGAAGAGATTTCAGTGGTAGGATTCGACGATATTTCAGCGGCAACCCTGGTCCGGCCGTCCCTGACGACGGTTCGCCAGCCGCTAACCCAGATGGGCGCGATGGCCGCCACTGAGCTATTGGCCAAAATCGAGGATCCAACCAGCAAACCACGCCGCATATCGGTCAAGCCGAAGTTGATTATCCGGCAGTCGAGCGCAGTTTGTGCGCGAGGATAATTTTCCCGTGCTGTCGCGGTTGGGGCCACCACATCCTGACGCTCAGCGGAACCCGATGGAGCTTATAAGGTTGAAGGGGACCAGCAAGCGCCAGAAGCGGCCGCAAATTCTACCCCCTGAGAAGCTTCAGGAACCGGCGCCGCTGTTGAATGAGCCATTCAGAACCATGGTGATCGTCGCGATGTGCAACGGAAGGCGGGTGTCGGAGGTTTTGGCGCTTTGCTGGGAGCATATCGACTTCGAGGCTGGGGCGATGTTGGTCCAGCAAGGTGTCGTCAATGGACGGATTGGGAAGGTCAAAACCGAGGCGTCCAACGATTACATCGCGCTCGACTCCGGATTTGCTCAAGTCCTGGTCGGATGGAAGGGAGCCAGGATCAATGAACTTTTGCTCCCGTCTCACATTACGGGCGGCTGCCATTACGTGGGTGTGATTCAGCAGCAGATTTTGAATCCAGCAGTGGAGAAAGTCGGCCTCCAGGGGATCGGTTGGCACACTTTGCGGCATACGTATCGCTCTTTGCTGGCCGAAACTGAAGCACCGATTGGCGTTCAACAAGAACTGATGCGGCACAGCAAGCTGGCCGCGACCAAGAGCGTGTACGGCAGTGCGTGTTTGAGAGCCAAGCAGCAGGCGAACTCGAAGGGTGTTCGGATGGTGATAGCGCAAGAAAAACCGCAAACTGAATTGCAGGAGGTGGCGGTTTGATTATTTGTGGAGTTCTGTGGGGTTTGGAAACGGAGAATCATCTATAAGTTGTTGACTCTATGGCTCCTCAGGTAGGACTCGAACCTACAACCCTTCGGTTAACAGCCGAATGCTCTGCCATTGAGCTACTGAGGAGTGACTGGCGTTCAACTTCCATAACCAAATTAACAGAGAGGGCCCGGCTCGTCAAAATGGGTTGGCTCAGTTGCCCCATCCGAGTTCCGAATCGCAAAAGCAACGTCCCAATATGGAAGAATCCCGCCTCGCGGTTAAGTATTGGCGTGAAGCCGACGATACGATAGGTGTAGCAGCGAGGAGAAATAATGTCGCGGATTTCCCGGCTCGACCGCAGCGAAGTATCCCCGGAGATGGCCAGGCTCTTTGACAAAGCCTTTTCACTGCGCGGAAATGTGCCGAACATGTTCCGGGTCATGGCGCATCGACCTGAGATCTTTACCACGATGATGGAGCATTTCAATGCAGTGCTCACCGCCGGGACCGTCCCGGTCAAGCTAAAGGAGCTGATCATTGTTCGCACCAGCCAGGTCAACGAGACTCCCTACTGCCTCGCGAGCCATATCCTCTTGGCCAAGAATCTCGGCTGGAGCGAAGAGCAATTGACCCGATTGCCGGAATGGGAGATACGCACCGACTATTCCGCTGCGGAAAAGGCTGCACTTTTGCTGGCTGAGACGGTCACGCTGGACGCCAGCTCGGTGAGCGACGAGCAGTTTGCAGACTTGCGCCAGCATTTTGACGAGGGCGAAATTGTTGAGCTGCTCTGCACCATCGGCCTGTTCAACTACTTCAACCGCTTTAACAATGCCCTCCGCATGGAGCCGACCAAGCCAGGTGAGGGAGAGGGCACCGAAGAAGAGATGGAAGGAAGCGAGCCGAAGTAGGCCTCCTTTCGCTACCAAGACAAATCAAAGGAGCTGTTTTTTGCTGAAGAAGCTGCAATTGCCCGCGGGGGATTTCCGCGCCTATTTGTTCGACTGTGACGGCACCATCGTTGATTCCATGCCTCTCCACTACGTAGCCTGGAAGCAGGCGCTGGCAGAGTGGAACTGCCCGTTTGAGGAAGAGCTCTTCTATTCCTGGGGCGGGCGGCCAGTGACCGACATTCTGACTTCGCTCAACGAAATGAACCGGCTGCAGATGCCTGTGGAGCAGGTGGCCAAGAGGAAAGAAATTCTTTATTACGAACAGCTTGCAGATCTGAAATTGATTCCGGAAGTGGTTGCGCACATCGACGAGAAGCTGGGTCAGATTCCCTTCGCTGTGGTTTCGGGAAGCCGACGGAATTCGGTGGTGAGTTCGCTGACCATGTTTAACCTGCTGGATAAATTCGACACCCTGGTCTGCGCCGAGGACTACAAGAACGGCAAGCCTGCGCCAGACGGATTCCTGCTAGCCGCCGAGCGCCTTGGCGTCGAGCCCGCGCACTGCCTGGTGTTTGAAGACACCGAGATGGGAATTCAAGCTGCTACGGCAGCCGGAATGGCCTCGGTACTGGTTCCCGGCCCGATGGAAAGAAACTAGGAACTGACGCCAGCCATCGGGCGTAAGCTGTCCCAGAGGAATTGGGGAGGCTCGATGGCGAACGGAACTGTAGTGGATCCGGCATGCGAAAAGGATGGCCTGCTGCCGCGGGACCGTCTCAGCGTTTATGCCGTGTTTGGCATTGCCGCTGCTGTGGCGCTGGTTCACCTGGCTACGAACGGCCGCTACGGATTTCACCGCGACGAGCTTCAGTTCCTAAGCGATGCGCGCCATCTCGATTGGGGGTTCGTCGCTTATCCACCGCTCACGCCATTCCTGGAGCGTATCGGGCTTGCGATCTTTGGCCTTTCACTGGTTGGCTTGCGGCTGTTCTCTGTAATTGCGCAGGCCGTGGCGCTGGTGGTCACGGGGCTGATGGCGCGCGATCTGGGCGGCGGAAGGCTGGCGCAGGTAACGGCTGTACTCGCTGTCGCGCTTTCTCCGCTTCCACTCTTCGAGGGGACGGAGTTCCAGTACACATCCTTTGGCTTTTTGTGGTGGGTCCTGATTGCTTACTTCACGATTCGCCTGCTGAAGTCGGGCGATCCGCGCTGGTGGATGGCGATTGGAGCCGTTGTTGGTCTCGGGCTTCTGACCAAGTACGACATTGTTTTTTACATTGCCGGGATTCTGGGTGGAGTTGCTCTCTCTCGTGCCCGCAAGTTCCTGCTCAGCGGTTGGTTCTGGGGCGGCATTGCGCTGGCGTTGCTGATCTTTTTGCCGAACTTCTTGTGGCTGCTTCGCCATCACTTCATTTCCTACGATTTTCTCCTCTCCATTCACAAGCGCGATGTGGGGGAAGGGCGTGCCGAGCACTTCTTCCTCGATCAGTTCTGGCTTTGCGCAAACCTCTTCGCCGTGCCGCTCTGGCTGGCAGGTCTGATCGGCTTCCTGCGCAGCCCTCGCTATCGCATGCTGGCTTGGATGTACTTGATCCCCATAACGGTTTTGGCTTTGGGCAAGGGAAGGGGCTATTACATGGCCGCGGCCTATCCCATGCTTTTGGCCATGGGGGCCGTCGCCGCTGAACGCTGGGTCGCTGTGCTCCCCCTATGGGGGCGGCGGACGGTTCTTGGTGCCCTTTTCGCGGGGCTTGCCTTGAACGGCGCCTTCGTCTGCGCAGTCATCCTGCCGCTGGCCCCTGCTGGGCCGCTGCGCGATTTCGCGTTGAAGAACAATGGCGACTTGTGCGAAGAGATTGGCTGGGATGAACTGGTGCGGACAGTAGCCGGTATTCGCGACTCCTTGCCGCCCGAGCAGCGGGGAAGCGCCGGCATTTTGGTGGGCAACTATGGTGAGCAAGGGGCCATCGAAATGCTTGGACCGGCCTACCATTTGCCGCGGCCGATCAGCATGACCAATTCAGCCTGGCTGCGCGGATACCCGGCGAACCCGCCATCCATGCTGATTGTTCTTGGCTTCAGCAAGGAGGGTGCGGACAAGGCCTTTACCGGTTGCCGCCTTGCCGGTCATAACGGCAATTCCGACAAAGTGAAAAACGAGGAGAGCGAATCTCATCCGGATATCTTTGTCTGCGGTGGCCCGCGCCTTGGATGGTCTGAGTTTTGGAAGGAATACCAGGCTTTTGGCTGATTCTGTGTGACTTTGCTTGATCCGCCGCAAAAGAACCGCGCCAGCGGATGCCGTCCTTCTTGCAATGGTCCCTTCGGGGCAGCCGAGCGAGCAGGCAGCACCCGCGAGCAGGCGGCATCTCACTGATAAAACAGAATTGCAACGCGATAGAGTGTGTAGCTCCCGGTCAGGTTTTGCGGCGGGCAGTTGCCGACTGAGGCTTGGTGAAATGTACTGGCGTCGAGCTTGGTGACGAGCGCCGGCGGAAGCTGCGAGGTATCTGGCCCCTGCCAGCGCACCAGGAAGTTCGGTCCGGTGGTGCCGCCGTATTTTGTGCCGTCGGGTTGGGCGCAATACGCGCGCGCATCCGAGGGATCCGGATAAATTTCCAGTCCCTTGGCGCGCAGCAGTGTGGCAAACGCCTCTTCCACCTGTGCCTGCGAGAGCGCCGGCTCGGCGCGGGTAAAGTCGGCCACGGCATAAAGGGTGTCTCCCAGGGAAACGACTGCCATTCCCACATGGTCCGAGTCAGGATTTAGCAGGTTCGCCCGGTGCCCTGGCGATTCCAGCCAAGCCAGTTGAATGGTCGCAGGCTTCAAGCCGGTTGCCACATTCTCCGAGATCTGGCTGAACTTCGCTCCAGCGTCTCCCGCCCTGGCATTCAAGTCGGGCTCCCCTTCAAACTGGTGAGAGATCTCTCCCTTACTGACCATGCGAAGGCAATGCTGCAGCGCCGCCGAGGCCAGCGCCGGATCCCACTCAAGCTGCTTGAGTCCCTGTTCGGCGCGCACATTGTTGGCCAATCCGAAGAGTTCCTGCGCCTCCGGCACTCGCACCTGCAGCCTGCCCGTTCTGGCGGGCTGCGGGGCCGGGTCCTGAGACTTGCAAACAACCGGCAGAACCAGTGCGAAGCTCAAAGAGAGAAAAAGCCAGATTTTACGCATATCAGATTAAAACGCCGCCTCCCTTGACCTGTCACTATATTCTTGCTGAAGCAATGTCGATTGTGCTGGCCAATTCGATCACTCATCTCGGCAAACGCATCCGCAAGCAGCCGCTGCTTTTGGTGGGCGTAGTCCTGCTCGCAACATTCGTAGGCGGAGGCTTGAGTGCGCCTTGGCTGGCCCCGCAAAGCCCGTCCGCAATCGACCTGCTCCACCGTCTTGAACAGCCCACGATCGCGCATCCTGCGGGCACCGATGAATTGGGGCGGGATATTCTTTCGCGCCTTCTCTGGGGCGCGCGGCTGTCGTTGGCGGTCTCGGTCAGTGTAGTCTCGGTTTCCCTGGTGCTCGGGCTGACGGTGGGCGGGCTGGCCGGCTATCTGGGCGGCTGGATCGACACCGCGCTGACCACCTTCGCCATGAACACCTTTCTCGCCCTGCCCGGCATCCTGCTGGCGATTGCTTTTGCTGCGTTTCTCGGGCCGGGGTTCGCCAACCTGGTGCTGGCGCTGGCCATCGGCGGCTGGGCCGGCTACGCGCGGCTGGTGCGGGCCCAGGTGATGGCGGTGCGCGACCGCGAATATGTGGATGCCGCCCGCGCGCTGGGCGCCAGCGGGCTGCGCATCTTCTTCCGTCACATATTGCCCAACATTGTGCAGCCGGTCTTGGTTCAGGCGGCCATCGGCATGGCCGGGGTGATTCTGGCCGAGGCAACGCTCTCGTTCCTCGGCCTGGGCATGCCCGCTCCCGCTCCCAGCTGGGGCGCGATGCTCAACGACGCCCGCTCGCATCTCTTCGACTCGCCGCACCTGGTGCTTTTCCCGGCCATGGCCGTCGCCGGCGCGGTGCTGGGCTTCAACTTCCTGGGCGATGCACTGAGAGACCAGCTTGACCCGCGCACGCGGCTGGAAATGGGGCTCTAGGGTACAACCTGGGTGCCCCGGGTCCCTCGCTTTTGGGGACCAGGGAAAGCACGAACCCAAACTAAAAGAGGACCGGATCAAGTGAAAGTTGGCATCGTAAGCGACACCCACGGCCTGATGCGTCCCGAAGCGCTTGCCGCGCTCGCCGGCGTCGATCGCATCCTGCATATGGGCGATGTGGGCAAGATCGCTGTGCTGGAAGAACTCCGCAAGATCGCGCCGGTGACTGCCGTGCGCGGCAACGTGGACCGCGAAGGCCCATGCAGCGAACTGCCCGAGACAGAGGTGGTGATGCTCGGCGGCCACTACGTTTACATGCTGCACGACCTGCACGACCTCCATCTCGACCCGGCCGCGGGAAAGTTTGCCGCCGTTCTCTCCGGGCACACCCACGTGGCCAATTACGTGACCCGGCGGGGCGTGCTGTACTTCAATCCCGGCTCCTGCGGCCCCCGGCGTTTCGAGCTGCACCCGACCATCGGCATCCTTCATGTGAGCGAAGACGGCGAACTGGAACCGCGGATCGTTTCGCTGCGCTGCGATTGAAATGCGCCCGTGCTTTCCCTGGTCCCCAAATGCGAGGGACGAGGGGCACCCGGCCATTGCGGCCTTGACGCCGCTCCGGTGCGGCGTTGTATGGTTCATCGGGGGTCGTGAACGATCCCGCGGGCAAAGCAGGGAAGTGTTTCACCGTTGTATCGGGAATTCCTCCCCCGGCCGCGTCGCAGATAGGGAATCATCCATTTATGAGCGAGACCGAAACGAAATCTCTGGCGGAAAACGCCTACCTTCCGCTGAAACCCGGCGAATCCTACACCCCGATCATTCCAGCGGAAGCCAATACGCCGGAACTCACCTGGCGCTCCATCTTCTGGGGTGTTTTGTTCTGCGTGATCTTCTCTGTCGCCTCGGCTTATTCCGGCCTCAAGGTCGGGCAGGGAATGGAAGCCGCGATCCCCATCTCCATCCTCGCCATCGGGTTGGCGCGCATGTTCAAACGCCGGTCCAGCCTGCTGGAGAACGTCATTATCACCGGCATCGGAGGAGCTTCGGGAAGCGTGGTGGCCGGCGCAATCTTCACTCTGCCCGCTCTTTATATCCTCCATCTGGACCCGCATCCGGTGCAGACCATCTTCATCTGCCTGGCGGGCGGCTGCCTGGGCGTCCTCTTTCTGATTCCGCTGCGCCGCTACTTCGTGCGCGAGATGCACGGCCACTTGCCTTTCCCGGAAGCCACGGCCATCACCGAGGTGCTGGTGACCGGCGAAAAAGGCGGTTCGCAGGCCAAGCTTCTGATTCAGGCCACGGTCATCGCAGCCGTCTATGATTTCTTTGTCACTACCTTCCATGTGTGGAAGGAGTATCTCGATTTTCAGTTCATCCCGCTGGTGAACAACTTGGCCGATCGCGGACGGATGGTCGTCAAATTCGACGCCATCAGCTTCATTCTCGGTCTCGGCTATGTGATGGGCCTGCGCAGCGCGCTGGTCTTTTGCGCCGGAAGCATCATGACCAGCTTCGTCCTGGTGCCGCTGGTGTGGTTCGTTGGCAGCCATATCGACGTCGCAGTCTATCCAGCGGTTGTACCGATCTCGAAGATGAGCGCCGCCGCCATTTACGGCAACTACGTCCGCTTCATCGGCGTGGGCGCGATTGCCGCCGCGGGCATCGTCGGCATCCTCAAATCGCTGCGGGTGGTGGCAGGCTCCTTCGGTATTGCACTGCACGCCTTCCGCCATGGCGAAGCTCCGGACACGGGCCGCACCGACCGCGACATGCCGCTGCTTACGATGCTGCTCGGAGTGGTGGTGGGAGCGCTCTGCGTTGCGGCCTTCTTCGCCAATCTGAAAGTGTCGTGGACGGTGCTCGTTGTGGGTCTCATTCTGACTTTGCTCTTCTCCTTCTTCTTCACCTCGGTGGCCGCCAATGCCATTGCCACCACGGCCAACAACCCGGCCTCCGGCATGACCATGCTCACGGTCATTGTCTCCTCGGTGGTGCTGCTTTACTTCGGCCTCTCGGGCAGCACCGGAATGTTCTTCATCATGGCGATCGCGGGCATGGTCTGCACCGCGCTGTGCGTCTCCGGCCAGTTCATCACCGATTTGAAGATGGGCTACTGGCTGGGCTCTACGCCCTCCGCGCAGCAGAAGGTGAAGTTCATCGGTGTCGCCGCCGCCGCCATTACCGCCGGACTCACCATCATCCTGCTGGCCCACACCTTCCAGTTTGGCGAAGCCGCTCCGGGAGACACCCGACAGGTCCTCGCTGCTCCGCAGGCAGCCATCATGAAGGCCCTGGTGGTCGGCTTCATGAGCCGCCAGCCGGTCGCGTATCTGTTGTTCGGCATTGGCGCCATGATCACAGTTGTGCTGGAGATGCTGGGCAAGTCTTCGATGGTATTTGCGCTCGGACTTTACCTTCCGCTCGGGCTAACTTCGCCGATTCTTGCGGGTGGTTTTCTGTCTCATCTCGTCAACAAGAGGTCCGAAAAGACCGGCGGCGAAATCGGTGGCAAGATCCGTGAGCGCGGTGTCATTCTAGCTTCGGGACTCATGGCGGGTGGCGCGCTGGGCGGTGTTTTCGGCGCGGGGCTGCGCCTCTTCCCGTGGTATCGCGAAGATATGATCACCACCCCGTTCTATTCCAACGATGCCGCGTCTCAGGTGATTTCCGCGCTGCTGTTTGTGGGCATCTGTCTCTATGTTTGGATTCGTTCCACGAGCAAGGAAGACATTATTGATCCGGCCCGTAAATAGTGTCCAGTTCTCCCACCCTTTCCGCACAAAACGCGGAAAGGATGGGGCACCCAATCATCAATATTTACGGGCCGGATCACAGGGAAGGAAAAGGTGTAAATCATGGATCAAATGATGGGGCAAGTTATGGATCAGGCAGGACGTTTTGTAGCTGACGCGGTTCTTGGCATTGACACGCTTTGGGGCGGAGACGTTCTGTGCGCCTCGGGCACCGGTCGCTTCATTGCCGATTCGTGGTTCTCCGATGAGCCACTACCGAACGCATATACCCATCCCGCGGCCGCGCGGGTGCGGCAACTGGGAGGGGTCAGTGACAAGCCCGACAATCGCGAGGCCATTGATCTGTACTTGAAAGCGGTCGATCTCCCCGCGGCCATTGCGGGAGTCCGCTCGGAAGCCGCAAAGCTCTCCGGCCTGCGCTCGGCAAACCTCAACGGGCTGGCGATTTGTCTTGAGACCATGTGGGATCTTGCCATGGAAGTCGCAGGCAAGGGCGATCCGGTGCCCTACACGCGCTCGGTGGAAGCTTCCACCGGCAAAGCGCCCGAAGCCTCCCAGCCGCAGAGCAAGCGCGAGCGGGTTGCAGCATTGCTTGGGAAGGCTGGATACGACGCTGCCAATCTGCTCGACGCCGTCGATTCTTGGCGTCGCGACCGCGTGATTCCGATGGCCTCCGTGCGCGGCCTGGGAGCCGCCGTGATCGCCCACTTCGATCAGTTAAGCGCGAAGAATCTTGTCCCGTATCTGCCCCGCGAACTGGCCCCGGTGCCGCGCGCCAACATTGATTTCCTGCCCATCAAGGATGCATGGTTCTCCGGTTCCATGAACTACATCGGCCGCGCTCGCAATGCCGATGGTTCTCCGCAATACGAGGCCAGTTACGAAATCAATGCCTCGCTGCGCATGTCGTACCCGGAGTTCGAGCAGCTTGTCAGCCACGAGGTTGTGCCGGGGCATGTTACAACCTTCGCTTATCTTCAAAATCTGTATGTGCGCGGACTGGCCGGCTTCGAGGCTACCGTGCTCACCATGAATACCCGCGCCGCCACGCTGTTTGAGGGCATTGCCAACAATGCAATTCTCATTGCCCACGGAGTTACGGAGGTCGATCAGTTGCCGGACGAAGATCTGCAGATTGGCGTGCTTCTGGCCCTGTTGCAGGATGACGCCAAGAACCAGTCTTCGTATCTGACCTGGGGCGAACTGCGCCCGCAACCGGAAGTGGCCGCCACTCTTCGCCGCGATTTTCTGGTCACCGAGGAGCGCGCCGACAAGCTCTCCGGCGCGTGGGGCCGTCATCCCTTGCTGGGACGGATGTATCTGCCGGCCTATCGCTGCGGCACCGAGAAGGTTGCCGACCTGCGCCGGCGCTATCCCGCGGAAAAGGTGCTTCCGGCGATCTTCGGATGCAGCGGTCTGGTGGATATCATGACCATCGATCAGGTGCTGAGCGGGTCCTGATCTCTCGGGCACCTGAATGTTGGCCTATTCAGCCGCAACGTAGAGGACTGCCGGGGCTCCCCCTCAGCAGTTGCTTCGTATCAGGGCACGACTTCAGTTGTGCCCTGTTGCAAGACTTTGCAAAACTGAGTGTCTCCGCAGCATGTAAAGCCACTTTTGGTGGCGCCTTCCCTCAGGTGCCTGAAGGCGCTCGCTCCTTGAGTTACAGACCACGCGCGACCAATGCAACCGCAGATCCCTTTTGGCTTTGCTCAGGGCTGGTTGTCGCCCCCCGCGCGGGAACCACCGCGGATCCTTCGACTCCCCATTCGTTACGCTCAGGGTCGCTGTGGATGACAGCATATTGCTGGAGCCAGCCGGGAGATGGCGTCAGGCGGTGGTGGGGGCGCGCATGGACTCGATGGCGGCAGCGAGGTCGGTGGAAAGGGACTGCTGCTGATCGGGGTTGAGCTTGGCATCCTTGATGGTGAGGTAGAAGACGTCGATGGCGGTTTCGCCTTCGGTATCAATAAGAGCGACCTTGATGTTGCACTGGTGGGTGTTGAGGACCAGGGCAATCTGGCGGAGAAGGCCGGGGACATCCTGAGCGACAACCTGCAGCAGAGTGGAGTGGGTAGAGGACTCGCTGTCGAAGGAGAGGCGGGTGATGACCTCGACCTTGATGTTCGCAGGGTGGTTGAGGTGGCTACGAGCATCGAGGAGGTGCTGGACTTCGACCTTCTGTGCGACTACGTCGTGAACGTATTGGAGGAAGCGGTCCTTTTCGCTGGGGTTGAGCTCAAGGGTGCGGAAGCTGTCGGTGAAGTGGAAGCTATCGACAATGACACCGGCTTCGTTGCTGAATGCGCCGGCTTTGACGATGTTCATGCCCCAGGCGGCGAGCGCGCCGGCAACGTCTGCAAAAAGGCGGCTGCGGTCGCGCGTGATGACGGTGAGGTCAAAGAGTTGGCGGAGGGGCCTGAGATCGAGCTGGACGGGGTCCAGGTCAAGATTCTGGGCCATCTGGAAGTGATGACGGATCTGCTCCGGCAGGCGGGTTTGCAAATAGCGCTGCGGCAGGCCTTCGAGGAAGATGCGCAGATCTTCGGTCTGCGCCGCCGGGACCATGGAACGCAGCCGGTTGAGCAGGGTGGGATCGATGGCGGCGTGGTAACGGACCTCGTCGACCGAGCGGTCCATGAAGTTGGCGGTGGCCATATAAAACTGCCAGAGGGACTCTGCCTTCCAGGGAGTGAGGGCCTCGGGGTTGACCGCCTTGATGTCGGCGAAGGTCATCAGCGTGAGCATCTTGAGGAGCTGTGGGCTGGCGATCTTTTCGCTGAAGTTGTGCACGTTCTCCTGATCGAAGATGTCGCGGCGCATGGCCGCGGACATTTCGAGGTGGAGGCGGATGAGATTGAGGACGCTCTCGCGCTCTTCGCTGTCGAAATCGAGGCGGGCGAGGAAGGCGTCGGCCAGCTCGACGCTGTGGCCGGCATGCTCGCCGGAGCGGCGGGCCTTGCCGGTATCGTGGAGCAAGAGTGCGAGCAAGAAGAGGTCGAGGCGGTCAACCTCCGGTAACAGCTGGGCCAGGCGCTTTTCGTAGTCGAAGGCAGGCTGACGAAGACAGTGCACGTTGTCGATGGTGAGGAAGGTGTGCTCGTCGACGGTGTAGCGGTGGTAGCTGTCGCGGATGACCAGGGCGTCGATGCCGTGAAACTCGGGAATGAGCATCTCAAGTACGCCAAGGGCGTGCATGGTGCGGAGGGCGTGCGCGGCGTGCGGTCCAAGGAGGATTTCGCGCAAGGCATTCCAGAGATAGGGGCCTTCAGGGATGTGGATGGCCAGGGCCGGCAAGGCATCGCTGATGCGGTCTTCGGCTGCCTGACTGAGGGCGTATCCGTGGGTCGCCATGAGAGAGAAGATGCGCAGGATTGCGCCGGTGTCGCTGAACTGCGCGCCGGGAGCGATGTCGATGCGACCCTGGTCGAGCAGGAAGTCGGTTCCGGCGATGGGGGTGCGGCGGCGGCGGAACTGCTTGTAAAAGCTGACCGGGGCAGGAAGGTGTTCCATCAGCAAGGCAGCGCGGCGATAGATGATGCGGGCGTGGCGGAAGTAAGTACGCATCCAATACGCAGGGTCGGCAGTGCCGCGGGTTTCAAGGCCGATGGAGTTGGCAGCGGCTTCGTCCTGCGACTGCCAGTCGAGCGAGTTGTCGTCGCGGCCATGGCGGAAGTGGAGAAAACATCGCGTAGCGGCGAGGAAGTCGAAAGCGGCTTCGGCATCGCCGCGGGCGGACTGGAAGACTCCGCCGCGCTGGCGGGGCCATTCCTTGGTCTCCTTGAGATGGAAGAGAAGTGCGAACCAGACGGCGAGGTGATAATCACGCAGGCCTCCGGGACAGTCCTTTAAATTGGGCTCCAGATGGAAGATGGTGTTGCCGAACTTGGCGTGCCGGGCGCGCGCGATTTCACCGAGCTTCTGGGTGATGGTATTCCACTCGCTGAGGACGAGGCCGGGCAGGACTGTTTGATGCAGTTGCTGGTAGAGCGGGAAACTGCCGGCCAGAAAACGGCGGTCGAGGGTGGCCAAGGTGAATTCGAGATTGTCGGGATCGAAGCGGCCAGCTTCCTTGACGGTGCGGGAACAGGGGCTGGCGCGGAGGCCGATGTCCCACATGCCCTGAATGACACCGCGCACCGCTTCTTTGCACTGTTCCTCGGTCTTCTCATCGGCAAAGGCGAAAAGGACGTCGATGTCGGAATAGGGAAAGAGATCCTTGCGGCCATATCCGCCGAGCGCGAGCAGGGCTGCATTGGGCGCGGTGCCGCCGGCAAAGGCGCGACGCCACATTTCGATGAGAATACGGTCCACTACGGCGGAGCGCCGGCGAATGGCCGCCGTGCCGTCCCCAGTGCGCTCACAGGTCTGGCGGACAAGCGCCATTTCCCGAAGATACTGCTCCCTAAGATCGTCAACCGTGATTGCGACTGGATTCATAGATTTTTTTGTTTGGCTCGCCGAAGCGAGAAGGAATTGTTACAAGCATAAGCGATGTTGAGGGAAAATGGGGACTTTTGACGTTTCGGTCCCAAAAGAAGGGACTGAAACGCAGGGGACAGGGAATAGGGAACAGGGATCAGAAAGCAAGAGACAAGCCGCCCAGGCGACCGGCGCTTGCGCGCCAGGAGCGCGGCTTCCCGCTCTTTTTCTCGCACTGATTATGGTAAGATTTCCTTGTTTCCTTGAATGAGGTAATTCATGCTGGCCAAATTGACTGTCAAAAACCAACTCACACTCCCCAAAGCAGTGGCTTCGCGCTTTGCGGGCGTGGATTATTTCGAGGTCAGCACGGACGGACGATCCATCACGCTGCGGCCCTTTCAGCGCAGCCGGGTGGAAGAGGTTTGGGAACACCTGGAGAAGCTGGGCATCACCGAGCAGGATGTGAGCGATGCCGTTCGCTGGGCTCGCGGGACCGAGTGACGCCGCAGTCTATCCGCCGCGTGGTCTTCGACACAAATGTGGTCCTGTCGGCGCTGCTTTTCCCTGACGGGCGACTGGCATGGCTGCGCCTGCATTGGCGGGAGGGAGGCACGGTGCCGTTGGTCTCCCCGACAACGGCGCGGGAGCTTACAAGGGTTCTGGCGTACCCCAAATTCCGCCTCTCCGAGCAATACCGCATCGAGTTGCTAGCGCTTTATCTTCCCTACTGTGAGAGCGTCGATGTCGCGGGCAAATGCCCGATTTCGTGCCGTGACGGCAAGGATCAACCTTTGCTCGATCTGGCGCAGGCTGGAAAGGCACATATTCTGGTGAGCGGTGATCAGGACCTGCTGGCGCTGGCCGGACAGACTGCGTTTGTCATTGAGTCGCCGGAGGACTATCGGCGCAGGGGCTGCGGGGGAGAGGAAGGCCTGTGATCCAGCCGGATTCTCAACCCCAGGTCCCAAAATCGGGACCTGGGGCACCGTTCCGGAGACCGACAGTGCGATCAGTTGGTATAGCTCTGGCTTGTTTTCCAGGCCTGTTCGACGCTGGGACGGCGAATGACGGTCAATCCGTCTGCGCCAAGCAGGAAGGTGGTTCCGGTTTCCTGGCGTGAAGTCTCCGCATCCACTTGCCTGACGGTCAGGAGGGTCGCCGGATTGGCGGTGGAGGACGGGGCGACTACCTGATAGTCCCGAGGGTTCGCTGGTTGCGTCCTGGGCGGCTCGTCCACCAGCAGAATCGCAGATTCGGAAAGGGTTTCCGTGTGCTTCGCGGCCTCAATCGAACTGAGGACGCGGAGAGTGGGAGCTTTTGGCCTTCGCAGGTCAAGGATCCCTATGCCGCGGCTGTTGCGGAAGCGGACCAGGTATGCCGAGGCTCCCAACGGGCGCACAAAATCGAAGGGTGCGGGAACCGTAAGGGGCGTTGCTGCAACCTGCCTGATCCTGGATGGATCGGAGACGTCGAGCACCAGCATGCGTTCGCCCTGGTGCTGCTCGATATACAGGTAATCAGCGCCAGTTCCGCTGCCTGTATAGAGCTGGAATGCAATTCCGTGCCGGCGCGCGAGCTCCGGCAAACTTGCTGGTTTGACGACCACGATGTCCCTGGTTTGGGACATCCCAAGCGCTTCTGGCGAGCACGCGAGAAGCACACCGCCCAGCAATGTAGCTGCAAGGGTTCCGTGGAAGAGTTTGGCCCTAATCAACATGGCTCAATCCCCCAGAGTTTGACGGCTGCGCAACGCCAATGTTTAGTGGTCTGGCAGGAAAATGGAGTGCGGCTACAAAAGAGGGGTGGGTCTGGATGATAGGTGGGCGCCACACGCTCTGAAGAACACGAAGGCGCCGGATTGGCGCCTTCGAAAGTTCAGGTCTGTTCCATGTGGGGTCAAATCAGTGATCAGAGCCTTTGCAAGGATAGTTATCGGAGCATCCTTGCGAACGGTTCCTCTCTCGGCTTGGAGGGGTGTTAAAGGGCGGTTTCGCCGCGCTCGTCGTTGCGGATGCGGATGGCGTCTTCGACACGACTGATGAAGATTTTGCCGTCACCGATGCGGCCGGTGCGGGCGGAACCGATGATGGCCTGAAGGGCTTTGTCCTTCATGTCATCGTTGACGACCAGCTCGATTTTGACCTTGGGCAGGAGGTCGACCGTGTATTCGCGGCCACGATAGAACTCGGTGTGACCCTTTTGGCGACCGTGGCCGCGGGCTTCAAGGATGGTCATGCCTTCAATGCCTGCTTCGAGCAGGGCATCCTTGACTGCATCCAGCTTGGAAGGCTGAAGAATGGCTTCGATTTTGAGCATGCGGAAAATGCCTCGTTAGAACAGCTTCGTTTGACAGCGTAACAGGCGGGATGGGTGATTGGGCCAATCCCGCCTGGTTTTTCACGCTACGACCGGCAAAAGGTAACCGAACGGACAACGCCGAGTTGGGTTACGAGTTGACGTCGTAGCCTTCTTCGTTGTGCTGCGACAGGTCGAGACCGGCGGCTTCATCCTCAGGCGAGAGGCGGAGGCCGATGGTTTTGTCGACGAGGAAGAGGAGCACCAGAGTGCCGACGATGGAGATTCCCCAAGCGAGACCGATTCCGGCGAGCTGGTTGAGGAGCTGCCCCCAATGGCCGTCGATCGCGCCGGAGGGGAGGGCGTTACCGTTGGCGTCCTTGAAGATGGGGTTGATGACGCTAGCGGCGAAGAGGCCGGTAAGGATCGCGCCGAGGGTTCCGCCTGCTCCGTGGACGCCAAAGGCGTCGAGGGAGTCGTCGTAGCCGAACCAGGACTTGACCTTGAAGACCATGAAGGAGCAGAAGAAGCCGGCCAGGAACCCGATGAGGAGCGCGGACATGGGCTGGACAAAGCCGGAGGCGGGGGTGATGGCGACCAGACCTGCGACAGCACCGGAGATAGCGCCCAAAGCGGTAGGCTTGCCGTTGTGCAGCCATTCGAAGATGGTCCAGCTGATGGCGGCGGCGGCGGCGGCGAAGTGAGTGTTGATGAAGGCGCTGGTGGCCAGAGGGCTTGCGGCCAGGGCACTGCCGGCGTTGAAGCCGAACCAGCCCACCCACAGCAGACAGGCGCCGATGAAGCTGAGCACCATGGAGTGGGGAGACATCTTGGTATGGGGATAGCCGATGCGCTTGCCCAGATAAAGGGCGGTGACCAGCGCCGAGACGCCGCTGGTGATGTGGACGACGGTGCCGCCGGCGAAGTCAAAGCTGGGGAAACCGGCGTGCGGGTTGGAGGCATTCAGCAGGCCTCCGACACCCCAAACCATGTGGGCCATGGGGCTGTACACGATGATCGACCAGAGGGAGAGAAAGACGGCCATGGCGCTGAACTTCATGCGTTCGGCAAAGGCGCCTGTGATGAGCGCCGGGGTGATAATGGCGAACATCAGCTGATAGACCATGTAGGTCTGCTCAGGAATGGTCTGCACATAGAAATTCCCCGGATCGACGACGTTGGAAACGCCCTTGAGGAAGAGGTGCTCGAAGCCCCCGATGAAGGTGTTGCCGTGGCCGAAGGCCAGTGAGTATCCCACGATAGCCCAAATCACTGTGACCAGCCCCATCATGGCAAAGCTCTGCATCATGGTGCCGAGGATGTTCTTCTTCCGGACCAGCCCGCCGTAGAAGAGGGCCAGGCCGGGGCCGGTCATCAGCAGTACCAGAGCAGCCGAAGTGAGCATCCAGGCGTTATCGCCCGCGGATTGGGCCGCGGCGGTGGCTGCCTGGTTGGCCTTAAGGGCCTGCTGGAGAGCGTCGATCTGGGCCTGGGTGGCGGGTTGTGCGCCCGAAGCTGGGGCCGTTTGCGCGAACCCGAGAACGGGGATTGCCAGTACGGCGGTGATAAGAAGGACTTTAAAGACGCGACGAAGCATAGGTTTCCACTCCCAGATAGATGCAGCAGTCCGATTACCTGCTTTAGGCGGGGTTCCGGCCGCCAATCCGGAGGTTGAGAAGAAAGATGCACCGGTAGCGGGAGCCTGAAACGATACGGGCCGCGGCCGGGGTCAGTAATTGAAAGAGGACAACCAGGCACGGCAAGAGCGAAACCAGAGTCCCTGTGGCCCGGTAAGTTTCGTGCAAGGTCGCCGCTCGCTTCACCCCCCGGACGAAGACCTGTCCGTGGGGACTCCAATCCTGATGGTCGCATCGACTTTGCCCTAGTGCTCCCGGGATACATCCACTCTGGTTTCGCTGTAACCCTGCCTGGCGAAAGGTGGTATTGGGTTCGATTCTAATTTTTTTTTATAAGGAGAAAATAAAACCATCTGGCGTCTTCATTCTTTTCGGCGTAAAGAGAATTTCCGTTCATCTGTCGAATCCTGAATAAAATGGGATGAATTCGTGAGTTTGCAGGGGATCCCAAGGTCACAGGGCTCCGTGGCCTGTTTGCGCGCACCGGCTGGGTTATGTAGCCTGCTTGCGTACACACAATCCTTATGCGTCGATCACGGGAAGTTCAGCTGACTCTTGTTGCCGCCCTGGCAATCACCATCACAGGCTGTCGCGACGAGCGGCGAGATTGTGTGGATTCCCATGGGCGGATTGTGCCGGACAGTGCTTGTCAGGCGGGTGGTTCCTCGAATGCTTACGTAGGCGCTCATTATGTGTATGGCGGATCGAGCGGTGGCCAGGTTGGCGACGCGGTGGTTGGCGGCAGCAGTGTCTCACGGGGCGGATTCGGCGGCATTGGCGGCACTGGCGGTTCGGGCGGCGGGGATGCCGGCGGCGGAGGAGAATAATGCGCCGATCGACGGTAACACCGCGCAATGACTGGCAAAAGAGCGTGGAGCGGGTCGGGCTGACCTATCACACGCTAGAGGACGGCAAGCCCTATTGGGACGAGACCGCCTACTGGGAGTTCACGGCGGCGGAGATCGATCGCCTGGAAGCCGCGACGGCGGAGATTCAGCGGTTGGCGCTGGCGGCAGGCGACGTGATCCTGGATCAGAACCGGCTCAGCCAGATGGGGATTCCCGAAGTTGTCGGCCCTGCCATTCGCTCGGCTTGGAACAGTGAGCCGCCGGCGCTGTATGGACGCCTGGATCTTGCTTTTGACGGGCACGCCATCAAATTGCTGGAATACAACGCCGACACTCCCACCGGACTGGTGGAAGCTGCAATCGTGCAATGGTATTGGCTGGAGGAATGTTTTCCCGGCTCCGACCAGTTCAATTCCATCCACGAAAAACTGGTAGCCAAGTGGAAGGACCTGAAGGATTATGTCACCGATCCGGTGTTCTTTGCCGATGGCGGCAGCGAAGAAGATCGGATGACGGTGGAGTACCTGCGCGACACGGCGCAGCAGGCGGGGCTGAAAACGCGTCACTTGGCGATGCACGAAATTGGCTGGGACCATGGCCACGAGCGCTTCGTCGACATGCAGGATCACCCGATGGGAACACTCTTCAAGCTTTATCCATGGGAGTGGTTGCTCAAGGAGCCTTTCGCCGAGCAGGCTCTCTCCACGCTGCCGCCGACATCGCCGGTTCAGCCTTACGGGCCGCGCAAGGATCGGCGCAGCTGGGGAAAGATGTTGTGGATGGAGCCGATCTGGAAGATGATGTGGTCGAACAAGGCTCTGCTGGCGATTCTGTGGGAGCTGAATCCGGGCCATGAACTGCTGCTGCCCGCCTACCTGGACGGTCCTCGGGAAATGACCAGCTACGTGCGCAAGCCGCTTTTTGGACGCGAGGGCGCGGGCATCGCTGTGGTCAGGGATGGCATTACGGTGGAGGGTTCACTGGAGGGTTCGAGTCCCGAAGGCTACGCCTGGCAGGCGCTGGCGCCAATGGCGACCGCGGCGGGCAAGACTGCAGTCTTCGGCTCCTGGCTGATCGACGGTGAGCCAGCCGGTATGGGCGTTCGCGAGTCGAGTACGCTGATCACCAACAACACCAGCTGTTTTGTGCCGCATTTGTTCCGGTAGCGGCCTGTTCCAATAAGCGCAAGGGCATTCAATTCGTTTTTTTGGGGAAGACGAGAGAAATGAAACCCAGCCTTGAGGTCTCCGATGGATCGGTGGTTCATCGGATTGACGGGATCGCCTTGGATTGGTCCTTTGCGATCAAGGACATCCTCCTCATTGCGGAATACACCACGGACGAAGGCCCGGATGTAGACGACTATTTCTTGATCTTCGTGACGGTAGTGAAGGGGACCCTCCACTTTTCAGGCTGTTCTTTCTACACTTCAGGCAGGGATGAGGTGTTTGAGGAACTCCGAGAGGTGCATGGCATGCCTTCTGAATTTGGTCTTCGCACGTCGACAGAATGGGCGTCCCGGGTGATCTGGCCGATTCAACTTGCAGGAGAACAGTATTTCCAATTCACCGAAATCAAGCCTGTCGGTCTGCTGGCCAAGCTTCGAAGGTCTATCCAGGGCCCACAGCTGGAGTACAGGGTCAGAGACTCCATCCTGACCTTTCTGCGCCCTAAGGAAGCGGATCTATAGAAAATCCGATCCTTCGCGAGCGCGCTGGCGGGGCGCGGACCGCGGTTGCACATGGATTCCCGCGCGCAAGAGAGCAGAATTGAGCACGTCAGAGCTTGTCTACAGAGGTATATTAGTCGTATGACGGCCACAGCAGAGCGGGATCGCTATCTATTCGGTGCACTTGAAAGCAGCGCCAAGAACCGGATGAAGCTTCGGGAAGTCAACTACGGCTTTGAAGAACCCGAGGGCGTGTTTCTGACTTCCATGGATTTTGCGGTGAATTGGATCCGAAAGAACTCGGTGTGGCCGATGACCTTTGGATTGGCATGCTGCGCGATCGAGATGATGTCGATGGGCGCGTCCCGCTTCGATATTGCGCGTTTTGGGGCCGAGGTGTTCCGGCCTTCGCCGCGCCAGTCGGATTTGATGGTGATTGCGGGGCGGGTTTCGCAGAAGATGGCTCCCGTGATCCGGCGGCTCTACGATCAAATGCCGGAACCAAAATGGGTGATCTCGATGGGCGCGTGCGCCACTTCCGGGGGCGTTTTCAATAATTATGCTGTGATCCAGGGCGTAAACCAGGTCGTTCCTGTGGATGTGTACGTGCCGGGCTGCCCGCCACGCCCCGAACAGTTGATGTACGCAATCACACTGCTCCAGGAGAAGATCCAGCGTGAACCGAGAAGCTTGCTGAAAACCCTCAATGCGGGCTGAGAGCTTTGGGCGAAAGGTGACGGAAAAGTATCCCCCTGCAGAATCCTGTTCGTTCCGATGCCTTGTGTGACAAAATGATCTCGTATCGAAATTCGTGCATCTATGTTTTCAAGGTGTTGCCTGGTATTTGCTGGAGAATGGCGGGCGGAAGCAAACGATTTCATCATGTTTTTAGCCTGATTGTGGAGGAGAAGCAATGTATTCGAGAATGTCGAAGTCTGTAGTGCTGATTTTAGCGACGGCTAGTTTAGCCGTTCTGCCCATGGGGTGCAAGAAGGCTCCGCCTGTGACGTTGTCGGCTGAGGCTGCCCCCCCAGCTGTATTTCCTGGCGAGCCGGTCACTGTAACTGCGACCGCTGGTTCATTGAGCACCAAGAAGAAGAACAGTGTGATTTATAGCTGGAGCGGAGACGGCGTAACCGGCAACGGAACTACGGCCACGGTGGCCACTGCTTCGTTGTCGACCGGCACCCACTCGGTGAAGGCGGACGTCAAGGAAGGCAAGCCCGGCAAGGAAGGCCTGAAGCCTGGTCAATCTGCAGAAGCCACGGCGAGCTTTACGGTGAAGGAATTCGAACCGCCGACGATCAGCTGCATGGCCAGCCCGACAACCATCAAGCCCGGTGAGACCAGCACCGTGACCTCGACTGGCATGAGCCCGCAGAACCGCCCGCTAACCTACACCTATACGGCGTCTGCCGGCATGGTGAGCGGAAGCGGCCCTTCGGCCACGTTCTCTTCGACCGGCGCTCCGACAGGCACGGTATCGATTACCTGCAGCGTTGCCGACGACAAGTCGCACACCGCGACGGCGAATACCAATGTGACCATCCTGGCCCCGTATGTTCCGCCGGTGTTGCACTCTGAAGAACTCTCGCCGCTCGCTTTCGAGGCCGGTAAGAACGAACAGAGCTCTGCCCGTGTGAACAACGAAGTTAAAGCAATCCTGGACGGCGTGGCCCTGACCCTGCAGAAGCAGCCGGATGCGAAGGTTGTGATTGTGGGCGAAGTGACCGTTGCCGAAAAGGCGGCAGCCGAAAAGCTGGCCGCGAAGATGGCAAAGCATAGCCACAAGAAGGCTGCTGCAATGCCCGAGGATCTGGCCGCGCAGCGCGCCGTAAATACCAAGGACTACCTGGTGAAGGAGAAGGGTATCGACCCGAGCCGGATCAGCGTAGCCGAAGGTACGAAGGACGAGCAGAAGGTTGAAATCTACCTGGTGCCCGCCGGCGCAAACTTCAACGCCGATGTGCACGATGTAACACCCGTGGATGAGTCGATGGTGAAGCCGCAGGTTCGCAAGCCGATGGCAGCAGCGCATCATCATCATGCAAAGAAGGCAATGTAGAAAAGTGTGGATGGGGCCGTCAGGCCCCTCCATGCAAGTCAGATTTGCCTCTCGAAGAAATGAGGCTGGCCGCCAAGCGGTCAGCCTTTCCGTTTCAGATGGCAGGTTTCTCAGATGGCAAGTTTCTCGAACCACAGTAGTCTGATATTGGGTTTCCGGTGGGGACAGGCAGAAGCTTTCGCTAGTCGAACCATTTTGTTGACAGTTCAATTTAATTGCGGAGGATAAAACCCATGTGCGCTCGTGTTGTGAAGGCGTTATTCGGAGTAGTGACTTTAGCAGTGGTCGTGTCGGTGCCAGTCACCCTGGTGGCTCAGGACGCGCCCAAACCGGCCCCGAAGGCCTACGTGGCGGATTCCGCCTCCAAATGGGACATTTTTGTTGGCTATAGCTACTTGCAGCCATACGGGAAGATTGGATCAGCCCCGGCCACAGGTTTGGGTAGAACCTACGGCAATATCGTATTGGGTTCGACGGAGAGCGTCACGCGCTACTTCGATCGCCACGTGGGTCTGCAGGTCGAAGGCAACGAGCATGTTGTGCCCGAGAAATGGCCTTATACCTCGACCTTGACCGGGATCGACGCCAATGACGACTTTGCCGGCGTTGCGGCGGGCCCCATCGTTCGCTTTCCGAAGGGGAACTTCACTCCGTTCGTGCATACCCTGATCGGTACCGAGCGGGTTGGCAGTATCTGGCAGCCTGACGCCTGGGGCTTGTCAGCCACGCTTGGCGGTGGACTGGACCTCGAAACCCCCTGGTTCGACCATCATCTGGCGATCCGCCTTTTCCAGTTGGATTATGAGTATGCCCATCCGAATTCTGACAACATCAACTCGATCGTGGGAAGCATCGGCGTCGTTTATCACATCGGTACCATGCTGCCTCCTCCGCCGGTGACACTTTCGCTGGCCGTGAGCCCGGCTTCCGTCTTCGCCGGAGAGCCGGTTACCGCGACCGCGACGCCGGGAAGCCTGGATCCCAAGCTGAACGCGGTTTACCTGTGGGACGGACCGGGGGTGAAGGGCAGCGGAACCACGGCGGCGATCGACACTGCAGCCCTGGCGCCCGGAACGTATACCGTCAAGGCTTCCATCAAGGAAGGCAAGCCTGGCAAGGAAGGCCTGAAGCCCGGCCAGACTGCCGACGCCTCCGGCAGCTTCACCGTCAAGGCGTGGGAGCCGCCGACGATCAGCTGCTCTGTCGCCCCCACGACCATCAAGCCGGGTGAAACGAGCACCGTTTCCGCCAGCGCTGTGAGCCCGCAGAACCGCCCGCTGACTTACACTTATTCGGCTTCTGCCGGCATGGTGAGCGGCACTGGCAATACGGCCACGTTCTCTTCGACAGGCGCTCCGACGGGCACCGTATCGATCACCTGCAACGTTGCCGACGACAAGGACCACTCTGCGACGGCGACCACCAACGTTACGATCCTGGCCCCGTATGTTCCGCCGGTGCTGCACTCTGAAGAGCTCTCGCCGCTCGCGTTCGAAGCCGGCAAGAACGAACAGAGTTCTGCCCGTGTGAACAACGAAGTCAAGGCGATCCTGGACGGCGTGGCCCTGACCCTGCAGAAGCAGCCTGACGCGAAGGTTGTGATCGTGGGCGAATCGACCGCCGCTGAGAAGGCCGCGGCGGAAAAGCTGGCCAAGCGGAGCCACAAGAAGGGTGCAAAGGCCGAAGATCTGGCCGCGCAGCGCGCCGTGAATACCAAAGACTACCTGGCGAAGGAAAAGGGCATCGACCCGAGCCGGATCAGCGTAGCCGAAGGCACGAAGGACGAGCAGAAGGTTGAGATCTACCTGGTGCCCGCAGGCGCAAACTTCAGCGCCGATGTGCACGACGTTACGCCGGTGGACGAATCGGTTGTGAAACCGCAGGTTCGCAAGGCGATGCCAGCAGCGCATCATCACGCAAAGAAGGCCATGTAGGAAAGCGCGGAAGGGGCCGTCAGGCCCCTCCGCGTAAACTGAATTTGCCTCTCGAAGGCGAATGAGGCTGGCCGCCGGGCGGTCAGCCTCATTCGTTTGAGTTGGCAGATTTTTCGAGCGGGAGTTTCTCAGTCCATGAATCCTTTTCCCATGTTCTTCGAGTTCGCCAGCGACGGCCGGCGCATGCGGAGAACTTTTCTTTTTGTTCTTGTCTTTGTTTCTTCAATCATGCCGGGATGGGCTGCTGCTGAGCACTGGGTCTCTTCCGGACCCATGGGCGGCGACGCGCGGGCGTTCGCATCGGTTCCGGGGCATAGCAATCATCTTTATCTGGGTACGACCAATAGCTGGCTGTACGAGTCGCTTGACGGGGGAAGCTCGTGGCGGAGGCTGGTCAAGCTGGACAAGGCCGATGATCTGATCGTGGACAACCTGGTGGTGGACGCGGGAGATCCGCAGACGATATTCGCCGCCGGTTGGAAGCTAGACCATGCGGACGGCGGCCTGTGGATCAGTCACGACGAGGGAGCAAGTTGGACGGAAGTGGATGGCCTACACGGGCAGTCGATTCGTTCGCTGGCACAAGCCCCCTCTGACCCACAAGTGCTGGTCGTCGGGACCCTCGACGGAGTTTACCGCAGCCTGGATCGTGGCTTGAGCTGGCAACCGATCAGCCCGAAAGGAAGCAAGGAGATCCGCGAAGTGGAGTCGCTGGCGTTCGATCCGCGGGACGCGAGGATCATCTATGCCGGCACCTGGCATCTTCCCTGGAAGACCTCGGACGACGGTAAGGAATGGACAAACATCAAGGATGGCGTGATGGATGATTCGGACGTGTTCTCGATCATCGTCGATCCATCCAATCCGGATGTGGTGTATGCCAGCGCCTGCAGCGGCATTTACAAGAGCGAGAACGCAGGCGAGCACTTTCACCGGATCGAAGGGATTCCCGCGACCGCAAGGAGAACGCGCGTTCTGCAGCAGGATCCGGAGAATCGGGATACGGTGTATGCCGGAACCACCGAGGGGCTCTACAAGACGCTCGATGGCGGGCAGACGTTTCAGGCGATGACCGGCGCGGATGTGATTGTCAACGACGTACATGTGGACGAGAAGAACCCGCAGCGCGTGCTGCTGGCCACGGATCGTGGCGGCGTGCTTGCCAGTGACGACGGCGGCAAGACATTCAAGGCATCGAACGATGGGTTTTCAGGGCGCAAGGTGCAGGCGCTGCTGGTGGATCGAAAGAACCCGCATCGCATGATCGCCGGGGTGCTGAATGACAAGGCCTATGGCGGTGCGTTCCTTTCGGAGAACGGCGGGGACGACTGGAAACAGATTTCAGAAGGGCTGGAGGGAAGGGACATTTTCGTCCTGGCGCAGTCCAGCGATGGAAGCGTGCTGGCGGGCACCAGCCATGGGATCTTTGCGCTTGCAGGCGACGGCGAAAAAGGCCCGCGGTGGGAGTTGCGGAGCACCCTGAACAACGCTTTGGCCAGCGCTGCGCCCAGCGCCGCGCCATCTTCGACCGGCGAGACCAAGCTGAATGAGCCTGCTCGGAAGGATTCCGGTCAAAAGGGGACGGGTCAGAAGGATGAGGGCCTGCAGATCGTGGGAAGGGTGAACGCCCTGGACCTCAGCGGGGATGCGTGGCTGGCGTCGACGACCAGCGGCCTGCTGACCAGCCGCGACAAGGGCGCGAGCTGGCAGGGCGGCCCGGTGATGGGTGCGTTCGATTATCTGTCGGTGGCGGCGCACGGTGCATTGTTTGCCGCGGCGCGCCAAGGGAGGGTCGTCCTTTCGCAGGATGCTGGGAGCAACTGGGAGCCGATCGGGATTCCGACCATTCTCACCCGTATTCATAGCTTGGCGTTCTCGGCGGACGGAACGCTTTGGCTTGGCGCGAGGGAGGGTGTGTACTTTACGCGCGACATGGGCAAGACATGGATGTGGGTCACCCGGCTGCCCTTGAGCGATGTGGATGACCTCTTTTATGACCAAACGCTCAATCGGGTGCTGGTCAGTTCCCGCAGCGCGGATCAGGTGTTCCTAGTCAATCCCAAGACGCTGGACTGGACCTGGCACCAGACGGGATACAAGATCTCAGTTGTACGCGCGGCCGGAGACCGCCTGGTGGCGGCGTCTCTCTTCGATGGAGTGCTGGTGCAGCCGGAGACAGCCAGGAATGTGGAAACAGGGCAGAGATAAGCAGAACTGTTTCTTTTCAAACGATTGGTACGATGGCGAAAATGAGGGCTCCCGCCCTACAGCATTTTCGATTCTGCTTTTTACAGAAGCCTCAACGCCGAGTGGCTTTTTCCTTAAGAAGAAGTCACCTTGCACGATCTGAAGATGGCAACATGTGAATCGAAAATGCTCTAACAGCAGGGAGTTGTTCTGCTTTCGCCTGGTAGTGGAAGAGCGCTGAAGAAGCTTTGCGCGCGATTCGGTATGATCGAAGTATGCAGACTCAGGAATTGACTTCGAGTTCACAGCCGGCCGGGACGACCGGCGCAACCCAGACGCACGCTTTTCGCAGCCACGACGCCCGGCTGGAGCCGATCGCTGCCAAAGTCCTTGTCGGCGAAAGGCTGGACTTTGCGGACGGGCTGGTGCTCTATGAGACGTCGGACGTCCTGGCGGTTGGATGGCTGGCGAATCATGTGCGGGAACGGATGCACGGGGACGTCACGTATTTCAATGTGAACCGGCATATCAATCCGACCAATGTCTGCGTGGCCAACTGCCGTCTGTGCGCCTTCGGGCGCAAGAAGGGCGATGCGGCCGGATACACGATGGCGCTGGAAGAGGCCTGGGCGGCCGCCGCGTCGGGCTATTCGGAGGCGGTGACTGAGTTCCACATTGTGGGCGGGCTGCATCCGGATCTGAAGCTGGAGTACTTCCTCGACCTGGTGCGCGGATTGAAGCAACGCTTTCCCAAGGTGCATGTGAAGGCCTTTACGATGGTCGAAGTTGCGTTCTTTGCCCGCCGCGCCAAACTGACCATTGAAGAGACGCTGCTGAAGATGCGCGAGGCCGGCGTGGACTCCATGCCCGGTGGGGGCGCGGAGATCTTCGCCGAGCGGGTCCGCTCCATCATCTGCGATCACAAGATCGACGGCAACGAGTGGCTGGAAACGGCGCGCCTGGCCCACAAGCTGGGCTTCCGGTCGAACGCGACCATGCTGTACGGGCACATCGAGAACAATGAAGACCGCGTGGATCACCTGCTGAAATTGCGCGCCGTGCAGGACGAGACCGGTGGCTTCCAGACCTTCATTCCGCTGGCGTTCCATCCGGAACACACGGCGCTGGACCACCTGCCGGCGACCTCCGGCCTCACCGACATTCGGCAGATCGCGGTGAGCCGCCTGCTGCTGGACAACTTCGGCCATATCAAAGCGTACTGGCAAATGCTGACGCCGAAGATTGCCCAGATCGCATTGCGCTTCGGGGCCGACGACCTGGACGGCACGGTGATCGAGGAGAAGATTTACCACGATGCCGGCGCCACCACTCCGCAGGGGATGACGCGCAAGGAGCTTTGCCGTCTGATCACCGAGGCTGGCCGGGTTCCGGTAGAGCGGGATACGCTGTACAACGCCGTGACGCGGACCGAGGACAGCTTTACCATCGCGGTGTAAAAGGGCGAATTGATGGTAGACTAAGCTTGGTTAAGCGGGAGGGTTTGTGGTCAATATGCTGGAGGCCAAAACGCAGCTTTCCAAGCTCGTCGAGTTGGCGGAAAGCGGCCAGGACGTGGTGATTGCCCGCGCCGGAAAGCCCGTGGCTCGCCTGACCCGGCTGGAGACAGCCAAGCGTCCGATCCGTTACGGCGTCTTGAAAGGACGAGTGCGCATTGCCGCGGATTTCGATGCGTCGCTTCCTTTGGATGTGCTGGCTGACTTCGAGGGTTGACGATGCGCCTCCTGCTCGACACGCACATTTTTCTCTGGGTAGCAACTGACAGTGACAAATTAGGTCCGGAAGCGCGCCGCCTTCTGGAAAGCGCGGACGCAGTATATGTTTCCGCAGCCAGCATTTGGGAGATAGCCATCAAGGCGCGCCTCGGCAAGATCGATGCGGAACCCGATTGCTTTGCAGATGCCATCGAGGCGTGCGGATTCCTTGAGCTTCCAGTCTTTGCGCGGCATGGGGTAAAGGTGTCCAACCTGCCTCTTATTCACCGAGATCCCTTCGACAGGCTATTGGTGGCGCAGGCGATGGTTGAACCCATGAGGCTGGTAACCGCCGATGCTCATTTGAAGGCTTATTCGGAGTTGGTGGTCACGGTTTAACTTTGCCGCTTCTTGAGTTCGTCTTCCCCTGTTTCCGAGATACGAAACAAAAAGGTTTTATGCAGGTTATGCGCTTTCGTTATGCTTGACGTAACGCATAATGAGGGGCATACTGAAGGCGAAGTGATCGTCAGCTATCGAGACCGCCGCAGCCGTGATTTTGCTTCTGGAGAACGGGTCAAGGCCTTCTCTGGATTTGAGCGATCTGCGCGGCTGAAACTGGATCGGCTGGAAGCGGCTGCGGCGCTCAGCGACTTGGCTGCATTGCCTGGAAACCGGTTTGAGGCACTCTCTGGGGATCGAAAAGGGCAGTTCAGTATTCGCATCAATGGACAGTGGCGCATCTGCTTTGAGTGGCCTACCGGGGCGCCAGGACCCCAGAATGTCGAGATCGTCGACTATCACTAGGAGAGTTGTATGGCGTTGATGGCGATTCATCCGGGGGAGCACCTGGCCGAGGAGTTGGAAGCGTTGGAGATGAGCGCGTCGGAATTGGCGCGGAATCTGGATGTGCCTCCCAACCGGATCACCGCGATCCTGAATGGGCAGCGTGGCATTACCGGCGATACGGCCTTGCGTTTGGCCCACTTCTTCGGGACCAGCGCGGAGTTCTGGCTCAATCTACAAGGGATTTACGATCTGCGTCTGGCCCAGCAGAAAGCCGGAAAGTCGATTCTTGCGTTGCCACGGCTGAAGCGGACCGAACAAGCGCCCGCGTGAGCCATGCAGTTCGTTCGCCCGCCGCTCAGATGGGTTCAGTGACATAAGTCCTATCGCGAGGATGCGCTTGTGCTTAGTCTTGGCCCGAGGGTTAGAGATGGAACAGGCGAGGCAGGGGCGGGGAGCAGATAAAAAGAAATTCATCCGGCGAGTGGGGCGGGACCATTCGCAGCAGATCCGGCGCACAGTGCAGGCGGCTTTTGTCGTACTCAATGCATGGCTGGGAATCCAGTTCATCCTCTGGGTGCGCTGGCTGGAGCGCGGCGGCGCGGGCGCGGCGCACATTCATCCCACGGGGGCCGAGGGGTGGCTCCCCATCGCCGGGATGATGAATGCAAAATACTTCTTTCTGACCGGAAACATTCCCGCGATTCATCCTGCTGCGATGGTGCTGTTTCTGGCCTTTGTGGGGATGAGCTTGCTGCTCAAGAAGGCCTTCTGTTCGTGGCTTTGCCCTGTCGGGACCCTGTCGGAGTACCTTTGGAAGCTGGGCAGGCGGATCTTCGGCCGCGCCCTGCGGCTGCCGCGCTGGGCCGACCTGCCGCTGCGCAGTCTGAAGTACCTGCTGCTGGGTTTCTTTGTGTTCATCGTCGGATCGATGACGGCGGAGGCGATCCAGGAGTTCATGGGCACGCCCTACGGGCTGGTGGCCGACGTGAAGATGCTGAACTTCTTCCGCAATATGACCATGACCGGGATCGGAGTGGTGGTGGTGCTGGTGCTTCTTTCGGTGGTGGTGCAGAACTTCTGGTGCCGCTATCTGTGCCCCTATGGGGCGTTGATGGGGCTGGTGTCGCTTCTGAGCCCTGTGAGGATCCGTCGTGACGTGGAGGCCTGCATCGACTGCGGAAAGTGCGCCAAAGCCTGCCCGTCGGCCCTGAAGGTGGATCAGCTGGTGCAGATAGGGTCGGTGGAGTGCACTGGCTGCATGGCTTGCGTTGCCGCTTGCTACACGCAGGATGCGCTGCAATTCGCCTTGCCTCCGCGGCGCGCGGCAGCATCCTCGGACCGCTGGTTCCATCGCGTGCTGAGCCCGTGGGTTGTGGCTGGGGTGCTGGCGGTGCTTTTCGTGATGCCGATTCTGTACGCGAGGGCGACCGGGCACTGGCGGACGAACCTGCCAGCCAGTGTGTACCAGGAACTGGTGCCGGAGGCCGATTCGCTGAGCCATCCGGGAAGATAGGCTCGGGCTTTTACCTTGGGATTGAGGCGCGCGAGGGTGGAGCATTCGGTCGGCCGCAATCCCGGTGCATTACTTACCTGAGAGTCCGCATGGACCGTGCAGACGCCTCAGGCAACGCTGAGTGATCCGTGTCCGAAAACGGCCGATCACTACTTGGGACTGTCCTATTCCCGAAGATTGGGAAGACAAGCTCGCGAAGGCTATGGGGAAGGCGGAGGCCACACTCAGAAGGTGGCGCCTCTCCATTTCCGCCTACTCTTTGGACTTGAGCTTGCTGTCGTTCTCGGTGATGAAAGCCTCAATCAATTCAGCGCTGGCCAGAATACGAAGCCACTGCTCTTTGTAGAGGGTCACCGGAAAGCGTCCCATGCCATAGAGCGAAACCGCCCCTTTTTCGCTGACCTTCAGGCTGAGCCCGACAGTTTCCTTCTTTTTCAGTGTCGCGTTCTCGGCGCGAAGCTTCTCCAACTCCGCCTTCATTTCCAATTCGTTCATTACGGTTCTCCTCTTCTGAACTTGTACCAGCCCAGCGTCGGAGCTGCCAACTCTCGCCGGCGGAAGCGTTGGAAACAAGACTTCAGCCGACACAGGTTCCCGGGTGGCCTGCCGAATCAGGTGATCGTTTCGGCCTTTGCGATAACCTTTATTCAAACGATTCAGCAAAGAAAACACAGCACGTTGCGACCGGAACATGCTGATTTTAATGCTCTTTAAATTTGCAGATGACAGAAGCCTTTGGTAGTCTCATAATAACGCCCCACTTTTTGGAGGCGAATTCAGCAAGCGGGAGACTTTCATGGCAGAGACGATGAAAAAGGCAAAGGCGACTGTAACGCCGCGCCAAGCCTCAGCAAAAAAAGTGAAAGCTGCTGAAGTGGCTCAGCCCAAAGCAGAAAAGACCAAGGGAATTGAGCTGGTTGGAAAGGCTGATGCGCCCAAGAAGGCTAAGGTCCCTGTCACAAAACCGATCAAGGCCGCGACTAAGAAAAAGAACGTGGTCGCGATTTCGCAGCCGATTTCCGTGTCGCGGGAAATGATTGAGCAGGTTGCGTATCAGATCTGGGTGCAGCGCGGTCAACAATATGGGCAGGCGTTGGAAGACTGGATTCTTGCCGAGCGGGAATTGCGCGGGCGCGCCTCCTAGACGCCGTCTCATAAACCTTTGTAGGCCGGGGCCATGCATTCATTGAGGGCTAAAACCCTCCTGTTTGTTGTGCGTTTTGCGGCACGGTTAGACCGATCGCGGAAAAGGGTCGCCTTTCTCGAAAAACCCGGGAACATGGGCGTCCGGGGCTAAAGCCCCGACTCGTTTCTTTGGTCTTATCGGCACGACTAAAGTCGTGCCATGACGCTTCTTGCCTGTCCGATGGTTCTTATCCGCAGCCTGTTAAGCCGTGCCCTTTCATGCCCGGCTGACCAGGTCGCTTCCGGTCAGTAGGCGGCGATGCCGGTGATCTTCTCGCCCAGGATGAGGGCGTGGATGTCGTGCGTGCCCTCGTAGGTCTTGACCGATTCCAGATTCATCATGTGGCGCATGATGGGGTAGTCGTCGGTGACACCGTTGGCTCCGAGGATGTCGCGGGCCAGCCGCGCGGTTTCCAGCGCCATCCAGACATTGTTGCGCTTGGCCATGGAGATGTGCTGGTGGCCGACGGTCCCGGCATCTTTGAGGCGGCCAACATGGAGCGAGAGGAGTTGCGCTTTGCAGATCTCGCTGACCATCCAGACGAGCTTTTCCTGAATGAGCTGGTGGCTGGCGATGGGCTGGCCGCGGAACTGGGTGCGCAGCTTTGCATACTGAAGCGCGGTGTCGTAGCAGGACATTGCCGCGCCGATGGCTCCCCAGCTGATGCCGTAGCGGGCCTGATTGAGGCACATGAGCGGGCTCTTGAGGCCGCTGGAGCCGGATAGCAGATTGGCGGCGGGGATGCGGACGTCCTGCAAGGCCAGGCTGCTGGTGACGGAAGCGCGCAGAGACCATTTACCGTGAATGTCGCTGGCTGTGAAGCCGGGGCGGTCGGTTTCGACGAGGAAGCCGCGGACCTTGTTCCCTTCTTCGGGGGCCTTGGCCCAGATAACGGCGATGTCGGCGATGGAACCGCTGGTGATCCACATCTTTTCGCCGTTCAGGATGTACTCGTCGCCCGACTTGCGGGCAGTAGCGGTCATGCCGCCAGGGTTTGACCCAAATCCAGGCTCTGTAAGGCCGAAGCAGCCGATCTTCTCGCCGGTGGCCAGAGCGGGGAGCCAGCGGTTCTTCTGTTCATCCGAGCCGAAGGTGTAGATGGGATACATCACCAGCGCGGACTGCACGCTGACAAAGCTGCGCAGGCCGGAGTCGCCTCGTTCCAGCTCCTGCATGACCAGCCCATACTCGACGTTGGACATTCCGGCGCAGCCGTAGCCCTCGAGGTTGGCGCCGAAGAAGCCCATCTCTCCCATCAGGGGCACAAGCTCGCGCGGGAAACGGCCGTCGCGGAAGCACTCTTCGACGATGGGGACGATGTTGTCTTCGACGAATGCGCGGGTGGATTTGCGCACGAGAAGCTCGTCTTGCGAGAAGCTGGCGTCGAGATGGAGGAAGTCAAAGTTCTGAATCTTGAAAGCCACATCGTCCTGCCTGTCTGCCGGGAAATGGCGACAGCAAGCCTAGCAGACAAGGGTCGACACAGGCCATGGAATTTGCCCTTAGTAGAAACAAGAATTCGACTGTTCAGCTAGTTGAAGAATCCAGGCGTAGACCTTATTTCGGATTCGATTTGGCGAGTTGGCCCCTGCTGACGCGGGGATGGCAAGTTCGCAGGTTGGCGGCATCGCCGGTTGCGGTTTCATCCCGGGGAGGTCGGGAACACAGGAGGCAGGCGCCTACTCCAGAAACTCGCGGACGAAGGGGTTGGTGCTGTTGAGCAACTCGTGTAGGGAGCCATCGAAGATGAGGCGGCCTTCCTCGAGCATGAGGAAGGTGGTGGTGGGATCGGTTTCGCCCTTGGGCAGCGCCACCATGCGTCCCTTGACGGTGTCGAAGCGGTGGGTGCAGAGGGTGAAGGCGTCTTGCAGGCGATGGGTGACGAGAATCGAGGGGGTGCGATAGACGTCGCGCTCCTTGATGATGAGCTCGATGATGGTCGTGGAAGTGACCGGGTCCAGGCCGCCGGTGGGCGAGTCGTAAAGGATCAGCTCGGGCTGGCTAATGAGCGCGCGGGCAATGGCGACGCGGCGGCGCATTCCGCCGGAGAGGCTGCTGGGGAAGAGCGAAAAGGTGTCTTCCAACTCGACGAAACGCAGAGCCTTGCGCACCCGCCGGTCGATCTTCTCTTCGGGAAGCCGCTCCTGGATGAACTGGTAGCCGACGTTGTCGCGCACGGTGAGGGAGTCGAAGAGGGCACCCTCCTGAAAGACCATTCCGACGCGCGAACGGAGCGAGAAGAGCCTTTGTTCGGAGAGGTGTGTGATGTCTTCCCCAAGCAGTTCGATTGCGCCGTTGGTGGGGCGCAGCAGGCCGTTGGCGAGCTTGAGCAGGACGCTTTTGCCGACCCCAGCCGGGCCGAGCAGAACGCGGGTCTCGCCGGGACCGACGGAGAAACTGATGTCGTCCAATACGGGCGGGCCGTCGAAGGCGGCGGTGACGTTACGAAAAACGACGACGGGGGCTGCTCCCGCCTCGGGCGCCGGGCGCTGAATCAAGATGTCGGAGGTGGGTGTATCGGTCATCGCTGGCTGGGCATCCTCACAAGGGGAAGAGAGAGATCATTACCTGGCTGATGAGGAAATCGACAAAGATGATCAGCACCGAAGAAGTGACCACGGCCGAAATGGTGGAGCGGCCCACACCCTGCGTGCCGCCGGCGGTCCGCATGCCATAGAAGCAGCCGATGGAAGCGATGATGTAGCCGAAGAAGAGCGGCTTGACGAGTCCTTGCAGGATATCGGGATAGTGCAGGTTCTCGTAGGCCATGGAGAAGTACTGTGTGCCGTTCTGGCCATTCATGAAGACGGTGACGGCTGCGCCCCCGAGGATGCCGAAGAAATCGGCCACAATGGTGAGGAAGAAAAGCATGGAGATGCAGGCGAAGATGCGCGGAGTGACCAGCTTGCGGATGGGGTCCACGCCCAGAGCGCGCATGGCGTCGATCTGTTCTGTAACCACCATGGAACCGAGCTCGCTGGCCATGGAGGAGGCGTTCCGCCCGCTGACCATGACGCCAGTGAGCACCGGGCCAAGCTCGCGGATCATGGATAGGCTGACGAAGCGGCCGGTGACCGCAGTGGCCCCGAAGGCCGAAAGCGTTGCCGCCGACTGCAGGGCCAGCACGCCTCCGGTAAAGAAGCCGGAAAGCAGCACGATGGCGGCCGAGCCGACTCCGATGATGTCGGCCTGGACGAGAAACTCGGAAAAGTAGATCGGCCGGCGGTAGAGGTTGGTGAACGCACGCCCGGCAAACAGGGAATACTCCTGTATGGTGAGGACGAGATCCTTGGCCGTGCTTTCGAGACTTTTCATAGCTATCGTGTTGACGGGATGCAGGGAAAAGGCCGTCTTCTCTTCTGGACAGGATAGCGCATGCGGGCGCGCGGCGACGCGCTGAGCGTTCGAAGCATCGTAAACTGAGGCTGAAAGCGAGAGCCATTGACCCCAGAGACAACCGAGAGATTGGAAGAGTTTTTTGCGCGATTTAATGGCCCGGGAAGGCCACACCTGCTGCTGGATTACGATGGGACGCTGGCGGCGTTCCGGGTAGACCGGTATCGGTCGCAGCCGTATGGCGGGGTGCGCGAGCTGCTGGGGTGGATTCAGAGGGACGGGCGCACTCGGCTGGCGGTGATTACAGGGCGGCCGGCGGCGGAAATTGCTCCCCTGCTGCGACTGGATTCCCCTTTGGAAGTATGGGGATTGCACGGGGCCGAGCGGCTTTATCCCGATGGCAGAAGAGAGTTGGAAGAGGCCCCCGCGACTACCCAAGACAAACTAGATGAACTGCGCGAGCTGTTGCGCCGCGACAGCCTGGGCGGGCTCTTTGAGGACAAGGCCAACGGCGTGGTGATGCACTGGCGCGGAGTTTCGCGGCGTAAGGCGGAACAGATTGAACAGCGAACCCGAGAGCTGTTTGAACCGCTGGCGCGCCTGGAAGGGCTGGCGCTTCTGGATTTCGAATCGGGGGTGGAACTGCGCACGGGGCGTAACAAGGGCGGCGCGGCGGAGGCGATTCTGGCAGAGACGGACGATGGAGGTCCGGCGGCGTTCCTGGGCGACGATCTGAGTGACGAGGCGGCTTTCCGGGTGGTGCAGAGGCTGGGCCGGCGCGGACTGAGCGCGATGGTGCGGCGGGAATGGCGGGAGACCGCGGCCGAACTGTGGCTCAAACCCCCGCCGGATATGCTGGAGTTTCTCGAGCGCTGGGCCGATGCGGTGAGCGATCCACTTTTGTGGTGAGGGCGCCGAAGCGGCCGGTCTCCCCGTTCGATCTATCCGAGTTCGCTCACGGGCAGCGCGCGAAAGCCGTTTGGGAATGGAAAACTCTTCGGCGTGCGTGAGACGACTCCGCCGCCATCCACTGTTGAACTCTCGACCAAATTACGCACAAATTCAAGATTGACGGTATCGCGGAGGTCAGGGATCTCCGTCCATTTCGCCTCGAAGAGTTCCAGCCGTCCGCCGACATCGAATCGTGCAAAATATACGATTCAATCGCATATTTTGCGCAACTCAATGGATTTGTTCACTATCTCAAAGGATTTAAAAGACTTTAGGTTCAGTGGGAGTCTCTGGGTTTCAAAGACACGGGATGCATAAGTTCAAGGACTCCCAGTTCCCAAAACACGGGACTTGGCGCACACAAATGGGGCACGGCCAAACACTCAGCAGCACTGACCGTCGTCGAGGAGCTGGTCAGGTGGAAGCGTGGGTGGAAGATGGCCGCTGGCGGCTGCGCCGGCGCGGGGATCGAGGCGCAAGCTGTTGACGACCGGGCCGATGGAGAGCAGGGCGGCGACGAGAATCGTCAGACGAAAATCCATCAGCTCTGGATGCGCGACGGAGTGGCCGCGGGCGGCGGCGATGAGGCTGATGGAGATGGCTCCGACGGCAACGCCCATGCCGGAACTGAGCTGCATGACGGTGCTGAGAAATCCGTTGGCGCGGCTCATTCCTTCCTGTGGAATGTCGGCAAAGGCAAGGGTGCCGACGGCGCTGAACTCCAGCGAGCGGAAGCCGCCGTGGAAGAAGAGAATCACGATGATCAGCGTGATCGGGGTGTGCGGCGTGAAGGTGGCACAGAGGGCGATGGTGGCCATCACCAGCAGTCCATTGAAGGCGATCACGGTGCGGAATCCCCAGCGGCGCAGAATGGGAAGCACCAGCGCTTTCATGCTGAAATCGCCAGCGAAAAGCACCAGTAGATAAAGGCCGGCGTGGAATGCGGTCATCCCGAAGGTGAGTTGAAACATCAGCGGTAGCAGGAAGGGCAGCACGCCGACGGCGACGCGGAAGCCGCTGGCTCCGTATACGCCGAGCGCGTAGGTCTTGTGGGCCAGGGAATCGAAGTCGATCAGCGCGGTGTGGGGCTTGCGGCGGGCTAGCAGAACCGCAACCGTTCCGCTGAGCGCGCTGACCAGAAGAATCGCCAGAGGTGAGTGCCAGTTTTCCACGTCGATGCTGAGCTGCTCCATCGCCCAGACGAGGCAGGCGGAGGCGAAACCGCCGAGCAGGAAGGTGCTCCAGTCGAAGGGATGGACCTCGTCGCCGCGGATATTGTCGATCCATGCCAGCGCCATCACCAGCGCCATGGCGCCGATGGGCAGATTGATGAAGAAGATCCAGTGCCAACTGAAATAAGTGGTGATGAAGCCGCCCAGCGGCGGTCCGATCACCAGCGCCGAGAGGCCAGGCCAGGTGATCATGGTCAGCGCCTGGGTCAGGCCCTCCTTGGGCGTAATGCGGAGGATGATGAGGCGGCCGACGGGAACCATCATGGCTCCGCCCATTCCTTGCAGGATGCGGAAGAGGATGAAGAGCGGGAGAGTAGCGGCCATGCCGCAGAGGCCGCTGGCGACTGTGAATGCGCCGATGGCCGAAACAAAGACGGTGCGCCAGCCCATGTGGTCGGCCATCCAGCCGCTGATGGGCATGAAGACAGCCAGGGTGAGCAGATAGGCGGTCATGCCGATGTTGAGGCTGACGGGGCCGACGTGGAAGCTGAGCGCCATCTGCGGCAGCGCCGTAGTGATGATGGTGGCGTCGAGCAGTTCCATGAAGACCGCGCCGGCGATCAGGATGGTTACACGACGCGGTGCGCTGGGCCTCATTGTCCCATTGTACGGAAAATCGTTTTACGTGATGCGATGGGGGATCAGGATGTGGTGGAAGGGCGAAAAACGACAATGGCTCGTGTTTTCCAAGGTGCCCAGGAGCGAGGCTCAGGGAAAACACTCGTTCGTGAAGAAATCGCATCCCCGGACTCTAGGCCACGCGCCAGCAGCGCTGAAACCATCTGTTCGTCAGGGCATCCGCCGACCATCGTGTTGACTCGCGCATCGGTGCTCTCGTCAGCGAGAGGCGCGCCGACTCTCACTGATTGGCACCCTCTGAGTGCCCTCGAACCGTAAAGGCTCCGTAGTACGTACCCAACTCGCCGACGCTGCCATCGATCTTGAATGGATGGAACCGCAATTTTCGTAATTCGCCAATCGGAAATCCCGCACTTATTCCCCCAATGTCGAGGGTGACCTCCAACTCCCTGTATGCTCCGTCGCGATCGATGACACCACGTAACTCAAGTCCTGAGTTTTCGCGGGGCGGAGGCCAATATGGGTATGCGTCCCTACCTTTCAGAGGCGCCGGCACAACCATGTAATTCGTGAGATAACGTAAGGGACGCATGGTCGTGCCTGGGGCGGCGGGGTCCAGCGGAAGGTGAAAATACTCCGAGGAGGTCTGCGCGGTTGGCTCGACCGCAATCTCGGAGGTGAGCAGTGTGCGATCCGCTGTTTTCAGGGTGATGTGTCTTGATACCACCTTTCCGGCAAAGAGAAAATCGTCTTGCCAGTCTGTCTCGATACCGGTCTCTACAGCAGAGACCAGAACCCCGTGCGGAAGGAAGAAATAGGCACTGCTCTCAGTTGTCTCCTGACTGAGAAGACTTTCATTGATACGCACCAGGGAGAGCCTGCCATTGGACAAATGTTCGATGCTGGATCTGAATCTCAAATCGCTTCGGTCTGCGCCCTCATAAATGGATTGGCTTGTCAGGAACCCGGGGGGAATGGGATAGAGAAGCGCCTCCAGCAGCATCAGCACCCGGCTTGGCTCGTAATCGGAAGATGCCTGGAATCTACGTCCGCTTTGCGACTCCACCTCGGTGGCGTGGTAGTCGGCCAGAGTCACTTCTCGCCGCCATTGGTGGGGAGCAAGCCAGGTCTCCTCATACACGCCTTCGCCCGTGATCATATGGGATGGTTCTTTGGGCTTGAGAAGTTCGTTGCCTGGATAGGCGTGAAAGACGACTTTCATGTGGAAGGGCGCAGAGCCAGGCAAGCGCAGGTTCATCTGATTATTGGCGCGCTGAAACCACTCGATCGCTGTTTTGGGTTCGGAGACAACAGACGGCTTTGATGGCACCGTCTGTGCCGATATGCCAAGTGCAAGTATGTTGACCAAAAAACAGAGAATCCGCAAACGTCTCAATGGATAGGCCTCGATAATTGGCGTTGGGGAGGTGCCGTCTCCCGACACCCCCACTTGCTTGTTGGATGTTAGTTTGAGGTGCAATATTCTTGGACGCAGTTATTGAGCATTTGGCTGAACACATTGGTGCAATTTGAAACGCAACTCCCCCCGGAAGCCGGTAGTGTAAAGCATGACTGCGAAGGGGTATACGAGGTTTGACCCGTAATCGGGTTATAGCTAATCGTATAGTCACTGTAGCATTGGGTGTAGCTCCCAGTGTTGGAAGGCTGGTTCATGGTGCATCCGTAAGCACATGAGGTCAACCACTACTGGCCGCTTGCCTGGCACTGTCCGAAGGTTGCACCGCAGGTGAGCCCTGAGCTTTGGGCGTGCGATTTAGAGGGCAAGCTCATCGATACTGCGACGAGGAGCGCTACAAACACAAGCTTGGTAATGGCTTTCATTCGCTTTCCTTTCGATTACGGGTTGATGGTGGTTTGTGCGAAGGACGATAGCCGCTCTTAGCTGGCGCGGTCTTGGAATGCTATCGCCAACAGGTCTTCTTGCCCCTTCTCGTCGAGTCTGCCTGACCAGGCATGCTTGACCTTACCTTTTTCGTTGACAAGCAGCACGGTTGGGGTACCATTGACCCCTATCGAGTCGAGACTTACACTCACGACTTGGGTCGCCTGGACGCCCGCGTCTTGCAAGAATTTCTGCGCTTCCGCTTCGGGCTGTGGGAGTACCGCCACCAAATTAAGCCGCCCGCGCGACTTTTCAGCTAGCTGTTTGTAAAAGGGCAGGCTGTCCTTACAGAAGTGGCAAGTGGTGGAAACAGCAACAACAAGCGAGTTTTGGCCCTTTGAGAACTGGACACCGGGTAAAGCAATGGTCCCTCCAATAAGCGATTGGGACGGATCCTTCGGAGACTTGCGCCCGCCAATGTCCCCGCGAAAGACCAAGAAAAGAAAGACAACTACCGCAACGATGACCGCAACATTCGCGATCCGGTCAAGATATTTCATGAAGGTTTCTACCTTTCCGATCATCTTCCATCAAGGTTAGGAAAGCTAGAAAGTGCAATCCTATTCGAGGAGTAATTTCCATCGGCTTCCTTTCATCCAGATGAAATGAGACCTCTAACTTTGAACATCGAAAACACTAGCACCGCGGAGGTTGGGGATGTCAAGGAAAAACACCAATTAACCAAGTAGTCAACGTAATGCTCATAGTGCGCAGATGAGATTTGTAAAAGGAGAACGTCGATGCTTTACGTTAACGAAACAGGCCTGCGAAGAATTCGCCAATGTGTGTAGTAGTTGCCAAGCGTACTAACTTCCGGTCCTGTTCATCCATGGTAAGTGACCTGGTTACCCGGGCGGGAAGTGAGTTGCCCAAGCTTAGTTGGGCGCCTCAGGTGCCCAACTCGAGACCATGGGTAACCATTATTTCGGATTAACTTGGACTTCGGAACCTGGAACTTTCGTTTGGATGTCGAGGGAGCAGGAAGAACAACGGGGTTCGTGCTTCCCATGTACCCAAAGGCGAGGCACCCCCACCTCACGGACGAAGATCTGTCCGTGGGGACCCCGGACCCGGGCACCCCCTTTTGGTGTCGGAATTCGCAACCGCCGGAAATCTCGCGTGTTACTCCCTACTGCGTTTGCGGATTTCGATGCTCAGGCGCTTGATCTTCTGGTTGAGGGTGGAGAGGGGGATGTGGAACTGCTCGGCGGCATCGGTCTGGTTCCAGTTGCAGCGTTCGAGCTTCTCGATGATGATGCGGCGCTCGATGTCTTCGAGGATGTCGAAGAGAGATGCGTCGGGATTGTGATCGAGCAGCGCGTCCTGGAAGGTGCGGCCGGTGATCTGTCCGGGAAGCAATTCGGTTCCGATGATGGGCCCGCTGGAGAGCACGACGCCGCGTTCGATTGAATTCTCGAGTTCGCGCACATTGCCCGGCCAATCGTAATCGATGAGGGTGCGCAGGGCATCGGGGGCGAGCTTGCGCATAGGCAGCCCATTCTCGTTGGAGTAGAACTCGAGGAAGTGCTGCGCGAGCATGGGGATGTCTTCGCGGCGCGAGCGGAGCGGTGGCAGGTCGACGGAGATGACGTTGAGGCGATAGAAGAGGTCTTCGCGGAACTGGCCGTCCTTTACCGCCTGGCGCAGATCGACGTTGGTGGCGGCGATGATGCGCACATCCACTTGGATCTCCTGAATGCCGCCCAGATGCATGAAGCGGCGGTCCTGCAGCACGCGCAGGATCTTCGCCTGGGTATCCATGCCCATGGTGGCGATTTCGTCGAGGAACAGAGTCCCGCCGTTCGCGACTTCGAACAGTCCCTTCTTGGCGGCGATGGCGGAAGTGAAGGCTCCCTTGACATGGCCGAAGAGGGTGGACTCCAGCAGCTCGGAGGGCATGGCCCCGGTGTTGATGGGGACGAAGGGCTTGTCCTTGCGCGGCGAGTTGGCGTGAATGGCCTTGGCGATGAGCTCCTTGCCGGTTCCGCTTTCTCCCTGAATGAGGACGGTGGAGCGGCTGGGCGCCACCTGGGCTACGAGATCGAAGACACGCAGCATGATCTCGCTCTTGCCAACGATGTTGTGGAAGTTGTAGCGCTGCTTGAGGGTGCGCTTGAGCTGAAGATTCTCTTCCTCGGCCTTGCGGCGGGCGATGGCGGAGCGGATATCGGCGAGCAGCTTCTCGTTGTCCCAGGGCTTCTGGACGAAGTTCTCAGCGCCCGCGCGCACGGCCTCGACAACGTTGTCGACGGTGCCGTAGGCGGTGATCATGATGACCGGCAGCAGCGGCTGGCGTTCCTTGATCTGGGGCAGCAGGTCCATGCCGCTCTGACCGGGAAGCGCGAGGTCGAGCAGTACAAGGTCGAAGTTTTCGCGCTCCAGAGTGCGCAGCCCTTCCTCGCCATCGACGGCCATGGTGATCGTATAGCCTTCGAGCGAAAGCAGGACCTCAAGCGATTCGCGAATGGCGGCTTCGTCATCGATGACAAGAATGCTGCCGACATGGGCCGAAACGTAGGTTGCAGAAACGGACAGATTCAAGGGTAGATCGACCTCAGGCATGTACCGACTTCCTCAGTAGCGGAAACTCAAGATGAAAGGTTGTGCCGGCGCCGACAGCGCTTTCGACATGAATCTTGCCGGCGTGTTCCTGAATGATTCCATAGGAGACTGAGAGTCCCAGTCCGGTGCCGCGCCGGTCTCCAGGTTTGGGAGTGGTCTTGGTAGTAAAGAACGGATCGTAGATGCGTTTGAGATGCTCGGGAGCGATGCCGGAGCCGGTGTCGTTGACGATGGCTTCGACGTGTCCATTGGCCAGAGTTTCGATGTGGAGGCGGCCGCCCTGGTGCATGGCGTCTTTGGCATTCATCAGAAGATTGAGAAAGACCTGCTGCAGCTTGCCGGCGTTGCCGTGAATGACGGGCAGGTCTTCCGCCAGTTCGAGATCGACGATGATCTGTGCGGTCTTGAACTGATGCTCAAGCAGCGAGAGGGTGTCGCGAATTACCTGGTTGAGGTTAGTTTCCCGAAACTCGGTGGTGGATGTGCGCGAGAAATTGAGCAGTCCGTTTGCGATTTCAGCGGCGCGGAAGCTTTGCTGGGTGATCTTGTCGAGCACCGGGCCGAGGCGCGGATCGGTTTTCAACTGCTTTGAAAGCATCTGAGCATAGGAGGAGATGACCGCCAGAGGCGTGTTGATCTCATGTGCCACGCCGGCGGCCAATAGACCAATAGAACTGAGCTTGTCGGCCTGGGTGAGCTGGGCTTCCAGGAAAACGCGATCGGTAATGTCGTCGACGAGAATGATGCGGCCCACCGAGACGAAATCGCGAGACATGAGAGGAGCAACGGCGATGTTGACGGTGCGCTGCTCTCCTGCGCGGGTGATCAGTGGATATTTGTAGAGGTGATGCACGCCGGGCTCGCTGCCAAAACCGGCGAGGGAATCGATGAACTCCTGTGGGAAGACCGCGGTGAGCTCCTGGCCCAACGCTTCTGCGCGGCTCAGGGCATACATGGCTTCCATCTGGGCATTCCAGCTTTCGATGCGGCCCTCAAGGTCGAGAGCCAGGATGCCCACGTTAATGGACTCGACGATATTCTCGTTGAATTCCTTGAGGCGTTCGAACTCGCCGATTTTCTGCTGCAGGCGGGTATAGAGGCTGGCGTTCTGCAGGGCGATGCCAATGTAGCTGGCCAGCGATTCGAGTAGTTCAACATCCTCACTGGAGAGGAAGTCGCCGCCGATGGTGCGTCCGAGGCCAATGACGGCGATGGTGCGCGGGGAGCTGGCTCCGTCCTGGCCCTGACTGGTGGCGACGCGGCAAGGAAGGTAGTAATTCAGGTCGAGCAGGGCGGCGGTGCGCTGCTGGCGCGAAGGCAGATAAACAGACTGCAGGGCGTTCTCGATGAAGATGTGGGAGTGGTCGGCCGCCTGGTCGAAGTCGAGAAAGCCGAGGTCGAGGAAGTCCTGATCGAGGAAACCCTGGTCCAGGGAGCCTGGCCCGAAAGTCTTGGGCATGGTTCCGAGTGTGGTGGGCATCCCATGGGCGGCAGCAAGACCAAGGCGGCCGTCCTCTTTGCGCAGGAAGACGGCAACGCGCGCGACCAGAAGGGTGCGCGGCAACTGCTCCACGATGGACTCAAGCAGGGCGTGCAGGTCGGTTTCAGAGCTGAGGCCGCGGCCGAACTCCACCAGTGCCTTGCGGTAGTCGTAACGATGACGGTCGAAAGCGCGGTCGACCCAACCCTGAATGCGGCGTTTGATCGGCTCGAAGAGGGCTGCCAGCAAAACGATGGCCAAGCCCTCGCCCCAGGCGCGGGCCGACTCGGGCAGGCGATTGTGGGCCACGCCGGCTGCTAACGCGATCATGCCATAGGAGGCGCCGAAGATCAGCCCGGTGGTCAGCGTGTAGGCTACGCCGCGCTTGAAGATCAAATCAGTGTCCATTAGCCGATAACGGACGATGGCCCAGCTGAAGGTCAGCGGGAGAAAGACGATCGACAGACCGGCCAAGTCGGTGAAGAGGCTGGGCAGGTGGATTTCGAGCAGGAAGGGAATGGCGCTGAAAAGCGTATAGGGAACAATTGCCAGCAAAGCGCCGCGGGTGAGCCACTTCAACTGCTGGCGCAGCAGCGGCGTGTTGGCCTTGGCGTAACTGCGCAGGAAGAGGCTGGCCGCCAGGATGTAAAAGGCGGTCAGATACGCGGTGTTGATCTGGTTGAGGCGATGCAGCAGGAGCCCAGTGGCATCGCGGGTAAGGAAGGACCAGACCCAAAGCCACAGCACTCCTAGTGCAGGCACGTAGACGAGGGGAAGAAGCCAGCGCCGCTGGACCGACTTGAGACGTTCTTCCGGGAAGCTGAGGGCGAAATGCAGGAAGAGCGCAGGCTGCACCGCCTCGGCGACGATCTGGCACCAGAAGACGCTCCAGTCCAGCAGATCAAGCTTGCTGGTGTATTTGAGCGCATAGAGGGCAAAGGAAACCAGGCAGAAAACGTAAAAATGCGTGGCGCGCGGAGCCGTCCAGCGGCGGAAGAGGACGTAGATGCCGATGGCAAGATATACCAGGCTGATCAGCCGCAGTCCCTGCGCCATATTGCGGTCCGCTGGCTCGGGAATAACCACCACCGGAGTGTCCAGCGGCGTGCCGTAGCGCGTGATCTTGTAGTCTGTTTTACCGTAGATTTCGGCGCGCTGGAGAACACGCTGCAAGTCGGCAACTTTGGCAATGGGAGAAAACTCGCCGATTGGTAGCAGGTTCTTGGTCTGGATGCCAGAAAACTGTCCCGCGTTTTTGGGAAGTTCCTTGACTCTGACTCCACCCAGCAGGTCCGTCTTCTGCCCGCCGTTGCGTTGAGGGTGAGCGTCCGGCGCAACCTCTGCGGGGGGCAGCAAGTCCGGCGGCTGTCCGCCGTCGCGTCGTGGGTGAACCTCTGGAGCAACCTGGGCTGCGGTCAGCAGATCGTGGGTTTGAATCCCCGCGCGCTGGCCTGGACTGCCGGCCAGAACCTTCTCGGCTACCAGACCGCCTGGCGCCTCACGCCACCAAACGCCGTCGTCTGGCTGTTCGAAATGGAGCTCCTGACGAAAATTCAACAGCGCCAACAGGAAGAGGCCGACTGTAGCAACAGCCAGTACCATCGCCTGCAAACGGTTGGATATTCCTGTTTTCATGGGGAAACTCGAAGCCATCTTGGCCTAAGCACGTCGAATGCCATGTGGGAGAGTCAGCGTGGTCGAATAGGGAACGAATGAACAATCGCAGCAGAATACGCAAGATACGGACGTAAAGTTCATCCGATCGTGATCGGTTCCGAGGTAATTAATCGCAGAAGAACTAGAGAACGGAGGAGAAAAATATTAACTATCATATGTGTATATGAAAAATAGTATCGAAGTTGATGCGAATCGCCATAGCGAGGTTCCGGAGCGTGAGCGGCCAGTCAACGCACTGACGGCACATTGGAGGGCATCAAGTGAAGGACCCGCATGAGGCGGACCCACTTGAACGGGGTCCGGCTCAACCGGGCGTTTGGCTGGGGCTGGGTTAGGCGCCGATGCGTGCGCGACCGTCCGGGTCACCCTTTTCGCTGACCATAGGAAGCTTGCGGGCCGTGTTTGCGCTGATAGTGGTGGTCGCGCACATGGGGGGGAATGCTGTGGGGCGGAGCACCGAGGAGAATGCTGCGGTATGCCAGCCGGGCGATGTATTCGAGGACATCGGCGTTTTCAACCGCGGCCATCGGCGACTCTCCCCAGGCAAATGGGGCGTGTCCAGCCACCAGGACTCCGGGAACCGCCTGGGGGTCGAGGTTTTCGGCCCGGAAATGACGAACGATGACAGCGCCAGTGTTGCGGACGTAGGCCTCTTCCACCTCTTCGGCGGTCAGCGTGGGGGTGACTGGAACGGCACCATAGAAATAGTCGGCGTGGGTTGTTCCCAGGCAGGGAATGGGCCGATTCGCCTGGGCCCATGCGGTGGCGAACTCCGAATGCGTGTGTACGACGCCGCCAATCAGAGGGAATTCCCGGTAGAGGAGAGTGTGGGTGTCCAGATCGGAGGAAGGGCGGAGCGTTCCTTCGACGATCTTGCCATCGATGTCGGTCACCACTAGGTCGGCGACGGTCATGGTGGCGTAGTCCACACCGCTTGGCTTGATGACCACCAGCGGTTGGGATCCTGAGCGGTCGATGCCGCTGACATTGCCGAAGGTGTGTGGGGCCAGTCCGCGGTGGGCGATTTCGCGGTTGGCATGGAGAACCTGTTCGCGGAGTGCGGCTAGCAGCATAGGGAAACCATCGCAGTAGGGAGATTGGGAATCGTTTACCGAATTCAGTCTATCAGCCCGTTCGAGGCCTGATCAGAGGCCTCGCGAGGATCGGTTTGCCTACTCCGGAAGCCATTGAAATCACGGCATCGATGGAAATGCCTTAGGATGATGGGCAGTTGTCCCGGAGCGGTTTGCCGATGGCATATACCTGCGGAAAGAAGGGAAACCCAACAGCGATCCGGAGGAAAGTGCCATATGCAGAATGGCGATGATTTCTGTCAGGGTATCTGCTTCAAGTAGTGGATGGAAAATGCTCAATCCGACCCAGAACTTGGCAAGGAATTGCCGGTGATGTCAGCTCCAAATGCCAAGACACCGGCAGCGGGCTCTGGCAGCGCAGAGCGTTCCGTCTCCCAGTTGAGTCCGTCCCTGGTTCGGTGTGATCATTCATCCGGCCCTTCAATAATGTTATTCCTTCGCACTCTAACCTCAAGGTCAGGAGCGCGGCGAGGGTAGGGCCCCGAGTCCTGAGCTTGCGCGTCCGGATGGAGATCGGGTGCGATTCGTAGCGGCAACTGTAATCCTGCGCGCTGTGCGGGCGTCTACCTGAGTGATGGCAACCGGCACAGCAATGGAAGCGACGATGATGGCAACGGCAGACCAAATTGCCGCAGAGGAGTTTTCGCGGATTGTGCAGAGCCACCGGCCGCAGATCTTCCGCTTTCTGCTGGCGTCGACGCGGGATGTGGATCTGGCGGAGACGCTGACCCAGGATTGCTTTCTGAAGGCTCACCGGAACTGGGGGAGCTTCCGCGGAGAGTCCAGCGCGATGACTTGGCTGATGCGGATTGCGATCAATCTGCAGAAGGACCACTGGCGCAATCGCCGCATGCAGTTCTGGCGGCATACAAGGAACAATGCGGTGGATCTGGATGAGGCCAGCGATTGGCTGCCGAGCGGCGAGCGATCGGCGGAACAGGGCCTGCTGGCAAAAGAGCAGGTGGGGCGCGTGTGGAAGGCAGTGGAAAAGCTGAGCGAAAGGCAGCGGACGGTGTTTTTGCTGCGCTACGTGGAAGAGCGCGATCTGGGCGAGATCGCGGCCTCCACGGGGCTGAGCGAAGGAACAGTCAAAGCGCACCTTTCGCGGGCGTTGGCCAAGGTGCGGATTGAGCTTGGGGGGAAGCAATGAAGCAGGACTTGGGATTCGGGAAGACAGGAATTTCGACGCGGGGCCGGACTGGCAGCGAGGCTCAAGCGGAGGGCGTGGCTCGACTGGAAACAGACGAGCTGGAGCCGGAGTTGCGGGAAGCGCTGCGGAACTTTCGTTTGAGCGTGGAGAGCTGGAGCGATGCAGCTTATAGCCGATCGCGCCCGGTGATGGAGGTTCACGGCCGTCGCATCTGGCGGCTGGCGGCAGGATGGGCGCTGGGGTGTGCGCTGGTAGCCGGTGCAGTGTCGGGCGGTGTTCATGAGCGGCATGTGCGGCAGGAACAGGCACGGATAGCGGCGGCCGCACAACTGGAGAAGCATCGCCTGGCGGCGGAAGAGCAAGCGCGCGAGGAAGAGGAGTTGCTGGCCAGGGTGGACAGCGAAGTATCGAGAGAAGTTCCGAGCGCCATGGAGCCGCTGGCTCAGTTGATGACCGGAGATGAATCTCAGTAAAGACGAAACCCAGCTTGAAGGGGATCACACACAAAGAACCCTCCATACAAGGAGGGGGAGGAGACGGGGATGAAGGTGTTGATGGCAATTCGATTTGGAATCGCGCTTGCGGCAATCTTGCCGTTGGGTGTTGCGAGCACGGCGAGCGCGCAAAGGGGACCGGAAGGGCCGGGATTTGGCGCGCATCGGCCACCTTTCGAGAGGGCTTTGGGGCCGCAGGGCGGGGGCCACGAGAGGATGGGCCGCTGGTGGAACGAGCCTGGAATGGTGGAGAAGCTCAAGCTGACCGACGATCAGCGCAAGGCGATGGACCAGATCCTGCTGCAGCACCGGGAGACGCTGATCGACCTGCGCGGCAACGTGGAGAAGGCTGAACTGGCGATGGAGCCTTTGATGAAGGCCGACCAGCCGGATGAGAGCGGCATCCTGGCCCAGATCGACAAGGTGGCGCAGTCGCGGGCGGAACTGGAAAAGGCCAATGCCCGGTTCCTGTTGGCGATTCGGGGCAAGCTGACGGCCGACCAGTGGAAGCAGTTGCAGGCGATCCGCGCGAACCGGCAGGAACGCGGCGGTTGGGGTCCAGAGGGTGCAGGACGCCACGGCCAGAAGCCGCAAGGGGATTTCCACCGTCAGGCGCCGCCAGCGCCCGGGCCGCAGGGCAGCCTGGAGCAAGGGCCGGGACCTGAGGGGCCGCAAAGCTCCGCAGCGGGAGATGTGCAGTAGGGAAGGATTCTGACTTGCCGGCAGCTGCCGGCAAGGAGGGAAGGGGCTGAGCCGGGAGGCTTGCCCGTTGGGAACGAGATTCAAGCAGAGAGCAAATGCGGTCGAAAGCAGGACCGGTGGCGGCAGGAGGGCAACCTCCAGCCGCCGTTTTTTTTGTCCGGAAGGGGGGAGCGGGAATGGTTGGTGTCTGGCCGGGTGCCCGGGAGGGGGGTGTGGGAGTCATTTGCGGGGGCACGGCCCCCGGAGGTGTGCCAAATGGAAACATTTTTGTGATTCTTTTCCGGGCATCGTTTGAACTGTTTCGAGGCAGTGTTTGTGCGGCTTTGGTGCACATTGACCTGAATCGAGACAAAACGAATCTTCTGGAGTTGAAAAAATAGTACTAAAGGTTTTTTGGGGATACCCGATGAAAGGAGCATTGCAGCAGCGCCTATCCGAAGTTGGGGATGACCAGGCGGGTCGATGGATGGCCACCGGTCAGGGCGTGTTAGCCAAGCATGAAAAGGAGTACCCCATGGCCCTCGGTGTTTTGAATAACCTGTCAGCAATCTACGCAGAAAACAATTTGAACAACACGAGCAACAGTTTGCAGACGGTGCTGCAGCAGTTGTCCTCGGGTTCAAAAATCAACTCCGGTGCGGATGACGCCGCCGGACTCTCATTGGTGAACGGCCTTCAGGCCAACTCGACTGCTTTATCACAGTCCGAAACGAATGCAACAGAGGGAGTCGGTCTTCTGCAAGTGGCGGACGGCGCTCTTTCGCAAGTGACGAACCTGCTTGACCGTGCCATTACGCTGGCTACCGAAGCCTCGAACGGCACCCTAAACACCTCGCAAGAGGCGGCTGCAAACCAGGAATACAGTTCGATCATGTCCGAAGTGAACAACATCGGATCGACGACGACGTACAACCAGCAGCAGGTGTTCACCGGCAACACGGTGGCCATCTACACAGGCGACTCTTCGACGGTGGGTTCTTCCATCGACGATCTGAATATCCGCGCAGTGTCTTCGTCCAGTGTGGGCGATACCGGTGGCGCGATGTCCTACAGCAGCGGTCAGGGCAATGTCTTCATCGATCTGTCGAAGGGGGGCATCAATGCCGCCGCCTCCGACAGTTTGAGTACTACTGGTTCGGTGACCAATTCGACGACGATTACCGTCAATTATCTGGCCAAGGGCGCGAGCGGGAGCTCTACCAGCGCCACGGCCAATATTACTGTCGGCGCGGGCACAAACTTCGCCAACACGGCGCAGGGCATGATCAATGCCATCAACAGTTCGGGACTGGGTCTGAGCGCCAGCTTCGGCACTGCCGAAGAGGCGGGGAGCGTGGCGACCGCAGCATCGACCGCAGGCAACACCGCGGGCGGCAGCAGCAGCGATACGGGCATCATCATTTCCGGCACCGGTGTGGGCACCGGGACCAACGGCGCGGGCGAAATCGGCACTTTGACCGTGGTCAACTCCACGGACACGCTGGGCGGAACGCTCACTGTGGTCGGTACGGACGGCAAGAGTCATGCCATCACCTTGGGCACGCCGAATTCCACCGACACGATCGCCAACCTGGCGGCGACCATCAATGCTGCCGACTATGGAGTGACCGCGACCGCCAACACGGCCATCGTCAACGGCCATGCCGCGGGAACGGTTCTGACCTTCAGCGCGGATTCGGCGGCGATTACGGTCGCTGGCACAAATGTTACCGACGCTCCCGGCTCCACGGCCACGCTTACGGTACCGGCCTATGTGGCCCTTGCAGCCAGCACGGGGGCTGGAGCCACCGTGAATACGATGACCGTTGCCGATAGCCGCGATATCCTGAGCGGCACGCTCACCCTCACCGGTATGGACGGCACGCAGTTAGGCGGTGCGACAACCGCTCTTGGCACTGCTGGTTCCACGGATACACTTGCCGATTTGGCGGCCACCATCAATGCCAAGTCCGTCAGCGATCCAACATTTGATCTCCATGCCGCACTGAGCAACAACGGTACGACCCTGACAGTCACAAACACGGTCGCGGTCAATGCCGGCGCCACAAATGTTCCAGTGATGAGCGTCGTAACTCCAGGCGCCAGCAATTTTGCCGCCGTCGATTCATTGACCGGCATACCGACGATCGATACGCCATACAGCGCCGCAGTGGGAACGTTGACCTTCGGAAACACCACCGGTACTCTGAGCGGAACTCTCAATATCGGATCGAACGCCCCAATTAGCCTGGGAACTCCGGGCGAGACCGATACCGTGGCCGATCTGCTGAAGACGATCAACAACGGCAGTTTCGGAGTCAAGGCTGCGCTCGACATCACAGGCAAGATCATGACCTTCACCTCCTCCAACTCCGCGATCACTTTCAGCGGTACGGGTCTTGGTGAGACTGGCGCCCTTGGCTCTCTTGCCGCAACGACCGCGGTTGCGGATCCGAATCAAATCGGCACCGTGAGCGATGCAAATGGTTGGGTTGTGGGTACCAGCAATACAGATACCATGACTGCTGGCGGCACCATCAAGATCAACGGTGTTACCGTATATACCGCGACCGCCCAAACTTTGGATAGTGTGGCTACATCGTTTAACGGTCTCAACCTCGGCATTACAGCAACGATGAACGACACGACAGGCATCATGTCATTCGAGTCGACGACGCCGGCCACCGCAGGGGTTTCGATTGCCACCACCATCGCCGATCCGACTCTGCATAACCTCGTGGCGACAACCGACACGCCGAGCACCACGAACTCCGAGTATTACAGCGTCGGTATTACCGGGTCCATTCTGGATACCACGACCCACGGCGGAACGCTGACAACGGGCATGGTGGTCGATACCAACGGAACGAGTGGAGCGGCGACGACCAGCTACACGGACGGCGCAGGCGCGAACCTGGCTAACACGGATCTTCTGAGCCAGCCCGATGCGGAAGCTGCACTCACGGCCCTGAGCACGGCGATTACCGACGTAGCCTCCATGGATGGTTACATCGGCGCGCAGATCAACACGCTGAATTCCGTGAGCCAAGTGATGACCACGCAGCAGGAGAACGTGACCTCGGCGCAGAACGCGATTCAAGCCACCGACTACGCAGCGGCTACCTCAGCCATGTCCAAGTATGAGATTCTGAGCCAGACCGGCATCGCAGCTTTGGCGCAGGCCAACACGGTTCAGCAGGAAGTTACCAAGCTCTTGCAGTAAAGAGCTTACGCACCTCACGCAAGATTGCAATTTCTTCAAGACAACCCAGGGACGGGCGGCGGCAAAGGGAGACCTTTGCCGCCCATTTGTTGTAGGGAATAGGGAGTAGGGAACAGGGAGTAGGGAGTTGGGAGTAGAAAAGCCTGCCGGTGGGAGGTTGTGCCATCGCTGAACGTTGTGGGGCCGCGCGAAAGAATCTATCGCTTATGTCGAAGGACCTGCAATTGCTTTTGTAAGTTTAGCCCTCAGTTTCTGTATGGCGTAGTAGAGAGGGATATCAAATAGTCAATTTGGCCCGGACTTGCAATCTGTAAAGGTTCTATTCGGGAACGTCTTGGGAGCAGTTTTTCAGCCAGGAACTTCCGCGCATGCTTTTCCATGACTTTCTTGGCCCCAATGAGACTTGCTTGCTTATCATCAGTTGGGCCGATAACTAGCTCTGCGACCGGAATGTTCTCGTCGTCCGCCGCGAGGGGTATCTCAAGGTAGGGAATCACTCCAGACCGGCCGGCGCGGAACCGTAAATCATCGTGATCTTCCTCCTTTCCAACTAATCGCCATTCTGCCTCCTCCCTAAATCCACTATGCTTAATTGCCGCCGCCAGAAACGAGAACTTTGAACGCCAATTCAACTCGCGTCCCAGACGCCAGAGGGAGCGCTTGACATTGGACGTTGAGTCCATTTCAAGATATGAATCAATCAGTGCGTTACATAACCTTTTCTGGCCCTTCTCGCTATACTCGCACTTCACAAGTTGAAATCCAGCCTGCTTTAAGGAAGTTAGAGTTTGTGGCATAAAGCCAATCGAGAATCCGTCGCTCCCTTGGCAGTAGCCTCGCCACTGACTCAGAACATCCTTATGCTCAGAAAATGATGCAATATAAAGGGGAGTTTCTTTCAGATTCTCCAAATTCTCCCGCAGTAGACTGAGAGGACCTTCGGTGCCATATAGCCGTTCCAGCCCAGACTGCGACCCGATATTCCTGAGCCTTGTTTCCAACTCATCGCTCATCATCCGGACGGCATGTTTGTACTCCTGGGTGTCGTTCAGATGATGAATGCTGCTTGCCCAGATAGATTTGCTTTTCAAAATGCCGATCAACCCAGCTGCGTTCGTATAGTGATACAGCGCGGAGTTCGGAACTTTTCCGAGATACTCATCAACCAGCTTCATGGTGGCTAGATTATACGCGGAAGTTTGGCGGATTTAGAGGATTCCACCTGCGCGGCAGATAAGGCAGGGATGCCGGTTCCTATTCCCTATTCCCTATTCCCTACTCCCTACTCCCTGCTTTTCACCAGCTTCCGTCGCCCTGCAAGTAATCGTGGATGGACGCGGCGGCTTTGCGGCCCGCGCCCATGGCCAGGATCACCGTGGCGCCACCGGTGACGATGTCTCCGCCGGCGAAGACGCCGCGCTTGCTGGTGCGGGTGCTCTGCTCATCGGCGACGATGTAATTCCACTTGTTGGTGGCCAGATCGGGCGTGGTGCTCTGGATCAGCGGGTTGGCGGTGGTGCCAACGCCGATGATGGCGACGTCGACGGGCAGAAGATACTCAGATCCTTCGACCTCGACAGGGCGGCGGCGGCCGCTCGCGTCCGGCTCACTCAACTCCATCTTCACGACACGCGCGCCGGTGAGGCGGCCTTTTTCGTCGCCAAGGAACTCGATGGGATTGGTGAGCAGGCGGAATTCGATGCCTTCTTCGCGGGCGTGCTTCACCTCTTCGGCGCGAGCCGGCATTTCAGCTTCAGAGCGCCGATAAACCAGCGTTGCCGAGGCTGCGCCCAGGCGGCGGGCGGTGCGCACGGCATCCATCGCCGTGTTGCCGCCGCCGACGACGATGACGTGTTTGTCGCGGCAGTCGTAGACCGGCTGGTCGGACTCCGGAAATAGATAGGCGCGCATCAGGTTGACGCGGGTCAGAAACTCGTTGGCGGAGTAGACGCCGTTGAGGTGCTCGCCGGGGATGTTGAGAAACACGGGCAAGCCTGCGCCGGTGGCGACAAAGACGGCGTCGTAATTCTCTTCGTGCATCAACTCGTCGATGGTGACGCTTTTGCCGACCACGACGTTGGTTTCGAATTCGACTCCCATTTTGCGCAGGTTTTCCACTTCGCCCTTGACGATGACCTTGGGCAGGCGGAACTCGGGAATGCCATAAAGCAGCACGCCGCCAATCTCGTGGAGAGCTTCAAAGACTCGGACGCGATGGCCTTTTTGGATGAGGTCTCCCGCAGCGCTGAGTCCTGCAGGGCCGCTGCCGACAATGGCCACGGCCTTGCCGGTGGACGGAGCAATGGCCGGCAGGCCGAGCTGGCCGCTGGTGCGCTCGTAATCGGCGACGAATCGCTCGAGATTGCCGATGGCCAGCGACTCGCCCTTCTTGCCGAGGACGCAGCCGCCCTCGCATTGGTGCTCCTGCGGGCAAACGCGGCCGGTGACGGCGGGCAGGGCGTTGTCTTCGCGGATTTTGGCGGCGGCGGCGAGGATGTCGCCGGCATAGATCAGTTCGACGACCTCGCGGATCTTGACGCCGACCGGGCACTCGCGCACGCAGCCGGGCTTGGCGCACTCGATGCAACGAGCGGCCTCGGAGGCGGTATCAATGATGGAGAAGCCCAGGTTGACTTCCTGAAAGCTGCGGCTGCGTTCAGTGGCGTCGGCCTCGGGCATACGGGTGCGCGGAATCTGCATCCGCTCTTTAAGAGGAAGAGGATTCTTAGATGGCATAATGAGTCTCCTCTTTGGCAAGGCGGGCGGCGAGCTGGCAACGGACTTCCGCTACTTCCTGGGCTTTTTTCTCTTCAAAGCGCTTCAGCGACTCGGACTCCATGTCGCGATACATGGCATTGCGCTGCATCAGGATTTCGAAATTGACCTTGGAGGCGTCGAACTCGGGGCCGTCCACACAGGCAAAACTGCTTTTTCCGTCGAGGACGACGCGGCAGCCGCCGCACATGCCGGTTCCGTCGACCATGATGGAGTTGAGGCTGACCATGGTCTTGATGCCGAGGGGGTTGGTCACCTGGGCCACGGCGCGCATCATTGGGACCGGGCCGACAGCGAGCACAAAGTCGATCTTGCGGCCGGCGGCAATCAGCTCGTTGAGCTTTTTGGTGACCAGACCCTGTTCGCCGTAGCTGCCGTCGTCGGTCATGATGTAGGTTTCGTTGCTGGCCTGGCGGACCTCGTCTTCAAAGACCACCATCTCGGTGTTGCGCGCGCCCTCGATGAAGACGACGTGGTTGCCGGCGGCCTTGAGCGCATGGGCGGTGGGCAGGGCCATGGCGGTGCCCACGCTGCCGGCCAGAATCACCGCGGTGCCGAAGTTCTCGATCTCGCTGGGATGGCCGAGGGGGCCGACGATGTCCAGGATGTGGTCGCCCGCTTCGAGGCAGTTGAGCAGGGAAGTAGTTTTCCCGATGGACTGGACCGCTATGGTGACGGTGCCCGCCGCGGGGTCGGAGCTCTTGATGGTCAGGGGGATGCGTTCGCCATTTTCGTGCAGGCGGAGAATGATGAACTGCCCCGGCCGCTGCTTGCGCGCGATCCGCGGAGCCTCGATCACGAATTGCTTGATTTTGAAGCCTACGGTGCGGGCTTCGAGGATCTTGTACATGAAAGCGACTCCGACTCAGCCGAGGCTGGCAATGAAAGGGGAAAATCTCTCCGGCCCAGCCGGAATGGGTCTCAGCCCAAACGCCTGAGGGATCGGAAGATCTGATCTAGAGGCATTCTAAAGGACTACAAAGAATTATTCAGGAAAGGCTGGCGAGCTGGTGTGATCCTGGTCACCCGGTGGGATGGTCGCGGAAACCGAGGAATTCCTTGACGCGGTAAATGCGACATTCCAGAGGTCCTGTGTCCCGTGCAGAAATAGGCCAAAATGCCTCGGCGAGGAATCGCCGGATCGCTCGATCAGTCGATAATACAACCATGGAATTTCAACGCTCCTCCGGAGTATTGCTGCATGTAAGCTCTTTGCCGTCGTATGGCGGCATTGGTGACCTGGGCCCCGCCGCCTTTGCATTTGTGGAGTTTCTGGCTGCGGCGAAGCAGCACGTGTGGCAGGTTTTGCCGCTGTGCCCGACGGGATATGGCAATTCGCCTTACGCGGGCTCCTCGGCCTTTGCGGGCAATCCGCACCTGATCAGCTTGGAGTTTCTTTCCGACTGGGGTTGGATCGATGGGGAACGGCTGGCCAATCATGCCGGGCGCAGCGGTCACGTGGACTTTGGCGATGTGGAATGGCGCAAAGGAAAACTGCTCTACGAAGCGGCGGGGAATTTTCTCGATCGCGGGCCGAACGACCCGAAGCTGGTCGCGCAGTGGGAGGAATTCGAGCAGTTTTGCCGCGCGCAGGCGGACTGGCTCGTGGATTACGCCCTGTTTGCCGAGCTGCGACGTCAGTTCAACACCGGGGCCTGGACGGTTTGGCCGGAGCTGCTGCGGCGGCGTCAGCCCGAAGCACTCGCAAAGGTCGCGGCGACCCATGGACGCCAGCTGGCCGAAGAGCAAGTGCTGCAGTTTGCCTTCTCCAAGCAGTGGAATAGCCTGCGCGAGAAGGCAGCAGAGAGCGGAATCCGCATTCTGGGCGATGTGGCGATCTTTGTGAATATGGACTCTTCGGATGTGTGGGTGCATTCGGAACTGTTTGAGCTGGATGAGGATCTGCAGCCGATCCATGTGGCCGGAGTTCCGCCAGATTATTTCTCGCCGACCGGTCAGCGCTGGGGCAACCCGCTCTATCGCTGGGATGTGCTGGAGCGGCAGGGCTTCGACTGGTGGGTGAAGCGGATTCGCCGCGCCTGCGAATTGTATGACATTGTGCGGTTGGATCACTTCCGGGGCTTCGAAGCGTACTGGTCGATTCCCGCTGGGGAAGAGACTGCGGTGAAAGGCAAGTGGATCAAGTCGCCAGGCAAAGAGCTTTTTGAAGCACTGGAAGCAGCCCTGGGGCCGTTGCCGCTGGTGGCCGAGGACCTGGGCCTGATTACTCCCGAGGTGGACGCTCTCCGCTTGGAGAGAGGAATGCCGGGGATGAAGGTGGCGCAGTTCGGCTTTAGCAGCAAGGGCGCCCACATTCATCTGCCGCACCGTTTCACCAGCGAGACGGTAGCCTACACCGGCACACATGACAACAACACAACCCAGGGCTGGTGGAAGACTGCCAGCGCGACCGAGCGGGCGTCGTTGGAATCCTACCTGGGACCGGTGAACGATCATCCGGTGTGGCCGCTGATTCGGGCGGTGGAGGCGAGTGTGGCCCAAGTGGCGGTTGTCCCGGCACAGGATCTGCTGGAGCTGGACGAGAAAGCGCGCATGAACACGCCCTCGGTTGCGGCCGGAAACTGGAGCTGGCGCGTGCCGGAGGGGGTGTGGACGCCAGAACTAGCGTCGCGGCTAGCGGCAATCGCGGAGATTACCGACCGGGACCACGATCCGCTGGGCGAGCCGGAAGAAGAGGGAGCCGAGTAGGGCTCTCACCATGACCGGGTAGTTTTGTGCTTTCCCAGGTGCCCAAAGGCGAGGCCCTTCCACCCCGCGGACAAAGACCTGTCCGCGGGGACCCCGGACCTGGGGCACCCAGATTCGGGTCGGGATCACGGAAATACACGGCTACCGTGCGAACGGTTGACCCTTGATTCAAGCCTGCGCTAACCTTAGCTGGCCAGTTGCGAAGCTGAGCGTGCCCGTGTTGCAGATAAAAGAGAGCGCGCCTGTTCTGGCCCAAGGTCGAATTTCCATGGGTCGAATTCTGATGCCGCATTTCAGCCGCAACACCGTTCCTGTTCCTTCGTCAATTTCCGTGCTTTCTTCCGCCCTGCTGGCCGCGCTATTGTGCGCGCCCGGTCTGCTAGCCCAGAGCAGCATCTTCCGGAATACCGATCCATCGGTGGCGTATGTAGGCTCGCAGAGCTGCGGGACTTCGGGCTGTCATGAAGAGATCAATCACAGCTACATGCCCACACCGCATGGGCAATCCATGGCTCCGGCGAATTCGCCTGTGGAACTGTCGCGCGTGCCCAAGCCGGTTACGGTCTTCAACGCCAAGAACAACCGCTACTACGTGGTCTATCAGCAGGGCGGAGACGTCTACCAGAGTGGCTATGAACTGGACAAGAGCGGGCGCAAGATCTACACCTCGACGCACAAGATCGATTGGGTTTCAGGCGGTGAGCGCACGGGCTATTCCTATCTGTTTCATGTGGGCGACTGGATCTTCCAGGCCCCGCTTTCGTTTTATGCGCCGTCGAAGACGTGGGAGCTTTCGCCAGGATACGTGGCGGACGATCCGGGCTTCACACGGCTGATCACAACAGGTTGTTTGGTATGCCACAACGGTCAACCGGATCCTGTGTTCAACCGCCAAGGAATGTATCACGACGGCAGGTACAAGGACCCGCCTTTTCGTTTCGGTGAATTGGGCATTAGCTGCGAGGCCTGCCACGGACCCGGCGCGCTGCATGTGAAAGAGATGCAGGCGAAAAAGGGCCGCATACTGGGACCGAACGAGGTGGACACGTCGATCGTGAATCCGGCCAAGCTTTCGCCAAAGCTGGAAGACGACATTTGCCGTAACTGCCACCAGGCCGGCGACGCGGTGGTGTTGTATCCGGGGAAGAACGATCTGGACTTCAGGCCGGGCACGCCGCTGAGCCAGACACTGGCCATTGTGAAGCGCCCCATCAAACCCGAACAGCGCGCCGAGGCTGACCGGCTGGAGACCAATCCGCCCATCCGCGGCAGCCTGGAACAGCCGTTGTGGTGGAAAAACTCGACGCTGGAACTGAGCAAATGCTACACGGCCAGCCATGGGCGTGTGACCTGCAGCACCTGCCACTCGACCCATCATGGCCCGCAGCCGGGGTACGAGAAGGCCGCTTACCGCGCCGCGTGCCTGACTTGTCACGAGAATCCAAGCCACGTAGGGACGAACTGCACGCTCAAACCCGATGATCCCAAGCGGGTTGCGGTTGGCGACTATTGCATCGAATGCCACATGGAGAAGCGCCCGGTGGCGGGCATTGCGCACTCCAACGACACCAAGCACCGGATTGTGCGGTATCCGGGGCAGCCGCTGCCGGAGATTGCGTTCGAGCAGCCCAAGCCCGACCTGCCGGGATTGCTGTGGATGAACCGTCCGCCGCAAGCGGACGCGCGCATGCCGGAGCCATCCATGCTGGAGGCCTATTGGACGGCGGCGCGCAAGGATCCATCGCTGTGGCCGTTGTGGTTCAAGGTGCTGAATGATCTGAGCCGAATCACCCCCAACGATCCTCAGGTACTGAATGCTCTGGGCGCTTATGAACTGGCGGAGAAGAAGGACAACGCCAAGGCTGCAGGATATTTTTCGCGTTCGCTCGATCTGGGATCGGAAGATCAGAGCACGTTCCTGAACCTTGCGACGGCACTGGAAAACCAGGGCAATGCGCAGCAGGCGGAAGAGGTCCTGGAGCGCGGAGTGGACACCTATCCATACTCCGGTCCGTTGGTGGCGCGGCTGGCACTGCGGTACACTGCGAATGGCAAGGCGTGGAGAGCAGAGAACGTGATTCGACAATACCGCCAAGTCTTTCCCGAGGATCCGGCCGTGCGCGTTGCGCAGCAGAAGATCAGCGCCAGCTCCGTTCCAGGCAGCCGGACGCCGGCTGGTATGGCTCCTGTTCCGGCGGGAGCACGATGACCAAGGCGATAAGTGACCGCACGGCGCAGCTTGATCGGATTGCTGAACTGCTGCGCGAGCAGAGCACGCTCTCGCTGGCCACGGTCGATGAAGCCGGTATCCCGAGCGTTGCGCCGCTGTTTTATATCGTTGACACCGACCTGAACTTCTACTGGCTGTCATCGGCGGGCAGCGAGCACAGCAGGAATCTGCACAGGGAGCCGAATGTCGCGGTCGCGGTGTATCCGCAAACCGATGACTGGAAAGAGATACGCGGCGTGCAGATACGCGGAGTGGCCTCGGCAGTCGCCGATCCGGCGCGACTCAAGGTTCTCGTCAAAAATTACTGCGAGCGGTTCCAGATGGGGGGCATTCTTCGGCTGGCTATTGCCCGCAGCACACTCTACGAGTTCAAGCCGCGCAGCTTCCGCCTGTTGGATAATTCCAAAGGGTTTGGCTACCGATTCGAGTTGACGCGGGAATAGAAGCTGATCAGACGCACTGCGCCTTCGCGACCTTCGAGCGGCTCAAACATCGACCCTGAGAATTGTGCTACGATTCGGGGAATTAGCTTACCCGGCTAATCCTTCCCGGCACGTCCATTTTGGCAAGTTCATGGAGGTTTCAATGAGCAGGTTTACTCGGCGCGATTTTATGAAGACCGGCCTTGCCGCAGGAACGTTGGCAGGGGTCGGCAGCCTTCCGCTGCATGCGGCGCGGCCCACGGCAACCGACATGGTGACTTTGGGCAAAACGGGCATGCGGGTTACGCGGCTAGCCTTCGGCACGGGCAGCAACAACGGACATGTGCAGAAGGACCTGGGCCAGGAGAAATTCACACGGCTTGTGCATTACGCTTATGACCGCGGCATACGGTTCTTTGAAACTGCTGAGGACTATGTGACTCCTGCGATGCTGGGCAAGGCTCTTAAAGGCATTCCGCGCGAGAACTATCAGCTCATGACCAAGGTCAGGACGGACGAGGGCGTGGACCCGCATGTGCGCTTCGACGAGATGCGCCGGACCTCGGACACCGAGTACTTCGACATCATGCTGCTGCATTATCAGCACACCGACAAGTGGGTTTCGGAGACCCAGCGCTGGCAGGACGGAATCCTCGAAGCGCAGGAGAAAAAGACGATTCTGCGCCGCGGCGCGTCGGTGCATGGATTGCCCGCGCTGCGCCAGATGCCGGGCAACAAGTGGCTGGAGATCGCCATGATCCGCATGAACCACAACGGTACGCGCATGGATGCGCAGGACTTCAACGACAGCGGTCCGGGCAACATTCCCGAAGTGGTGGCGCACGTGAAGCAGGTGCAAAAGGAAGGCATGGGCGTGATCAGCATGAAGCTGGTGGGCGACGGCACCTTCACGCGTCATGAAGACCGCGCGGCAGCCATGAAGTTTGCCTTCCGCAACGCCAGAGTGGATTGCGTGACGGTGGGCTTCAAGAACACGCAGGAGATCGACGAGGCCATCGATAACCTGAATGCGGCGCTGGCGTAGAGCGGGCTGGGGACGGGGAGCCAAAGGTCTGCGGTTCCATTTCCAAATTGCCGATTCTTCGGTCGGCGCATATGCTATTTGCCATGCGCCTGCTTCCCCTCCTCCTTTCGCTCGCGCTCTCGAGTTCAGCGGCCCTTGGTCAGCCAACCACGGCAGTGACGGCGTTCGACGTTGCTTCGGTGAGGCCGGTCCAAAGCCCGGTCGGGCCGGACTATAACAATCAGCTCACTTACTCGGCGGCCGGAGTTACCGGCAGGAATATAACTCTGAAACGCCTGCTGGCTGAGGCTCACCATCTGCAACTGAATCAAGTGTCGGGCCCAGACTGGTTGGACCGGAACGAATACGATATCGACGCGCGAGTTGCGGGAGCGGCCACCAGGGAACAAATGGCGCTGATGCTGCGCAGCCTGGTTGCCGAGCGGTTCAAAGTGACCCAGCACAACGAGATGCGCGCGATGCTCGTTTATGAACTGGAAGTCGGCAAAACAGGCCCCAAAATCCGCCCGTTCCACGAGGGAGAAACCATCGGGGCGGGAGCGGGATTTCATTTTCATGGGGATCTGCGCCAGTTTGCGGATTTGCTTGCCGTGCAGTTCTCCATACCGGCCGTGGACAACCCGGCTGAGCCGGTCAGGGCGGGCGGGGCCCAAATTCCAGTGCTGGACAAGACAGGGCTCGCGGGCGTTTTCGACTTCAGCGTGGATCTTCGGCCCGAGTCGGGCACCGATGCGTTCACTTCGTGGAAGAGGGCGCTGGAAGATCAGCTGGGGTTGAGAATCGAAAGCCGCGAGGAGAGTATACCCGTACTGGTGGTGGACGAGGCCGCGAGGATTCCGACTGAAAACTGACCAGAATGCGGATCTTGTTTGCAAGCCTCTGTTGCCTGCCAATGGTTCGCCACGAAGGCCAGAAGGCTGCATTGTTCCAAGCCGAACTTGGCCTGTATGGTTCCGGGATCGTCTGGAAATGGGCCGCGAGTGTCGAGGCGCAACGGCCATACATCCGAGCCAAATTACTCGTAAACCTATTTATCTGTGAGCGAAAACCGAAGCTTGCGCGTCCAAGAGTCAGACTGTTCGGCTCTGGTTACTCATGCTCGGAGTTGGCTTGTGCTGTGGGTGTGCCGAAATGGTTCGGCGTGGGCCATTCTGTATATTTGGTGGAATGAATCGATAACACTGGAGCAGACCTGTATGTTTTTGCCCTTGGTTGAAGTTGGCTGCCATGCATAGCAGCGTCGTCCTTTCCAGGAATGAAGGAGCCTCCGCAAAATCCGCGACCGTAGCCGGCCGAAGCCAAATGCGTCGATTTGGGAGCGGGCAAGCACTGCTTGCTTTCGGCGCAATCGTTCTTTCCCTCTTCGCCGAAGGTTGCCGAGCAAATACCGCTAGCCTCTCCTTGAATTCTTCCTCGCTTTCCGCAACCCCAAGCATGACCCTGCGTCTCAAGGGAACCACCAGCGCCGTCGAAGCTCGCGCCATTCAGGCCCCGCTTCTGGCCGGTCAGCAAGTGAGCACCCTGACCATCACCAAGCTTATCGCCAGCGGAGCACGCGTTCGGAAAGGAGATCTGCTGGTCGAGTTCGACCGTCAGGCGCAGTTGCGCGATTCCATCGACCGCGAGGCCGCGAGCGCCACCCAGAATGAAAACGTTTTGGAGGCCAAGGCCAAGGAAGAGGCTGCCGTGGCCAAAGATGAAACAGAAATCAAGCAGGCCGAGAGCGCCTTGAGCAAAGCCAAGTTGGAAATGCAGAAAGTCGAGCTGCTTTCGCGCATCGATGCCGAAAAGGCCCGCGAAGATCTGGATGAAGCCGAGGCAACACTCACACAATTGAAAGCGACCTTTGACTTGAAACGCAAGGCGGCCCAGGCCTCCATTCGCATCCTTGAGATTCAGCGCGACCGCACCCGCGAGACCATGCTCCATGCCCAGGCCAATGCAGCCTTGATGCAAATTCGCGCGCCCATTGACGGACTGGTTGTCTTCAACACCATCTGGAAGAGTGGCCACATGGGAGAGGTGGTGGAAGGCGATCAGGTTCGCCCCGGTGTGCCATTTCTGCAAGTCATCGACCCTTCGCGCATGGAGGTCCATGTTCCCGTCAACCAGGAGGATCTGCTCCGCCTTAGTGTTGGGCAACAGGTTGCAGTCCACCTGGATGCCTATCCAGAACTTACCTTTCCGGGACGCCTGGATTCCATCGATCCCCTCGGCCAGAAAGGCGATTTCTCCGCTCAGTTGCGCAAGTTTTCGGCTACGTTTTCTGTCCAGGGAAGCGATCCCCGGCTGATGCCGGATCTCTCCGCGGCGGTCGATCTCGCGGGCGAAAGCAGCGCCGGGAGCCAATTCGGGGGCACATCCAAATGATGCCCTGGAAGCCGAAAGCCGGTCACAAGCAAAAGACACTGGTCGTGGTTGCCGCTCTGGCCCTGGCCAGTGTGGGTCTCTATGCCCTGTCTCACTCCTCTAAAAAAGTTCCAGTGCTTCCGACCTTTCAGGTCAAACGCGGCGAATTTCTGGATGTCATTCAATTACGCGGCGAGCTGAAGGCAATGAAGTCTCAAACTATCATTGCCCCCGCCAATGCCGGCGACCTGCAGATTCTGAAACTCGTCCCCGACGGCACCCAGGTGAAAGAAGGCGATGTCGTCGTCGAATTCGATCCATCACAAACACAACAGAGTCTGGCGCAATACCGATCCACACTGAAGTCCTCGCAGGCCGAGATCGAGCAGGTTCGCGCCCAGGGCCGGTTGACTGTCGAGCAGGATACAACCGCAGTGGTCAAGGCGCGCTATGACCTCTCCGTGGCCAAGCTCGACGCCAGCAGGAGCGAAGTGGTTTCCAAAATCGAGGGGGAGGAAGCCAATCTGAAAGTTGCCGACGCAGAACAGGCCCTGCTGCAGGCAGAGACCCAACTCAAGACCGATCAATCCGTCGATGTTTCCGCAATCGACAGCAAGAAACAGGCCAGCAACAAGGCAAATTATGACGCCGAGCGGGCGAGCACATCTCTGGCTGCCATGACGCTAAAGGCCCCTGCCAGCGGAACGATCAGTCTGCTCAAGATCTGGCACAACGGCAACGAGACTCCTTTCAAGGCTGGAGAGCGTGCCTGGCCCGGGACAGCCATCGCAGAGCTTCCCGACGCGTCGTCGCTGCGCGTGACCGCGCGCGTGGATGAAACCGAGCGGGGCCGTCTGGCGGTTTCGCAGCCCGTCACCGTGCAACTGGACGCCATAGCGGACCGCGAATTCACAGGCAAGGTGGAGCGCATTGGCACGATTGCCAGTTCCGATTTTTCCGCGGGCTGGCCTTTTCCGCGAGACTTCGATATCGAGATCGCGATCGATCAGGCCGATGCACGTCTCAAGCCGGGCATGACCGTGCAGTTGACAGTCATCGTGGATCGCATCGCGAACGCCATCACCATTCCTGCACAGGCTTCCTTCGTCAAATCCGGTCAGACTGTGGTCTATGTATGGACAGGCTCCGCTTTCAAAGAGCGCGCCATTCAGATTGAACGACGCAGCCGCGATCGCGTTCTGGTGGCCAACGGACTACGCGCCGGAGACCTGGTCTCCCTCAAAGATCCAACGGTGAAAGAGTGAAAGCGTCCGCATGAAACGACATAGGGTTTTCACATCCATCATCATCACCGTGCTCCTCATATGCGTCGTTGGTGCAGTGGTCGCTGCCAATCGGGTTCATTTGCCATCGAAAAAGGATGAGGTTCCTCTGGCCGCGGTCAAGCGCGGCGCGCTCGATCTCGATGTGCATGCCACCGGCGAACTCCGCGCCAGTCACGAGATGATGCTTACCGCTCCGGCCATCGGCGGCGACTCGTTGCAGATCACCGATCTGGCGCGCACCGGTGGAATGGTCAAGAAAGGCGACCTGGTTTTTGCCTTCGATCCCAGCGAGCAGCACTACAAACTGGAGCAGAATCACTCCGAATTGTTGCAAGCCGAGCAGGAGATAACCAAGGCCAAGGCGGATGCGGTCGTCCTCGCGGCTCAAGACCAGGTGGCCTTGCTCAAGGCTCGCCACAGCGTGCGCCGAGCCGAACTGGACGTGCAGAAGAACGAACTTGAAAGCAAGATCGACGCCGACAAGAATCTGCTCGCGCTGGATCAGGCAAAGCGCGTTCTAGCGGAGTTGGTAAAGGACACCGAGTCGCACAAAGCCACTGGGCAGGCGGCAATTTATCTGGCACAGGAAAAATCCAACAAAGCCAAACTCGCCATGGATCAGGCACAGCAGAATCTGGGAAAAATGAAAGTTGTCGCGCCCATGGATGGGCTCATTTCGATTCAGAAGAACCAGCAGGCAGCAGGCGGAATTTATTTCACCGGAATGAGCCTTCCGGATTTTCGCCCCGGTGATCAGGTCTACCCTGGCACGGCCATCGCCAATGTTGTAGACCCTATGAGTCTCGATCTTATCTCCAAAGTCAGCGAGCAGGACCACGGAAATATTCACCAGGGGGAGCCCGTCGAGGTCACTTTCGATGCCTTGCCAGGCCGCGTGTTTCATGGTGTTGTGAAAAGCCTGGGCGGTATGTCGGTGCATCCGATGTGGGAGACCAGTTCCAGCGGCGGCTTTGAAGTGGCTATTCAGCTATCCGAGAGCGATCCGCATCTGCGATCCGGTTTCACCGCGCAGATTCTATTGAAGGGCGGCACGCTGTCGAATGTGATCACCATTCCCCGCCAGGCGCTCTTCCTCAAAGAGGGAAAGCGCATCGTGTATGTCAAGTCGGGCAATGGCTACGATCAGCGTGAGGTCAGAATCAAGAGTCAGAGCGAGAGCCGGGCGGCTGTGGAAGGTGTCGATGTTGACAGCATGGTAGCCCTTATCGATCCCACCGCACCGCGCAAAACCTCTGCGAACAGTTCCGCAAACGGCGGTATCGAAGGGACTCCATAATGGCGGCGATTGAAACGCTGATCCCGGAACGATTTTTGATCACCTACCAGCAGTGGATGCGCGATGTGCAACTCGGCGTTCAGAATCTGTTGCTGCACGGATTGCGCTCGTTGCTCACCATGTTGGGCATGATCTTCGGCGTCGCGGCTGTTGTGGCTATGCTCTCCATCGGCGCGGGCGCGCGTCAGAAGGTGATGGCCCTGATCGAACAGATGGGGGTGCACAATCTGATTGTCGAAGCCAAGGAAACCATGGAGTGGCAGGCCCATCAAAAGGTTCGCAAGATCTCGCCCGGCCTCACTCTTCAGGATTACCGCATCATTCGCGACGATGTAGATGGCGTCGTCGATGCTACTCCGCGCAAGCGTCTGACGCCGCAGAAGACACTGCCCAAATCGCAGCGCGACATACCCGTTGTCTTCGGCGTCAATTCCACTTATCAGCGCATCGCCGGCCTCAATGTCTTGAATGGCGTCTTTTTCAGCCAATCCGATGACGATCAGGGTGCGCCGGTCTGCGTTCTCGGCGCGGCCGCCAAGTGGAATCTCTTCGGAGCCGCAAACCCCATTGGTCAGTACGTCAAAGTGAACGAGCAGTGGCTGCGTGTCATTGGCGTCGTCGGCCCGTTGCTCAGTTCGCAGAGCGACGCTTCAGCCTCGTCGACGGACGTCAACAACAACATCTACATCCCGCTCAAGTCTTCCATGCTGAGGCTTGAAGATAGTTACAGCGATGTCAGGGACGAAATTGATGGTATTTATCTGGCCATGAACGACAAGAGCAATCTCTCGGAAGCCGCGCAGGTCATCCACGCCGTGCTCGATTCTTCTCATCATGGCGCGGACGATTACAGCGTCATCGTTCCCGCCGAATTGCTGGCTCAGCAAAAGCGCACCGAGCAGATGTTCAATACCGTGATGGTGGCCATCGCCTCCATCTCTCTGCTTGTAGGAGGCATCGGCATCATGAACATCATGCTTGCCAGCATCCTCGAGCGCACGCGCGAAATTGGCCTGCGCCGCGCCGTTGGCGCGCGCCAATCCGACATCATTCGCCAGTTCATTGTCGAGGCCACGATGATCTCCTTTGCGGGAGGCTCCATCGGCGTGGCATTCGGGTTCTTCATCTCGCGCGTAATCGCTTGGCTGGCCGGATGGTCCACCATCGTCACGTTCAGCTCGATCGCCCTGGCGTTTCTTGTTTCGATCTCCGTTGGCCTCGTCTTCGGCATCTATCCAGCTACCAAGGCTGCGCGCCTCGATCCCGTGGAGGCGATTCGTTATGAATAGAGCGAAACCAGAGTTGGTGTGCCCCGGTGAGTCCCGTACAAGGCCGCCGCTCCCTGGTGGTCGCGTCAACTTGGGCGCTGCGGTTCCGAGATACGGTAGTTCTGGTTTTGCTATAGGCGGCAGGGAAGTGATCTCGACCTCGTCGCGCCTTCGTCCATGTTCTCAGTTCATCCCAAGCTCACGGCACAATTCCGGAGTTCTGCAATGAAGCTCGTATTTTGCGTACTGCTTTTTCTCCTCTTTCCTTTCGCATCGGCCTCGGCCCAGTCTCCAGAGAGCTATCGCGGCCTGTTGACCGCGCATGTGCGTTCCGAGAAGCTGCCCGCGCCAGCGCATTTGCAAGCCTATGTGCAGGACGGCAAGCTCACACTGAGCCTGCGCGACGCCATTCTGCTGGCCCTTGAAAACAACAGCAATGTCCTCCTTCAGGAAACCCAGGTCGAGTACCAGAAGTTCAATCTGCTCGGCATGCATCAGCCTTTCGATCCAACGCTGCAAAGCACGCTCAACATCAACCGCTATTCCACTCCGAGTTACAGCCAGTTGCAGGGCGTGGGAGTTTCCAGCAATGTCGCGGTCAACGCTCTCAGTCAAACCGGCCAGATTGCACTCTCGCAGACATTCACAACCGGAACCATCGTGCAGGCCAGCCTCAGCAGCGGCAAATCGTCGACCAACAGTTCCTACAACTATTTCAATCCCTACTTCAATTCCACATTCCTGCTTCAATTCACCCAGCCGCTGCTGCAAAATGCTGGCCGCTTCGCCAATACCGCCCAGTTGGTCATCGCTCGCCGCTCGCTCGCGCAATCCCGCTCCACCTTCGAAGCCGAAATCAACGACGCGATTCTTCAAGTTGTCAATCAGTATTGGTACGCGGTCCAGGCGCGAGGCTCTCTCGATGTGCAGAAGAAATCACTCAGTCTCGCCCAGGTCAGCTACGAACGCGACAAACGCGCGCTCGAACTGGGCGCCTTGCCGCCGCTCGACATCTATCGATCCGAGTCGGAGGTCGCGGCGCGCAAGGTGCAGGTGATTCAGGCTGGCTTTTCGCTTACCCAGGCCGAGGATGCGCTGCGCCTCACTATTGGCGCCAATCAGGACCCACAGCTTCGCTCACTCGCGCTCAACCTCACCGAGCAGCCTCAGCCTCAGGGCTCCTTGCAGAGCATTGACCTGGAAGAAAGTCTTGCCCAGGCGCTGAGCCGGCGTCCGGAGATTGAAGTCGTCAAGGACGCGCTGGAAATCGACCAGACCAGCATCCGCCTGGCCCACAACCAGCTCAGACCCAACCTGTCACTTACCGGTTTCTACCAGAGCACCGGCCTTGGCGGCAACGAGTACAACCTGACTACCGGCCAACTGGTCGCGCCCGGAGGATTCGGCTCCTCGATGAACCAGACGTTCGGCTTTGGCTATCCCGGCTACGGCGGAGCCCTGACGCTGAACCTGCCCATCCGCAATCGAGGCGGACAGGCGAGGCTGGGCAGTGCGCTGGTCTCGCGCTCGCACGATATGTACAGCGCTCGGCAGATTCAGGAGCAGATTACCCAACAAGTCAGCGATGCCGTCTATCAGTTGGAAGAGGCAAAACAGGCACTTGAAGCCGGCAACATCTCCTTCGACCTAGCTCAGAAGTCCCTGGCCTCCGATCAGCGCAAGTACGAGTTGGGCGCAGAGACCAATTTCTTTGTTCTCGACTCGCAAACCAAACTCGCCGCAGCCGAACTTACGCTGCTCCAGACGCAAGTCAATTATCAAGTAGCTCTGGCCACGGTAGCGCACGCCACGGCGAGCCTGCTCGACCCTTATCACCTGAAGATCGTTGAACTTTCCAAATAACGCATCAGGTGAGCTGGTTACATACGAACCACTCCAGTTCTGGATTGGGCAGTGATGGGCTCGGAACGATTGTCATACGACCATCTCAACGTGATGCTCGCTACTGTGGCGCTATAGGGGTGAGCGTTCTCAAGGGAGTGGAGGACTGGCTGAGGTCCTCTGAGCCGTCCAGCGCGTTTCTCTCGCAGAGCCTGGGTCCAAGCGATTGAATCAGATTGGGAATATCGTAATGGAGCAAAACGCCGGGAACAATGTCTTCCGGCGCACCGGTCGGCAGGGGTGCTTCGAGTAGGCTGCGGTAACTCCGCAGCACATGGTCTACGGAAAGATGGCGGAGGCGTGGATCCAACGCAGCGGCGTGCAGGAGGACCAGGCCCATGTGGCCGCTGGCAACGGCGGAGATTTGCTGCGGATCCACGTCCGGGCGAGCCGACAGATAATCGGTGGCGCGGAGCACATCGTCGATGCGCAAGCCGACAAGTGTGCGGCCGACCAGATCTGCGCGCAGGCTGAGTAGATAAAAAGGCCCGAGCAGGGGCGACTTCATATCGTCTGTTCCCGGCGGGGAGGGGCTCGGAGTCATGGCCAGAACAAGGTTCCCGGCAGCGCCCAGTGCATCGAAGCGCGCTTTGTTAGCCAGAGCGATGGGGTTGTTCTCCTTTATCGATCCGGGGACCAAAAGCAGAACGGCTGGATGACGGCCGGGACTGGAGGGGACGAAGAGATCGCCTTGCAAGTCGCCACCTGCATCCGACGGAAGCACAAAGGATCCGCTTTTGGCGGACAGCATCTCCGAGGTTGGATTGAAAGCGCCGGGAAGAGTTTCCGATCCGGTGGTCTGGCGGATCGCCGCTCCAAGCTCTTGGGCCGGTGGTGCAGGTGAAGGGGAGGGAAGTACGCGGGCGGCGCGCTTGCGGTTGAGGGTAAAGACGGTTTCAGCCTTGGGGTAACTCGTTGCGACTTGCCCTGTAGGAGTCACTTTCAGGGCATCTTTGGGTAGGCTCGCGGCAGAATGAATTCCGGTCTGGATTTCGGGGTGGTCCGCGTCCGCGCCGGGTTTCAGATTGCGCTCGAAGAAGCTCACTATATCCGCCAGGATGGGCGTCAAAGCGCCGTGGCCTCCGGGGCCGGTGATGAACTGCAGAGCCGCTATGGGGGCAACGTTGTTGGTTGTGTCGGTGTTGAGCGCCGGGCCAGACGGTATTGGCGGAACCGATGGGGGCGCGCTGCCCGGAGGAGTGCCCGCGCTGGCGGGATCGAAGAGCGCATAGAAGCGGCGGGCCTCGATGACGGTGGCTCGCGCTCCGGCAAAAGGGAACATATCGGAGTAAGTCGCAACGACTGCGTAAGGCCGGGGCGCTGCAACTTCAATCCAGTCGGGAAAATCGAGCCCCGCGGAGAGGAAGCGCGGGTTGGACTGTTCCCCATCCTGCGGACCGAGGGAGGGCAGCAGGGTGTCGAATGAGGTGGTGTAGCAGGCCACGGCGACGGCGGCAACACGAGGATCGAGGGCGCCCACCAGCGCAGTCATAGCTCCGCCGCCTGAGCAGCCGAAGGCACCGATTCTGTGCGCATCGACCTGCGGAAGCTGGGAGAGATAATCGATGCCGCGCATGGCGTCCCAGAGCATGTAGCGGGCGAGCGTGTCTCCGATCAGCATGGGTTGCAAACTGGCTTCGCCGTGCTCGCCAGTAGGCCGAGTCGCCAGGGAACTGCCGGGCTTGGCAGGGTCTGGGTATTGCAGCCGCTCGCCCTGCCCGATCGGGTCGTAGGAGAGGACAACGAAGCTACTGCGAGCGAGGACGGCGGCCGTGCTGTAATCACCGGCCTTGCCCGCTGGGCTGTGTCCGGGCGCGAGCAGGATCGCGGGCAGTTTGGTTGCGGGTCCATCGGGAAGATAGAGCAGAGCGGTCACCGGGAAGCCGGGCTGGCTTTCAAAAAGCACCTTCTGGATGCGGAAGCCGTCGGCCTGTGTCTCTCCGAATACTTTGGCGTTCAGCGGCGTGCGCTCGGGAAGCGAGCCCAGCAGAGACAGGATCTGCTTGCGGACCCTGGCTTGCCGGGCCTCTGCCTGTGCGCGGTCATGAATCGCGGCGACCTGCGCCGCGCGGGCCGCGGTATAGCTGGCGGCAATGGAGTCCAGGTACTGAACCAGTCGGGCACGGCCAGTACTCGCCTGCCTCGATGGTGCGCGCTGAGCCGGAGTAACGGGTGGTGGGATCGGTCTTTGCGCTCCCGCGCAGCCAATGATGAGTGTTGACGCGACGAAGAAGTGGAAAGAAAGGCGAATTGCGTGAATCATCTCAGCGAGCACTCCATTGCAAGCCATCATACGCACGAGCACATTCTCCATGCCAGAGAACCACGCAAGCGGGCAAGGCCAGCGAGACATGCCAGCCCGAATTCTCCAGCGTCGTCCGATGCTGAAAGTCGGGATACGCCGAGACTTCAGGTTTTCTTCACGTTGCAGGACTATATTGTCTTCAGGAATTGGTATCTACAGAAATCCAGCAGCATGCGTCAAAGATCCCAATCGGGAAGGTTCGTTGTGACGAGCCAGCCTCCGGCTTGCTACGCGCCGGGCACCACGAATTGGACTGAGATTTGTCGCACAGAACCGCGAAAGGACGAGATGGTTCCCCTCCCGCTTGCACGCCGCAGATTTCTGGCCAAGGCCGGACTCAGTGTTGTCGCACTCCCATTCCTCTCGGCGTTGCCGGAAAGCGTTGCAGTGGAAGTGAGCCATGAACAGCCCGGCAAGCATCCGCCATCCCAGGCACAATCCGGCGTGCATCTGAATGTGCGCGAGTTCGGCGCGCTGGGGGATGGCAGTACAAAAGATACGGTTGCGATCCAACAAGCGCTCGATCGATGCTCTGTGCTGGGCGGCGGAGAGGTTCTTGTCCCTGCAGGCGATTACAGCATCGGGGCCATCGTGCTGCGATCAAACACCATCCTGCGCCTCGATGAGCGCGCGGTGCTACTGGGAACCCATGATCTGGCGGACTATCCACTTAGCCAGGTGCGGTGGGAGGGCCGTTGGATCAAGGGGTACATCGGCCTGGTCTCGGCCATGGATGCGGAGAACATCGGCATTCTCGGGGCCGGCAAGATTGCCGGTAATACCGCAATTGTTGGCCGGGTCGATCGTGCAACACAGTTTCGTCATCCCGCGCTGCTCGAATTCACCAACTGCAAGAACATCCGCGTGGAAGACTGCTTCACCAGCCAGAACGATATGTGGTCGATCCATCCGACTTACTGCGAAAACATTGCATTCAAGAACGTCACGGTGCACGGCGGCGCGGATGGCATCGACGTGGACTCCTGCAAGCAGGTTGTGATTGACGGCTGCGACTTTGCCACCGCGGACGATTGTATTTCGCTCAAATCCGGACGCGGTGCGGAAGGCTATGCCATCAACCGTCCGACAGAGGATGTGCGTATCTTGAACTGCACCTTTTCCGATTTGCACTGGGCCTGTATCGGCATCGGCAGCGAGACCTCGGGCGGCATCCGCAACGTCCGTGTTGAGCACTGCAAATGCACCAGCGCGAAGACCTTTGCCATTTACATCAAGAGCCGTCCGGGTCGCGGCTCATATATTGAGGACATCTACGTGGACGATCTGGATGTCTCTGGCGCGCAGGCAGGTTTTCTGCGCTTCAATATCCTGAACAGCGGCAAACAGGACGAGTTCCCGGTTCCAGGTAACGAAGGCATTCCGACGATACGGAACTTCCATTTCAGCAACATCCGGGTCAAGGATGTGCCGGTGCTGGTGGACGGTGTGGGGATTCATCCCGCCAAGCCTTTGGAGGGCTTCTCACTTACCCATGTGACAGGCACTTGCGGCAAGGGCATTTCGCTGGCCAATATCCATCATGCGAATCTGGCCAAGATCGAGGTGACGGGCTACAGCGGGCCGCTATTGAGCATCCACAACGTGACCGGAGCCGGACTCGCGGGCACAGTTCAACTGGGAGCTGCCAGTGCTCCCGATCCAATTCCAATGCCGGTTCAGCCCTATTCGCTCCATTGATGAAGCAGTTTCGGGATTGCTTATTTCGCTTGGCAAACAAGATCGATTGAGCCTGGGCAACAACCGCTCTCCAGAGCGGGTTAACTCAGTCGGCAAACCACAGCGGTTCATTTGCAGGTTTCACGGATCTCTCGTCTCGGCCCTGCGGGAGGGCTTGCAGATTCGCAAGCCCTCCCGCGGAGTAATCGGACCCGGATGCGACCTCCCGGGCCTGCCTTCTTAGTGCCCGGTCCCGGTCAGAGGAATCGTCTCCGTGGAATTGGCCACATTGTTATTGTTGTCGGTAATTGTCAGTGTGCCGGTGTCGCTGCCAGCGGCCGGCTTGAAGGTGTCCACGTAGGTGCAAGTCGTGCTGGTGGCGGGGGGAACCGGCGCAGCCAGCGACGCTCTGCATCTGGACGTCGCGGCAATCGTGAAATCGCCGGAACCGGTAAGGGCCTTGCTGAGGCTCAGCGGCTCATTGCCCTTGTTGGTCACCGTGACAGTCTTCGTTGGCGCAGGCGTCGTGCCTACGGCTACTTCAATGGGAAACCCTAACGGCAGTCCCGAAAACAGAAACTCAAATGCCTCTTCAGCTTCTAGCACTACAACCTGAAATTGGCGACGAGTTTCTTGCGGAGCCATTTCAGGAAATGCGATGAGGGAGACGATCGACGCCCTACGCTGAACCCTCATGGCGATCATGAACCGATTGTGCCGATTGCAGACTCTTCGTCGTTGTCGCCCGAGCTCATCCAGGGTCCCGTGCTAGAAGTCGATTCTGGAGCATAGCGCGCGCCTGTGCTTAACTCAAAAGCAACAAGTCAGCGGACCTGCTAGCATTCATTCCGAGGAAGAGGAATGCTATCGGATGCAACCAGAGCTTCTTAGGTATGTTTTCCGAAACCGCTGCGTCCAAGTTGGCGAGAGCCCCGGGAGCGGCAGCCATGCACGAGGCTTACCAGGGAACACAACTCTGGTGTCGCACGAAATCAACGGACTCAGAATGGACTCAGAATAAGGAGTTCCTCACCATGCAGGGAGTCACGAGACATGGTCACTTTTGGTAGGCTCGATCGTCGCGAGTTTATTTCCCTCTCCGCACTCACGGCTGCCGCAACCCTTCTGCCGCAGTCGGCGCATGCCACTCTATCGTCTGAATCCGGACCCGTCTCGCTTCAAGTGTCGGGCGATGCGCAGAGCGGCTATGGTGTTGCAATTCTCTACCGTGGTCAAGCCATCGCGCGTCACCATCATGGTGGAGAGTTTTCCGCAGTGTTTCAAAACAGCGAGCGCAGTCTCGAAGACCGGGCCGACGATTGGAAAGCTGTCTCGTGGACCGGGGATCGCACGCGGGTCAATCTCATTGGGGAGATGCATCTCGCAAATCTGCGCACAACTGTCTTTGTCGAAGTCAGCTACCAGGTTCTTCCCTCGCAAGTGGTAAAGAAGACAATTCAGTTGCGCCAGGAAGATATGTTTACGCTGTTCTACCAGATATCCAATCGCCTGGAGTCTGAAGCTGCGCCGGCAAAGCTTTGGAGTTTTGACCATGCGGATTGCAAAGGCGGGGCGCTCCGCGAGTATTTTCCCGTCGCTGGATTTCGCACGCACGACGGTGTGACTGTAGGGCTGCTCACCGATGCGGGATTTCGGAATCAGTGGAGCCGCATAATACGGCGCGACGGAACACCCGTGAAGCCCGCGCCCGCTTGCATTCCGGACCTGAATCTCTATGTTCTTCACAAGTCCGGCGAGCGCGCAGAGCAGGGAGCGTTCATTCAACAGACATTCGGAGAAGCCACGGTCCAGTTGTCTGGAGAAACTCCGCGCACGCGCATCGAACTGCCTGTACCTCCGCGCTGGACGAGAAGCGGAAATATTCAGGTCGAGCAGCAAGACGGCGTCGTCAAGCTCTCTCCAGGGGCGGCAAAGGACTATGTTCTCTTGCCGATTGCGGCAGCAGGAGGAGAGATCTTCTCCATGCGCCTCAAGTATCGTTCCACGGTCCCAATTGCGGTCCATGCTTGGGATACGGACGATCGATTCCAGAAGCTCGGCGATATAACTCTGTTCAATGACACGGCTCCGGAATCACCTGCGACTTTCACGGAGTTTCATCAATCCTTTGTCGTGCCTACGTTGCAAGGCACTGGCGTGGCTCTGGCTTTTTCGCTCACCGACTTTGGAAAAGCAGGTGAAAGCGGAAGACTGCCGGCCTTTGAATTGCGCGATATTGAAGTCCATCGCATTGCGACCCGGAGCGAGCCAAATCACCGCCTGGAAATGGGGCATTCGCAAACGACAACTGTATTCGTTTTTGCCAGCGATGCGGTTCCGGACACGCTTCGCGGTTATCGACTGGCCAGTCAGCTTCGTCTTGCCGACGGGCTTGACTTCAAAGGCGGAGAAACCGAGAAGGTCCTCTATGCGGACGTCATGATGCTGAGTTGGAGCGCCGACGTGGATGGAAGTCTTCCCATGTTAGCCCCCAGCATCTGGTATTCGGCCGCTGGCGAGATGTATCTGCGCGATAGCTTCTACGCCCTCAACGGCATACACAACCGGGAACTCAATGAGAAGGTTTTTGCCCTGTGGGCCGAAAATCAAGGGGAGGATGGAGCCATCAACACGTTGGTGGAACCCGGCATTGCGAACCTGGAGCGCAAATCCAACGACTCGACGCCGCTGTGGTTGATGTGGGCGCTCCTCAACCGCCGCCGATTCGGCACTGCGTTGCCCATCGATAAACTGCGGCGCGCTGCGCAATACTGCCTGGATGCTTACGATCCGCGACGCGAGGGCATTTGTACAGCCAAGTTCGTCATGGGGCAATTGGACGTGATCGAATATCCGAAAGGCACAAACATCTTGTGCGAGAATCAGGGGATGCTTTCTGTCCTGCTGCGGGTGATACGCGCATTGGAGATTCGCGGTGTGAGTGAATCCATCTCCGAAAGCTACATAGCCAAGGCCGAAGAGGAGTATCGAAGCTATTACGACGCGGATCTTGGATGGATGGTCCCTGCGCGAAATATGCGCGATGCCATTGGATTCTCCGACATCTTTCCTGAGTTTCTTTCCCTCTGGCTCTTCGAGCGGAAGATTCTGACAGATGCCATGGTCATCAGTCATCTCAATCACATCCCGGTCATGTTGCCGAGAAAGGACAGTCCCTTTCCCGATGAAGGCGGGTCTTTGCGGCCTATCTTCATCGGCAAGCCAAAGGGAAAAGAGTGGAGCTACTTTACGGAAAAGTGGCACCCGATGGCGAGCGATAGTTATGCAGCAAGCTATGTGGGCAAGGCGATGGATGGCGTCTATTACAACGGCGGAAGTTGGATGAGGGTTGAAGTTTGCGGGTACGTGACCGGCAAGTATCATGGATGGAGACCGGCAGAACGCGCAATCGCCAATCGCCTCTGGGCTGAGATCCATACGGACGAAGATTTTCCGACGAGCCAGGAGTATCTTGCGACCGAAGTCAAGAATCCGTTCTTTGGCTATCACCGCGTCTTCGCGTGGAATTCATTTGTGCTCCAGGCCTTGGAGTTGGCGCAACTTCGTTCGCCGGAAATGGATCCGGAGTACGCAAGCCACGTTCATCGTTCTGAATTGAGACGCAACCCATTGTGAGCACCGGAGCAAGAGTGGCCCAAGCTGGGAGGCGGCGATCTTGTCATCCACGACGCCGCATCGCGCAAGGAACTCAAGCGCGTTCCCATCGGCCACGGGGCGGCGGGTATCCTCATCGACTCAGTCGCCAACCGCGCTTTTGTTGCCTGCGGTCCCGACAACTATGTCGCTGTATTGGATCTGAAATCGATAGAGCTTATTGGGCGCATCGAAGTTGGAGGGGAACCGGACGGTTTGGCGGGGGCGGTCCGACCGTAGACATCAGATTGCGCGGTTTTGTCTCTCGAACTCGGTGTTGAACGACATGGAGGCATTTGTCGCCCGCGACTGCAGGCGTTGCCAGTTGGGATGAGTTCCAGCCGTCCTGAGGACTAAAGTGCAGTTGGTGTCTGTTGTTTGGCGGAACCTCGTTTGGGCCTCTGGCAGGTGCCGGAGACGAGTGCGCAATCCACGCGTCATTTGAATCCAAGGCCCTGCGACGTTTTTCGCCCCCGATTCTTACCACGCTGTTGAGCTTTCATCGATTCCCCTTGCCGAATAAAGCAGCATAAAAAGGTGGAAGCGAAAGATCCGGCCCGGCATGCAGCCGCGTGTCTGTGCATTCATTGGATTGGAAGCGCATGCATCAGTCCACCGTCCGTCCACAGCGCATTCACTCCGCGCGGTAACTGGAAGGAAGCGCCGATCGTACGTTGGTAGATTTCCCCGTAATTGCCGACCGCGGAGATTACCGTGGCGGCCCAATCCTTATTCGTCAGCCCTAGTGCCTGACTCGTGACCCAATCGATTCCCAGCAGGCGCTGCACCGCCGGGTCTTCGTTTGTCCTTTGTGCGGCCACGTTGGCACGAGTGACGCCACTTACCTCGGCCTGGATAAGCGCATGGATCGTCCAGTCGACCAATAGCCCCCATTGGGCGTCGTCGCGCCGGTAGGCGGGAGCAACGGGCGAAAGTGTGAACAGGTCGGGGAGAATGCGTGCGTTCACCAACTGCCGGTATTCATGACGCAGCGGCGCCAGCCGGGTGACGTAGGCGCCGACGGCAGAACACCAGTGCGTCGCCATGGCATCGTCCATCTCGCCCTCTTCCTGCCATGTGGAGACCCGCATCTTGAGCACACCCGCATCGGCGCGCGCCTGCAGAACGCGATCATTTTCGGTCCCGTCGATCACGCAGATCTTGCGGCCAGCAATATCTTTGAGCGACATCGCCGCCAGTTCCGGCTGCACCAGAACCGCCAGGCCGTCGTAGAACACCGGCGGACCGAAAGCTATCTGCCAGTGCGCGGAGGCTGAGGCGCTCGGAGTCACTCCGACCACGAGATCCACACGCAACCGGCTGAGTCCCTGTTCGGCCTCTTGTTCAGAATTGAATGTGGTGATTTCGATTTTGGCGCGCGTACCCAGGGCAGCGACACCGACAGCCTTGCAGATCTCGGAATTGAGCGAACTCAAGTCCCCATGCAGGTCGACCTTGTTCCAGTCTTCTCGCGCAACGACCACGCCGCAGTGAAACTCACCAGCCGCCTGAATCCGCCGGAGCGTAGCGCCGACGACAGGAGGTGTTTCCGCGCCCGCGTACGCCGCGAGCCCGAGCAGTGCTGCGGCCAGCAATCCATTCCACTTCAAGATCATGTCATCCATCTTTTCGGGCAGCTCTCCGGGACGGCCTGGCGGCCGCCCCGGTTACTTCGCTGGATTACTGGGGCCAGGTGGTTCCAGTGCCGGTGGGAGAGTTTGCAGTGGTGTTGCCACTGGTGTTGTAGTACGGGCTACCGAGGCTCACCGTGGGACGGGGATTGAAGTCTGCGGGCGGCGGATCGCTTACCGGCACGGCCGTTTGCGCACCGGTCGGATCGAATGGAGCCGGGTTGTAGTTGCCGTTGATATAGTCCGTCGGCACAATGTTGAGCGCCGCGTTGGCGCAAGCGCCAGATGCACTGTAGTGCGGCAGCGTTACCACCTCACTTGCCGGAATCGCGGCGTATGTTTCAGGCAGCGGGGCAACATTCCCCAGCAGCCGGTCGTTGTCGAAGGCTTCAGTGAGATCACCCATGCCCGGAAAGACGTCACCAGGCCCGAGGGCGGTCTGCGGCGTGGTGCTGTTGGGCTTGCAGAATGGGTTGATCGCCGTTGTCGTCGTGTTCGCGCCGGGTCCCACCAGCGTCGGTGCGACAGTGGGTGAGGTATAGGTGGGCGGAGTGGTGCACAGGGCCGCTCCGGCGGTGAACGCCGCAGCCTCGTCCGGCAACTGTCCGAGTGGAACCAGACCCTTCAGTTCCTCGACGAAGCGGACCACCGCCGAGTGCTCGCTGTAAACGTGGCTCACTCCATGCGTGACCGCGAACGGCGAGATCACGATCAATGGGATGCGCGGGCCGCCGGTCTCGGGCTGCCCGTCAGGGCCCCAGGTGCGGAACTGTTCGGGTTGATGATCGAAGAACCCGTCCGACTCATCGTAGGTCACGATGATCGCGCTCTGACTCCAATACGGGCTGTTCGCAATCGCGTTGACGGTCGCGGCCACCATTGATTCCGAAATCTGCGAGTCCGAATACGAGCCGTGGTCGTCGTTGCCGGCGAAGTCCTGCCGCACGGTCGGATTCGGATCCAGCGGAGTTTGGTTGAGGTTGTTGTAATAGCCGCCGCGGATGTAGTAGACGCCTGGGATTAGCGTCTCGTTGGCGACATCGGTGTAAAACTGCTGCAGGCCATGCAGATTACTCAGCTCGACGGTGTTATCGCCGAGGTACCCGAAGTACTGCGGACCATTGTGGTGCACGATGTAGGAGGCATGTTCCGGGACGTTTGTATATATGTTTTCATCGGTCTTGATCGCCGTGCCGTCAAAGGGCTCGGGACCGTAGCCCTGCTGGTACCATCCCCACGGAACGTTCGGGTCTTTCACCGCGATCGTCGCCATGTCTTGTTGCACGTCGGCCAAATCGGCTGTCGGGTGCTGATCGAATTGCGTTAAGGTATTGATCTCACTTCCCATGAACGACAGAGGAAGAGAGGCAAAGGTCAGAGTTGCCTGACCGGCCCTCGGAGTGCCGATGGAGGTCGGGGACTGGCCCGGGCTTGCCGTTTCGTCGGGACCAAAGGGCGGCTGGATTGGCGCGTTGTCGCTGATGCTGCCGGCAAACGGCGCCGAGTCGGTCTCATTCGGCAGCGTGTACTGGGCGTGCGGCACCGCGGTTGGAGAGCCATAGCTGATGCTGTAGCTGTCGTAGTTGTCCGGATGGAGCACCCACTGCGTGTCGCCGGTCTGCGAACCAATCATGGCGATGGCATTCGGAGTCGAAGGTCCGATCGCGGTCTGGTGCATATTGTCGAAGAGCGTGAACCGGTCGGCATACTGCCACAGGAACGGGATGGTGTCGCAGTCGACGTGGCCCATCACGATCTCGCCCTTCTGCTTGGCTTGCAGCGTGACCTGACTGGTGGGAACCGCGTGGGTCGAGCCACTAAAGATGGCGGCGCCGGTACCGGAGCTGTCGGTGTTGTAGTAGAGTCCTTCCTGATCGAGCGGGAAGCCGTCATTCTGCGGCACCGAGCGGGTGGCCTGGTCGGAGTGCAAATCGTTGATGTAGCCGGTGTGGCTGTGATCGACCGAGAACATGTCTTCCGAGTAGATCGGCGTGACGGTACCCGACTGATTGACGATCTGGCGCGGCACCAGGAACGGACTCACCGTCGAATAGTTCAGGCTGCCGCTGGGCGTGACCGTCTGAATCACGGATTTAAAGCTCGGAAAGGTGTTACCCGGCTGTGAGGAAGGGTCGCTGGAGTTTGCCTCGGGGTACGTGGAGAAGAGTCCATTGGCTCCGGGGAAGCTGCCGAAGTAATGATCGTAGGAGCGGTTCTCCTGGAAGATTACAAACACGTACTTCACCTTGCTCTGCAGCGCGGCAAGCTTTTGCGCCGCCGTCATCGCTGTCATGGAACTGACGCTGTGGTACGTCGGCGAGGTCGAGCCAAACGATACCGTAGGGGCCTGCGTGACCACGCCTACGCTAAAGGATGCGGTTTGCGTAGAGCTGAGGGTGGCAACTGTCATGGTGTTCGTTTGGACAGTTGCTGTAGGAGCGATGGTAAGAGTCGCGGTCGCTGTCGTCCCACTCGTGACAGCAACGTTACTGACCGTAATGCCTGAACCGGCCGGAAAGCTCGCCGTGGTGGTATTCAGCTGGAAGCCAGTGTTCAGTCCGGTGATGGTGACCGGCACCGACTGGCCCTGCATTCCGGATGCCGGCGCCAGGCTAATGCTCTGTGGGAGCAGAGGCGGGGAAGCCGGGGGAGGGGTTGCTTGTTTGCTGCCCCCGCAGCCGAAGAATGCGAAGGTCAGCAGGAACGCCGACAAGAATAGCGAAGTTTTCTTCATGTTTTTGTCCTTAATCCTTTCCGGCTATTCCGCCCTCGCGCGGCAACGTGGGGAGGAGTCCGAGAAGCGAGACCGATTGCTTTTCAACTGCGTGGAGAGGAGAGCGGAAACCCGTTGTTACGTGTGTTAAGATCCTGATCGCCCGTGAACGGGCAGGCACAAGCAGCGGTGAACCGATACTAGCCACCGTTTGTGAAATTTCTGTCAATGGCTGATTTATATGGGACCAAAAAATTCGGGGCGGTCGCTAGAGCCTGTTATTACTCACAAGTCTTAGTGTTGTAACTGGAGCGCCCATCTGAAGGCGCGAGTCGGCACTCATTCATGCAGGGCGCTTCTGATACAGCGACTTGAAGGAAGCCGCCCCTATGGAAGGCAATATGCTTTGAATGGGTCTGCTCGGTTGCGGTGGGCTCAGCAAAACGCATGGACGTTGACGATGCGCTGCTTTGAGGGTGGGTTGAAGCTTCGCAGGGGCACAGAGTGGCGTCGAACAGAAGCTGAAGTGATAGCCGACCCGGCATCCGGAGTCAGATGAGACAAGGGGCCTGCATGCGCGCCGAAGCGCGGTCAGATGCCGAGGATGGGAACGAGGGTTCATGCTGCGCACCTGCCAGCTTCAGGCGGAGAGCGGAGCAAGAGCTGCGCGGCGGAGAGCCGTTCGACAATGCGCATGGTTCCGCCGCAGACTGGGCAGTTGCAGAGAGAGTGAGTTGCTTCGGCAGAAGGTGATACATGCGGAGTTGCGCTTTCCTCTGGGCGGTTGAGCAATCGAAAGCAGAGCGGCAGAAGTGTCGCCCGGTTCCGGTTGGCGAGGAAGCCGAAGTTGCGGATGCGGACGAAGCCTGGCGGCAGCAGATGGAGCAGAAGGCTTGGGGCTAGAGCATGCGTAAAGTGCGATTTCGGCCTGCCGGACGAGAAGTTCGCGCGTGACCTCTTCGCTCGTAGCATTCCAATCGAGCAGATCGGAAGAGCAATTACCTTGGGGTGCTCTCGAAAAAATGCCAGTTTGCTGAACGGCACAGATGACGATCTCATCGTCCGATTCGCCTATTTTCGGGATCTTATTGAGGAAGCGAGCGAAACGGACCCTGGTTACTGGAAGGATATTGTCAATCCGCTGCTGACGAAGCTGGAAGCCAAATGGGTAGCAGCTCAGCAAAGTGCCTCACGTAATTCTGCATCGGCACTGCGCAAGAACAAAAACGAGACGAGATGATGCTTTTGATTCTCGTCTCTTTTCGATTCGAGTAAATGGACACAGTGACCAAGATGCGTTTTTTAGAACGGGATGTCGTCGTCGGAGATTTCCGCGGATTGGGCGTAGTCGTTGGCTGCAGGGGCGGGGCGCTGGTCGAAGCCTGCCGCGGAGGAGCTGGCGGGACGGCTGTAGCCGCCGCTGGCGCCTTCTTCGCGGCCAGAGAGAAGGGCGAGTTCGTTGACGATGATCTCGGTGCGATACTTCTTCTGGCCCGACTCCTTGTCGTCCCAACTGCGGGTCTGGATCTTTCCCTCGATGTAGAGTTTGGAGCCTTTCTTCACGTAGTCGCGAACGATCTCCGCGGTGCGGGTGAAGGCGACCAGGTTGTGCCATTCGGTGCGGTCCTGCCAATTGCCCTGGGCGTCTTTCTGACGGTCGCTGGTGGCCATGGTGAAATTCGCGACGATGGTGCCGCTGGGGGTGGAGCGGATCTCGGGGTCCTTGCCCACATTTCCTAAAAGAATGACTTTGTTTACGCTCTTTGCCATGGTTCTGCACTGTTGCCCGCTGCCAAAATAGCGTGTCCTTCGCTAAAACAGCGTGTCCTTCGCTAAAATAGCGTGTCCCTGGAACACTCTTAGTCAAGACTACAGCGGACTCCCTTCTTTTGAAGTTTCATACAATCTCACAGAGTATATCGGATTCAATCGCCTGAGAGCGCTCGTGAGCCCGAAGGGACGGGCGGGTTGCCAGCGTTTCGACTACACCTAGCCCACATTTTTCTACGAGAAATGATTTTGTTTCTTAGGGTTACGTGCGTAAATGTTGTGAGTGCGATGCGAACTCAATGCCCCATTTGGTCTGGTGGGACAGGATTCTACTGGCGGTTGAGGCGGGCGCGGCCTTCAGATGCGACCGCCTATTGCGGTTTTCTGCTCTTTGCCGATTTCCCAAGCTACACCCTCAAGGCTAACCGGATGTTCTGTACGCATTCATCTGGGGCGCGATAGACTTGTGGGCCGAGGAAGCGCAACACCTGCCAACCTTCAGATTGAAGTTGATTTGATTGACGCGTATCGTGGATTCGCTGCCGCAGTGCGGAGTGAAACTCCAGTCCATCAGCGTAGATCAAGACTCGCCTCGGTGTCAGGTAGGCGAAATCTGATCGGGTTATCAGGCGCCCACTGGAATTGTAGACTTAGTTTTGTTTTAGGGGTTCTGGCAGTCCCGCCTCTCGGATTGCCTGGAGAAGTCGCAATTCAAGCGGCGATTCACAGCCTTCCTTCCTTGCCTCGTCCCAGTCGGGTCCCTCCCCCTTTGTTGGCTGGCTCCCGGGGGCAAGGGGCTTCAACTCACTCGCGGCCGCCGCTTGGAGGTAGGGCATAGCGAGCCTCCAGTTGAGGACTCCGTCTACCCTCTGATTCCGATAATTGCGAAGACATCGGTAGCAGGACGCGGGGCAATCGTGCCCGTCCAGGTGCCGAACCGTGGCTCCTGCCACTTTCTGAAATCCGCGAAGTAACGCTTCGATGATTCCGGAACCGCCCAAAATCTTGTCTACCCAAAGAATTTCGAGCGCACGACTCTTCCCGTCGCCATCACGTGCGGTCTGGACGATCACGTCGAGATCGTCATCGTCCAACTCGAAGTACTTCCGCGCACCTTCCAGCAATGCCGATCCAATCGACCATGCCCAGGCAACTCCGTCCTCGCCCTGTTCCTCAAGGCCATCCAAAATGAGTCTTAGAGTGTCAGCTTTTGTTTGTTGACCGAGCGAGACTGCTCTTGGTTCGCCATTACACCGCTTGGCATGCGGGTCTATGTCTGCACGCGGGTCCCGAGTCGGCTTGCGGCCACGGCGCCGCAAGTCCGACGGAGTCGGCAGAACAACCTTCCGAACAATCTCGCCGCAGTTCTGGCACATCCGGAACCCCTCGGGACGAACAGCAGCTCCTTCGCCGTCTCCGTCTGATGGAAGACCCTGCGGTCCATGGTTGATCCACCATATATGTTCTTGACGACGCAGTCCTAATTTTCAATCGCCGATCTCCCAAGGGTATGAAGGTACGTCGCGTTGCGGATGTGGGCGCACGTCATAGCTTCCTTGCTGTCTCTCCTCTTCACTGTCAGGTTCCACCTCGTCCAGAGAAGCCTGAAATGCGGCAGCATCCCATGCTTCGAAATTCCCAGCCGAGAGTTCCGAGTTGCATCTTCTGCAGTTGTTGATTGAAGCCTGAGCCAAGCCGCAACTCGGGCATTCGGTGAATCCAAACTTTTCGGGTCCGCGGCCTGTTCCTAGAGTTCCAGGCCGATGAAGGGCAAGTCCATTGACAGACCAACGATGGCCGCGGGCGTATACAGTTTGACCTGGACAAAACTCCCGTTGTGCTTGGAGGCGCCCCGCAAATACGACATCTGGGTCAAGTCCGAGAGACAAGGAGCCCGGGTCGCCAGGGAAGGCATATCCAGGTAGCAATCCAGCCTCCGCTAGAACGCTCGGCAGGTATGCGTATTTGTGGTCGCTGCGCAGTTTCTGCGCCAGGCGCCGATAGGAGGACTCGGTGAACTCCTCTGCACGATTCAGGCCGACTCGTATTCCTGAATTGCTCATGCGGTTCACTGCATCGGAAATGAGAGCGCCCCTCAGAGTGATCGCCGTTTGAACACTTTCGAAGTTGCGAATCCGTGGCCTGTTGCCGAGTCGACATCTGCGCCATGCGCGCTTACACCCGGAATGTCGCCCACCTGGGCCAGCGTGTCGAGGTTAAACACGCCAATATGACCTGTGGAGCCCGAGCGCGCAACATAAAGGTTGCGACCGTCGGGGTCGGCAGTCACATCGTCGAATCCGCCATCGCCTCCCACGAGTTGAATCTTGAGCACATTGTATTGCCCGCTGTCCTGCGCGCCGGCGAGGTTGGCAAATGGAAGCAGAACGGCGAACGCTGCAAGGATAAGCAGTTTGCAAGACATGGTGAAACCTCCCGCGAAGGATTTCCCCGGCCAGTCAGCTGCCGAGACTGTTCAAATCGAGAATTGATCTCCGTCTCTTCGGCAAATTCAGCATACAAGCTTCAACGCAAAAATCCACTGAAAGAGAAGAATGGCGCGAGAACTAATTCGGAACAGTTCCGCTCCCGGTACCTGTGTCTCAAACTCAACCGCGTCCTCAGCAGCAAAGCAGAAGACAACTGCCAAGCCCCGGCGGATGTTCAAAACACTACGTTTTCAAATGATCTCTAACAGGCCGACGATCCAGGCAGAACAGGAATCCGCTACATCGTTTGGGCGACTTTTGCACAAGTGCTTTCTGGGTTGCTCGATCAACTTCGCCAACGGCATCCGGCCCGATGCCGAAACCCTGATAGACGTTGACAGTGTCCTTGTCCTGCTCACGGGCGATGGCGATGAAGGCGAAGTGAGGCGAAGATTTGTGTTTCGGCCAGACTTGCCTTTCCAGTTCAGGCATCTCGATTTAGCAGGGGCGAGCGGAAGTACCGGTCAGCATTCATCGGAATACCATCCGGAACGACACTCTGCCAGCAAGTGCTGTTCAATGTGAATCAAAGGGCCGGCCAGAGGTTCTCGGCCCGTCGATCTCTGTTTTGTGTTAGTGCGACCTCACTGTCAGGTTTCCGCCGGCGTAAACGACTTTGTAATTTGCCGCCGTCAGGGATTCAGTAGCGAAGGCGATCGGATATGTCCCCAGCGGCGAACTGGAGGTTGCAGTGGTTGATAGAGTTGCTGTTCCAGTTAGAACGGAACTGGTATCTCCGTTCTCGAAGCCAGTGACAGTGTAGGTCAGGGCAGGGATTGTCTCGCCCAACTTCATTCCGATGTTGTTGGCTCGCGCGGTCAACGTCGCCGGATTGATCGTCAACGTCGCGTCCGGCCCGGCAACAAGGGTATAGTTGGATGCCGTGATTCCAGTTAGGTTCACCGAGATGGGGTATGTACCCACTCCGGAGGGCGAAGTGGCCGTTGTAGTCACGGTAGGAGCCGCACTCAACACGCTGGCGGTTTGTCCGTATTTCAGCCCAGTCACTTGGTAGCCAAAGGCCGGCAAGGCATTCCCGTATTTCATCGAAGCGCCGTTGGGCTTGACCGTGAGCACGGATGGAACCACGGTGATGGTTCCACTTGCCGCAACGAAATAGTAGTTAGCAGCGGACAGATTTCCTATACCGATGAGGAGAGGATAAGTGCCCACGTTCGGATGAGTGCCCCAAACTGGAGTTACGGTTGGCGCACCGCTCACCACCGCACTGGTGTCGCCGTTCCAAAATCCGGTGATGGAATAAAGGTCCGATAGGTAGGGCGCATCGTCCCCATAGCCCACTGAGAACTGCGTCGTTCCCGGCAGAGGAGAGTGCGGCATGACCATCAACTCGGCCTTCGTCACGACCAGTTTGACGGTTGCCGTCGCAGGCGAGTAACCGGGATCAGTTGGGGTGAAGGTAACGGTGAGGGTTTGCGTCCCGGCGTTCAGCACTGTGCCGGCGGCAGGCGAATACACGAAGGCGCCGGCGATTTTGTCGGCGGCATTTAGTTGCGCCGCGCTCAGGGCGGTTCCATAGGTGATGCCGGGCGGGTTGGCCCATTTGATAGCGGGCGCAGGCTTGACAAAGCCGGTTCCGCTCAGCGCGATGCTCTGCGTGGCGTTGGTCTGGTTCAGATCGTTGTCCATCAGCACCACGCTGCCGCTATTCAAGCCTGCGCCGGTCGGCTCAAACTCCACGGAGATGTCGCATGCTGCGTTGGGGGCCAGCGGAGCGCCCGAAGAGCAGAGGTTACCGTCGCCGGTGTTCGCCCGGAAGTTAGCCGGATAACTCGGATTGCCGCCCGTCGAAGACGCGGTAAAGACCAACGGCTGGTTGCCGATGTTCATGACGTTGACCGTCATTGCCCCGTCTGCGGTGTCGATTGAACCAACCCATGTCGAGGTGGGGAAGCGCAGGCTTGGCGCGTCGGCGAAATCTTCCTTCACTACCCTGAAGTTGCCCGAATCGGCGATAAAGACGTTGCCGTATCCATCTACCGTGAGATAGGTGGGAGCGTATAGTCCGCTGGTTGGCACCGTAGACAACGTGTAATTGCCCGAAGACAGCGTATCCTTGAACACCGCGCTGGTATTGGAACTATCGCTATAGTAGACATTGCCGTTCCCATCTACCGCGACCGCAGTCGGAGTCGCCCCGCTACCGATCGGCAACGTGCTTTCCGTGTAGCTTCCCCCGGAAAGCGCCTCCTTCAACAGACGGCCGTTATAGGTGTCGGCAACGTAGACATTGCCACTCCCATCCACAGCGACTCCGCAGAGGACACTGGGGTAGGTCGGGTTGCTGACCGGCACAGTGCTCTCGGTGTACGTGCTGCCGGACGGCGTCTCCTTGTAGATTTGATAGCTGGCGGAATCGGCGACGTAGACATTGCCGCTACCGTCTACGGCGACTCCGCAAGGGTTTTGGAGGTTGCTGGATGTGATCGAGCTTTCGAGGTAGCCGCTTCCGGAGGGTGTTTCCTTCAAGATGCGGTTGTTGCCGAAATCGGCGATGTAGACGTTGCCGGCCCCATCCACCGCGACACCTTGAGGGGCACTCAGCGGGCTGGTGGAGATCGTCCCCTCTGTGTAACTGCCTGCCGAGAGCGAGTCTTTCAGCACAACGTAGTTACTTTCGTCGGCGACATAAATGTTGCCGGAACCGTCGACCGCGACTCCCGAGGGTTGGCCCAGCACGCTGGCATCGAGCAAGGTGGGCTGGGCCCCAGGCAGATAGTCGATCTGCGGCCCTGAAGCCGTGCCTTGCAGGTAGCCCGTAGCAAGGGTGTTGCCGGAGCCATCCTGGAGCACTACCGCACCGTAGCGGGTCCCTGGGACCGTGGGCGTGAAGGTCACATTCACGGTGCAGGTCTGGCCGGCTGTGTAGGCTGTATCGGTGGCGCACGCCCCGCCATTGGCCTCAGCAAAGTCCAGGTTCGGGGCTCCCTGCGTCAACACCTGGATCGTACTCAGCTCTCCTGCGGCCATAAAGGCCAGCGTGAGTGTTGCCGCAGAACTGGAGACGCCGACGCTCCCGCCTCCGACCGTCTGAGTGGCCCATGCTTGGGTCAGAGCCAGGCTAGGCGCGGTGAACGCCCGGTAGGTATAGGCACCCGGAGTCGTCAACTGCAATCCTGAGAGATTGAAGGTGGCAATCCCCCCCGAGGCCGTCGCCGCGAAGGTTTGCGAGAAGCTGCCAGGACCGGTGATGATCAGCCCGATGAGGTCTGCCGCGGAATAGTTCTGCACTCCCCCCGCAGTCTCTTCGACTACCGTGAAAGCACTGCCGGCATTCCAACCTGGCCACACATTCGCTGGGGGCGCGCTCCCGAAGCCCAGTTGTGTTACAGCACTCTGCTGAACACGGGAGCCGTTCAGCGACACAATCTGCGTTGTGCTCTCCGAACTATTGTCACTGAAAGTAAGCTGCCCGGTGTACGTACCAACCGGTGTGTCGCTCATGGCGATACTTACCTGGCAGCTTGCTCCGGCCGCAAGCGTGCTCCCGCAGTTGTTCCCACTGATGGAAAACGCACCGCTTCCCATCAAACTCACGTTTGAGATAGCCAGCGCGCCATTCCCAAGATTGGTTAGCGTCGCCGACTGCGCTGGAACTGGATAGCCCACAGGAATTGAGCCAAAGCTGACCGCGCTCGGGAAAAGCCCCGCAATGGGCCCGGAAGAGCCGATGAGGACTGCAGCAGTCCCGTCTACCTGATTGTTGGTCAGGTCGCCGTTGGTGGTGGAAATGGTGGTGTTGGTCAACACCAGTTCGGTTGTCGCAGTCTGGCTGGCGGAGACGTTTCCGCCGTTGTGCGAGAGGTTATAGACGAACGCGCCGCCATCGGCGTTGCCCCCGGAATCGACTGCCGTGTTGCCCCAATAAGGAACGTTGTCGAGCAACACGACGCCATTGAGGTTGAAGATCGCGCCACCGAAGCCGTGGGCCGTTCCATAGCCCCAGCCGCCAGCCGCGGAATTGGAAGCGAAGGTGCATTCAATGACGGAGACCAAACCTAGTTGATTGAAAATGGCGCCGCCAAATCCTGCTCCGCCGCCGCCGAGTGGCGGCCAATCGCCGAATACGGGAGAGGCTGGCGACGCTCCGAATCCACCGCTTGCCGCTGAAACATACGGATTCATGTTGAATCCACCACCCCCGCCAAAGCCGCCATTCACATAAATCTCAGAGTCTGATCCGCTACCGCCTCCGCCATAGCCGCCATTGCCGCCGCCGTCTTGCCCAGAGCCGCCACCGCCGCCCACTCCGCCACCGCCGCCAAACCCGGGTACATTTCCGGGGCACGCCCCATTGTCCCTTGCACCGCCGCCCCCAAATGCGCCGCCTCCGCCGCTACCGCAGGCGCTAACCCCGGCCCAGACGTAATTCGCCGGAAATCCTCCACCGCTGCCTGCCCCATAGGCGCCCGCTCCGCCAGTATTGACGGCGACCGCATTGCCGCCGACCTCATTGGGGAAATAACCGCCGCCGCCGCCGCCGCTCTCGAAGCCTGTGCCGCCGTCGCCTCCAACGGAGCTCGATCCGCCGTCGGTCGTGGACGGGCTGTAAGTGCCGCCGGGGTAAGGAGCGCCTCCTTCGCTGCCTTCAAATCCGCCGCCGCCTTCTCCGCCGTTGTACCGAAACCCCCCTCCTCCTCCTCCAAATCCCGCTCCATCTCCTCCCATTCCGCCGCCGCCGCCGCCGGCGACACTCGGACAAGCTGGGGAAGGTGGGTAATCATCACAGGAAACACCGGCGCTTCCGCCCTTGGACAGGTTCGAAGTGAATGTCACCCCGACCAACGAGAGTGAGCCCTGGTTGTAGATGGCTCCCCCCATTCCCGCGCCTCCACCGCCGGTGGCCCCACCGGAATTGCCGCCATTTCCGCCCTGCGCCAGACCGCCGGTCAGGGTAAGATCGGCCAGCGTCAGTCTGCCCGCCGGAAGCGTGCTGAATCCGCCGGAAACATAGAAAAAGCGGAACTTGGGTGAGCTCGAGGCGCGGCTGATGGTCGCCCCGTTGCCATTGATGGTGATGGCGCTGGCGATCGCCGGAAAGGCATTCGGCCCGTACCACCAGTCCGATGGCGCACTCACCGAATAGGCGCCGCCACTGGCCAAGTCTATCGTTCCGCCGCCATTGGCATTCAGCGTCTGGATTGAGGAGATCAGCCCGGCTACGTCCCCATTGGCCACATTGATGGTTTGCCCGGCTTGCGCGCGCGCCGGCCACGGCGATCCTGGGCCCAGCAGCAAGGCCAAGAGCATAACCAGGGATTGAAAACGGGGAGACCGACGAAGAGCCGGTTGGAACACGCACGCTATTGCTTCAGGGGAAGCGGCGACTCGTTTGTGCAACATAAGTTATTGACCTCTCCGGTAGTTCCTACGTCCCGCTGGACGGGGGATGCGCACTCGTTCATCTTCATCCGGAGGAGCAAGACTTGGGGAATCGCCCGCAACTCCGTCCGCAAAATTCTGCCTTACTGCACAAATAGGGACTGCTTGATAAGAGAATCCACGGTTGTCCCAGCCGCGTCCATTCGTTTGGTTCTGTCGTTTGCACCCCCGGCAGCGAGGCACCAGATCTACGGTCTGGACAATCAGGAAAGGAACACTTCATTTTCTCGGGGAAATCGGGCAACGATCATCCTTCGTAAGTTGTTGAATTTACCAGAGAAGAAAAATATGCTCCTTGGGAAAGAGAGTCGATCCGGCGAACGAAAGCGGGCAGCCGAGGACAACCCCGATTCCGGAAATTCGACCCGCCTTGGAACTCGATATAGTATGCAAACCGGGGAATAGGGACAGCATTGACCGTTTCATTTTCTTCCTCCTAAGCAATTGCCAGGAGCATCCTCGTCGGCGGCTACCTGGATCAGCAAGACAAGAATCCAAAGCCGCTCATCTGGACCGCCAAAGCCACCGACATATTGGGAAGAGTTTCCCGCGCTCAGGCCGCTATCCATTGACGCCAAACCCGCACTACCTTATTCATCGCCCACAAAATAAACCTATTAATAACATTCCCGCCTGGACGGGAAAACACAGTTATCTGTCACTAGAGATGGCAGATTCTAAGTGCTGACCCTGCCGCGTTTGGCAGTGTTTGTACCTCGAAAGGTCCTTGGCACGGTATTGCATAAGGGGATGATCCGGGCTGTTTGGGGTGCGCAATTGGAGTTGCCCATCAGTGTGCCAGCACAAGGGTCGAGCCGCTCAAGACGAACCTTCGGGGGCTTCGGTTTTCATACCCGCAATTGGTTGAGCGCAAGCCCCTTCCGGCTCGCGCTCAATCTCTTTGAAGATCGCTGGATACTGCGCTTCGAGATCCGTCCGCTGTCGAACTAGCTCGCGATGGCTTGCATTCAAAAACCCGACTGGATCGTCGCCACCGCCAATACCGGTTAGGTCGAACAGGCACTCTGCCGCCTCAAATTCATCTAGAGAAAAGGGTTCTCCATCCTGATTTCGCATCTTCGAAGACGCCAGACACATGCTCAACATCCCGCATTTGCAATTCGCCGATGCAGCGAGATTGATTTGAAACTAAATTCTTGTGGTTCCGCCGGTGTCAAATCCGGTAAGCGGGAATGATGGTTGCGCCGGGGAATATTACTCGTCACTTCGGTAGCATCCCCACAGTCCAAGCACAAAAAACTAGAATCCCCGTGGCCTACACGGAAAGCAATCCTTGCCATCTTTAAATTGAAGAATTGAAGGAAGCCGAGGTCCCTCCGGAAATTCACCTGAAATGCACAGGATCCGCGAGAGACCCTCAAATAACGCCAAAGCTCACCTTGACCACAGATAGGGAATGAAAAGTCGCCTTCCCGCAAGGTTTTCTTGGTCACGACGTCGATCCTGACGATTGACAGCAAATGGTCAGCGGAACTGGCAACGCCGTGGCTGACAAAGCGCAGGCAGGCGTACCGGCTTGGATTACCGGTTTGAGTTCATGACCGCTTCATCGATAACTTTGGCGGTAGCTGGCGTGAAGCGGTGTGGGTAGACCAAAACATACCACAATACTCTTCAATTCTCCCTCGGAGGCCAAGCCAACTCCCTGGCCTTCATCGCACTCTCAGGTGAAGGGCTCCAGGTTTAACTTGATTACGGGATCTTCACATTGGATGCGGAAGGGCTTCACTTGACCTTTACCCCGAAATGCAGATAGGTCCCCGGAAACGTCGGTTTTCGATCTCACGTTTTGCCAGAGTTGAAGCACCGCGATCGCGTTACGGAGCTCAAACGCAAAAACTCTCTCGAATACGTGTAAATCGGACAGGGAGTTAGCGCCTCGTGCAGGCGTAAGACTATGTAAATGAATGCCTTATGGCAATTGCGAAACGGGGTTTCGCGTGCACACGACAATTGGCAATTGCCTGTGAAATGGCAGGCAAAATGTCCCAAACTGATTAATAACCGGAATGGTTCGAGTGACACTGATTTGTGACAAAAAGTCGCCTTGTAAGTTATTGATTCTAAATAAAACGGAGGGGTAAGCTATTTTGGCAGCTGACAACACCTGCTGACCGCTGCTAAAACGAGGTGTCCCTCGAAAAAGCAGCGTGTCTCCGGAACACTTTTAGTTGAGACTTCAGCGGACTCCCTTCCTCCGAGCTTTCTTACAATCTCACAGAGTATATCGGATTCAATCGCCTGAGAGCGGTCGCGAGCCCGAAGGAACAGTCTGGTTGCCAGCGTTCATTCGTCAACTGTCCGATCTGTTTCTGGGGGGAATGTATTTAATTTCTGATAGTTGCATGCTCAGAAAATCGTGTACGCTACGCGATTCTCATGTCTTGTTTGGTCTGTGGGACTGAGATCTTCAGGCTGTTGAGGCAGGCGCGACCTTAAGATGCGTCCGCCTTTTGCGGTTTCTGCTCTCTGTCGGTTTCCCGAGCTACACGCTCAAAGCTCACCGGAGGTCCTCTACGCACACATCTGGGTCGCGATCGACTTGTGGGCCGAGGAAGCGCAACTCCTGCCAACCCTCAGTTTGAAGCTGATCCCACCAGCAGACGTTCTGTGATTGTGCTGGCTCAGATGGGGACGATGGCCTTGATGGCTCTTGGGAAGAATATGGATAGTTATTTGGTTGGCTACCGAACGCGAAGCGTTTTATCCCGCTTCAGCCGAACAGGCGACTTTCAGGCGCAACGTCAACCCACCACCTTTCAGGTGGTAGCCGTTGAACTCGACTTTTGTCGTCATCAAGTGCATTCGCTCTTATGACCTCGCGGAGTTTGCAGCGAGCAATCTCTTCAATTCACTTTCCAACGTGCTTGAGAGATCTCGGACTCCCCGGCGGATTTCCTTTGAATCGATTGCAGCAAATCCCAACTGTAATCCCTCGCGTCCTAGCGGCCGGTGGCAGTAGCGGCTCAAAGGAGTTACCTCGACACCGCGTTCAGCCGCCGCGGCCGCGACCGATTCTCCATTGAGCCCAGTGTGTAGCCAGGCCGCCGTCTGTAATCCGGCCTCCACGCCGGAAATCTCAAGCAACCCCGCCATTCGTTCCCGTGCACACTCGAGAAGCGTCGTGAGCCGCTCCGCGTACACCTCGCGCATGCGTCGTAAATGTCGTCCGAAATGTCCTTCGGTTATGAAATCGCAAAGCGCGGCTTGTTCAAGCAGCGGAGCATGCCGGCTTGTGACCGAGAGTATCGCGGAAACACGGTCCGCTAAATGCGGCGGGAGTACCAGGTATCCCAAGCGAAGAGACGGAAAGAGAACCTTGCTGAAGCTCCCCGTGTACATCACAAGCCCGTGACGATCGAGTCCTTGCAGCGACGGCACAGGACGACCTTGGTAGCGGTACTCGCCGTCGTAATCGTCTTCCAGAATCATTGCGCCAGACATGCGCGCCCATTCGAGCAATTGCAGGCGACGCGCAAGGCTCATCGTGACACCGAGCGGAAACTGGTGGCCGGGTGTGAGGTAAACCAACCTTGCCCCGCGCACGCTTGAGGGCGGCGTCAACATTCCCTCGTCATCCACACGAATAGCAGAAATCTTTGCGCCACGCGATTTCAACGCGATGATTGCCCCAGGATACCCCGGATTTTCGACGCACACACGATCGCCGGGATCGACAAACAATCGCGCGACCAGGTCGATTGCCTCCTGCACACCTGAAAGAATTGCCACCTGCTCCGGGACGCATTTCACACCACGCGATGCTGCCAGATAAGCAGCCACCGACTCGCGAAGGGGCGCATATCCCATGGAAGCGCAACCGAGAAGAAGATGGGTTGATGCGCGCCGCAGCCGCCGCGCTGTGACCTGCGCCCATAGCGTCGCCGGAAAAAGGTCCAGAGCCGGTAGATTGGGCCGGAACGCCCGGCTGGGACGGGCTTCGAGATTCGAGAACCGTTCCAAGTGCTTTGCATAATTGGAAACGCGTGGCGGTCTACCGGGCGCGGTTGATCCTTGACGATCCTCACTTGAAATCTGCAGAAGTTCGTCCGGCAGGATACTGTTTACATGCGTTCCCGAGCCCACGCTGCCCTCGAGGTATCCCTCGGACTTGAGCTGCTCGAACGTGTTGACGATGGTTCCGCGCGCAAGCCCATACTGCCGGGCAAGGTCGCGCGTCGCCGGCAGGCGCGCTCCGGGACGTAGCCCGCCCTCAAGGATCTTACGGCGCAAGGCCTCATAGAGCCAACGGCCGGCAGGCAACCCGGAATCCCGTTCCGGCAATACCAACTCGAACGATGCAGCGCGCTTCATAGCCAAAATGGTATAACACTTTTTGCGTAAATGGATCTTGTTACTGGTCCATAAAACATCTACTGTGAGTGCGTAGGAGGACCGCGATGAAAGCGTTGGACGTGTACGCGTATACCAATTGGATTCTCTTTGGGGCAATACTCGGAAGTGCGATCTTCCCGGTGCCAGTTGCCAGTAGTTCGCCCAAACAGCCTTTCAGCGAGCGAGTGCGCACCATTTTCACTCATGCCTTGCCTCCGCTCGATGGCAACCACTTGAAGGCTACGGTAATTCAGGTTCACTATGGTCCCGGAGAATCCTCGCCGCGGCACGGTCATCCTTGCCCCGTCATCGGTTATGTTGTGCAGGGAGCCTATCGCTCGCAAACCGAGGGCGAACCTGAACGGGTATACAAATCCGGCGATACTTTCTATGAAGCGCCAAACGTCCCTCACGTGCTTTCAGCCAATGCCAGCAAGACAGAACCTGCGACATTTCTCGCAGTCTTCGTTTGCGATCATGACAGTCCGTTGAGCAAAGACATCCCAGCAAACACCGATAGAACGGGGAATTCGCAATGAAGCCGCACACAAACCAAGGCTCAGTAGTGACGCCGGGAGGCATTCGTACCAGATTGCATGCTGTCCGCTGGGAGCGGGCGGGGGTCCTGTATGCACGACTAGCTTTGGGCTCCGCCTTTCTGTCGGCCGTTGCGTCTCGATTCGGCTTGTGGGACAAGACCGTCGATCTGGATCACTTCAAAGGATTCATTCATTACACCGCGGAAGTGAACGCATTCCTTCCCATGGCGCTGATTCCTGCGGTTGCATGGGCAGCCACGATTGCCGAGACAAGCTGTGGCTTCCTGCTGATCGCTGGTATGTGGCCGCGCTGGGTCTCGCTGGCAAGCGCGGTTCTGCTGGCGCTCTTTGGATTGGCGATGACGATTTCCTCTGGGGCCAAATCGCCAATGGACTACTCGGTCTTCTCCGCGTCGAGCGGTGCCACCCTGCTAGCGCTTTATGAGTGGCATCAGGACACAGAACAAACTTCAAAACACAAAATGAAAGGTACATCCGCATGAAAAATCGATGGAAGATCCTTCTTGTTGCCATAACCATTGGGGTCATGACGCTGGGGACAACCGGTTTGTGCGCCCAGCAGGTGAACGACGGCGAACTGCTTCAGGTTCGCGAGTCCGTCTGGCGTGCTTGGTTTGCCGGTGACATAGAATCTCTCAAAGCGTTGGTCCCGACCGAAACAATTGTCATGAGTAGTGGTGAGAAAGAGTGGAAGAATCAGGCAAACGTACTGCAATCCGCTGCAGAGTTTCACGCCCAGGGCGGCAAGCTTATTAGGCTGGAATTCCCGCGAACTGAGGTTCAGCACTTTGGTGACGTGGCAATCGTGTGGAGCGACTTTCTTTTGGAAACAGAAATGGGCGGCAAGAGATCAGTCTCCGCTGGCCGAGCAAGCGAAGTCTTTGTCCGCCGCAGCGGCCGCTGGCTCAATCCCGGCTGGCATACCGACTCCGCAAAATGACCCCGATGGGCAGCAGCGCCGGGTTCCGTGTTTCCTTGTCATAGATCATAAATCGCAACAATTGCGCTTGTAACAGAAAGGCGGAAACATGCAGAGATTCAACTTTCAACGCAACGGGCTGAATTTGTCTTATCTCGATTCCGGCGGCAATGGCCAAGCGCTCATTGCCCTGCACGCTCATTGGATGCAAGGCCAAACCCTTGCGCCGCTCGCGGAAGTGTTGGCACCGGAATGGCGCGTAATTGCTCTGGATCAACGCGGCCACGGCGACTCCGATCACGCGCTGACTTACTCTCGAAGCGACTATATCGATGACCTTCTGGGCCTCGTAGACCATCTCGGCCTAGAGAAGGCAGTGCTGTTAGGCAACTCTCTTGGCGGCGTCAATGCGTACCAATTCGCAGCCCGTTATCCCGACCGCGTTCGGGCTCTGATCATTGAAGACATTGGCGCCGTCATAGCCGATGACACAAGTTTTGCGTTCGCATGGTCCGGGATCTTTAAAACTCGCGGCGATCTGGAAGAACGCATCGGCCCGCGTTTCCTTCCTTATCTTCGCGACTCAATTCGTTCCGTTCCTGCCGGTTGGCATCTCGCTTTCGATCCCTGCGAATTGGCGGCATCGCAGGAATCGGTCAATGGCAATCATTGGCGGGACTGGCTCTCGACCGATTGCCCTGCGCTTCTGCTTCGCGGGCAGCAAAGCCGCGTCACCACGCAACAGCACATGGAAGAAATGGCAATCAGAAGACCTCATACACTGCTCAGGAATCTGGAAGGCGGCCATGTCCTTCACTTTGATAACCCCGCCGGATTCGCTGCAGCAGTGATGGAGTTTTTGGCGAGCCTACCGAGATAGAATCCGAACCACGCGGCGAATTAGCTCGGTGGGCGGGATGAGAGAGCAGCATCTTCAGACCGAGGCGCCGAAACCACTCAGACGGGCTCAACAGCTCATCAATCAGTGCTCAAAAGGCTTGCTCTTCAGCAATTTCCTGGGGTTTGGCCGGCACATTCTCACTGAGCGCGTCATCGGCGGGTCACTCGTCGACGTGCACCTGCCCCCAAAGGTGGTTCCATCAGCGCAATGGGCGTCAAGAGAGAACGGTAGCCGCTGTCGTTGGCGCCTCTGTTCATTCGCGGACACCTCGGAGTGAAGCCGAACACCCCATTTGGTTTCCAGTAACCGGCGATACCCCGCAAATGGCTATTGAATCATATGTTTACATTTTGGACATTTTGGCTCTAGAATTGCATATCTCCCAGTGGGGCCGCATCTTCACCCGGAGGCAACCATGACCATTCTGCTTCAGGACCTCAGATTCGCCTTACGCCAACTGCGCAAATCTCCCGGGTTCACCGTCACTGCCGTTTTGACACTGACGCTGGCCATCGGCGCCAACGCAGTGGTCTTCGGCGTATTGAACGCGCTCATTCTGCGTCCGCTGAATGTGCCTCAGGCAGAGAGCCTTTTCATCATCCAGCATGGGAGCGGCGTCGGGTCCCACTCCTATCCCGATTATCTCGATCTTCGCAAGCGTAATCGCAGCTTCGACGATGTGGCTGTTTTTGCGATCTCTCAGTCAGGACTGGATACGGGCAAAGATCCAACCAATGCCTGGGAATACGAAACCAGCGGAAACTACTTCGATGTATTGCGCATTCAACCGTACCTTGGCCGTTTCTTCCACGATTCCGATGAGCATGGCCCAAACAGCGCGCCCTATGTGGTGCTCTCTTACGCATATTGGCACAGCCATTTTCAGGACGATCCCGGCGTGGTGGGCCGTATTGTTCGGCTCAACAGGCATCCATTCACCATCCTTGGCGTGGCGCCTCCAGGGTTCCAGGGGACAGTTTTGTTTTTCGCTTCGGATATCTTTGTGCCGATGGTGAACCATGAGCAGTTATCCGGCGACAAGTTAATATTGAACGCGCGCCGGACCCGTTGGATTTTTGAGATGGTAGGACGTCTGAAGCCGGGAGTCACTCCGGCGCAAGCCACTGCCGATTTGAGCGCAACGGATTCGCATCTGAAAAAAACCTATCCTAACGATGAAAGCAATGATCCTTATACGCTGGCGCGGCCTGGTCTCCATGGCGACTATTTGAACGGGCCAACGCGGGCTTTTCTCACCGGGTTGATGCTGCTTTCGGGGTTGATACTGTTGGCGGCCTGTGCCAACCTAGGCAGCCTGTTTGCGGCGCGCGCCGCCGACCGATCTCGCGAAGTGGCCTTGCGCCTGGCTCTTGGTTCGAGCCGCAATCGTATTTTGCGCCAACTGTTCACCGAATCTGTGCTGCTCTCGTTCGCTGGAGGCGTAGCGGGACTTGCGGTGAGCATTCTGCTTTTGCACCGGTTGAGCGTGTGGCAGCCGTTTCCGCGATTTCCCCTCCATGTGCCGGTAAGTCCGGACGCGAACGTTTATCTGGTGGCTTTGGTCCTGGCGTTGGTCAGCGGAGTTCTATTCGGAATTGTTCCGGTGCGCCAGATCCTCCGAGCCAATCCGTATGAGATCGTCAAAGCGGGATCGACAGGCGCGTTCGGTCGCCGACTTACTGTGCGAGACATCTTGCTTGTCGTCCAAATTGCGATCTGCGCTGTGCTGGTCACTTCGTCCATGGTTGCTGTGCGTGGACTTATGCGCTCCATGCACAGCAACTTCGGTTTTGAGCCTCGGAACGCGACGTTGGTAGATACCGATCTGACGGCAGCAGGCTACAGCAGCGAAAGAGTGCCCGCAATGCAACGGCGCCTGATCGATACCCTACAAGCGATTCCTGGCGTAGATTCCGTTGGGGCGGTGAATTATCCGCCGTTAGAACCTCCAGGTAGTTGGCAAGGGACCGTCTATACCGACACAACCACGGATCTGAGCCCATCGAATGCCGCGGCCGACCCTTATTGGTACAACGTAACTCCAGACTACTTTCGCGCATCCGGGACATCTTTACTGGCGGGCAGAGCTTTCACCTGGCATGACGACACAAACGCCCCGCGCGTAGCAGTGGTGAACCGGGAGTTTGCAAGCAAGATACTGGGCTCTGTACCGGACGCTGTTGGCCGATATTTCAAGCTCCAAGATGGCACGCGCGTGCAAGTGGTGGGTCTGGTCGAAGACGGAAAATACGTGAATCTCGCCGAGGGCCAGCGGCCCGCGATGTTCTTCCCCCTCCTGCAGTCGCCGGCTAGTTGGACATGGATGGTTGTGCGCTCGAGCCGCGACCCGAAGGAACTTGCCGTGGCGATGAGGAGCGTGCTCCGGGATATCGATCCAGGGTTGGTTCTGGCGATTCGCCCGTGGAGCACAGAACTGGGCGGAGCTTTGTTCCCCTCGCGCATGGCGACAGTGTCGCTTGGCGTGCTGGGCCTGATGGGCGCAATGCTTTCGATCACCGGCATCTTCGGAATGGCTGCCTACTCGGTGAGCAAGAGGCTCAAGGAGTTGGGAATTCGCGTGGCTCTCGGCGCGCAACGCAAGGAAGTCTTGCAGGCCGCGCTGGGACGTGCGTTAAGACTATTGACGATTGGTTCTGGGGCTGGATTGGTTCTGGGTCTGCTTGCTACGAAGGTGCTGGCCTTCATTGTGTATCAGGCAACACCGCGCGATCCACTGGTATTGGCCGGTGTTGTTTTGGCGATGGCTTTGCTGGGCCTGGTGGCCACGTGGATCCCAGCGCAGCGCGCACTGGGGGTCAATCCCCTGATCCTGCTGCGCGAAGAGTGAACAGGGGATCGCTTCCAGGCTACCGTACAACGGGCTTCTTAGCCCATTGGCCATCCAATAATGGCCAGCAATCCACATTCCGGCTGCTTACCTGACGCCACCAATCGCAGGATATTGTGGTTGGTGGTTTTCGCAAACAGGTCCTGTTTGTCGGAGGTAGTGTGTGTATTACGCTGACTAGAAACGTTCTTCGGTTTGATGGGTATTTACTTGACTGCCGCTACCCCAACCTGAAAGCGCTCAGAAGTTCTGAAGCCACAAGATACTGGGGGGTTGAGTCAAGTAAATACCCATCTTTGCAGCAGTTCTAAATGGACCATCGAAACTCAAACGCTATATGCAGATACCTCCATTATCCAGAGCTACACCCGCGGTGAAGCCGAAGCCGTTGGCCAGCGTCGTTACGCAACTGGCCGATGCGCAGCCAACCGGCACTTCCTTCACCGCGTTGTTGCCGGTTTCGGCCACATAGACGCTGCCGCTGGAGTCTGCAGCCACACCGCTGGGAGAGCTGAAACCGCCACCCAGCGTCAGGATGGAGGGGCTGTAATGCACCGTTGGCGCCTGCGCGCCAGCGATCATGCCCAGGCTCAGCGCGAGCGGAGCGATGGCTCCCAGAACGACCGAACGCGTCAAAACCTGGATCGGGTGGGCGAAGCTCGAAGACCGTGACGACAGAGAACCAATGCAGTGTGCGAAGGAGAACATGGCAACGCACCTTAGTTGCTTCATTCGTGCGGCGCGCATGTCTATATGCAGTTGGCCAACAGAGACTTTCACCCGATAGAAACGGACCCAGGTAGGATTGACAACGCTCTCGTTTGGCTGTATTGGACCGGAAGCGAGGGCTTAACGACCGCAGCAAGGGAGCGGAAAAATTGAGGAAACCTTAATTGCTGCCCTTCGATTCCACAGTGATAGCGGTCACGACTTCGATTTTTGGTAACCCAAAGTCGAGGCTTTGTGAAAGGGCACGACTTCGGTCGTGCTGCAAAAGCCACAAAATGAACGGAGCTTCAGCCCCTGATGCGCTTCGCCCAAAAACTACGAGTCCCCAACCCAAGAGCATCAATGATTGAGCGAGAAGACTGCTGAAGGCAAACGGCAGAAACGTTTCACCGCTCGATAGAACCAGGTGATCCTCCCTCGAAAGATCTCTCGAAATGGTGACGTGCAATTTTGAGGAAGGACCTTATTGACAACCAAGCATTTCCCGCTTCGACTCGGTCCGGTCTTGCGACTTCAGTCCGGATGGCTGCCATCCGGACTGAGCACCGATGTCGCCCAAATAGGGCAAGCGCCCGCCATTGAACCGGGAGACGCATGAGTGGTCGCAGTTCAGGAGTTGCGCAATGTGAGTGAACAGAATGGCTCGGGAGATCGGAATCTCGCGATCTGTCAAAAGCGAACGATGTCGAGCAGCCATTACGAAGGGACGTGAAGTTCCTTTCACGAATCCAATTGCTTTGGCTTTAGGAATTGGCAGCAGTTGATGGCCAGCCGGGTCCAGTCACCCCGGCGCATCTGCTCGTCCTTTCTCGGGCATCTCTACTCGGTGGAGTATCGAATCTCCAGCTTGCGAATCCGATAGCACGAGTAAGTCAGAACAATCGCGATCAGCGCCAGCAACCCGGCGGCGGCTGCCCAGCCGGAAACAGGCTCGGTTTCAACTGTCAGCAGCGCAAAGATGCCGTCGGAACTCACCGACACCGGCATCAGGTGACGCAGATACGAAGCCACGCTGATCTTTTGCAGTAACGACGGGAGCACCGGGTTGATGGTCTCCCAACCCAGCGCCAGCATCGCGGCCGGCGTCGGGTTTCCGAACATCATGCTCAACAGCAGAAACACCGCGCCATATCCAAGACAGGCCAGCACAACGATCAGCAAGTACGCTTCCAACTGTCCCATGCCGGGCCCGTTGAAGATGTAATCGCGGCCGGCTGCGCCGAAGCCGGCATACATCAGCGCGAAATCGGCGACGATCGCGCTTGCGAACAGGGACACGGCGCTGATGGATCCAGCCGCGAACTTTGCCAGCAGAAGGACTTCGCGGCGCACCGGAGAAAGCAGATAGAAGTGCAGGCTGCGCTCGATCATCTCGCCGCGAATCAACCTCGAAAAAATACCCAGGCACCCGAAGAAAACTCCCAGCCGGATGTAATAGAGCTGGACGATTCCTGCCAATATGTTGGTGTCCTCGCTCATCGCGAAGGACGGATGCGTATCGACCACCAGGTGAATGAAGATGATGAGGGTGGGGATGAAAGCGAGACCGTAAATCCAGGCCGCCCTCCAGGAAAAAAGATTCCGCCTCAATTCAATGCGTGTCAGACGCTGGGCCTGCATCGACCACAGGCCCCACGGTTGTTGGACGAGGTTCTTCGCCCGATCGGCTAATTGTGTTCGCGTCATGATGGGCTCCCATCCGTGCCGATCAGATACTGATAGATTGCGTTGGCATCGTCGTCCGCCGGGGCCACTGCGTCAATCTTTACCAGCCCCTCCGCCGCGATTCTGTTGAGCATGGAATAGAACTGGTCGATATCGGCGGTGCGCAGGAAGACGCCCTTGCCATCCGCATGCAGCCTGGCTTCAACGCAATGATTGATCGCGAACATCCTGGATGCCAGCACCTCGGGGTGGTCGCAGCGAATGAGCACCTGCATTGGCTTTTCGTGAACTTCCTTGCGGACCTGGTGGATATTGCCTTCTGCGATCAAGTAGCCGCCGGTTATCAAGATCACCCGATCGGAGATCCGGTCGACCTCGTCAAGGATGTGGCTCGAGATGAGCACATGCATTCCCTGGCGGCCCAGTTCCTGGAAGAGAGAGATCGATTCGGCGCGCGCCATCGGGTCAAGTCCATTCAAAGGTTCGTCGAGCACCAGCACCCGCGGATGATGGGCAATCGCCTGGGCCAACCGGATCTTCTGCCGCATTCCCTTGCTGTAGCCGGCGATCTTGCGTCCGGCCGCATCGCCAAGCTGCACGCGGTCGATCGCCTGCGCGGCAAGATCTTCGGCCAGGTCCTTTTCCATGCCGTGCAGCATCAGGCTGTCCAAAATAAATTGCCATCCCGTTAGCCCGCGCGGAAAGAAATCGAACTGCGTGCAATACCCGAGGATGCTGAACAGCTCCAACTGATCGGCCGGCGAGAGCCCTAGAACCGAGATGTGCCCATTCGAAGGCTGAACCAATCCGGTCATGAGGTTCATGATGGTGGTCTTTCCCGCTCCGTTGGGCCCGACCAGCGTGGTAATTCCTGGCGGAATGGACAACGAGATCCGGTTCACCCCGAGAACCTCGCCGTAGAACTTCGATACGTCTTCGAAAATGATTCTGTCGCTCATCCGCGGACCACCTCACGCGCCCTGATCCGCTTGTTCAGCATTCCTACACAGACCAGGCAGGCCAGTAACAACATCACCACAATGGGCATCGTTGGCACGACAAGCCTCTCGTTGATGGGCGGGGCGCCCAGCAGTTGCTGCCACAGATTCGACATCATGACGGGAAAATTCAGGAGCAGTCCCCACCTGGTGCGCAGCACAGCGCTTACGATAGCTCCCACTCCCGCCGGCACAAAGACCGCTGCAAAGATGACGCCCGTGGCCACCACCCTCCACTTGACCCAGGAAGACAGCGCGAGACCAAGTATTGAGAGAAAGGAAATCCAGATTACTGACCCAGCTAGCAGGCCCATGGCAATCTGCAGATTGCTCATCGCCCACGGTTGAGGAGATGAGTAGCCCTGGTAGACAAAGAGCAGCAGACAGGGAAGCCATGTCATCAGCGAGAGCGATGTGAACAGCGCCATGAACTTGCCAAACACGTAACCGAAGCGCGAAATGGGATGGCTCAGCAGGATCGGCAGCGCATTGTCTGCCAGGTCGCCGGTGATGAGCCGGGGAGCGATCCACGAAGCCATTACCAGCGCGAGCCATGCTTGGCCTTGAAGGACTTTCAGGAAGAATTTCGCATCGATGGCAAGCATCTGCTGACCGCGGCCTCCGATGAGAGCCCTTGCGATTGGGTTATCGGCAAGGTAAATCACCACCAATGACACGATGCAGGGAAGCAGACAGAAGATGAAAAGTCCAACCGTGATCTTCGACGACCATGCTTCTTCAAAGGCATAGCGAGCCAGCACCAGGACGCGCGTCCAAACCGGCGTCACGGCGCCTGCATAGGCCGAGTAGTTGCGCTTATAGACGGCCATTTGCGGTCCTCTTTTCGTCGTTGTCCATCGCGCGCAGGAAGATGTCTTCCAGAGAGTCGCGCCGCTGGTTCATGCGCCGGATCTGCACGCCCTGTTCCGAGGCAATCACATAGAGATCGCGCACTTCAATATGGTCCGGGATTACCAGCTTGATCCGCCCGCCGGGGAAAGTTGCGCACTCGCAGCCCAGCCCGCGAATGCTCACGGAAAAGCGCTCGGTGGCGCCGACTGTTTCCAGTTCCATGAAGCTGCGGTTGGAGCGCCGTTCTTCTTCAATGTTGCATAGCGAGGCAATGCGCCCGTCCTTCAGGATCAGGACTTCATCGCAGGTCTCGTCGATATCTCGCAGCAAATGCGACGAGATCAGCAGCCGGATGCTGCCCTCTTTGCGAATGTCCTTGATGAGTTGAATCATGCGCTGGCGGGCGACGGGATCGAGTCCGTTGGTGGGCTCGTCCAGGATCAGCAGCTTGGGTCCGTGCGCTAGCGCCTGAGCCAGCTTTACTAACTGCTTCATGCCCAGCGAATAGGTGTTCACCTTGCGATAGCGCACCTCGCCGAGTCCCACATAGAACAGAGCCTCATGGGCTCGTTCCAGCGCGACACCCGAAGGCAGTCCGGCCAGCTCTGCCATGTAGCGGACAAAGCGGACGCCGCTCATGTTGCCGATGAACGAATCGTTCTCAGGCATGAAGCCGATGCCGCCTCGAATCTGCGCCCGGTCCTGGTGCGTGTCGAGGCCAAAGACGCGGGCCTTGCCTTTGGAAGGGAGATGAAACCCCAGCAGTGTATTGATCAGCGTGGACTTGCCCGCGCCATTGGGGCCGAGCAGGCCAATGGCCTGCCCGTGCAACTCTCCCGTGAGGTTGTCCAGCACCGTCCGGTTCGCGAGCCGGACCTCTACCCCAATTAGATCGATGACGCCCATGTCACTTCACTACGCTCGCGCTGGTGGGTTTGTTCCCGTGGTGAATCAATGTTCCGAGAGTCAGGAAATCGAAGCCAAAGAGGCGGCTGTCGCTGGCAGCTTCGATGCGGCTTTCTTCTCCGCGCACGCAGACGACCGTGGGTCTTGCATCCGCAGCCAATTCGCGGACGGCATCCGCCGTGTCTCCGCTGACTTGATTCAACAGCGGCGTCAACACCGGGGTCAAATTCTGGTAGGCGACCGCGGAGTAATTCTCATTGGCATCCTTGGGAAGCAATGCCTTGAAGGCCGCTGAATTGGCCAACGAGTTTCCAGATGAATAAGTCTGCATCGCCTGGATGATCAGGGCGCGGCTCGGCGCAACAATCATGTAACCGTCGGCGTAAGTGTATTGCGCCACGGTGTTGCCGGTTGCCGTGTCCTGAATCGAATAGTAACGCTGGCCATCGGCGTCGCTTGGTTCAATTGTGATGGAATGCGGCGCGTTGGCAGGAGCCAGTTGGCGGATCGCCGCGGTCATTCGCTCCAGGGCCTGTTCCAGGTTCTCGGAGTTGTTGACCTCGATCACGAGCTTCCACGAAGGCGTCGGCAGTACCGGCCCATCGAGAGACAGCAGGAAGTCTCCGCCCAGGTTGGCCGCAATGTCATCGCGGAAGTTGATCTGCAGTTTCTGCTCAGCCTCGGCAAGTCCATTTGTTTGCGAGCCGTTTGCAGCCGCCATGGCGATCAGATCGTCGACAATGGCCTTGGGGTCTTTTGAAAGTCCCGCAACGGCGATTGCCGCATTGGGAGTAACAAAGTTGAGCGACCCGATGGGCGCCGGTGCAGCCAGCCACGAGACAACTCCTTGCCGAACTCCGGTGAATTGCAGGTCAACGCGATTTTCCGGCTGCCCGTTTACCTCGCGATGTTCCGCGATCAGGTAGCTCACATTTTCGATTCCGCTCTTTGCCATCGCTTCTTTGGCGCGGTCCGAACCATGCATCTTCATGGCTTGATTGGCTTTCATCTGGTGCAGATCCGCCGCCAGAATGATTCCCGCGCCGCGCCCATAGGCTGCCGATATCTGCTGGCCAAAACCGCTAGCCGCAAATCCGCTGTTGCCGGTATTCAACTGCGCATTGATCAGCGCCAGGGTCGCGACGCTATTGGAGAAGATCGCCTCGTGGTCACGCACCACAGCGTAGACACTGTGGTTGTCCGCCGGCGATGCACTGGCTGCGCTCAGCGAATTCTGATCGAGCACGGTGATTCCCGGCTTCGAATCCGACGCGGGGAACTGCTGCTTCAACAGATCGTCAAGTCCGCCTTGTTTCACATCCGCAACGATCGCGAATCCCGACTCCTTCGCCTGCCTGGACCCCACGATGACGATCTCGTTGCCGAGATATGTGCTCACCTGGTGTATCTTCTGCACCATTGCGTCAAGGTCGGCCGTGTTGTTGGCATGGCTGCTGTTCCACCACTCCTGCAAGGCCGGACTCTTCTTCAACTGATCCTGGAATGTCTGGTTTGCCTGGCTCAGAAAATCGCCGAGATTTGGAACGCTGATATACAGCGTGGTGTTGGCGGGAACCCGATTTAGCAGATCGCTGCTATAGCGCGGCTGCGGAAAGGCAATCTGCTCAATCTGTTTCCGCAGGACTGCAAATTGAGAAAGGAGAACGAGATATTTATCGCGGTCGTGGCTCCAGGCAATCTGCTCCTGCACCGGCTCGGGGCTCAGATTGTCATTGGTGGTGTACTGGTTTCCTGCAGTCGTCAGTGTGTCCATGCCCGCATGCAACACATGCACTGCGCCCTCAAGCACCGCAACGCGCGACCCCTTCAAACCGGAGTTCACGGAGAATACGGTTCCCGTGACGGCGACGCGGCAATCGGGAGTCTTCACGTACAAATGGCCCGAGGTGCGCTTGGCGGCCTGCACAATCACCGCCCCATTTTCCAGCGCGACCGTCATGTTGTTTCCCCTCGCACCCACGGCGACCACACTCCGCTCATTCACCTCAACTGTTGATCCATCGGTGAGCCGCAGGACCGCATGTCCCCCTCCGCTGGTTCTCAGCGTGTCGCCTTCACCGAGCATCTCTCCAGGCAAGAGTTGGCGATCGCCCTTATCGGAAATTCGATAGGCTGTCCCGTCAATCGACTGCACTTCGGCGCGTACTCCGGGTGGCACCTGCCAATAGGCTTTATAGACAAAAAGACATGCGACCATGAGTGTGGCCGCCGAAGCCAGCGCCCATGCGGCTTTCTGTGGATGCCAGGCAACAGCGCGACGCGGCTTGGGCGCGGACCAATCCAGAACCTTGGCACTTGACCCGCCCTTGAACTGGTGCAGGCAGCCGCTGCAATCGCGCAGGTGGGCCTCGATCAGAAGCGAGCGCGCGGACGGCAGTGTGCCTGCCCGATAAGCTCCAAACAAATGCTGCACATCAGCACAGCTACCGATGGCGCCCACGGTTGGTTCGCTCAGGGTTTCGATCCCCAGCTTGTCCGCCACTCGGCGGGCAGATGCTGCCATTTGCTCAGCTTCCGGCTCATCGGCCTGAAGCGCCTGCACTGCAGTTTTAAGAAGCATCTCGTCTCTGTTCATCATTTTCCCCGATTAAATTCCGAAAGTCGTTTCTTCAAGCTCGACCGCGCGTTGAACAGCGTCACGGCCACAACTGCCTGCGAGGCGCCCGTCAACGCCGCGATCTCCCGATTTCCAAGCTCTTCCACGTAGCGCAGGACGAACATCTCGGCCGCCCGTTGTGGCAACTCGCCAATTGCACCCCGTAAGAGCGCGCCAAGCTCCCTGCTGGTTGCCTCTGCCTCCGGCGAGCTGCCCGAATCTGTCGCCGCGACAGAAGCGGCAAATTCCAGCGGCTCGGTCCGGGCGGCCTTGCGCTGCCGCAGCAAGTCGAGCGCTCCATTGATGGCCGCCCGATACAAGTAGCTGCCGGCATTCGTTACTGGACTTGTCAGGGGCCCATCCGCGCTTGCCAGGCGCAGAAACACGGCCTGCGCCACGTCTTCCGCATCGGCCATGCTGCCGGTAATGCGGTAGGCCGCGGTGAGCACGCGCCGGTGGTGCTCCGCGAATAACTGGGACAGATCGGCTAACGGCAATGTTGCGCTGCATGCGGCCACTGGAACACCTTTTGAACTGTTCATAGAGATGACGCTTCAACTGGGCAATTATTAATCCACATGGAGAGGTTTACGTGAAGAACCGTCCAGACGTTCCGTACCGGGGCACTTGTGATCCGATCACGCCGGTGCGCATGCCAGTCTCAATCAACACCGTTCCATCGACAATGACCCACCGCATAGGCGCGGGGTCTGGCGGGCATGTAAATTCCCGGGGGAATTCGGAGGGAACGCAGTGGAATGCGCCCGATACTCATGCCCAATCATTCCGTCCCGTGCAAATCCCATCCGGATGCAGAAATTTGCGGACGGGCGAGGGCGCGAGCCTTTCCTGGGAAGGGCGCTCTTCGATCATTCTCCCGAGCGGGCTGGGTTGGGAAGGACAGGCTTTGACGTATAAATGAGGGAAGGCTGTAACAGACCAAGCGGATGGGGGTTGGCGTGAGCGACTGGGATTCTCGATTTCTTGAATTGGCAAAGCTGGTTTCGACCTGGAGCAAGGATCCAAGCACCCAGGTGGGAGCGGTGATCACCAGGGATAAATTTGTGGTCTCGCTGGGCTTTAACGGGCATCCCAAGGGGGTTGCAGACACGCCGGAGCGGTTGGAAAACCGCGAGATCAAATACCGGACCATCATTCACGCCGAGATCAACGCGATTCTGACGGCGAAGCAGGGTCTGGACGGCTGCACCATCTATTTGTGGCCCTTTATGCCGTGCTCGCAATGCGGGTCGGCGATTGTGCAGGCGGGCATCAAGCGGGTGGTTGCGCCCAAGAGTGACAACGACCGCTGGATAGAGAGCTTTGCGTTTACCACGCAGATGTTTGCCGAGGCCGGCGTGGAACTGGTGATTCTGCCGTTCGATCCCCCGGAATGAAGGGTTGGCGGCTTGCTCCACTCGCCGACGGGCAACCAGCGGTCACCGGCCGTCCAATAGCTTCCACAACTCGCGGTGCTTCATCTCGTCGATCATGGCTTTCAGACGCCGGGCAAGAGTCGGAGATTGCAGTCCGATCCGGTGCAGCACCAAGCGCAGCTTTGCCTGATTGACCTCGGCAACTGCTTGGGCCAGATCCAGGCGGTCTTTTGCGGAGAGAGGATCGAGGTCGGCAGCCGCCAATTCGGCGTCGACGGCGGGCGGAGGAACGATCCCCGACCGCTCGGTGCGGATGAAGCATACGCCGAGTTGGGTTTCGAGCGCTGCTAAGAGCTCCTCCTCTTGTAAGGGCTTCTTCAGGAAGTCGTCGACGCCCGCAGCCAGGGCCTGCTGTTTCTGCTCGTCAAATGCATTCGCCGAAACAATGATGATTCTGGGAGGGGGCTCCAACTCAAGCGCGATAATCCTTCGCGCCGCTTCCAGGCCGCTCATCCGCTGCATGCGCCAGTCCATCAGGATCAGGTGGGGGCAAAACTCGATGCTCCGCTCCACAGCCCGGAACCCGTCTTCGGCAACCTGCACTTCGAATCCGAGCGGGGTGAGCACCTCGACGAGCAGATAGCGGGCGTCTTCGTTGTCGTCGACGACAAGGATGCGCCGGCCCCAGTCCTTGTCGGAGAGAGAAACGGTCTGCGCTCTGGTCGCCGCCCTGGTGATCTGATCCATTGCCACTGGCAAGACCAATGTGAATCCGAAGGTGGAGCCTTCGCCAAGAGTGGATTCAATGGTCAGCTCGCTGCCCATCATCTGCAGATACTGCCTGCTGATGCTGAGGCCGAGTCCTGTTCCAGAAGTGGAGGCATCGGTGACGATCTGCGCGAAAGGCTCGAAGATCCGCGCCTGGTCCTGGGGGGCAATACCGATGCCTGTGTCGCGCACATCTACACTCAGGCGGACAGTTGTCTCTGTGAGACGAATCGCCTTCATGCTCAAAGTGATGCCGCCCGCGGGTGTGAATTTGATGGCGTTTGCAATCAGGTTGACCAGCACCTGGCGCAGCTTTCCGGCATCGACATGAAGGGCTGCGGGCACGTTCTCGATCTCAACGGTGAATGTAAGCCCCTGCTGTTCTGCGCGCGTGCGCAGCAAGTCGGCGACTTCGCGGACAAGCGCGGGGATATCCGCCGTCGATTCCAGCATCTCTGCGTGCCCGGCTTCGATTTTGGACATTTCCAGGACGTTATTGATCAGCGATAACAGGTGATTGCCTGAGCGATTGATGATTTCCAGGTTGCGCCGTTCGTTTTCGTCCAGGTTGACCGACCTTGCCATCAGGTGCGAGAGGCCGATAACGGCGGTGAGCGGGGTGCGCAATTCATGACTCATGTTGGAGAGGAATGTGCTTTTGGCGCGATTGGCCGCCTCGGCCATTTGAAGGGCTCGGGCCATTGCCTGTTCCTTTTGACTCAATAGCTCGACGGCCGCATTCAGTCCCCGCTCTCGCTTCAGGAGATTCATGTAGAGCTTGATGCGCGCAAGCAGGAGGTTTTCGTCGAGCGGTTTGGTGAAATAGTCTACCGCTCCCAATTCGTAACCATGGCGGATGAACTCTTCGGTTTTGAAGACGGCGGTGAGAAAGACAATGGGAATTCTGCGCGTGCGTTCGGTGGACTTCAACAGGCGGGCGGTTTCGAAGCCATCCATACCGGGCATCTGCACGTCGAGCAGAATGAGGTCGATCTCCGACTCGACGGTACGCAACAGCGCTTCATCACCCGACGCAGCCTCGACGACCTCAATTTCTAGTACGCGCTCAAGAATGGTGCTGAGTGCGAAAAGATTGTGGGCGTTGTCGTCAACGATGAGTATGCGAAATTTATCGGCCATACGTTGCCTCTTCGGCCAGGCGATAGATATGTGATCCCGCAGCGATGGGCGCAAATCCATGGGTGCTTGCCATATGCGCCAGACCATCCTGTGGACCGAGCACCAGGAATCCTTCCCGGTGGAGCGAGCGGACAAAGCAATCGAGAATTCTGTGCTGCAGTTCGGCATTGAAGTAAATCATGACATTGCGGCAGACGATCAATTGAAACTCATTGAATACGGCGGAGGTGACCAGAGAGTGGCGATAGAAGACAAGGTTCTGGCGCAAGCGTTGGTGGATGGAGAGGAAGTGGCTGGTGTTCTCGACATTCGCATCGAATCTTGTGCTGCCGCCGCTCTTGAGATAGTTCTCGCGGCTGGTTTCCATACTCGGCAAAGGAAAGAGCCCGCCTTTGGCGAGTTCGAGGAGATAGAAGTTGGAGTCGGTGGCGAAGATCCGGCTGTGCTCCAACAGGCCCATCTCATCCAGCAGGATCGTCATGGAATAGGTTTCTTCTCCGGTGGAGCACCCGGCCGTCCAAACCTTGAGAATGGGGAAGCTGGCCAGATAGGGAAGTACCTCGTTACGCAACGCAAGGAACTGTTCGGGATGGCGAAAGAAGCTGGTGACTCCGACCGAGATTTCAGCCACCATGCGGTTGAACAATGCGGGATCGGAAAGAACGGCGAGTTGGAAATCGCAGAAGCCGGGCATTCCGAACTGCGACATGAGCACCTTGAGCCGGCGCTCCAGACTGGCGCGCTGATAGCCGCGAAAATCGTAGTTATAGTGCTCCCAGATGGTCTCAAGGAACATGTCGAGGAGTTCGCCGTTGGGCGCGGCATCTTCGCCGCGGGCGGCGGCGGCAGCGATGCTCGCGATGGCCGACTGACCGAGGATGAGGTTGCACCCGCCTGCCTGAATCGCCGCTTCAGGCATGGCTTTGGCGTCCGCGCAGGTCTTGGGGTCTGCGATCAGGACAACCCCGCCGGCAGCCTTCAGCGCCGCGCAACCGGACGCTCCGTCTCTTCCATAGCCGCAGAGGAGAATGCCCAAAACCCGCTCGCCAAACTCCTGCGCGAGCGATTCGAAGAGGATGTCGATGGAGGGGCGGGCAAACTGAACCTTGCGGTCCTGGGTTAGATAGACCAGGCCCTGCGCAATCTTCATGTGATGGCCGGGCGGCGCCACATAGATGGTGCCGGGTTCAACGGGCACCAGATGATGCGGCATGAGAACCCGGTAACCGGTTCGAACCTGGAGCAGCTTGTCGAGAAGATTGGGTTGATCTTCGGGAATGTGCTGCGCAATGAAGAGAGTGCAGTCGCTCAACGGCAAGTGCGCAATGATGCCAAGAATCACATGCAAGCTGTTTGCTGAGCCGCCGATTGCGATGGCTTTGCATCCGGCGAACGGCCTCTCGGCGCGTTTGGCTGCAACCTGGTGCACAAAGAAACCAAGGCGTATTAGCGAATGGCCAAGCAGGCTGCGGTAGGTAACAATCTTCAGCTGGACGTTCCGGTCGAGGCATTGCGCCAGCGCCGCTATCAGGCTTGGGGCGAGCCAGTCAGCGTCATAGAAATCCAATTCGAGAGTGTCGCCTTCGGTTGCAGACGCCAGTTCTGCCAACACTTCCGCTTGCTCCTCCGCACTCTCCAAGCGTCCGAGGATACCGATCTTGCACTGTCGCGGCTGGATGATCCGAACGGTGACGGACATGAACTTTCCTCATGCTCCCTTTGAGGACCACAATGCGGCGAGATTCACCAGCACGTTGTAATCTACCGGCTTGCTCAGAAAGTCGTTGCTGCCGGCCGCGAGGGCCTGTTCGCGATCCTGCGCCATGGCTTTGGCGGTGAGCGTAACAATGGGAAGTCCGCTGAGTCTTGAGCCGGCGCGTACGGCCTGAATCAATTGAAAGCCGTCCATGACCGGCATCATGATATCGGTAATCATCAGGTCGAATTCGTCGCGTGCCAGAAGCTCCAGAGCTTTCTTTCCATTCACCGCGTTGGTCACGTGCGCCCCGCTTTGTTCCAGGGCGGCGGTGATCACAAACAGATTGCGCGGATCGTCGTCGACAACCAGGATCCGCCTTCCTTCCAGCGGACGGCCGCTTTCTGCCTGGAGCGCAAATTTGTCGCGCGATTTGGATACTTCCGGCACTTTGCGCAGAAACCGCTCCATCTCAAGCATCAGGCGTTTCTCCGCCATGGGGGTCTTAATGATAATGCTGTCGCTGAAGCGTCGCAGGCGCGCCTCATCTTCCTCGCTGATTGCATGCAGCCCGAAAAACAGGAGCGCGGTCTGCGTCTGGCTGGCAACCTCCGCCATCTGAACCGCCTCGTCGATGGGGATGCCTGTGAGGTCGACAATGAGCAGGCGCCAAGGCTGTTCGGCGAGCACAGCGGGCAGTTCGGTCGCGGTCGCCTGCCTGACCGTTGCCGTGCGCGAGCGGGCGGAGAACATTGCGGTAACCGTATCGGCGTCGATGCCGCCGTTGGAAACGACCAGGACGTCTCCGGCCTCGGCCAATCCAGTCTCGCTCAGTCCGGCCCCCGCCAATTCCCGCACAGAAAGCAACAGGGCTTCGGCGCCAGCGATCTGTTCATCGTCGACCGGTTTTTGCAAATAGCCGACAATTTGCTGCCGGTCTTGTGCCGAATCGCGATCGCGCGCGGAGATCACGTAGACGGGGATCGATGCAAATTCGCTGCTGGATTTGATCTCGTGCAGCAATTCCATGCCGTCCATATCGGGCAGTCCGAGATCGAGAAGGATACCCGCGGGCCGGTAAGTGTGCAGCAGATTGAGCCCCTCGGCCGCGGTGGCGGCGAGCAGTGTTTTGTAGCCAAGCCGTTTGTTGATCTCCAGAACGATTGCGCCGAAGTCGGGATCGTCGTCGATCAGCAGAATCACCCGGTCATCCGCGCGCAGCAGCAGGCGGTCATCTTGAGTGGCTACGCCATCCGTTTTCCGAGGCCTGGCAACCTGGGCGGGCAGAGGCAATTGAGTCGGTGGCCGTGCAGGCTTCTGTTTCGGCTTCTCTCCCGTCTGGAGATCCGGCAGGCAAAGACAAAATTCGCTGCCCTCGCCGGGAACTGAATGAAGCTGGATGGTCCCGCCTAGCAGTTCGGCCAGGCGAAGGCTGATGGTGAGGCCCAGACCTGTGCCACCAAACTCGCGGGCGATCGAGCCATCTACCTGACGGAAGGCTTCGAAGATGAATTGCTGCCGGTCCGCCGCAATGCCGACTCCCGTATCCCGCACCAGGAAGCGGATCGGCACCTCATCGCCTGCACTACGTTCCATCGACAGACTCACTTGGCCCGCTTTGGTGAATTTAAAGGCGTTCGACAGCAGGTTGCGGAGTATCTGATAGAGCTTGTCGCGATCGCTCGCAAAATGGTCTTGCAGCCGATCGTCAACTGAGAATTCGAGGTTGCGTTCCCGCGCGGTGGAATCGAAGAGATCGCGGAAATCCTGGGCAACGCTGTCGCTGCCAATCTCCGACCTGTTCACATCCATGCGTCCGGCTTCGACTTTTGACAGATCCAGAACGTCGTTGATTAGCCGCAAGAGATCTTCGCCGGAGCGATGCACCACCTTAGCGCGCTTGATGTCTTCGGCGGTCAGACGCCCCTCGCGGTTTTCGGCCATCATTTTTGAAAGCAGGATGATCGCATTCAGAGGCGTCCGCAACTCGTGAGACATGTTGGCCAGAAACTCGGATTTGTAGTGATTCGAAACTTCCAGCTGCGCGGCCTTGGCGTTGACCTCTTCATGGGTATTGCGCAGGTCTTGGTTATTCTGTAGCAGCTGTTGGGCCTGTTCTTCCATCTGCGCATTGGTTTGTTGCAGTTCTTCGCTCTGCTGCTGCAGTTGCTGCTGCTGTTCCTCCATCTGCGAGTTGGTCTGCTGCAATTCCTCGCTCTGTTGCTGCAGTTGCTGCTGCTGCTCTTCCATCTGGGTGTTGATTATCTGCAGCCGCTCGCTCTGCATGCGGGCTTCGCGCTCGGCGGTTTCCGAGACGATGAGAAGTTTCTGGATGTTCTCCCGCTGCTCGGCGACAAAAAGGCTCGATGCGACGATGTTGGAGGCTGTCTCCAGAAACTCCAACTTTCGATCGGTGAAGCGCTCAAAGCTAGCTACTTCCAGGACACCCAGCAACTCATCTTCGCGAAGCAGCGGCCAGGTATAGGTGTAAAGCGGCATCGCGGAGGTGGTCCCGGTCTGGATGGGCGCCGCAACCGCGCTGGGCGAACTGAGGATGATCGGCTTGCGCTCGCGCGCCACCTGTCCGATTGCCCCTTCGCCTTCCTTGAATCGGCTGCCCGCGTGGTTGTCCTTGGTGTACATGTAACTACCCAGAAGATCGAGAGCCTGTTCCTCTGGCCGGTAGATATACAAGACTCCGCGTCCCGCAGACAGATAACGGCCCACTACGCTCACTGCGATCTCCGCGATTCGTTGCAGCGGATAATCCCCCATCATGGCGGCAGAAAGCGTTGCGCTGCCTTGCTGCAGCCAGTTATGCCTGTCGTCCTTCGCCTTGCTTTTGCGCAGCAGGCCGGTCATATTGTTGATGGCCTTGCCGAGACGGTCGTCCGGTGACAGCAACTCGACATTGTTGTCAAAATCTCCCGCTCCAATGGCATCGGCGCGTTCGGCAATGCGCAGCATGCTCTCGACAAGAGTATTCATGCTGGCCATCAGGCTGGTGGTGTCCCCGGAGTTCAGTCGAACCCTCACCCCCAGGTTGCCGAGGGCCAGGCTGCCAGCGATTTCCGCGGCCTGCGCGGGTTCGCCGCCCAGCTGGCGCAGAAGCGTTCGCGTGACAAAGAGGCCAATCAGACCCACCAAAAGCAGCGTGATAGCCGCAATGAGGAACGACAGCAGCATCGCTTGCTTTTTGGTCCTTTCCGCTGCGGCTGCGGCATCGTTCCCCAGTTGGACGTTATAGGCGATGTGCTCGTCGATCAGTTGCGAGATCTGGTCTGCCGTTGGGGCGGCGGCGGTGAGCGAAACATGAGCTTGCTGGACCAGGCCGGCATTCACTTCGGCGATCACCGTTGTGAATTGGCCGTCCAACTGGTCCCATTTCAGCCTCATCCGATCCAGGTAGTCTCTGTCCCTGTCGTCAGCGAAGCAGGAGATCCCCTGGCAGCCGTCCTTCTCGTAGTGATTGAATTCGGCCGTCAGGGCGGCTCGGGCGGTTTGATACTGCTTTGCCGCCTGGGGAAGGAGTTTCTTATCCTGCAGGGCGGCGCATTCAACCTGCTGTTCGACCTCGATGCGGGCAGTCCGGAAACTAGCTCCAATCCTGTGCAGAATTACGATACTTGGCTGCGTGTTGGCATTTGCGAAATTGGCTCCGGTGAAAACCCGGCTGATCAGCACAGCAGAGAGAGCCGTCATGAGACCGATACCGACCAGGGCGGTAACGATCAGCAGACCCGTTCTTTGAGCAACTGTGAGCCTCATGGTCCTCTTCAGCGGCGCCTTTCGAGCTCATCTGCAGGTGAAAACAGCCTAGCACCGCGCGCTTGGGATGCGCTTCGGAAGGAACAGAAGCTCTGTCGGATTGTGCGAAATCGGGAAAATGCCGGCGGGCAGGCTCGAGGCCACCATGCCCTTTCTCGACCCATGGAACTGGCCGAAGTGGATTCGCAGCCGGACTTGCGGGTTGCGGCCGACATGAATGGAGACGGACATCGCGATCTGGACTTTTGGTGGGCGATCAGGGACTCGAACCCCGGACATCCTGCTTGTAAGGCAGGCGCTCTAACCAACTGAGCTAATCGCCCACGCGGGGTGGGAAAGCCTTGAAGGGCTTTTGTTCATCATACCAGCCGGCACGCCCCCCGTGGTCTAGGCGCAGTTGATACACTCAGCCGGTGAGACGACTGATTGTGAATGCCGACGACTTCGGGCTGACGGGGGGCGTGAACCGCGCCATCGCGGAGCTGAACCGGGACGGAGTGCTAACCAACTGCACGCTGATGGCGCGGGCCGCTGCGACCGATGAGGCGATCGAGATTGCGCGCAAAACCCCTGGCTTGGGAGTGGGCTGCCACGTGGTACTGGCGGATGGGGAGCCGGTGCTGTCGCCGAGCCAGATTCCGTCGCTCGCCGATGCGCGGACCGGACGCCTAAAGAAGACGCTGGGCGCGTTCCTGATGGCGGTGGCGACGGGAACTATCGACGCTGCCGAGATCGAGGCCGAAGCCAGCGCGCAGATCGCACTGCTGCAATCCAAGGGCGTCGGGCTGACCCACATCGACACGCACAAGCACACACACATGTTTCCGGCGGTGCTGCGACCGGTGCTGCGGGCGGCGCGCAAGGCGGGAATCCAGGCGGTGCGCAATCCGTTTGAACCGGCTTGGAGCCTGGACGCGACGCCTGGGGCTCCGTGGGTGCGACGCACCGAGGTGCGGCTGCTTCGGCTACTGGAGCCGGCCTTCCGGCGCATTGCGGCCGAGGAGGGGTTCGAGACCACGGACGGCGCGATCGGCGTGCTGGCCACTGGCACGCTGGACCGGGAGACGGTCGCGTCGCTGCTGCGGAAGCTGCCGGAGGGAACCTGGGAGCTGGTGACCCATCCCGGCTACAACGACGCGGATCTGGCACAGGCACATACGCGCCTGCTGGCTTCGCGCGAGACCGAGAGGTATGCCTTGCAGGTTTTGAGGGAGTTCCCGCAGATTGAGCTGGTGCGGTTCGGGGCCGGTTTTAGGGGCTAAAGAGATCGAATCAGCCGCGGCGGCGCAGTTCCAGCTCGACGACGCGCTGCATTTCGGCTTCGGGAGCGGGCTTGCCGGTCCAGATTTCGAACTGGCGCGCGCCCTGCTGGACAAACATCTCCAGGCCACCGATGGTGGCGATTCCGCGCGACTGGGCGAGTTTGAGCAAGGGTGTTTCCATGGGGTTATAGACCATGTCGAAGACCAGGCCCGCGTTCAGTTCGTCTTCGGCGATGGGCAGCGGGATTTTGGCTCCGCGCATCCCGCAGGGTGTGGAGTTGATGAGCGCGTCGAAGCGTGCCCCTTTGAGCTGCTTCTGCGGGAGGGCGTGGGCTTTGGCTTCCTTTGCCAGAGCGACGGCCGTTTCGTGGGTACGGTTGACGATGAAGACTTCGGCACCCTGATCGACCAGGCCGAAGACCGCGGCTCGGGCCGCGCCGCCTGCGCCCAGCAATGCGATCTTCGCGCCCTTCAGGCGGAGGCGCTTCTCGAGCGGGCGGACGACCCCGGCGACGTCGGTATTGAATCCGTAGACCATGCCGTCGGCCCCCGTACGGAGGGTGTTGCATGCGCCGATGCGGTTGGTCAGGGGGTCCATGTTGGCCAAGTGGGGCAGCACTTCCTGCTTGAACGGCATCGTGACGGCAGCGCCGGCCAAAGGGAGTTCGCGGAGCAGAGTGAGCAGGTCCCCGACTGCGTGTACCTTGAGGGGCAAGAGCACCGAGTTGACGCCCTTGAGGCGAAAAGCGGTGTTCTGCATGAGCGGCGAGAGCGAATTGCCGATGGGGTTGCCAGCCACTCCGAAGATGCGGGTTGCCTGATCGAGCTGCTCGACGCGGTACAGGTCGCGCAGGGAGCGGGCGCTGATTTGGCCTGGAGCGGTCTCGACGCCGTTGCCGGAAGAGGCAAAAGTGAAAGCGGAACCGGCCCGCGGGCCAAGTACGCGGCTCACGATGCCCTCCTCACCCATTGCGATGCCGACGAAGCGCGAGGTGAGCGATCGCTCGTGAATCAGACGCAGCACGGCCAGATTGTCGGCAAGCGCGAGGGCTGTGGAAACCACCTTGACGAATTCCGGGCGGAAGGCCTCGATGCGGTTGGCGGCCTGGTCGAGATCGGGAGTGCCCGTGAAGTCGTGAAAGCTGATGAGCAGCGCCGTGCCTGCTTCGCGGAGGGAAGTGCGGAAGGCCTCCAGCTGGGCCGGGCTGGCCGCTTCGGCCGATTCCACTTCGAGGTCGACGATCTGGCAGCCAGCCTGGGCTGCCTTGCCGAGCAGTTCCAATTCGGAGGCCAGAGGACCTACGAAGCTGCCCCCGTTCGGCTTGCGTCGGCAGGTGGCGATCGCGATTACGTCGCGGTTGGCGGCCAGGAAGTCGCGAACGGCGCCCAGCGCTTCAGCCGGCTCCGGGAGAGTGTCGAGGCGGAATTCCAGGAAACTCGCATCCTGCAGAGCGGCTGCGGCACGCTCGATGAGCTCGGCTGCGGTGCTGGCCTGGATGGCGACACACATCTTGCCCACGCGCAGGCGGGGCGTGGGAGGTGCGGAGAGAGCAGAAGCGAGGGCGGTCCTGGAGTGTGTGCGTGTCATCGGTATCAACTGACGCATCTTAAAGGGCTTTGGTATCGGATGCAAGGGCGGATCGCGTTTTGGCAGGCGGGATTGCGCGGGTGCGTCATTCTCGAGGCGGGATCGAACGCAATCCAGCCGGGAAAGAAGGCAATTTGGAGAGTAGAAATCCGAAGCCGCAGTCGGTTGTGGCAATCTAAGACCTTAAAGGAGAATTCCGTCATGTCGATTGAGTCGTCCAGCGCAGTTGCCGTCCCCGAAGTTGTCCACGCATGGGAAGCCGGGGGGGCCGTTTCCCCGGAGGCGCTTGCCGCATGGGTAAGCGATCGGCTGGCGGCCCATCAGGCGGCGCTCGAAGGGCTGCTGGCGGTGCAGGAGCCGCGCACGCCACAGAACACCTTGAGGCTTTACGACAAGGCTGTTGAAGAGCTGAACCTGGCCGGGTCGCAGGCGGGGATACTGAACTCCGTGGCCAGCGAAAGCGCGGTGCGCGACCAGGCGCAGCAAGACGCGCAGCGGGTGGCCATGGCGGGCAGTGCGCTGAGCCTGAACAGAGCGGTTTATGAGGCGCTGTCGGCCATCGACCTGGCGGGCGCGAGCGAGGCCACCCGACACTATGTAGCCCGCACATTGCTGAGCTACCGGCTGGCGGGCGTCGACAAGGACCAGGCCACGCGAGACCGGCTGCAGCAGCTGCACGAGAAGGCCTCGCTGCTGGCGCTTGAGTTCAGCCGCAACATTCAGGAAGGCGCCAAGACCATTCAGGCGACAGCAGAGGAGTTGGATGGGCTCCCGGCCGATTACGTGGCATCGCACCCGGTGCAGAAGACGGGCGACGAAGCGGGCACAATCGCATTGACCACCGACCAGCCGGACATGCAGCCGGTGATGACCTTTGCCCGGAGCGGCGCGCTGCGGGAGCGGATGTTCAAGGCGTACAACACCCGGGCTTATCCGGTGAACCGGCAGATTCTGCTGGACCTGCTGGCTACCCGGCAGGAGATTGCCACGGTGCTGGACTTCCGCAGCTGGGCCGACCTGGCCACCGCCGACCAGATGATGGGCTCAGCGGCTAGCGTTCGCGAGTTCCTGGTCAAGCTGAATGAGGCGAGCAGGGAAGGCGCGGAGCGCGAGCACAACCTGATCCTGGAATTCGCGCGGCGTGAGATTCCGGCACTGAAGAGGATCGACATCACCAGCCGGGCGTACTGGTATGAGCAGTACCGGCGTTCGGCTTACGCGTTCGACTCGCAATCGGTACGTCCCTATTTTCCCTATGCCCAGGTGGAGGCGGGGGTGTTGGATACGGCGGCTCAGCTCTTCAAGCTGACCTTCCGGCGCTCGGCCGCGGCGGCGTGGCACGCCTCGGTTTCGGTGTATGACGTTTTCGACGGCGACCGGCAGGTGGGGCGTTTCTATCTGGATATGCATCCGCGCGAAGGCAAGGACAAGTGGTTTTCCGCCGCTCCGGTAGTGACTGGAATGCGCGGCGGGGCACTGCCGGAAGCGGCCCTGATTTGCAATTTCCCGGGCTCGGGCAACGACGATCCGGGGGCAGACCCGGGGCTGTTGCAATACAACGACGTGGTGACGTACTTCCACGAGTTCGGCCACCTGATGCACGCCATCGTCGGCGGACAGACCGAGTGGGCGGGCCTGAGCGGGTTTGCCACGGAGGGCGATTTCATCGAAGTGCCCTCGCAGATGCTGGAGGAGTTTTTCCGCGACGAGAAGCTGCTGCAGGCTTTCGCCAGGCACTACCAGACGGGCGATGTGCTGCCGGCGGAGGTTATCCGCAAGATGAAGTTGGCGGGGTCGTTTGGGCGGGCGGACTGGGTGCGTTCGCAACTGTATTACACGACCCTGTCGCTGGACCTTCACGACCAGGGGACAGATGCGCCGCCGCTGGACCTGGACGCGATGACCCGGAAGCTTTTCGAGAGCCTGCAGCCATGGACGTGGATGGATGGTAACCGCATGTATGCCAGCTTCGGGCATTTGGTGGGATACTCGTCGAATTACTACACCTACGCCTTCGACAAAGTGATCGCGCTGGACTTTTTTGCCCAGTTCGATCCCAACAACCTGCTGGGGTGCGATGCGGGAAAGCGCTACCGCGAGACGGTTTTGGAGCAGGGAGGGTCAAAGCCGGGGCGGCAGATGGTGCGCGACTTTCTGGGGCGCGATGCCGAGTTTGAGGCCTTCAGCCGCTGGCTGAACGAGGAGTTCCTTTAGACGCGATTCAAAAATCAGGAGGGCCCCTATGCCATTGATGACGTGGACAGACAGCATGAGCGTGGGCGTGAAGGTGCTGGACGACGACCACAAGAAACTTGTGGGCATGGTGAATGAACTGCATGACGGAATCCTGGAGGGACATCGTGCCGAGGCTCTGGGTCATGTTCTGGATCAACTCGTTTCGTACACCAGGATTCACTTCAGCCGGGAGGAAGCCTTTTTTGACCGTACAAAGTATGCCGGCGCTGTGGAGCACAAGAAGGAGCACGACGACCTGATCGCCAAAGCTCTGGAACTGCAGAAGCGGTACAAAGAGGGCGCCTCGTCGATGCTTTCACTGGAGACGATGAGCTTTTTGAAGTCCTGGCTGGCGCATCACATTCAGGGGTCGGACAAGAGCTATACGAAGCACCTGAACTCTAATGGAATTCACTGAGGCTGGGGATAGGGAATCGCAGAGTAGTCAAGCTTAAAGCCTGTGATGAACTCGCCCGCTCGCGCGAATGTTCATAACAGGTTCTTAACGGCGTTCGCCGGGTGTCGAAGCCGGGGGCAGGGATTCGGGAATCGAAGAGGCCGCAGACGCGCCAGTAATTGAGAAGGAGTTGAAAAAGCGGGCGATGTCCTGGTCGCGGCGCGCGCTGTCGGAAGGGAAGGTCGCGGTCAGCATATAGAGGCGTCTCCCAGCACAGATCAAGCGCGCGCTGATTCCGCCGCCGCCCGCGTTGCGGCCGACAAAATCGCGGCCGGGGTTGCCGCCGGGATTGGTTCGCGTCTCGGTGACCTGGGTGGTCTGAGTCCGAGCGAGCGCACCCTGTTTGGCAATTTCAAGGATGTGGTCGGCGGTGTGGTCGCTATTGCGTATTACCGGTGGGTCGTCGGCCCAGGAGACAGAGTAAGAGGAGTCCGCATCCGGGTTGGCGATGATCATGCTGATTTCTTCGGATCCACCTCTGTCGTTATAGGCCGGGACCTGGGTCTTTCTGACATCCGCGGGCATTTCGACCCGGAATCCCTCGCTGGCGCGGTTGACAGCCCGCCAGTTGAAGCTGCCGACGCGGAGCGCGGGAACAGCGGCGGGTTCCGTGGAGTCCGATCTCGGGGCGCTAGAGTCGGAAATGACTTCGGCGTGCGGCCGCACCAACCCGAGATCCTGGCGGTGGATGTACACGTAGTAGATAATGACCAGGCAGAGCACAACTGCCACGAAATAGCGCCAATGCTTCACGCTTAAAGGATGACCAATCTTATCAATCCGATGCAAGCAACTTGTGACCTTTCTGACGGCGGGGGATGCAGATCAGTAATCCCCCCCGGGGCCGCCTTGTGTCTGGAATTGAGACAAACAGGGCAACCAATTGCGTCTTTCCGCATCTATACAGGTAATCAGCAGAGGCTTCTCCGAATTACTCCCGCCTAGAAAGGTATCCACTCCTTTTGAAGGTCCTTGACGGACCTCACCTCACCCCCCCTCCTGGATCCCCCCCTCAAACGCCTCTCAAGGGCCTGCCGGAAGGCAGGCCTGCACTTGTATGGATGGAAAAGGAGCCGGGATCCCTTAAGATCAAGTAGACATGCCTTCCTCCTTCCCCGAAGCGGACGCCGCCGATTCCGAAATCAAGGCTCTGGATGAGCATCTTGCGCACGCGGGCCTGGTACCCGGTCTGGCCCGCAGCCAGCGCGGCAAGGCCGCGGGCGCATCCGTGCGGATGAGCCGGCAGAGAATGGAAAGCGCCGAACCGGAAGACTTGTGCAGAAAGGCCGGCGAGATCCGCGTGGCTCCGAATGGCGTTCAGTGGCTGCCGGCTGCCGGACTGGCGAAGACGGAGTGGCTGTGGCACGGATTCAGCACCCGCAAGGGAGGCGAGAGCCGCGTCTATTGCCCGGTGGACGCCGCCGGCGAGCTAAATCTTGGTTTCACGGAAGCGGACGACCGGGAGACGGTGCTGAAGAACCGCCGCCTGCTGGCCGAGGCGATTACCGGGGATGCTTCCACGCCGCTGATTACCGTGCGCCAGTTCCACTCCAACCTGGTTGCAACCATCCGAGAATCCGACGCCGCACGCTCGCAGCCGCGCAAGGCTGACGGGGTGATCACCGATCAACCCGGCGTGCTGCTGGGCATCCAGACGGCGGACTGCATTCCGGTGCTGGTGGCTGATCGCAAGCGAAGGGTGGTGGCGGCATTCCATGCCGGATGGCGCGGCACGGTGAAGCGCATTGTCGAGATAGGAATCGGGCGGATGCGGTTGGAGTACGGATGCCAGCCGGAGGACCTAAGCGCCGCGATCGGACCCGGCATTGGGGCCTGCTGCTACGCGGTCGGCGAAGAGGTTCTGACGGAGTTCGAATCGCAGTTTATTTACGCGCGCGAGCTTTTTCGGGAGGTGTTTGACTCAGACCCGGTCCGCGCTAAATACCCCATGCTCTTTCTGACCCAGCGGGCGCCGGGGCATTCTGCGATCGGCCCGAGCCTGCACCTGGATCTTGTGGAAGCCAACCGCCGGCAACTCCTGGACGCAGGCGTGAAGGCGAAGGCGATCGACTTGGTGGGGGGCTGCACGAATTGCCAAAGCGAACTGTTCTTCAGCCATCGTGCTTCGCGGGGGCACGCCGGGCGGCTGTTGAGCGTGATCGGGATCCGGCCGGGCGGGGACCGTTAATTACCTGGAGCGCCGCAGTCGCCGCGCCGTTGGTTTGCGGCGATCTTATCCGGGCAATCGATCTATGATTCTTTGGGTTTGCGAACGATAAGGTCGTTTTTCCAAAGAGCCATCACAACATCCATCTGGCTGGTGTGCGCCTTCTCAGAATCGTTGGTTACCGCGCGCCACAACGAACTTGTGGACCAGTGCTGAGTTCCTTCCACCAGCAAGGCCACCGCGCGGGTGGCATAGTCCTTGTTTTCTTTTGTGGCGGCGTAGTGCCCGGGAGGAATGCCTTTTACCAGACCTTCTTCACAGAGTCCGAGAAAAGCGCCGCGCGGGCTGCTTTTCCTTTGCGATGTGGGGCTGCTTGGATACAGCTTTTCAATCGCGCTTGCCCATCGATCTACGGGAGTGATGTTTGAGGAAGCCGCTTGTCGGGCTGCCATGAGTGCTGCTTCTCCGTATCTGTTCGCCATTGTGCCCCTTCGTATTGCGCGAACCTTGATTCTATCGGAAATGAGCATCCTGATTGGGCCGAAGCCTACCGCCCGCAGGGCAATCCTATTTGGATATGTTCGAAATAGAGCGCTCAAGTCACCGAAAACGCAGATTTCAACGCGCCTTGTATCAGGGCATGACTTTAGAGCTGTTCCACAATTCACGTGCCCTTTGTAGTCCTTCGAAAGGTGGCTTTTTCTTAAGAAAAAAGCCACTTGAGATCAGTGGTTCCTGGGTACAGCCATTGTGGAACCGCTGTAGTCGTGCAGATAGAAGCCATGAAAAGGCCCCGGCTTTAGCCGCTGCTAAGCTCAACTCATCGAAAACAGAGGTAGCAGGGGCTAAAGCCCGTAACGACGGTGCGACATTTGCGGCACGACTGAAGTCGTGCCCTGTTACAAAGCCCTCACTCGAAAGTCCTTCGGGGCCGACATCTCGCGCTCTGGGCTGCATTTCAAATGCGATTTCCCTACCATCGTCCGTCTCTGCGCCAATCTCAATCCACCTGAAACCACCGACGGTACGGCTGGACGATCCTCAGGCCGACAACACCAAATGCTGCCGTTGCCTCAAGAACGTGTGATTGCAGGGGACTCGATAGGTAACTCCGAGGGCTTTGCCAAGAGCGCAACCGTGAACGCGCCCAAAGTGAGGAACACGGCAACCGAGGATAGACCCGCAACATAATTGCTGGTGACCTTATGCAGCCATCCCATCACCGTGGGGCCGAAGAATCCGCCCAGGTTGCCAATCGAGTTGATGATGGCAATGTGCGCGGCGACCAACGGTCCCGCTAGTTTCATCGTAGACGTGCTCCAGAAGACCGGCATGGCGGAGAGGACGCCGATAGCGCCCAGTGCGAATCCGGCTATCGCTATGGCTGAAACAGGAGCAAAGGCGGCGACGAGGAAGCCTGCGGCTGCGGTCAGGTATGCGGCCGTCAGATGAAACCGGCGCTCTCTGCGGCGGTCTGAACTGCGGCTCCACAAGATCATTCCCACGATGGCCGCAAGGTAGGGTAGCGCAGTTGCCCAACCAAGACTCTCCGGACTCATGCCATGCGATTTCAAAACTGTTGGAATCCAAAAGCTGAGTCCATAGAGTCCCAGCATCAGGAAGAAATATGCCAGGCTCCAATATAAAACGGAGATCTGAGCACGCATCGCATTCAGCAACGAGGGATGAGATGCATGCTTTGCAGAAGCCTGCAGATCGTTCTGCAAAGTCTGCTTCTCTTCCGCAGATAGCCAATGGACGTCTTGCGGACGGTCGGGCAACAGAAAGAAGACAAGCGCGCCGAGGAGTATCGCGGGAGATCCTTCAAGGATGAAGAGCCATTGCCATCCGTGCAGGCCCGACGAGTGAACGTGCAGGAGAATCGCGTTGGAGACTGGGGCGCCAATCAAGCTTGAAAGCGGGATACCGGTGACAAACCAGGCCATGACACTGGAACGAACCGACGGCGGCAACCAAAAGGTCAGATACAGAATCACGCCAGGATAGAAGCCGGCCTCGGCCGATCCGAGCAAAAAACGAAGCACAAGGTAGGTTCGGGTGCCTGGGACAAATGCGGTGCACACAGAGACGATTCCCCAGATAATCATGAGAATCATGATCCATCGACGCGCGCCTACGCGCTGCAAGGCCAGATTGCTCGGCACTTCAAAGAGAAAATAACCGAGAAAGAAGATGCCCGCTGCCAACCCGAAGAGATCGTCGCCGATGTTCAAGTCGTGATTCATGGTGAGTTTTGCAAAGCTGATGTTGCTGCGATCCAGGAATGCGATGAGATAGAGCAGCATCAGAAAGGGAACAAGCCTGCGAGAAATCTTCTTGTAAAGCGGACTCATGGACTGGGGCATCTGCACATCTCCCTGAAAGAGATATTGTGGCTTGTGGCTCCGGCCGTGAATCAGGAACGGAGCTGGTGTTCTCATTCGGCGCAACAGCTTCGCTTGCCTGAAACGGGGCATACTCAAGCCGCTCGGCGACTCGCGAATCTGGCAAATTGCCAACATGAGTAAGCTGAGGTGGGAATGCCAACGCCAGCTCGCTCTTTGCATCACGCGGTTCCTATTTCGCTGCCTTTTTCTGTGCGGCCCACCGCTTCTTGACGGCTTCCGCGATGCGCAACCGTCCCTCGGGTGTGAGGTTTCTCTTCTTCTTCACAGCTTTCTTCGCCGCAGGCTTCACAGCGGCAACTGCCTTCTTTGGGCGGCCTGCGGCCTTCTTGGGGACCGCATCGACTAACAGCGCGCGTGCTGCGGTCAACCGCCCGATTTCGCGGTCCAGCTCTGCGAGGATTTGCTTGACACTCATGAATTCTCCTTCGATACCGCGATAGTGAATCTGTCTCGCACTACGATACCTACAGCATTTGATGAATGCAACCATCGAGTTGCGGCGGTCGCATAGAGAGGGCTCCCAGGGGGGATCACGATCACTTATTGGTTTGAAGATTTACGGCGGAATTCATTACTGCGTTTGCTCGCGAGCATTTTCGGAGGCAACCGCGATCATCTTTGCCTTGCGATAGACATTCGCAACAGCCAATGTCCAGAAGGGCACCAGGTCAACGCCGGGTACGAGCTTGCCAACGGCCGAGGGCAGGAATTCCCAGTGCCAGCCGAGCAGGCGAGTCAGCACGGCTGCAATGCCGAGATCGAGCAAGTCATCCGCAGGCGATGCAGCTCCCTCGACAAAAACTGGAAAGATAACGATCTGGACCGCATCGGCGATCATGGCCAGGATGATTGCAGCGCGAAAGCGCTTCCCGTGCGAGAGGATGAATGAGTTACCGGTCATGTCAACCTGCCGTCGATCCTGCATGTTCCCATTGTTAGCCCTATTCGCGCAGCGACGCAACTGGAACCAACCTTGAGAGGCACGCCTGCACTGATACCTTGAGCGCAAAAGACGAACAGGGTCCCCGCAGGGACCCCGTTCGCGACAAAGCGCATCACGCGCTCAGGTTAGAAGTTGACGTGCAACCCCATGGTAATCATGCGATTGCTTCCGATGGTGTTGTACACCGAGCCAAACGTCGATGCGTTGTTGGGGCAGCCGGCGGAAGCGGAAATCACGTTAGATCCTCCAATGATGCAGCTTCCGTTGCCGTTGAGGGGGATATTGAGCGGAACTGTCAGCCCCTTTCCCGAGCCTGTCGAGTAAGGCAGTTCGTCCAGATTGGCCAGTGCGGATTGCTGGTCGCCCGAGTTATTGGCGGTGGCGATCTGGCCGTAGTTGACGTAGTAATTTCCGGTTCCGCAGTTATCAAAGCCCTTGTCGGCGACGATCGCGGAGTTGGAGCAAGCAGAGTTTTGGCGGATCTGCGCCTGGTCCATCGGCACATCCAGACTGGCGGTGTTGGTCAGGTTGAAGATGTTGAACTGATACTCCAGGCTCAGCCTTTGGGATGGCTTGAAGCTCTTGCGGATGGAAAGGTCCAGTCGCTTCTGCGCGGCCTGGCGGAAGAGGTTGCGTTGTCCGGAGGGGGCGAAAGCGGTTTCGTAAATATCGGAGGGATCGCTTCCGGTGGAGGTGGGAATGCCGTCGGTTCCGGGGGCGAGATAGTTGATAGCGATCTGGGTGGGGTCGATGGTGGGGATGAAAGCGCCGCCTGCGCCGCGCATCTTTCCGGAGTTACCGGTGAGGGAATGCTTGGCGGCGCTTGGATCTTTGACGCCCAGCACGGGGTTCATCAGCGTCGGGTAGTCACCAAAGTTGATGCTGCCCACCGCGCCGTAGAACTCATAGAGTGAATAGGGCTCGCCGCTCTGCAGCACGCCGGTTCCGGTCAGATTCCAGTCGTTCACCAGATAGGAGGCCATTGAGTGTTCCCTGGCCGCATTGGGGACCTGGATCTCGAAGTTGCCGGTGAAGACATGGGTGCGGTCGAAGTCCGAAGAAGCCCAGGAACTGCGCAGGTTGTTGGGGTTGTTGCCGGTGAAGAACAGGCCGATGTCGCTCTGCTCGTCTAGAGTGTGGCTCCAGGTATAGCTGGCGCCGGCCTGGAAATGGTGGGAGAGCCGCTTTTCAACATGGGTCTGCAGTGCGTCGTACGCCGAGTTGCCCACGGTCTTGAAGAGCGCGGCGTTGGGGCTGAAGCCTATATAGGGAGTGCGGAAGTCGGTATTGCCTCCGTCTTCGGTGTTCCATGGCTCGCCGGCGATGGGGTCGTAGTCGTATCCGTCGCTCATCGAACTCGCGTTCAGCACCTCGAAGCCGTAGCTGGCGGTTTCACCCCAGATAGGGTTCGAAGGGGTGGCAATCACGGGTTCGTTGAAGGGGATGGGGATGACCGAATGGCGGCCGCGATTGCCGGTGTAGCCCACCAGGATGGACAAATCGGCTCTCGGCTGCCATTGCACGTTGAAGGTGAGGTTCATGGTGTAGGGCAGCACGTTGTTTTTGTCGTAAGCGCCGAAGTTCAACGCATCCGGGCAATCGGTGTATCCTTCCTGGTTGTCGACGCCGCCGCAATTCGGTCCATAGTATTTGCTCTTGCCGGTCATGCCGTTCAGCACGGTCTGCAACCCTGAAGTGATGGTTCCGGGGTCAGAGGTGGGCGGGGTATAGCTTGGGGTGCCCAGCGGATTCTCCAGTGTCTTGCCCAAGCCGACGACATAGGCGGCCAGCGGCGCAGATTCGGTGACGCCGAAGGGCCCGCCGTTGCCGCTGCCCGCCGGTTGCGAAAGATACTGGAAGAGCTCGCCGCGGTCGTAGTAAATGCCCGCGCCGCCACTGACGACGATCTTGCCGTTGTATGCCTTCGGAGACCACGCAAAGCCAAGGCGCGGCGAGATGCCCCACTGGCGGCCATCCAGCGTCGAGTCGCTCACCCCTGCGGTGGGGTTGTTCTTGTTGTTGCCCGCGATGACGAATCCGGCGTTGCTTACGGCGAAGCCCGTGGTGGTGGTTCCGGTGACACTGTAGCGGGTGGGATCGAAGTTGAACATGTTGCCGTATTTCTCTGTCATGCCGCCGTGCAGATCGTAACGCACGCCCAAGGTAATGCTCAGATTCGACCTTGCCTGCCACTTGTCCTGCGCATAACCGGCCAGTTCATTGGTCCGGTAATAGCGATCGGCGTTGTTATGCCCGTTGGCGATGGTGTCCAGCACGTTCGAGCTGCTCACCGCGCCGGTGAGAAACTTCTGGAAGGTCTTGCTCTGGATCTGGGCGATGCCATCGCGGTTGTTGGTGATGTTCAATTGCGTGTAGTTGTAGCCGCCGCCGAGCACAAGGGTGTGTTTTCCCGCTGCCCAGATGAGGTTGGTTTGTGGGTTGATACGGTTCTGATAGAAGCCGGTGTTGGCGAAGGAGCTGTAGGGACCAACCTTCAGGCCGGGAGAGTCGTTCTGGCTGCTGGCGAAGGACCTCAGCAGCAGTCCGGGCAGTCCGGGGTTAGGGGCCATCAAGCCGGTCGTGTCCGAACCGCCGACGCCGAAGTTGGCCGGCCCGTTGGCGTTGGTCAGCTTCTGCGTGTAATAACTGTATGATCCCTGTCGAGCAAAGCCCAGGCGTTGTTCCCAGTTCAGATGCGAACCAATGGCGATGGTATTGTCGATAGCCGCCACCTGCGATCCGTTGTTCTGCGTGGACGGAAAGCCGCCGGTTTGGGAAAAGTTATAAGGCAAGGTGACCGGATCGCTCTGATAGTAGTACTTTACCGACACGCGGTCCTTGCTGCTCGCATCGAAATCCACCGATGCCGTGCCCTGGTCGCCGGTCATCAGCGCGTTGCCGATCAGCGTCACGTTCGGCACGCCATACACATATCCGTTCGTATTCTGCGCCGAGGGGATCAGGTACTGTCCATTGGGCAGTTTGGCGTTCATCAGGGATGCCGCAACCGGGTCGATGGCGCTGGTGAACGCCTTTCCGGAGGTGTTCCAACTGGTGGCTGCCGCGTCCAGACCGGTCGTCGAACGATCGTCTGTCAGACCCGAGGGCACGGTCATCTGCGAAAGCCCGGTGGACTGGTCCGAGCTTTGCAGGCGCATATAGGACAGGAAAAAGAATACCTTGTTCTTGAGTATCGGCCCGCCGACCTCTGCGCCCGCGGTCCAGCGTTGCAGATAGGGATTGACCAGCGACTGGGGAAATGAGCCCACGCCGTCCTGTGCCGAGAGCTGGTATTGCTGGTTGAAGAAGAAGGGCGCGGCGTTCATCGAGTTATTGGCGAAGGTGCCCCAGGTTTGCCCGTGCCATTGGTTGGTTCCCGTCTTGGTGCTGACGTCGATCTGCGCGCCGCTGGTGGCGCCCTGCTGGGCGTCATACATGGAGGTGTTCACACGCACTTCCTGCAGCATCTCGGTGGGAGGCGAAGGCAGGCTGTTACCCGCCGATCCGTAGACCGAAGTTCCGGTTGGCGATGCGCCGCCGATGGCGGCCGCGCCGGCCGAGGAAGAACTGGAGGTGCTGCCGCCGCCAATGTTGAAGTTATAGCGCTGCGAAGTCATTCCGCTGGAGCTCTTGCCGTTGAACAGGTTGGTCACGTCCACGCCGTTCACCTGGAAGGTGTTGGAGGTGTCGCGCTGCCCGTTGGCCCAGATGGGCTGGTTGCCCAGACCGGCGTTGGAATTCAATCCGCTCAGCAACTCCGCGTTCACGCCCGGCGAAAGCACGGCCAGCTGTGTAAAACTGCCCGTGGCCAGCGGTGTGATCTCAATCTGCGCCGAATCCAGCGTATAGCCGTTGGTGGCGTCGGTGGCGTTGAGCATGGGATTCGCGGTCACCTCTACCGATTCGGAGATCTTTCCGACCGTCAAACTGACACCAACCGTTGTGGCGCGTGCTTCCTGCACCGTGATCCCGGAGACAAGCGCATTTTCGAAGCCCGCATGGCCGACTTTGACCGTGTAGATTCCGATGGGGAGATTGAAGATCTGATAGAACCCGTTCCCTTGCGTGGTTGTGGAACGGGTGACGTTGATGGCGGCGTCGGTCACGGTCACTGTGGCATCCGACACGGCCGCCCCGGTTGGATCGACCACGGTTCCGTTCAACGAGCCCAGCGTCTGCTGAGCGACTCCCGGCATTGCAAATAAAAGCCCGGCCAGCATAGACAGGCCAAGCCGCGCGACACTCCTCCAAAGGCTCCGGTTCATAAGCTCCTCACTCTTCTTGGGATGTTTTTCATGGCTGCCAATTCAATGTTTCGGGGAATGAATCCAGACAAATGGGTATTCGACTTTCAGCTTGAGCGCCTTCCATCTTGAGGGTATGAATACCATGTGACTCGCGTATAAATAAATCTTGTTTCCAAGTTTTTTTGCTCTGCCCATCGCCTGTTTCTTCAGTCACTTGCCCACAACCCCTGTGGAAAAACAGCACGCATTTGCTTCCTAACCAGGCAACCCCCGAGCTGCTGCTTCAGATGCGCAGCAAGCGCTGCGGGCATGGCTCGGAAATCCCTACGCTTCAGATGGCGGGCAGAGCCGGGAGTTTAACGCCCTGAATACAGGCCCCAAAAGGAGAGCCTTTCAATGGGAGAAGGCTTGACTGGCGAGCAAAACCGAAGTGCAGGAGAGTTCCCATGGCGGCTGGCTCCGGCTGGTGAGAGTACGTCTGCCTTTGCTTGGAGTTCGGCGTGACGAGGCAGACGATTTTCATCGGTTTGCCGACGGCATCGCCGTTAAGGGGTGCATGGAATCCGGGGCCGGATCGAGGGGGAGCGTGCGATTTTATCGCGGCAAATATTTGCACGAATAAGCACTCGCCCCAGAATTCTTCACTGGAAGGCGAGTCGCATTGATTAACGATTCCAAGAATGGTCGGGGAGAGAGGATTCGAACCTCCGACCCCCTGCTCCCGAAGCAGG
>CAZQPY010000004.1:0-195640 GCA_964595345.1 uncultured Occallatibacter sp.
CTTGCTTTATACAGGTTGCGGAGTCAGAGCACCGCTTTTACCGGACAGCCGTGATGTTCGAAATAGAGCGCTCAAGTCACTGAATACGCAAATTTCAACGCGCCCTGTATCAGGGCATGACTTTAGCCACTGCTGAGCTCAACTCACAGAAAACAGAGGTAGCAGGGGCTAAAGCCCGTAGCGACGGTGCGGCATTTGCGGCACGACTGAAGTCGTGCCCTGTTACAAAGCCCTTACTCGAAGGTCTTTCGGAGCCAACATACCGCGCTCTGGGCTTCATATCATATGCGATTGCCCTACCGGTTCGCTCAGTGCAGGTGTCTGGACGACATGCGGAATGCTAAACTCCGTATTTCAGGAAACATTCGTCATTTGTGCCTGTGCGCCCTTGGAGGCTTTTCGTGTCAGACCCGCAACAACCTTCTTTTCAGCCTTTTGTGCCCGCCAACGAATCCCGCCCCGAGTTTACACTTCGGGCAATTCTTCTCGGATCTGCCTTCGGCGTTGTTTTCGGCATGGTCACGGTTTATGTAGGCCTGCGCGCCGGGCTTACCGTCGCGGCCTCCATTCCGATCTCTGTGCTGTCGATCAGCATTCTGCGCGCTTTTGGCCGCGCCTCGATTCTTGAGAACAATATTGTCCAGACGACTGGGAATGCCGGCCAGTCCATCGCCTCAGGGGTCATCTTCACGCTGCCGGCTCTGGTGTTCCTGGGCTTCGAACTCGAATACTTCCGGATCTTCGTTCTCGCCCTGATCGGTGGATGGCTCGGTGTGCTGTTCATGATTCCGCTGCGCCGCCAGCTCATTGTCGAGGAGCACGGCGCACTGCCCTATCCCGAAGGCACAGCCTGCGCCGACGTTCTGATCGCCGGCGAGCGTGGGGGCTCTCTAGCCAGCCGTGTCTTTCTCGGCCTCGGACTCGGCGGCGTCTACACCTTCTTCCAGAACAAGAACCTCTTCCGGGCCTGGCCGGGGTCGCCTGAGTACCAACCGGATTTTGGCGCGCAGCATGTGATGAAGGGGGCATCGATCAATGCCGACGCTACCTCTGAGTATCTTGGCGTGGGGTACATCATCGGGCCGCGTGTGGCGGGAGTCATCTTCGCGGGCGGCGTGTTCTCGTGGCTGGTGGTGATGCCGCTGATTTACTTTTTCGGCAAAGAACTTGGCCGACCTGTTTATCCCGGGCAGATTCCAATTGCGCAGATGGGACCCGGCGATCTGTGGGCCACCTACATCAAGCCGATGGGTGCGGGCGCGGTTGCCGCGGCTGGCCTTATCACACTTATCAAGACATTGCCCACGTTGTATAAAGCGCTGGCCGCGGGGATCAAGACCATGCGCCCTGGGGCGGGCGCTGTGCAAGCGAAGCCGATCCGTACGGAGAACGACCTCTCGATGGGCGTTGTCCTGTTCGGCTCGCTGCTGATCGTCGCCTGCATGTTCCTGTTCCTCGAATTGCGGCCCGTCCCCGGCGCCTTTGTGGGCTGGGCAGCCAACCTCGCCGCATCGGTCCTGGTGGTGATCTTCGGATTTCTGTTCGTTACCGTGAGCTCCCGTATTGTCGGCCTGGTGGGATCTTCGGCAAGCCCGGTCTCCGGGATGACCATCGCCACGTTGATGGCGACAGCAGCGGTGTTCCTTGTACAGGGCTGGACGGCCCCGGCGTTTGGCGCCCTGGCCATCACCATCGGCGGCGTGGTGTGCATCGCGGCATCCAACTCCGGCGATACCTCGCAAGACCTCAAGACCGGTTACATCATCGGCGCAACGCCGCGGCTGCAACAAATTGCCCTGATGGTTGGCGTGGTTGTGTCGACCTTTTTCATTGGATGGACCCTGAACCTGATGAACACAGGGCTGCAGGAATTCCACGCAGCGGCCCAGGTATGGGATCTCAAGGCCTCCCATCCTGGCGTCGCAATCCAGACAGACAACCAGCGGCTTCCGGCGCAGATTCACGTAATCGGGGCCGACAACAAGACCACGTCCCACCAGCGCTCCGAGTACACGATCCTGAACGCGATCGGCTCTTCGGAGCTGCAGGATGGCAAGTATCTCTACTCGCCTGCTTCGGGGCAGATTGAAGTGCACTGGGTGCAGGGTATCGGCAGTGCGGCGGCTCCCGCGCCGCAGGCCAAGCTGATGGCCACGGTTATCAACGGGATCCTCAGCCGCAAGCTGCCCTGGGGACTGGTTCTGCTGGGCGTGTTTCTGGTGATCGCCGTTGAACTGCTGGGGATTCGCTCGCTCACCTTCGCGGTGGGGGCCTATCTGCCTATTGGAACCACTTTGCCGATCTTCGTGGGTGGAGTCATACGGTGGATGGTGGATCAGGCCGGCAAGAGATCGGGCAGCGAAGAAGCCGAGAGCGAGATTTCTCCGGGTTCGCTCTTCGCCTCCGGCCTGATTGCTGCCGGGGGCCTGGTTGGTCTCGTCGGAGTGGGGCTGAAAGCTTACGAGTCGACCTTTGACAAGGGCGACATTCTGAACTTCCCGCATACTTTCATCGACAACAATTACGTTGCAGTGGCGGCGTTTGCAGCGCTGGCGTTTGCGCTTTACCACTTTGCGCGGAAGCCGCTGAAGAAGTAACAAAGCTTTGCGAAGCATTTCATTGGAAGACTGGCCTGGGTCTCGTTATCGAGACCCGGGCTTTTCTGTGCAGCGATGAGTCGATACATGAAGAAATATCCGGGCCTGAACAGGCTGCGGAAAAAGGCCGGAGTTGGGGCACGATTCCCTCAAAACGCCCCTCGGGGCCTAAAGGCCACGTTCATTCTGCTGCACTTACGGCACGGCTGAAGCCGTGCCCTTTCAAAACTGAGGCCGAAATCGAGTTCTTCCGCAGCCTCTGAAGGCCGCTCACGTTGAGCCGCTGCCTGCGGGGGCCTGAACAGGCTGCGGAGAAAGACCCGAATTCGAGTGAATTGCTGGAATGAGCAGCAGCAGGGGCTAAAGCCCCGTTCATTTTGTTGGCTTTATCGGCACGACTAAAGTCGTGCCCTGTTACAAAGCCTGACCAAAAAGAGTTTTTCCGCAGCATGTAAAGGCCACGTTCATTTTGCGGCACATATGCACGGGCTAAAGCCCCTACCCTTCACGCTCAAGCCCTAACCCTTCAAGGCCGAGGCTGAGATCGAGTTCTTCCGCAGCCTGTGAAGGCCCCTGTTCCCTCCGCAACGGCAAAACACATGAGCGCGTTTCATCCTTCGGGGATAATAACGCCGGTCGGAAACTCAACACATCGCCTTGGCGATGGAACCGGGTTCGTTCTGAAAGACATATGCTTAGGGCCGGGCGTTTCTGGGGATCAGCAAGGTGAGCGCGTTCTGAACCACTTCGATCCGCACCGGCAAGCTGCCAAGAACCTCCCCGTCGGCTTCGACGAAGATCTGGCGGTGGGAGCCGTTGCGAGGGCGGCACTCGACGGATAGAGCCTTCTTAAGCTCGATGGTGCCGTCGAAGGTGTGACGCCGGAAGAGGACCGCAAGGGTGAACTTGAGGAACCGCAGACGGCTGCGGGTTTTGAAGGCCAGGACGCGGAGGCTGCCGCCGCGCAAAGACGCTCCCGGCGCAAGCTCCTGCAAAACCCCGCCAAAGGAGCGAACGCGGACGGCGAGCAGTTGGGAAATCTCGGCCGGGCGTGAGGGAGGGCCATCGGAGTGGTTGAAGATTACCTCGAAGAGCGGGAAAGGATTGGTGGCCCAGATGCGGAATGCCTCCACCAGGTAGAGGATGTATCCAAGCTTTCGCTTCAGCCGGGCATCAAGGCGCGTCATCAGCAAGGCATCCGCGCCGATTCCCGCGGCAACAATAAAGTAGCGCGAACGCTGGCTGCCATCGCTGTCCTTATAGTGAATGCGACCCACCGGAACCCTGACCTCTTCGGCTTGCAAAAGCCTGCTGACCACTTTGGCCGGAGAGGCGATCAGGCCCAGATCCGCAGCCAATGCGTTTGCGGTGCCGAACGGAATCACACCGAGCGCAGTCTCGGTGCCCACCATGCCCTGGAGAATCTCGTGGACGGTTCCGTCGCCACCGCAAGCGAGAATGGTGTCGAAGCCCTGCTGAATGGCCTGGCGGGCAAGGACTGTCGCGCCTCCCGGCCGGGTTGGCTCAAAAAGCTCGGCGGCGACCCCTGCCGCGTGCAAAACGGCGAGCGCCTCCTGAATTCGCTTGGCCCGCCTTCCGGATTGTTGTCCTGAAGCGCGGTTATCGATCAGCGCAACACGTTGCATCGTTCACCTGTAAGCTTGCTCGAATTCCGCGCCACGTCCGCTGATTTGCCAGAGGCTGGGCAGGTTGCGGCCTGCAGATCATTATGCTGCCTGCCCTACCTGTATCGGCATGAATTCCACTTTGAGCAGAATGCGATCAGTGAATGTCGGCCATGGCGGCATTGAGGCCGTTGAAGGTGGCTTCGTAGCGGCCCTGCTCCGCGGCCAGGCGCAGTCCCTTCACGTTTTCTACACAGACTTCCGCGGGGGTCGGCTCGGTCTGGAGGATCGACATGACTTCTGCAAGGAACTTGTCGAGAGGCATGGCCCGGGGATCGCTTGCTCCGTTCATGAGGTCCGTGGCAACGTAGGGCGGGATCAACTCAAGTACCTCCAAACCGGCGCCCTTGAACTGGTGACGCAGCGACTGCGTGTAGGAATGGATGGCTGCCTTGGTGGCGCAATAGGTGGGCGTGAACACCAAAGGCACGAAAGCCAAGCCCGAAGAGACATTCAGAACAACCGCGTTGGGCTGTTTTTGCAAGTGGGGCAGCAAGGCCGCTGTGAGGCGAATGGGACCGAGAAGGTTGGTTGCAACGATCGCTTCGGCGTCGGCCAGATCGGGCTGCTGGGACTGGAGCTTCTCGGCGCGCATGATTCCGGCGTTATTGACGAGCACATTGAGCGCGGGGAACTCCGACGTGATCAGTTCGGCAAAGGCCCGGATGGTGGCCGGGTACTGTACATCGAGAACGTAAGACCGCATGCCCGGGTTGGCTGTGGTGGTCTCGTCGAGGGCCTTTTGACGCCTGCCGGTGATGATGACCTGGTTGCCAAGAGCATGCCAGGCTTCAGCGAGCCCACGGCCGATGCCTGAACCGCCGCCGGTGACGAGGATTGTGTTGCCAGTGTTCTTCATAAGGTTCTCCGTGAAGAGGATGGGTTTGGATTCAGAGAGACGACCCGTTTGCTCAACAAGTCTCAGTGCGGGCACATTCGTTAAGGTCGCGCAGCAGGGCATCGACGCGCTCGATCTGCGCATCCCAAGCGAACATGAAGCGCGCAGCGCCACCGATGAAGGTATAGAACTTCCAGCCGCGTTGGCGCAACCGCTCGAGAATTGCTTCCGAGGTATTCAGGAATACGCTGTTGGCCAGGCTCGCGGAAGCCAGGCTTACATTGGGAACGGCAGCGGCCTTCCCGGCAAAATAGGCGGCGCAGCGATTGGCGTGTGCGGCATTGCGCAGCCATGCGCCGCTCTCGAGCATTCCGACCCAGGGCGCAGCCAGAAAACGCATCTTTGAAGCCAGCTGCCCGGCCTGCTTGCAACGGTAGTCGAAGTCGGTGGCGAGCGCGCGATCGAAGAAAAGGACGGCCTCGCCAATTGCCATGCCGTTTTTGGTGCCGCCAAAGCAGAGGACGTCCACGCCGCTTTGCCAGCTCAGTTCGGCCGGGGAACAGCCGAGACTGGCGCAGGCATTGGCGAAGCGCGCACCATCCATGTGCAGGAGAAGGCCATGCTGCTTGCAGGCGGCGGAGATTGCCTGCAGTTCCTGGATGGAATACACGGTTCCTATCTCAGTGGGCTGGGTAATGGTGACCACGCGGGGCTTGGGATAGTGAATGTCCAGACGCTTGGTGGCCAGCTCATGGATGGAGTCGGGCGTCAACTTGCCGTCTACCGCCCTGGCTACGAGCAACTTGGAGCCATTGGAAAAGAACTCGGGCGCGCCACACTCGTCCGTCTCGACGTGCGCTGAATCGCAGCAGATGACCCCGTGGTAGGACTGGCACAGCGAGGCGAGCGCTAGGGAGTTGGCTGCCGTGCCGTTGAAGACAAAAAAGACTTCGCACTCGGTCTGGAATAACTGGCGAAAGGCATCCGCAGCCTTCCCGGTGAACGGATCATCCCCGTACGCCGTTGAGTGACCGAGGTTTGCCTGCTGCATGGCGGACCAGGCCTCCGGGCAAATGCCGGCATAATTATCGCTGGCAAACTGCTGGGCCAAATCCTCTTGGCGGGCAAGATTGTCTTGAATCAGGGGTTCCTGGCTGGCGTCCATCGCGTGGTCAATCTCCTCAGAGCGAAACCAGAGCAGGTGTGCCCCGGCAAGCTCCGTGCAAGGTCGCCGCTCCCTGATGGTCGCGTCGACTTTAGTACAGTGCTTTCCAGATACAGCAACTCTGGTTTCGCTGTAGCAAACGGGCAGACGCAACGCGATAGAACCGGAATTGCCTGATCGGCCATATCTCCCTCTTGCGAGGGTTGCCACCTTGCCCGGAAAGCAGGTTGGCGTTGAGCCGAAGCTCAACTCTTGATATTTGAAGATGTACTGCTTGCTCCCAGTATACCTGCGGGCCGGAGGCCGGATTCAGCCCAAAATAAATTTGAAAACGCCCAAAACGTATCACATGGTGAGATTTGGAGAGAATTTTCACCAAAAATGGTGCAGAAGTTCCGAATAAAGACACGGGCAGAATTTGACGGGTGGGTCGCCGAGTGTGCCGATTTGGCGGTAAAAGCAACCTGTTTCAGAGTTCCCCGAAATGATACGCAAGCGGTTTTTCCGAGAAAAAATGAAAAAGGGGGGGACCCCCAGCCGTTCGGACAGGTGAGACGGCTTATAAGAGGACCAATCGAAGCTCTCGAAGCAATGATGGAGGCGCGGTTCCGCATGAAACGATTGTGCGCGCGGCGAGGGGAATTCTCTGCAAATCGGCGGGGTTGGCAGGGCGAGCGGGGTTAGCGGGACAAGCCGGGCAGCGACCGGAAGTGGCAGGGCAAGGGGGGACAGCGATTTCGCGGGTTGGCTGGATCGCAAGTTGGCGAGTTCGCGGGTTTTTGCCGGGCCGTGGAATTGGTACCGTGACCGAATAGATTTGTGCTTTCCCAGGTGCCCAAGAGCGAGGCACCTCCACCCCACGAACGAAGACCTGTTCGTGGGGACCCAGCACCTGGGGCACCCAGACTCCAGGCGGAAATATGAAATCAAACGGTCAGAGACCTGGGGACCGAGAGGCGGATCCGCTTCAGTCAGGGTTTCTGGAACCTTGCGGCCGTGCTCTGCGTATAGGCACGAAGTGGGACCGGGCAGGCGGCCTCGGTCCGTCGCGCGTTGCGCGGCCAGATTGAGGTCTGGTTCGTCCAAGTAAAAGGCAGGACTGCGTACACTGGAGAAGTCGGCGGCAGAAAAGGCTGCGGAAAAAGGGAAAGCTATGGGTAAGGGGCCGAAGGACATTCCTCAGGGGCTAAAGCCCACGTTGGTTTTATGGCGCTTGCGGCCCAACTGAATTCGTACCCTGACGCTTCTTGCCTGCCTGATGAAATTCTTCACAAACTTTGAAGCTTAGTTCATTCTGTTGGCTTTATCGGCATCCTTCGACAAGCTCAGGGCAGGCTAAAATCGTGCCCCGTGACAAAGCTGGACGCACTGAGTTTTTCCGCAGCCTGTTCAAGCGAAAACAGAATCTGTGATCCGCATTTTGAAAGGGCGCAAAAGAAAGCAGGACCATGCAATTCAATGAGGCCTTCAAACTCGCGCTTCAGTCGCTCTGGGGCAACAAGATGCGCACCATTCTCACGCTCATCGGCGTGGTGATGGGCGTGGCTTCGGTGATCATGGTGATCACCCTGGTCAACGGCGCCGACTGGTACGTCAGCAACAAGCTCTCCGGCTACGGGGCGGACGTATTCACGATCAATCGCATGGGGCTGATTTTCAACGCCGACGAGTATTTCAAGTACCAGAAGCGCAAGATCATCCGCATGGAGGATTACCAGGCGGTTAGGGACAACTGCACGGAGTGCAAGGACGTGGGCGCGCTGCTGGCCCGAAACACAAATGTGGTCGCGAATGGTCACTCCAGCAATAACTCGAGCATGCGGGGCTATACGTGGACGATGCTTGGGCTGAACAACATCGATATTGCGGTGGGCCGCGCCTTTACCCAGGCGGATGAGGACAAAGGCACACATGACGCGATCATCGGTTACGACATTGTGGACAACCTGCTTGGGGAAGGCGACCCGATCGGCAAGGAGATCCGCGTCGACGGCATCCCTTACACCGTGGTCGGAGTCGGTGATCGGCAAGGAAAGACCCTGGGTCAGTCGCAGGACAACTGGGTGGCGGTTCCCATTACGACGTACCAACAGACTTACGGCTACAACGACTCGGTAACCATTTACTCGCGTGCCAATGGGGACGCCGCTGTGATGGAACGCGCAAAGGACGAGGTGCGGGTTTTGATGCGCACCCGACGACACGACGCGCCGGGCACCGAGGATGATTTCGAGCTGCAAACCAACGACACGTTCCTGGATATCTGGAAGCAGATCAGCTCCATCTTTGCGATGGTTGTGCTGGGTCTGGCATCAATTTCGCTGGTAGTGGGCGGCGTGGTCATCATGAACATCATGCTGGTGTCGGTGACGGAGCGAACGCGGGAAATCGGGGTGCGCAAGGCGCTGGGAGCGCGACAACGGGATGTGCTGGCACAGTTCCTGATTGAGAGCGGGACGATGTCGCTGGTCGGCGGTCTTATCGGCGTCTTCTGCGGGGTGATGGTGGGCAAGCTGATCACGTTGATTGTGGGCTGGCCAACGACCGCGCCTTTGTGGGCCATCTTCCTGGGACTGGGGCTGGCCGGCAGCGTGGGCATATTCTTTGGGGTTTACCCGGCAAGCAAGGCGGCGAAGCTGGATCCGGTCGTGGCGCTGAGGGCGGAGCTCTAAAGGCAGCTTTTAGCCTCGAGCCTCTAGCTAGTAGCGATTCCGGTTGAATGAAAGAAGTGCCGAAGGGCGAACGTTGAGCCTGGATTTGATTTTTCAGAATAGAGCAGGACAGGCTTTTAGCTCAGAGCTAGGAGCTAGAAGCTAGGAGCTGTTGTCATGGCACAGGGACAGACACGCGAATCGATCAAGATGGCCCTCGACACATTGAGGACAAACAAGCTGCGGTCCGGGCTGACGGTTCTGGGCATCGTCATCGGCGTGACCACCGTCATTACCATCTCATCGGTAATCAGCGGCGTGAACAACCGGGTCCAGGACTGGGTCAGTTCGCTGGGCTCGAATGTCTTCTGGGTCTTTCACATGCCGGTGATTGGCGTTCGTCCCACCCTGGAGCAACTGGCCCGCAAAAAGCTCACGCTGGACGATGTTTACGCACTGCGCACGCTGCCGCATGTGGTGGCCGCCGATGGCGGTTATCAGCATGTGAAATCGCAGTTCCGGGTGGGCGATGTCTCGGTGAAATACAACGGAAAGAAGATTGCGGGAACCATTCTTCAGGGAGCGACTTCGCAGGTCGCGGTAGTCAACGACCTGACGATGCTGGAGGGCCGCGTTTACACCGACGACGAGGACCAGCGGGCCATGCATGTCTGCGTACTGGGCCACGATACCTGGGAGGACCTGTTTGGCGGCCAGCCGGCGGTCGGCAAGGAAGTTGCAATCGAGAGCGGTCTTTACACCGTTATCGGAGTGCTGGACAAGCAAAAGCAACCCTTCGGCGGCGGCAAGAACCCGAATGACAACGTAGTGGATTTCCCGATGGGAACTTTCCACAATCTGCACCCCGAAGACAAGGATCTTTGGGTGAGCGTAAAGTACGACGATCCCAAGAACAAATCCCTGGTCGAGGAAGAGATCCGCGAGATGCTGCGCATTCGGCGCAAGGTTCCGGTGCAGAAGGACGACGACTTCGAGATCTTCGGGCCGGACTCCTTGACGAAGCTGTGGGGCCAGCTCACCGGCGGACTGGTGCTGTTCATGATCGCGGTTTCGAGTGTGGGTCTGATGGTCGGCGGTGTCGGCGTGATGAACATCATGCTGGTGTCGGTTACCGAGCGCACGAGAGAGATCGGCATTCGCAAGGCAATCGGAGCCAACAAGCAGACACTGATGACCCAGTTCACGACCGAGGCTGTTACACTCTGCGCGGTGGGCGGTATCATCGGGATCGCGTTGGGAGCCGTGCTTACCTGGATTGTTTATTTTCTGCCGATCGGATTGCCGGCCACGCTCTCTACGCTTTGGGTTTTGATTGGATTTGGGGTTTCCTGCGCGATCGGCCTTATTTTCGGTATTTACCCGGCATGGAAGGCGGCCAATCTGGATCCGATTGAGGCATTAAGATACGAGTAAGCGACGCGTTTTCGGTTTCCGGCGGTATATTTCGAACAGAGAATGCATGGTGCTGGCAGCTAGAAGCTAGGATCTGAGACATGGCACGCGGACAGAACCGGGAATCGGTAAAGATGGCTCTCGATACGTTGAGAACCAGCAAGCTTCGGTCGGGGTTGACAGTTCTTGGTATCGTCATCGGCGTCAGCACGGTTATTACAATATCTTCGGTCATCAATGGCCTGAATAACCGGGTAGCGGCTTATTTGGAATCCTGGGGGACGAATGTCTTCTGGGTCTTCCATATGCCGATGATCAACGTTAATCCCACCAGTGAAATGCTGACCCGCAAAAAGCTGACCCTGGAAGATGCACTGGCTCTACGTGCGCTGCCGCACGTGTTGGGGGTGGACGGCTCTTACCAGCACGTCAACGAGAAATTCAACGTGGGCGATGTGAGCGTGAAGTACAACGGAAAGAAGCTCGGCGGAGCGTTCCTGCTCGGCTCAACATCGCAGCTTGAGGTTGTGTCCGACTTCAGTCTTCTGGCCGGCCGGTTTTGGACGGACGCCGAGGATCAACGTCATGCGCATGTGTGCGTGCTGGCGCACGACACCGCGGAAGAGCTTTTTGGGCTTGACGATCCGCTTGGCAAGGAAGTGAATGTGGCCACCGGACTGTATACGGTGGTCGGAGTAGCCGACAAGCGAAAGCGGCCATTCGGGAACGGGAAGAACCCAGCCGACAATGGCGTTTACTTTCCTTTGGGGACATTCCACAATCTCTATCCCGGGATCAAGGACATGTTCATCAGCGTGAAGTATGACGAACAGCGCAACAAATCGCTGGTTGAGGAAGAGATTCGCGAGTTACTGCGCGTACGGCGCAAAGTGAAAGTGTCGGCGGACGACAACTTTGAGATTATGGGGCCAGATACGCTGACTCGGCTTTGGGACCAGCTCACCGGAGGGCTGGTGCTTTTCATGATCGCGGTCTCAAGCGTCGGACTGATGGTTGGCGGCGTGGGAGTGATGAACATCATGCTGGTCAGCGTGACCGAGCGGACCCGAGAGATCGGGATTCGAAAAGCTGTGGGAGCCAGCAGGCAGATGATTCTTGCCCAGTTCACCACCGAGGCCGTGGTTCTGAGCTGCGCCGGGGGCGTCCTTGGCATCGCCGTAGGAGCAGTTCTCACCTGGATTGTCTACTTCCTTCCCATTGGCCTTCCGGCGAGCCTGTCTACGGCGTGGGTGATTATCGGACTGGTCGTTTCGTGCGCCATCGGGCTCATCTTTGGCATTTATCCGGCATGGAAAGCAGCACATCTGGACCCGATTGAGGCGCTGCGGTACGAGTAATCCGGTGGCGGCCAGTTTCCAGGGCACGAGACTGGCTGCTGTCGTGACCGATTACACTTAACTTGCTTATGGCCCCTGTTTTTCTTCATTCCGTTGCAATATTGACTTCGATCCTGGCTTTGGCCGGAGTGGGCTATTTTGTTGCCGCATTGATTGCGGCACTGCGATTTCTGGCCTCCCGACGCGCATCGCTGCCTGCCTTTTCTCCGGACGTTACTATTCTCAAATCTCTGAAGGGCAACGATCCCGGGATGCTGGAAGCGTTTCGCGGACATTGCCGCCAAGCCTACAAGGGTGACTATGAGCTGCTGTTTGGGGTCTCGACGATGGACGACCCCGCCACCGAGGCGATTCGACAGCTTCAGACGGAGTTTCCGGAACGCGCGATACGGCTGGTTGTGTGCCCCGATCGGCTCGGCACAAATGGCAAGGTAAGCACCCTGGTGCAATTGGCGCCCCACGCCCGGTTCGATTTCCTGCTAATCAATGACTCCGACATCGCCGTTTCAACCCACTATCTGGATCGGGTCATGAGCTGCTTCGGGTCTGGTTTCGGGGCTGGTTTCGGGTCTGGGGCGATCAAGGGAAGGGATGCGGACAGCGATGTCGGGATGGTCACGACACTCTATCGCGGCCGGGCCCACGGAACACTGCCTTCGCGCCTGGAGGCGCTGGGAATCGCAACGGATTTTCAGTCCGGGGTGCTGCTGGACCGGATGATCGCCGGCAAGCTCAGCTACGGGCTCGGCGCAACGCTGGCGGTACGCCGGACCGCTTTGGAGAAGATTGGCGGCCTGGAGGTGCTGCTGGACTACCTGGCGGACGACTACGAACTGGGTGCGCGAATAGCAAGGGCCGGTTATCGCGTGGAACTGAGCACCGAGGTCGTCGAGACGGGGGTTCCGGCTTACGAGTGGAGCGGGTTTTTCGAGCACCAGATTCGTTGGTCGCGCACCGTTCGGGACGCCAGTCCGGGAGGCTATGTCGGCCTGATCTTTACCCACGGATTGGCGTGGGCTCTTCTGAATCTTGTTACCAACTGGTTGAGCCCGCTCAGTCTTTGGCTGCTGGGAGTGAGCATGCTTTTACGCCTTGCCTTGGCAATGACGGTGGGGCGCGTGGTGCTGAATGACCGGCAGGTACTGCCCGGTTTGTGGCTGCTTCCGGTTCGGGATCTGCTTGGCCTGGGCATCTGGGTGGCGGGATTTGCGGGCAACAGAATTGTTTGGCGCGGGGAGCACTTTCGGCTGAAGAACGGGAAGCTCCACAAACGGAACACCCCTTAGGCCGGTAAGAAATCAAGATACAAATTCGATAAACCAAAGATTAAGACGAGAAGGACCCAGGCCCAAACCGGCTGCGGAAAAGGGCATGAATTCGTGTGAGGCGCTGGAGTCGGCCTCAGCAGGGGCTAAAGCCCTCCACTCATTTCATGGGGTTTATCGGCATGACTAAAGTCATGCCCTGACGCTTCTTGCCCGCCCGACGGAGTATTTCCGCGTCCTTTAAAGACCATGTTCTTTGATACTTTGCTTTCGGGGGACCCCACAGCCCATGCTCCCTCCGCACAGGAAGACGACTTGAACGCGACTCCTCCGCTGTGGGTCGGCGGAGTCGGTTTACGGATCGAGCGAAACCAAAGCTGCTTTGCCAAGCAACAGCTTTGCGACTCCGCTTCGATGGAACAGATTCACATGGCAAGCGTATTATGCTACGTGGTTCTCCCGGACCCGGACGGGTGGCTCGGAGCGCTGTAGAGAGAGTTTTGCAATGGACGCACGCAATCATCCTGAACCGGACCAACGTGAATTGGGCCTTGCTGTTGACGCCTCTGCAGAAGGCGACGTTGAAGCGGCAGCTGCGTCCTCCAGGACCAAATCAGCTCCAACGCCCTACGACCTGCGCCTGCCAGGCGGGAGGTCGGATCAGTACTATGCAGACGCGGAGCGGTTTGCCAATCTGTTTCTGGATGAAGCGGAGTTGCGCGCCTCCTCGCTGCTGGACGGATATGGAAGGCACGTTCAAGAGGTTCTGCGCGAAACTCCACGCAGCCGCGGGGAGTATGCGGTTGAATTGCTCATGCTTGGGCTCCTGCTGGAGCGGTATGGCGGCGCTGCCGAGTCATCCCCTGGATGGGCGGTTGAACTGACCCGAGAGCTTCTCTGGCTGCGGCACCGCTCCGCCGCCATCAAGCCTCTGGCAGATTTCTGCAGAGCCGTGCTCAGCTCCCTGTTTCTTTTCCCGGGGACGGGTCGGCTGCCTTCTTCTTCTTTCGCCGCAGTGGATCGCCTTCCCCGCTTGATCGAGTGGTTATCCGCTTCCGGGGAATTCACGCAGGAAGCGATGCGCATTAACAACTGGCGCAGTTATTTGGCGACATTGCCGCCTGACGATGCCGCGCGTTGGCTGACAGAGTCGGTCACCCTTTACGGCTGGTTCAGTTGCGAAGCAGAGGCCGCATTGGGGACCTACACGAGCGGTATTTCGGCTTTCCTGGCAGACGACGCACCTCGTCGCAGATTCCGCGAGGACCGATTATTGTGCAGCCGAAGCGCGGTGGAGTACCACCTTGGGATGGTGGCCGCCGAGATCATGAACCGGGGATTGCTCCCGGCATTCGAGAACACTTCGGAGCGGATTGTTCTGGTTCCCGCATGTATGCGCTCCGAGCCCGACTGCTGCAAAGCAAAGCTGGTTGGACTGGATTTGACCTGCACTGGCTGCCGTGCGGATTGCAACGTGAACCGGATCACCCACCGCATGCGGAGCCTGGGCGCCACGGTGTATCTTGTGCCTCACTCAACGGGATTCAGCCAGTGGCTGGCAAGATGGCAAGGCAGGCCGGAGGTTGGAGTCACAGCCGTTGCCTGCCTGGCGAACATTGTTTCGGGGGGATTGGAGATGCGCGCCCGCGGAATCGCCTCCCAGTGCGTGCTGCTGGACTTTCCCGGCTGCCAGCGCCACTGGAACCGCGAGGGCATCCCGACCGAACTGAATGAAGATCGGCTGGTTCAGATCGTGGCGATGGATAAGGGTGATCCGGGGCGTGCGAACTAGCGTTTCAGCTTAAACAGGATGCGGAAACGGGTCCGAAGTCTGGGGAAACACTCGAAAGGAACCCCCAGGGGCTAAAGCCCCGGTGATTTTATGGATCTTAGCGGCACGGCTGAAGCCGCGCCCTTCCAAAACAGAGGCCAGATCGAGTTTTTCGGCAGCCTGTTTAGCCCTTTCAGTCCTGCGCATGGACGGGCACCGGATCGATGCTTTCAATCGCCACGCAGTCGATCATCAGGCAGGCTCCCAGCTGGTTGAAGCTCGTATCCCAGCGCGGCCTGAGCTCGCGGTTCTGAGCGGTCAGCGCATAGGCGGAAGTGCGCAGAATCTCATACCAGATGTTTTGCGCCTGCCAAAGGTTCAACTCGAATGGCAACTCGGTCAGGGTGCGGGCCAAGGCCAGAGCGCGGTCCAGCATCTCCAGAGATCCCGAGGACATTTGCAACTCGACCATGATGCGCTTCATCCGCTGGTCGGCAATATACGAGAGGGTCGCGGTATCCAGTGGGACCTGATCGGCCTTGGCAAGGGAGAGGAATGAGCGCAGTTGCGCCTGATCCACTGGATCCGCCTCCAGCGCCCGACGCAAGCCGGCGTTCACGGCAAAGCCCGCAGCCAAGGTCAAGGCCGGCGGTTTGGGCAGGCCTGCTTGAGACAGGTAGTGGAGCAGGCTTGCATGGTCTTCATAGATGGTGGTCAGCGAGTTCTCGATGTCCCATAGCGTCGAGTTCAGAATCAACTGGATAATGCGGCGTTGCTCGTCGGTAAACAGAGAGGTCAGTGAGTAGTCGACGTGGCCATAGAAGCGGTCGAGCAAGCGGATCACTTCAGGGAAATCGGCGCGCAGGACGTGCTCCGCAGCCTGTTTTGAAAAGGCCTCGAATTCAACTTCATCGCCGGGCTCATAGGCCTTGACGGCCGCCGTGATGTTTTGATCGCCAAAGTGGAGAACCGCAAAGGAAAAGCTCTGTTGCTTGCCGGTAATTGCGGCGACGATCTTGGCCCTGCCCAGCGCCAGCCGTCCACGCCCCGATGTGAAAACCTCGTAGGAATTACGCCAGACCCTGAAGCAAAAGAGATCGGTCTCCTCGGCAAACGAGGAGAAGATGGAGCTGATGGCGTAGTGCGCCGCAACCTCCTCAAGCCCCAGTTGCTTGGTGAGCACCTGGTCCTGGTAGATGGTTGCGCCATCCCCGGCTTTGGGGTCGTTGGAGCGGGCCTGGGCAAGGAGTTTCAGAAATGTCGGCTCCAACTCCTTGGCCTCGGCCCCGAATACCTCCTGCGCCAGTTGCACGACTCGCGCGGCATAGGCGATGATTTGCACCGTCTCGATTCCCGCGATGTCGTCAAAGAACCATCCGCAACTGGTGTACATGAGCTGGGTATGGCGCTGCATCTCCATCAATTCGAGAGCACGCACGCGCTCCAGAACGGTCAAAGTGCGGAGCTGATGCTTGCGGAAGAAGCGCTCCACCGTTTGCGGGCTGTGGTCGAGCACGGCCTCGATATAGCCGTCGCGGGCCTCCCACACATCCCGGAAGAGTTTCGAGCCCTCGGTTTCGGTCAAAGGGACCAATGCATCGCGGAGCTCGTCGAGAGCCGCGCGCAGCGGTGCCCGCCAAGCCTGGTTCCAGCCCTGCCGGCCGCCATTGCAGCCGCAGTCGGAGCGCCAGCGCTCTACGCCGTGCGCACAACTCCAGGAAGTATTCTCCACGATTTCGCATTCGTACTCGGGAGGGAACATCTCCAGGAAGCTGCCGTAATTGGTGAGCCTGACATTCCTGTCGCCTTCGAGCAGGCGCAATGCGTAGGCAAGGGCCATCTCGCCATGGCGGTGGTGGTGCCCATAGGACTCGCCATCTGTGGCCACATGCACCAGTTGCGGCTGCGAATTGTCGCGGAAGCCGGCCTTCAGGCGCGCGGCAAAGTGTTCTCCGGAGTTCAGCAACCCCTCGAAGGCAATGGCGCGCGAGGCTGGGCCGTCGTAGAAAAAGACTGCAATCGAAGCGCCAGAGGGGAAGCGCATCAGGTACGGATGGGTGGGATCCACCGAGGCCGCCGGAGTATCTGCCCAATTCGCGCCGTCACTCAGCAGGCGGGTGCGCTTGCACTGGTGGGGCGCAAGGACGGTGAACTTGATTCTCTCCAGCGCCAGCAGTTCCAGCGATTCAGAATCGGCAGCCGTCTCGGCCAGCCACATACCTTCCGGCATGGATCCATAGTGATGCTTGTAATCGGTGATGCCCCAACGGATTTGCGTGATGCGGTCGCGGCGACTGGCGAGGGGGAGAATGATGTGGTTGTAGACTTGGGCCATTGCGGAACTGTGGCCGTGAAACATTTTTCGGCTACGGCGCTCTCCGTCGAGGACCATGCGGTAGGTGCGTGGAGCATTCTCCAACAGCCAATTCAGCAGGGTGGGGCCGATGTTGAAGCTGATCCGAGCGTAGTTGTTTACGATCCGGGTGATCAGGTTCTTGTTGTTGACGATGCGCGCAGCCCCGTTGGTCGCATAGCACTCAGCACATATGCGCTCATTCCAGTCATGATATGGAGCGGCTGTGTCTTGCGTCTCAACGGTCTCCAGCCACGGGTTCTCGCGCGGCGGCTGATAAAAATGCCCGTGGATGCAGACAAAACGCTTAGTGACGCCCATCTAACTTTTCCCATCCCACGCCGGTGAATCAGTCTCAGTCGAGGATTCGGCGTTGTCTGTTCATTGTAGGCTGGAGCGTCCGGCAGGCTGTGTAGTTTTGGCCAAATCGCATGCTCGCCACAGGTACCAAGCCGCGACAGAACGGAACGGGGCCCAGCGTTTTCCCCTTTTGAGCAACACCTCCGGCTTGGGCAAGTCCTCGGCGGCGAGGGGACGCGACTTCGGGACACGCTGAAAGGTCAGTGCGAATCCCTTGCGGACACCGTAATCGGTGACGGGCAAGACGTCCGGGCGTCCCAAGCGGAAGATGAGGAGCATCTCGACCGTCCAGGGGCCGATGCCGCGGACGGCCGTCAGCCTCTCGACAATTTCCGCGTCCGTCATCTTTCCGATGGCCGCATGGGTGGGCACGGTGCCGTCCATGGTGCGAGCCGCCAAGTCTTTCAGCGCCTTGATCTTGTTGAAGGAGACTCCGGCAGCTCGAAGTATCTCGTCGGGCACGTCGGCCAGCAACTGGGGCGAGGGATCGCCGCCAAAATGCTCGCGCACCCGGCGATGGATGGTGGCTGCGGCCTTGCCGTGCAGTTGCTGGTAAAGAATCGACTCCAACAGAGACTCGAAGGGGGAGGCATTGGCATCCAGCTTGAGGGTGAATTCCCCCGCCCGGTCGATCAGAGCGCCCAGTTTGGCGTCTTTGGTCCGGAGGTGAAGGAGGGCTTCGGCAATGTCAAACGGAAGTTTCCGGCTGCGGCCATCATGGATCATAGGCGAACAGTGTACCGCGGTGGGACTGGGGCGAGACAGTTCCGATCTTCTGAGTGCATACTCTGTGCTGAAGCGGCCAAACCTTAGTACCATCAGATGCGTACACGTCAGATCTGGACGCCCCGTTGCACACCACCGGATGCGTACCGACAGATGCAGCGTGAACAGGGGAGCGCAAGACATGAAAATGCGTCCAGGGACACAGACAGGATTCTTGCTTTGCGGCAAGGAGTGGAGTGAAGGGGAAGCGCTCGAAGTCCGCTCACCGTGGGATCTGGGAGTGGTGGGCCGCGTAACGATGGCCACGCGAGCCGACGCGCGGCAAGCCGTGCAGCACGCGGTTGCCAGCTTGCGCCGCACGCGGGCTTTGCCCCGCTGGAAGCGCCGGGAGATTCTCGAAGATGTCGCCGCTGCTCTTTTGCAGCAGAAGGAGCGCTTTGCCCAGTTGATTGTGGCGGAATCGGGCAAGCCTGTTCGCCAGGCGCGTGTGGAAGTGGACCGGGCGGTCCTCACCTTCAAAACTGCGGCGGAAGAGGCTGCCCGCCTTGGCGGTGAGAGCATCCCGCTCGACCTGACAGAAGGCAACGAAGAGCGTTGGGGCCTGGTCCAGCGTTTTCCTGTGGGGCCTATACTGGCGATCACCGCATTCAACTTCCCGCTCAATCTGGTGGCGCACAAGCTAGCGCCCGCGATGGCTGCCGGGTGCCCCTTCATATTGAAGCCGTCGCCGCAGACGCCTTTTACGGCCCTGGCCCTTGGCGAAGTGATCCTCAAGGCGGGATGGCCCGAGGAGGCTCTGGCCGTGTTGCCGCTGAGCAACGCCGACACTGCCTGGCTCGCCGAGAAGGAGGACCGGATCAAGCTGATCAGCTTTACCGGTTCCTCGAAGGTGGGCTGGGAACTGAAGGCCCATTCAGGGCGCAAGCGCGTTTTGCTTGAATTAGGCGGGAATGCGGCGCTGATTGTGCATGGCGACTGGGCTGACCTGGACAGCGCAGCGGCGAGGACAACGCACGGCGCGTTCAGCCATGCCGGGCAATCCTGCGTAAGCGTGCAGCGGGTTTTTGTGGAAAGAAGCGTTTTTCAGACCTTCCTATGGAAGGTTGTGGAAGACAGCGCAAAGCTGGTTGTGGGCAACCCCGCGGAAGAGGCGACCGAGGTTGGACCGCTGATTCGTCTCGGCGAAGCCGAGCGGGTAGAGGCCTGGATCAAGGAAGCCGTCGATGGTGGGGCGAAACTTGTGGCAGGCGGGGAACGGCGCGGCTCGGTGATCACCCCAACGATCCTGACTGGTACAAAGCCCGGAATGAAGATTCGCGACGAGGAGGTTTTTGGTCCGGTTCTGGTGATAGAACCCTACGAGGACTTCGAGCAGGCCCTTGCGGAGGTCAATCACTCCCGGTATGGGTTGCAGGCCGGGTTGCTTACCCGCGATGCCGGTCGCATTCTCACGGCCTACCGTGAGCTTGAGGTGGGCGCTCTGATCGTTGGAGACACGCCCAGCTGGCGGTTGGACCCGATGCCATATGGCGGGGTCAAGGAATCGGGAATTGGACGGGAAGGGATTCGTTCGGCGATCGAAGAGATGACCGAGCCACGAATGATGGTCATGACCGGGTTCAATCAGTAGGGAATCCGGTTCCCGCAATCAAAGTGGAAGCAAGGCCAGCCGAGCAGCGATGAGCGGCTGGCCTTTCGCGCTTCCAGAGCTCGAGAGTGGTTCGGGAAGAGGGCTGGGTTGGGCCGCGCGAAGGCAGCTCGCACATGGATCCAGCATCTTGACTTTTGGATTTGCGTGGGACAGAGTTGTTGGGATTGGCCGGCAGGCAAAAAAGCGCCCCTCGGCCGTTCCTGCCTGGTTCGTGCCAGGTCTGACGGGCCAGAGGGGCGAGGAGCCGCAATCACAAGAAGATTGGTTGTCCATCATCGACACTTTCGGGGAAATTTCTCGCCCCGCAGAGCCGTGCCGGAAACATATCTTCTGGACCGAAATCAACTATAGGGATTGGTCTTCCGGTTCGACAGGTTCTATCGGGTACTATTTCCTGTATTTTTTTGGAAATCCTCGTTTTATCGGTGTTTTCTCTTCCAATTCCCGTATAGACAAGCGCAATTCATGGACGTATCATACGCAATATTGTTGGTTTGCTTCTTTGTTCAACGTTGTTTGAGCCGCCGAACGATCCGAGCCTTCGCCCGTTCATTTGGAGATGCGCGATATTTGGGGTGAGTATTCCCCTCGGGTCCGTGACCGCTGTCTCCCAGCCTCAGCGGCTGTGCGTCGGCGTTTTCGGCATCGTTGAGATTTGGAGCAAGACCAGCGCAAGGAGCTGGACATGGCCTTGGCGCCGCGATCTGCGCCCGAAAATACGACACAGAATACCATTCCGAGTGCATCCGATGTTCGGGAGCAATTGGAGCGGCTGCTTGCTCACCCGCTGTTCTGCAACAGTAAGCGTTATCCAGCGTTGCTGGCTTATACAGTGGACCAGACTCTGCTGGGAAGCGCAGCGGAACTGAAGGAACGCAGCATCGGCATCGAGGTATTTGGCCGCACCCCCAGCTACGACGCCAACGCCGATCCTGTGGTTCGAATTACCGCAGGTGAGGTGCGAAAGCGGCTGACGCAGTATTACTACGATAGCTCTCACGCCGGAGAGTTGGTGATTGAACTCCCGGTTGGTTCCTACATTCCGATGTTCAGGAATCAGGTTCAGGCAGCAAGCGCGGTTGAGACTCAAGAAGAGCTTGCCGCAATCGACGGGTCGTCCGCAGACTTGACCGAGGCAAACCTGGTCGAGCCGATCCCGTTGGAGGCAGAGGTTTTCAAATCTCATCGCCCTGCCGCGACGGATGGCAGACTGCCTGCTCGCTGGCTTATCACCGCGGCGTTGGTGATTCTTGCTCTGGCTGGTGGCCTTGGGGCTGGTCTGTATTTCCGCGGCACTCCACCGGCTACACCCCCAAGCTCGATTGACCGCTTCTGGGCACCGGTCACTTCCGCCACAGGCACCGCAACCTATTGCCTTGGGGAACCTGCGAAGAACCTGGATGTGGGGTCGATCAATTCGCTGGAGACTCCACCCAACAGCGAGAATCCTGAGCCTCTCTATTTCAGGCTGCATTATTCGGGCCACCTGGCGCTGGCGGATGTCATTACGCTCACCCGTACCGCCGCAGCACTCGAGACTCGCCATAAGGTGTTCCGCATCGTGCCTGCGTCCGAGGCGAGCTTTTCGCAACTCCGCGAAGGTCCGATCGTCCTAATTGGCGGCTTCGATAATATTTGGACCCTGCGCATTACGCAGAATCTTCGATTCGGGTTTGAGTCCAAAGATGGGGTTGCCCTGATTGTCGACCGCAAGAGTCCACAGCAGACGACATGGGCGACAGCCTGGGATCTGCCGTATAAGAAGCTGTCTCGGGATTACGCGATCGTGGCCCGCATTCACGACCCCACAACCGGACAGCCGGTGGTGATCGCAGCCGGCATCTCGGAAGAGGGGACAGAGTCCGCAGGTGAGATTCTTTACAACCCTGTTTATCTCGATACCCTGCTCGCGAAGGCTCCGCCAGGATGGGATCAGATGAGCATGGAAGCAGTGATTGAAACGCAAGTGATCGATGGCCACCCAGGCCCGCCGAATGTGCTGGCAACTGAGTTCTGGTAAAAGCGTCCTGGGCTTGCCGGGCTGTTTGCATCGTGATCAGGTGGGTTGCAGCAGGAATAGTCATCCGTACGGTTTCGAGCATTGAGGCTGTCTGCGTGCTTTGAGCGAGGAATGCAAGCCCGGGCAGGTTGGATCGATGACCAGGTTGGCGTGCCCCGGTTAGCCCGATGCGGGGTCGCGGCTTCTTGGGGTTTTCGTTGGCTTCCACCCGGCGACGAAGACCTGTGACTTGGGGGCTCGGACGGACTCTGTGGTTGCGAACTGCATTCACGCTGGTTTCGCGGTAGCGAAAAGACTACGAGATTGGAAGAGCGGAGCACCAAGTCGTTTGAGCGGGGTTGCTCGCGCACTTTGGCTCATTTCATCAACGAGGCGAGATATTTCGTCGCCAAAGAGCGAGTGAGACTGCAGGCGGCAAGCTTGCCGAACTGCTCGTCCGACCCTCTTCCTGCCCAATTGAGAATTACCTCAGCTTGCCCGCGCTTGAAAAGTGGCCAGTCTCTGACGCGATATCGAGTTATCCAAATCCTGCGCCGGCAGCCCCAGTTCCGACTTTTAGAACCTAGGCAATCTATCTACAGCTTTTTATCATGCTGCATCCTCAAGACTCACCCGAACCTTGCGCCCCAGTGCTGAGACGATGTTCACCAATGCATCGATGGAAAACCGCGCAATCCGCCCGCGCAGCAGATCGTTGATCCTAGGCTGCGTGACGCCGCAGCGCTTCGCCGCTTCCTTCTGCGTCCAGCCGTTCGTCTTGATAATCGCCCCGATCTCGTCCATCAGATCGGAGCGCATGGTCAGGTTCGCCGCCTCTTCCTGCGTGTCCGCAATCGCGTCCCGACATTCGTAAATCTTTGCCCTTCCAAATCGCTCATCTCTCACCCCGCATCAGCCGCTTGAAACGCTCTTTGGCAATATCGATATCCAACCTGGAGGTCCGCATTGTCTTCTTCTGAAACGAGTGCCACACGTAAACTGCGTCGGCCAGCCGTGCCGTGTACATCACTCGATAGATCCCCGCCTCATCCCGGATCCGAATCTCTTCGACACCTTTGCCAACCTCCGGCATCGGTTTGAAGTCATCCGGCTGGTTGCCCTTCTGCACATTGGCAAGCTGGCGACCCGCGTTCTGGCGCGCGTCCTTGTGAAAAAGGCTGATGACCTTCAGCGAGTCCCCAAGGAACTCGATTTCTTTCATGGCTGCAACATATATCCGATTGAGTATAAATTGCAAGCACAAATCGAAGCCCGCGCCATCCCAGTCCCAAACTCGGTCCCAAATTTGATAGCTTTGACCCATGCCCAAAGCCGCAACTCAACCCGACCTCGCTGAACTGAACCTAGAATCCCTCGCCGCCGATGTTGTCGCCCTGGCCATCAAGGCCGGCGCAACCGATGCGGAAGCCGTTGCAAAAGAAGGCGACGAGTTCAGCGTCAGCGTGCGCATGGGTGAGGTGGAAACCCTTCAGGAGTCCGGCTCGCGCGGTCTGGGCCTGCGGGTCTTTCTCGGCACGCGCTCGGCATCCACCTCCACCAGCGACCTAACCGCCGACGGCATTCGCCAATTGGTCGATGGAGCGTTGGCGCTGGCGAAGTTCACCGAGGAAGACCCCTTCAGCGGGCTTCCCGAAGCCGGCGAATTCGGCTCCCTCCCGGGCGATCTGCACCTTTTCAGTGAAGACGTCTATTCTTTGCCGGCTGCCGAGCGCATCGAGTGGGCGCGCCGCGCCGAGGCGGCCGCATTGGCGGCCGATCCACGCATCACGAACAGCGACGGAGGCAGCTTCGACGCCGCCACCGGGCGCAAAGTCTTTGCCAATTCCCGTGGTTTCCTGGGCAGCTATCGCACCAGCTATGCCGGAGTCTCCGCCGCCCCGCTGGCCATGGATACAAATGGCTCCATGCAGCGGGACGGCTGGTGGTCGAGCGCGCGGTGCTTCGCGCACCTCGAAACGCCTGAGTCCGTGGGCAAGGAAGCAGCTCGCCGCACCCTGCGCCGTCTGGGCGCGCGCCGCGTTCCCACCCAGAATGTGCCCATCGTCTTTGCCCCCGAGGTGGCCCGCACCTTGATCGGGTCGTTGGTGGAAGCCGCTTCCGGCGACGCCATCTGGCGGGGCGCGTCCTTTCTCGTTGGGCAACTCGGCAAGCAGATCGCTTCCGCGAATTTGACCATCGTCGACGACAACACCATGATGCTGCCTAGCGGCATGGGCGGCTTCGGCACTTCTCCCTTCGACGGCGAGGGCCTCCCCTCTCTGCGCACGGTCGTTGTGGAAGACGGCGCACTGCGCACCTACCTGCTCAACACCTACGCCGCGCGCAAGCTGGGCATGAAGTCCACCCACAATGCCTCGCGCGGACTGGCCGGAGCGCCCGGAATCGGCTGCGGCAATCTCTACCTTGCACCGGGAGAGCTGACCCCGGAGCAGATCATCGCCGACGTCCCCGCCGGGCTCTACGTGACCAGCCTCATGGGCTTCGGCGTCAATGTGGTCACCGGCGACTACTCGCGCGGCGCGACCGGCCTGTGGATCGAAAACGGCGAACTGACCCACGCGGTGGAAGAAGTGACCATCGCCGGAAACCTCGCTGACATGTTCCGCAACGTGGCCGCCATCGGCAACGATCTCGTCTTCCGCGGCGCAGTTGCATCGCCCACTTTGCGCATCGACGGCATGACCATCGCGGGAGCCTGAAGACCATGGCCGCGCCGATGCAGACTCTCGCCTTCGATCCGGCTGACGCGAAGGCCGCTTTGGCGCAGCTGCCCACTCGACCCGCCGTCTATTCCCTGCACGGCGCCGAGGCGCACGCCGAACCGTATATCGGCCGCACTCCCAATCTGCGCGGCCGTCTTGAGCGGCTTCTGCAGCCTTCGCCCAAGCATCCCCGCCGCCTGCAGTTGGCTGGGCGCGTCCGCCAGCTTCGCTGGCGCATCACCGGCTCCGAGTTCGAATCGCTCCTTTTGCAGTTCGATCTGCTTCAGGACGCTTTCGGCGCAAAGTGCCTGGAGCGGATGCACTTGGGCTCGCCATCCTTTGTGCGATTTCTGGGCGGCAACCCCTATCCGCGCATCGTCATCACCAACCGCCCCAGCCAGCGCGAAGCCGACTGGGCCTACGGTCCTTTTCCCTCCCGCGCCGCCGCCGAGCGCTTCGCCGACGAGACGCTGAAGCTCTTCCTGCTGCGCCGTTGCATCGAGGATCTGACCCCCGACCCATCCCACCCCGGCTGCGTTTACTCGGAGATGAAGATGTGCCTGGCGCCCTGCTACAAGGGCTGCTCCGACGAGCGCTACGCGGAAGAGTCGACGGCCGTTGAAGCCTTTCTCGCCTCGCGCGGCGAGAGCCGGCTGGTTACGCTGCGCACCCAGCGCGACCAGGCCTCTGCCGACCTCGAGTTCGAAGCCGCCGCCGCCTTCCACGCCCAGGTCCAGCGGGTTGAAGGTGTCAGGGCTCTGGCCTCCGAGATGGTTCGTCCTCTCAGTCAGTTACGGGCCGTGATTCTTCAGGCCTCTGCCGAACCGGACGAGGTCGCCGTCTTCCTCTACCAGAATGGCCACCTGAGCGGCCCTACTTCCTTCTCAACAATTGGAATGAGAATTCAGAACGAGCAGTCCGGATCTACTTCGCTCTTCGCTCAGCCCATGGCCATCGAGCCGGTTCCGGAGGCCTCCGCCGAGCAACCAATCGCCGTATCTGTCGGACTGAATTCCAGCGAACCGCGCAGCCGGATCCCGCGTGGGCTGCTCGAATCCCGTCTTGACGAAGCGTTGATAGCTCTCTCCGAACGTTCCGGAACCCCCTCAACTACGGAACGCGTCGGCCATCTGGCCCTGCTCAAGCGCTGGTACTACCGCCCCGAGGTGCGCCGCGTGGGCGAGATCTTCTTTCCCGGCGACGACGGCTGCTGGCCAGTCAAGGCAATCCTGCGCGGAATCGGTAGAGTTGCCGCCACAGCGATTGCCGCCGAGTGCGCTAAGGGATAAATTGAAGGGCGATGCCGAAGGCGCAAACCATTCGCTCCATGCTCACTGAGGGCCGAATCCCCCTCTCCATCGGGCGTACCGGGGAAGTTGCAGCCCTTGTGTATTCCCATCCCCGAAAGGCAAATCAGCTGATCGAGTGTCTGTGGGACAGCGATCCCGGCGTCGCCTTTCGCGCTGCCGACGCTCTCGAAGAGGTTACCCGCGATCTTCCGGCGGTTCTGGCATCCTATGCGGAGCCGCTGCTTGGGCTTCTCGACGAGGCCGCGCAAAACAAGCTTCGCTGGAATCTGGCCCTGATCGTCCCGCGTTGCGCCCTATCTCACCAGCAATGCCAGCGCGCAGCCGATACTTTGCAAACCTATCTGGAAGACCCGAGCTCCATCGTCAAGACCTGCGCCCTGCAAGGGCTCGCCGATCTGACCGTTCAGGATTCGTCACTTCTTCCGCTGGTCCTCGACCTGCTCCGGATCCACACCCGAAGTGGAACTCCGGCGATGCGCGCGCGCGGCCGCAAGCTGCTGCAACAGCTTGAGTCCCGAGAATCCAAGGCGTTCGTGGAGCTGTTCGGCTTCCGCACCCTTCGCAAAGGCGGTGCGCCCCGTAGCGCGATGCAATTCCACGCTTCCAACCAATACCGGATCGGGAAGAGCCCGGAACGGGAATGAGAATTCGGAAAGCGCCTCGGAATCCGTAAAGTCTCTCTTCGATGAGAACTCTCTCACACTTACACTGGGCCCATGCCTCGTCCGCCGATTCCAGGCCACCGCGCTCCCGCTTCTGCCGGCCCACCCGCCCGCGCGACGGAGACACAGGTGGCATTGCGCCGCGGGCTCGAGTTTCACCAGCGCGGAAACCTCGCCGAAGCCGAGCAGGTCTACCGCCAGATTCTCCTTGTCGATCCAGCGCACGCCGACGCCTTGCACCTGCTGGGCACCCTGGCCCACCAGGTCGGCAGAAGCGATATTGCCGTGGACCTGATCGGTAAGGCCATCGCCGCCGAACGCAGGCAGGCCGCCTATCATTCCAACCTGGGAACCGCTCTGCAGGCTCTGGGCAGGCTCGACGAAGCCGCCGTCAGCTTCCGCAATGCAATGGCCCTCAAGCCAGATCTGGCCGAAGCGCACATGAATCTGGGCACGGTGCTTGAGGCGCAAGGGAAGCACTCGGATGCGGAGATGCGCTTTCGGCGCGCACTGGCTCTCAAGCCGAATCTCGCCGAGGCCCACGTGAACCTTGGCAATATCCTCCTAGATCAGGGCAAGCTCGAAGAGGCGGAGGCAAGTCAAAAAAAGGCTCTTGCTCTCAAGCCCGATTTCCCGGAGGCGTCCTTCAATCTGGCCAACGCGTTGCAGGCACAAGGCAAGCTCGACGAAGCGGTCGTCCAGTATCGGCGTTCATTGGCTCTCAAGCCGGATGTGGCCGAGGTGCACAGCAATCTGGGAAATGCTCTGCTGGCAAAAGATGACCCAGAAGCCGCCGTTGCCAGCTACGAGCGAGCCCTGGCCCTCAAGCCCGATTACGCCGATGCTCTTTATAACCTGGGAAACGCGCGTCAGACCAGCAACAAGCTCGAAGAGGCCGTGAGCTGCTATCGCCGCGCCTTGGCCCTCAAGCCGCAGCTTCCCGAGGCGCATTACAACCTCGGCAACACCTTGCACGCGCTCGACAGGCTGGACGAGGCAGTCGTTTGCTTTCAACAGGCACTCGCTCTGCGCCCGCTTTATGCAGAGGCGCACTACAATTTGGGCTGCGCGCTCAAAGATATGGGCAGGCTCCCCGAGGCGCTCGCTTCGATTGCCACAGCCCTGGAAATCAAGCCCGACTATCCTCAGGCCCGTTTCGCCCAGGCGCTGGCGCAGCTCCAGTCCGCGGATTTCCAAACTGGTTGGCCAAATTACGAGACCCGCTGGCAGTCGGAGGACCACAAAACTCCCTGGCGCAATTATCCACAGCCGCTTTGGACTGGCGAACCGCTGCTCAACGGCCGTTTGTTGTTGTGGGGCGAGCAGGGCGTCGGCGACGAGATCCAGTTTGCCAGCATGCTTCCCGACGTTCTTCGTACCGGCAACTCGATCATTCTCGACTGCGATCCGCGTCTTCGGCCACTGTTTGCCCGCTCGTTTCCCGAAATCGAAGTCATTTCCAGCGGGAGTGGGAATCCCGCTCCCGACCAGCCGCTCCAAGCCGGGATCGCCGCTCACCTGCCCACTGGCAGTCTCCCCGGGCTTTTCCGCGTAGACGAAGCCTCTTTTTCTTCATCGCCCTATCTGAAGCCCGATCCCGCTCTCCAATGCGAATTCCGGGATCGATACGCAGATGGCCGCAAGCTCATCGGACTGGCTTGGCATACCAGCAACCCCAAATCCGGGCACAGGCGGTCCGTCGACCTTTCCCAATTTGCTTCGCTTTTTGCCCAGGATGATCTCCGTTGGGTAAGCCTGCAATATGGAGATTTCGACAATCTTGAGCAGCAGGCCGAATTGGCCGGCGCGCCTCTGCTCATTGACAGGTCGGTAGACCAGTTTGTCGATATCGACCGCTTCGCCGCACAAGTCGCAGTCATGGATCTGGTGATTACGATCGACAATTCAACCGCACATCTGGCCGCCGCGTTGGGCATTCCCGTCTGGCTTTTGCTGCCCTTCGCTACAGACTGGCGCTGGCTGCAGGACCGAGCGGACACTCCCTGGTATCCGACAATGCGTATCTTCCGTCAGCCGCGCATCGGGGACTGGCCATCCGTCATCGCCCAGGTGCGCCAGGCGCTCGCGGCAAGATTGACCTGCGAGCCGGAGCTTGAATGGAAAATCTGATCCCCACACTTGAAACCGCTGCAGAACGCCCCACGCCCCACGCGGTGGTCTCCGGCTCCGCCGACCAGGTAATCGCTGCCGTAATTCAGCAGATGCTTAACCAGGCAATCGCTTTCCACCAGGCCGGCAACTTCGGGCAAGCCGCGCAGCTCTACGGCGAAATTCTCAAGCTCAATCCACAGCATGCCGACAGCCTGCACCTGCTCGGAATGGTCGCCTCTCAGGCACGCCGTACCGATCTCGCCATCGATCTCATCCTGAAGGCCATCGCTATCAACGGCCGCGTGGCCGCTTATCACTCCAATCTCGGCTCGATTCTGCAGGCGCAGGGCAGGCTGACGGAGGCCGGGGCCAGCTATGCACAGGCTCTGGCGCTCGATCCGAATTTGGCCGAGATTCATCTCAATCTCGGACTACTGCTGCAGACTCAGGGCAAGCTGAATGAGGCCGTTGCGGAATACGAGGCGGCTGTTGCCCTCAATCCCGCATTGGCTGAAGCCCACAGCAATCTTGGCAACGGTCTGCAGGCGCAAGGTCATCTCGATGCCGCAATTGCGCATTACGAACAGGCGCTCAAGCTCAAGCCGGCGTTTGTCGAAGCCTGGTACAACCTGGGCAATGCGCTATTGGCCCAGGAAAAGCTTGAGGAAGCTGCCGCCAGCTACGAGCGATCTCTGGCTCTGAATCCCCGACTCGCGGAAGCTCACTGCAATCTAGGCAACGTGCTCAAGGGCCAGGAGAAACCGGACGAAGCAGTCGCGCACTACGAGCGGGCTTTGCAACTCAAGCCCGGCTATGCCGAGGCTCACTACAATCTGGCAAACGTCCTCTCCGTTCAGGGCAAGACGCACGAAGCGGTGGCGCAATATGAGCTGGCCCTGCACTTCGATCCGCAATGCGCCAAGGCCCACAACAACTTGGGGAACGTGTTCCGCTCCCTCGAAGAACCCGAAAAGGCCGTGGCCCATTACAGGCAGGTGCCCGACGCCGATCCCGAGTTCACCGATGCCTACAACAATCTCGGCTTGGCGCTGCTCTCTCTCGGACGGCACGAAGAGGCCATTGAATCCATTGCGCGCACCCTGGCTCTTAAGCCGCACCTGGCGGAAGCCCACTGCAACCTCGGCGCAGTCCTCCACGCCCAGAACCGCGTGGCCGAAGCCACTGCCTCCTATCAAAGAGCACTTACGTTGAAGCCTGAACTGCCCAAGGCGCGCATCAACCTCGGCATGATCCAGCTTCTTTCCGGGGACTTCGCCAATGGATGGAAGAACTACGAGTTGCGCTGGGATGACGCTCCTCTGCACCGGCGTGAGTTTGCCCAGCCGCAGTGGCTCGGCGAGCCTCTGTCCGGCAGACGCATCCTGCTCCATGCCGAACAGGGTCTCGGCGACACGCTTCAGTTTCTTCGCTACGTCCCTATGGTGAAGGCTGCGGGTGGCACCGTAATTCTCGAGGTCCAGGACCGTCTGCGCACTCTCGCCGCCGAACTGCCCGGCGTGGCAGCGGTCGTCAGCACTGGCGCTCCGCTTCCTGATTTCGATTGCCACTGCCCGCTGTTGAGCCTTCCCTCGGTATTCGGCACCACGCTCGGGTCCATCCCTGCCTCCATCCCTTATCTGAAGGTCCCACAAGCCGCCCATGCAAAGGCCGCCGATTTCCCCTGGCCCGAAGATGGATTGCGCGTCGGAATCCTCTGGGCCGGCAATCCCGTCTTTCCCGAGGATCGCTACCGCTTTCGTTCCGCGCCCATCGATGTCTTCCGTCCGCTGCTTGAAATCGACGGGGTGCATCTGTTCTCGCTGCAATTCGGGGAACACGTGGCGGAGCTATCCGATTTCCCCGAATTTGCCCGCAGGGTCGTCGATCTTTCCCCGCTCGTGGAGGATATGTCCGACACCGCCGCGCAGATCGCCAAGCTCGATTTGGTCATCATGGTCGACACCTCGGTCTCCCACCTGGCTGGCGCGCTGGGGGTTCCGGTATGGGTGCTCACGCCGTATACTCCGGATTGGCGCTGGCTCCAGAAACGCGAAGACACGCCCTGGTACCCGTCGATGAGGTTGTTCCGGCAGCCGCAGCCAGGAGACTGGACGTCTGTGATGGAGGCGATGTTGGCCGAACTGAAGAAGTTCCCGATCAGACGCGTTCGCTGAGGCTCATTTCCAGAGCATTTTCCGCGGAAGCTTCGCTGGAGCCGGATCCGGAGACACCGGTGACTCCCGCAACAGTGGCCGAGTACTCGCCATTGCTATCGGAGACGCTGCCGGAATAGTTCGTCCCACCTACAGACACAGAGAAGGATGTCGTCATCAGGGAAGAAACCTGGCTGGCGCTCATGCCGGCGCCACCACCACCGCCGCCGGAATGGCTTGCGCTGGATTTGGAGCTGGAAGAAGAGCTGGCGGAGGATGCGGAGGAACTGACCGATGCGGAGGCAGCTTTTCCCGCGGCGCTGACGGTTGCCGTGTCGTCCGGGAGTGAAGCGGTGGAAGCTGAATTGGAGGCAGAATGTGCCGCGCTTGCCTGGGCTGACACGCCTGAAATCAAAGGACTGGCACTGGACGGAGAAGACGAAACCGCAGAAATCAGCATGATGATCACTCCCTTCCCGGAAGACCCTCCCTCCGGCCGCAGACACAATCTCCTATCAGTCTCATCGGCAGCGGAGATGAAACCTTCAGGAAGAGTATTTGTAGTGTCCCGTTTCAAGCCGGCTGATACACTGACCGGGCAAGGAGATTCGCGGAATAGATTATGGTCGAATTGCTTCCCTCCATCTTGTCGGCGGATTTTGCCCGCCTGGCCGACGAAGTAGCTGCCGCTGAACGTGGCGGCGGCACGGTGATCCATGTGGACGTGATGGACGGGCATTTTGTCCCCAACATTACTCTGGGCCCCCCGGTCGTGAAGTGCCTGCGGAAAGTCACAAAGTTGCCGCTCGATTGCCACTTGATGATCGAGAACTCCGATGCTTTTATTCCCGCCTTTGCCGATGCCGGAGCAGACTGGGTCAGCGTCCACTACGAGGCTTGCCGTCACCTGCACCGTTCGCTGGAACTGATCGCCCAGCACGGAATGAAACCGGCGGTCGTTCTCAACCCCGCCACCCGCGTCGATTTGATCATCGACGTTCTGCCCATGGTCCACCATGTGCTCATCATGAGCGTGAATCCCGGCTTCGGCGGTCAAAAATTCATCGGGTTCTCGCTCGATAAGATCCGGCGACTTGCCGAATTGCGCCAACAGTTGGGGCTGGCATTTAGAATCGAAGTGGACGGCGGCGTGGCTCACGACACTGTGGCTCGCATCGTCCAAGCTGGTGCGGACCTTCTGGTGGCAGGCAACGCGGTGTTTGGCGCGGGCCGCCCCGAGCAGGATGCGCGCACCCTGCTGCAAGCGGCGCTGAGCGCGGTAAACGGGTAAAATTCTAGAGTTGGGCGAAATGGCGGCTGGCCTGTCGACGGGTCGGCGCAGCATTGAGGGGTTATGAACCGGTTGTCGTTGAAGTTTGCCGCAGTCGCTTTGGCGGTTCTGGCGTTGGGCGGGGCTTCGGCCCAGGCGAAAGAAAAGCAGATCAAGCACAAAAAGGGCCAGGATTTGAGCGCCAACCCGCTCGCCAACGTGGCCTCCAAGCAGCCCGACAAGGAACTCTTCGACAAGGCCATGATTGCCTTGAAGAAGGGGCGCTTCGACGTGGCCCGCCTCGACCTGCAGACCATGCTCAACACCTACCCCGACTCCGAGTACCGCATGCGCGCCAAGCTGGCCGTGGGCGACACCTGGTTCAAGGAAGGCGGAACCGCCGCCCTCACCCAGGCAGAAGCCGAGTACAAGGACTTCATCACCTTCTTCCCGGACGCTCCCGAAGCGGCCGAAGCGCAAATGAAGGTCGCGGACATTTACTACCAGCAGATGGAAAAGCCCGATCGCGACTACCTCAATGTGCAGCGCGCCGAGCAGGAATACCGGACGATGATCAACTCATTCCCGGATTCCACGCTGGTTCCCCGCGCCAAGCAGAAGCTTCGCGATGTGCAGGAGGTTCTCGGCGAGCGCGAGACGCAGATCGGCCTCTTCTACGAGAGCCGCGAAAACTTCACCGCCGCCATCGCACGCCTCAATACGGTGGTCGATACTTATCCGCTCTATTCGAAGAGCGACCTTGCTCTGCTCGGCATCGGCGACTCCTATGCGGCCCAGGCACACGCCATTCAGAATCAGGTCAACCTGCCCAGCGTGCTCAAGGAAAGAATGAGTTCGGTTTATCTGGACCGCGCTGCCGCCGCCTACGCCAAAGTGATTACTCGCTACCCGATGGCTCCGCATGTGGAAGACGCCCGCGACCGCCTGGTGGCAATGAACCGCCCGGTTCCCGAGCCGACCCAGGAGGCAATCGCCGAGAGTGACGCCGAGGAGCGGAGCCGTCAAGCTGTGCGCTTCACCGACAAGACGCTCGGCCTCATCAAGCATGGACCGACAGTGGTTGAAGCTGTGCACGTGGGCGATCCCAGCCTCGAAGACCCCAAGCGCACCCTTGCTCCGCAGCTGACGAAGGAAAACATCGGCATCTATAACGACGCGCTCAATGCCGGCAGACCCGCTCCCGCACCGCTCGCAGTCACCCCTACGGGCGCCAACGAACCGCCCCGCACCGATCAGCCCTCCCAGGCTCCGCTCCAGATGGAACGGCCTGAGGGCGGTACGGGCGTTGGCGTGCAGATCGTCAATACCCCGGCAGCCGATCCCAACGCCACCGTCAAGGCTGTTGGTCCAGTCAACACCGCGCTGCCGGCTACCGAAAAGCCCGCCGAGGCTCCCGAACAGGTCAACGACGTAAAGCCCGGCTCCGCCACCACCGCCGCCGTCGTCAGCCCTGCGGATGCAAAGAAGCATAAGGCCGACCTCAGCGACGAGTCCTCCAGCAAGAAGAAAAAGAAGAAGGGCTTGGCAAAGTTGAACCCGTTCTAAGGGAAGTGAATGCAGAAGAGAAAGGGCCGCATCCAAACTGGGTGCGGCTTTTTCGTGCCGTCAGGTTTCCCACTGCTTCTCGAATCATGGCTCCAGAGAGCCGCTGTTGGCCGAGTCGAGCGTCAACCTGCGCATACGCCACCGGTCACGACCAGGTGCATCCGGGCTTTCGAAGAATCAGAAGCGAAGACCCTTTCGCTCAAAACAAGAGATTTCGCACCCGGATCGCCTCGCATCCGTCCAAACGAAGAAAGCTCCCTGGAGGCTGGCGATGAAGTTCCTGCTTTGTTTGGTTTTTGTTGCGGCCACAGCGGCCCTCGCGCAAGGCATGCCTTCACCGGACGCCCGCCCCCCGATGCTCACCACGGAGACCACGCTGGTTCTGGTTCCCGCGCTGGTCAAGACCAAGGCCGGCGAACCGGTCTTCACGCTCAGGGCCGATGACTTCCTCCTCACCGACGATGGCGTGGAGCAGAAAATCGATCTCGATGACGACACCGGGAGCGAGCCGCTGGCGCTGGTCGTGGCGGTCGAGACCGGAGGTGCAGGGGCACGCCATGTCGACAACTACCGCCAACTCGCTCCATCCATCGAGGCGTTGATCGGCGCCGTTCCGCATCGAGTCGCGGTCGTTGAGTTCGACGGCGAAGCCCGCCTCGATCAAGGGTTCACCTCGGATATGGCCGTGGTGAACGGGGCGCTGCGGGATCTGGACGCTGGCGATCGGGGAGCGGCCATCCTCGATGCTCTGCGCTATTCAGTCGACCTGTTGCGCAACCAGCCGCCCTCTTACCGGCGCGCCGTCCTGCTGGTCAGCGAGACCCTGGATCACGGCAGCAAGGAATCCCTCGAGCAGGCGCTACGAGCCGTCAGCGAGACCAACACAGCGATCTACACCTTCGGCTTCTCCTCGGGAAAAGCCGCTGCCGGAGACGAGTTGGCCCGGATCTACCACGACCCCACACCGGGACCGCCCGGCGGATGCATGGCCAAGGATCCCGCGAATCCCGACCGGAACCGCCTTGGGCAGGCCTTTGACTGCCTGGGCTTGCTGGCACCGCCGCTTCGGCTGGCCAAGATCGCCGCCATTGCCGGCATGGATGGATTGCAGCGCAATGTGCCCGAGAGCGTGGCGCATCTCACCGGCGGCGAGTACTTCAAATTCTCCGATGCGCGCAGCCTGCAACGCGATTTGATGGCCGTCTCCCATCACCTGCCTAATCGCTATCTGCTTAGCTACCACCCGCAGGCTCCTCATCCCGGCTACCACGCCATCGTTCTGCGGCTCAAGCAATACCCGCAGTTGGTGGTAGAGGCCCGCGCCGGATATTGGGCGGAAGACGCAGCTGCGCCCGCGCCGTAGCATCGATCACCATCCCAGCCGCGCCTGTCGCCCTGAAACCCGGCCTCTGCTAAAGTGGAGGGTGGTCCCCTCGTCGAAAACCGTCTCTGCGTGAGGCTTTTCGCCAGTCCAACGGGGGCTTCCCGGATAAGAGCCCATGCCCCACGATCTGCCCAAAGCTTACGACCCCACCGCCATTGAAGATCACTGGGCCGAATACTGGGTGCGCGAAAATCTTTTCGCCGTTGAAGCTCCCGCCTCCAACGGGACCAGCCCCGCGAGCGATTGCCCGGCTGGCCAAGCCTTTACGATTCTGCTGCCGCCGCCCAACGTCACCGGCCGTCTGCACATGGGGCACATGCTCAACCAGACGGAGATGGACATCCTCACCCGCTGGCGGCGCATGAGCGGTCGCCGGGCCCTCTGGCTCCCCGGCACCGATCACGCCGGCATCGCCACCCAGATGATGGTGGAGCGCCAGCTGGAAAGCGAAGGCAAGAAGCGCCAGGATCTCGGCCGCGAAGCCTTTGTCGAGCGCGTCTGGGAGTGGAAGCGCCACTACGGCGGCGCGATCCTCGACCAGATGAAGCGCCTCGGCGCGTCGGTCGACTGGCACCGCGAGTACTTCACCATGGACGACAACCTCTCCGTCGCCGTCCGCGAGGCATTTGTCCGCCTTCATGAACAGGGCCTTATCTATCGCGGCGCGTACATCGTCAACTGGTGCCCCCGCTGCCAGACCGCCATCAGCGACCTCGAAGTGGTCCACGACGAGCAGAAGGGCCACCTCTGGGAGATCAAGTACTCCGTACTGGATTCTCTTGGACAGGATTCGGGCGAATACATAACCGTCGCCACCACCCGCCCCGAGACCATGCTGGGCGATGTCGCCGTAGCCATTCACCCCGCCGACGAGCGGTTCCTGCATCTGCACGGCAAAAAGCTCCGTCTGCCGCTGATGGGCCGCGAAATCCCCATCATCCTCGACGAGTGGGTCTCGCTCGACTTCGGCACCGGCGCGGTCAAGGTGACCCCGGCGCACGATCCCAACGACTTCGCCCTCGGCGAGAGGCATCACCTGCCGTCCATCAACATCATGGACGACACCGGCAAAATCAACGACGCCGGAGGGCACTACGCGGGCCTTGACCGTTACGCCGCGCGCAAGAAGGTTGTTGCCGATCTCGAAGAACTCGGCCTTTTGGCGGGCATCAAGGACCACACCAACAACGTGGGCCACTGCGACCGCTGCAAGACGGTTGTCGAGCCGCGCCTTTCGACGCAATGGTTTGTTGCCGTCAACAAGTCACCGAGTGCTGGCGCTCCCTCGATGGCGGAATTGGCGCGCAAGGTTGTGCAGCCCGATAGCGCGGGCAAAAAGGCCATCACCTTCACCCCGGAAATGTACGAAAAGACCTATCTGGGTTGGATGGACAACATCCACGACTGGTGCATCTCTCGCCAGCTTTGGTGGGGCCATCGCATTCCGGCCTGGCATTGCGCCGACTGCCACAAGATCACCGTGGCCAAGGTCGACCCGACCGCCTGTCAGCACTGCGGCTCCGCGAAGATCAACCAGGAAACCGACGTTCTCGACACCTGGTTCTCCTCCGGCCTGCTGCCGGTTTCGGTCTTCGGCTGGCCCAATGTCACGGCGGATAACCGTGCCGACTTCGACGCCTTTTATCCCACCAGCGTTCTGGTCACCGGCTTCGACATCCTCTTCTTCTGGGTCGCCCGCATGATCATGATGGGCTGCTGGTTTGCCGCCGAAGTTCCCATGCCCGACGGGAGCTCCCGCTCTCTTGCGGACTCGGTACCGTTCAGGGAGGTTTATATCCACGCCCTGGTGCGCGACGCCAACCGCGAAAAGATGTCCAAGACCAAGGGCAACGTCGTCGATCCCATCGAGATCGTCAAACAGTTCGGCACGGACGCGGTCCGCTTTACCCTGGCCAGCATGGCCTCTCCCGGCACCGACATCGCCTTCAACATCGCCCGCACCGAGGGCTACCGCGCCTTCGCCAACAAGATCTGGAACGCCGCCCGCTTCCTCTTCATGAATGTGGACCGCGCCGCCGAGGTCGGGATTCCACGCTGGAGCGAGGTTCGCCAAAAGCTGTACGGGCCTGCGGCAGAGGCAAGGGTTCTCTCCGGGTTGGATGACATGCCAGTGGAAAAGGCCCGAGAACTCAGAGAATTTGCGGCGCACTTGGGCAGTTCCAATGGGCTCTTCAACCTCCCAATCCTCGGCGGGTCCGATCTCCCGATTGAGATGCGTTGGATCCTGGCTCTGCTCTATAAGACCAGCGGGGAAGTAAACGCCGCGCTCGAGAACTACCGTTTTGACGAGGCCGCCAACACCATCTATCAGTTCTTTTGGGGAGGCTTTTGCGATTGGTATCTTGAGATCGTCAAACTGCGACTGGATTTTTCACCAGTCACGCCGGCTGATCAGTTCGCTCAGAGAGAACCCACCAAAGAGGAAGAAGAAGCTTGGGGGCGCAGACTCGTTGCGGAGATGTCGCTGGGGCATTTGATGAATGTTTTCGAAACCTCTCTGCGTTTGCTTTCGCCCTTCATGCCATTCCTTACCGAGGAACTGTGGCACGCGGTCTACGACGGAAATCCACCGGTAAAATCGGTCGCGCTTGCCATCTTCCCGAGACCGAGAGAGGTCTCGACCGCGCCTGTGCCAGTACTGGCAGAGATGGCGCTCCTGCAAAGCATCATCACTGAAGTTCGCACGCTGCGGAAGGAAATCGGAGTTGAAGAGAAGGCATCTGTGCCGGTTGAGCTTCGAATCGATGCACATGCACACTCCATCGCGGATCAAAATCGCGACATTATCGAGCGCATGGCCCGCGTCAGCGAGATTCGTTTCGTTGATGCGATTGCTGATGGCTTGGCCAAGCATGCCACTCCCTCGTTCGATGTCGCGGTGGTCTACGAGCGCGAAATCGACGTCGCGGCCGAGACCGAACGCCTCAACAAGGACATCGCCCGGTACGAAAAGGGCATTGCCGCCGCCGAACGCCAGCTGGGCAACGAGGGCTTTCTGGCCAAGGCTCCCGCGCACGTGGTCGAAGGACTCAAGAAGCAAGAAGCCGAAACCCGCCTGCTGCTCGATAAGGCCCGCGAGGCGCTCGCCGCATTACCATCGGAATAGCTTGATATGCCCTGTGATTGCAAACGATGCCGCGAGCATCATGTCACCCTCGGTCTCGACCAGGAGCCTGCTTCGGCGGGTGAGATCCGGGAAGCGTATCGGGATGCCGTTCAGGTTTGGCATCCCGACCGCTTTGAGGGGAACCAACGGTTGCGACAGAGGGCCGAGGAGCAGTTCAAGCGTGTTCAAGTGGCGTATCGTGAACTCGTTGAGCACGAGCCAAAGGCAGCGGCGCCTCCGGCCTCTCGCGAGCCGGTCAGGAACACTCGGCCGGAGTCCGCAAGGAACAGGGTTCCTCGGCGAATTTCATTTGATGGCACACCAGGCTGCTATGCAGCCACCAATATTCCACCCCGCATTGTGAAGAAGGTCCGCGAGCATATGGGGTCCGGAGAGGTGGTACTCGGCGCGATTGAGTTGTCGGAAACCGGACTCATTGCAGGGTCATCTCAACCATCATATGGAACTGATTCCACGCTTGAAGATATGCGGTTTCTCGCACTCACGAACAACGGTCTGCTGGTAAACGACGGCGGGAAGAAGGATGCCTGCGTTCGATACGAGGATTTGGGCGATCTCAAAATGGAGCCGGTGTTCCCTATTTTCCTCATGAATGACCCGCCGTATCCGTTACGGAAGCAGTTGGGATTGCGCATTGAAAGAGCCGACAGTAGCTGTTTCTGCTTGCTCTGGTATTCTCGGGACGATTCAGTCGTCCAAACCATCCACGATTTTCTGCAGGAAATGAAAGCAAGCTAAGTCGTCAGGGACAAGCAAATGGACTGGAAGAGCCACCGCATCGAGACTTTGCTGGAGCAGGCGCTGATCGAAGATCAGGCCATCAGCGATTCCACCACCCACCTCACTGTGGACCCCGACCTGCGCGCCACGGCCACCATTCTGGCGCGCCAGGAGATGGTCGTCTGCGGGCTCGGCTCGGTTCCGCAGTTCCTGGAGATCTTCGCCCAGCTCGACAAGCGTCCCCAGGCCAAGACCCGTTTCGAGGTGACGAACAACCCCGAGATCTTCGACGGCGTCCGTGTCCGAGATGGCGAAGTGCTTGCCTTCGTCCGCCACAATGCGCAGGTCTTGCTCAGTTGCGAGCGGGTGATTCTCAACCTCATGCAGCATCTCAGTGGAATCGCCACGCTCACCCGCCAATATGTGGACGCCATCCACGGCACACCAGCGCATGTCCTCGACACCCGCAAGACCGTTCCCGGAATGCGGATGCTGGAGAAATACGCGGTGCTCTCCGGTGGCGGCACCAATCATCGCCTCGATCTGGCCAGCGGCATCCTCATCAAAAACAACCACATTTCTCTCGGTGGAGGCATCGCCAAAACGCTCTCCCAGGCACTTAAAAATCGCCACAAAGGCCAGCGCGTGCAGGTCGAGGTACGCACGCCGCAGGAGTTGGAGGAAGCGCTTGAGTTCGGCGCCGAGGCTATCCTTCTCGACAACATGACGCCAGCCAAGGTGAAAGAATCCGTTTCTCGTATCCGACAGTTCACCGAGGACAAGCCCGAGCGCTGGGTTCCCACCGAGGCCTCCGGCGGAATCGTGCTCCAGAACATCCGCGCCTATGCCGAAACCGGCGTCGACTTCATCAGTGTGGGCGCTTTGACCCACTCCGCCAAGGCCGCCGACATCTCCATGCGCATCGAGGCGGAGCCAAGCTAGCCTTGTTTGATCTTTCCCAGCTCGAATCCATGGTGGCCGGCAGCATCTTTGCCGGCCATCTCTGTTTCTCTGCAGCTACTGACTCCACTAACACGGACGCCCTCACAGCCGCGCGCGCCGGGGCCCCGCATGGATCGGTCTTCTTTGCGGACGAGCAGCTCGCCGGCCGCGGCCGGGGTGATCACGCCTGGCACTCGGCAGCCGGGCAAGGCCTCTACGTCAGCGTCCTGCTGCGCCCGGAGTTCCCGGCCGCCGCCTTGCCGCTTCTTCCCCTTGCCTCCGGACTCGCCGCTGCCGATGCCATAAGCGCTGTCTCCGGACTCTCCACCGACCTTCGCTGGCCCAACGACCTGCTCATCGGACACCGCAAGGTGGGCGGCATCCTGGTCGAGGCAAAATCCGACGGAGTTAAGGTCGCCTACGCAGTTGTCGGCATCGGCATCAATGTGCACCATCGTGTCTTCGCGCTGGATTTGGCTACTCTGGCCACATCTCTTGACCTGGAGTCCGAACGACGGATCTGCCGCCAGTCTCTACTTGCCGCCCTGTTAAAATCGCTGCAGCGCGAGAATTTGGGGCTGCTCGAGCCGGCCGCCGCCGAGACCATTCCACGGCGCTTGGGTGAGGTTTCCACATGGATCAGCGGTCGCGAAGTTGAGGTTCACGGCCCGCAAGCTTGCTCGGGTGTAACCGACGGCCTTGACCAGAACGGCTTCCTGCGTGTGCGAACTTCCACCGGCTTGGTCATCGTGCAAACCGGCGGCATACGGGAAAAACCAGCTGCTAGCTGCTAGCTTTTAGCTTCCAGCTTCCGGCTCGCGAGTGCCAGGTCTGTGATTCTGGCTGTGGCGAGGATAAGCTAGAAGCTGAAAGCTAGAAGCTAGGAGCTGTTTTTCACCATGCTGCTCGCCATCGATGTCGGAAACACCAATACCGTGCTGGGCCTGTATAAGCTCGAGGGCGATCAGCCAGAGCTGGCTGCCCACTGGCGCGTCACCACCCACCGCGCTCAGACCTCCGACGAATACGGCGTGCTCTTCGTCAACCTGTTCGAAATGAACGGGATGAAGACGAGTCAGGTCACCCACATCATGATCTCGTCGGTGGTTCCTCCGGTCGACTCCACGCTGCGCCAGGTCTGCGAAACCTATTTCCACGTGCAACCGCTGTTTGTTGAGCCGGGGATCAAGACCGGAATGCCGGTTCTTGTCGACAATCCCGCCGAGCTGGGCGCGGATCGTCTGGTCAACGCCATTGCCGCCTTCGAGCGCTATGGCGGCCCATGCATTGTTGTCGATTTCGGAACCGCCACCACGTTCGACGTGATCTCCGCAAAGGGCGAATACCTGGGTGGCGCAATCTCTCCAGGCCTCGGCATCAGCGCCGACGCGCTCTTTTCCCGCGCCGCACGCCTTGGCCGCATCGACATCAAGCGCCCCGCCAAAGTCATCGGCACCAACACCGTCACCCACCTCCAGACCGGCCTTTACTACGGGTACATTGGCCTCACCGACGGCATTATCGAGCGCATCATTGCCGAACTGGGCCAACCCGCGCGCGTCATCGCCACTGGTGGTCTGGCCCGCCAGATTTCCGGGGACTCGCGCTACATTTCCGAAATCGACGACATGCTCACCCTCGACGGCCTGCGCATCCTCTTCGAGCGCAACCGCACCGCCCGCCCCCGCGGCCGGGCCAGTTGAGGATTTTTGTGCGCAACTACTTCAATTACTTCACCGAGATCGAGGAGCGCTTTCAACAACGCCGCGGCTCTTTGCTCCTCCTCAACACCCTCGACTGGGCATTGATCGAGACCTGGCACGACGCTGGTATCCCGCTGGAGGCCGCTCTGCGCGGTATCGACAACGCCTTCGACAAGTACGACGCCCGCAAGCAGAAAGCCCGCATGCGGCGCATCAACGGCCTCGCATGGTGCTCACAGGCAGTCATGGAAACGGCCCAGGAGATGGGCGAGGCAGCCATCGGCGGTCAAAAGGCCGAAGAACCGGCAGCCGAAGAGCGCGAGACCGGCTTCGAGTCCGAGCGTGTTGCGGCTCATCTGGAGGCAGCCGCCGCCGCGCTCGATGCCGCGTCCATAGCCCGTCCTGCCTGCGACGCCACCGCACAACGCCTCCGCGAGTTGGCTGCCGAGCAGCGCTCCCCCAGCGCTGCCAAAACCGCCGACATGGAAGCTTTGGATCGCACCCTGAGCGTGCTCGAAGAGAAGTTGTTCGCCGCCCTCACCGCCGCCGCCAGCGAGGAGTTGCTGGTCGGCCTCAAGGAGCACGCCGCCCGCGAACTTGCGCCCTTTCGCAGCAAGATGGGCGCAGTACAGTTGCGGCAGGTCGAGAAGCAGTTCATTCAAAAGCAGTTGCTCGTCCAGTTCAACCTGCCCCGTCTCAGCCTGTTTTACATGAGTCAGTCATGAAGCCCGATTCTTCCAACCTTGTAAAGATAGAAAAGCCCGTCTACGGCGGCGCATGCCTCGCGCACGTCGAGGGCAAGGCAATCTTTGTGCCCATGACGCTGCCCGGCGAGCAGGCGCGCATTCGCATAACCGGCAGCAAGTCCGCCTATGCTACCGCCGAGGCGGTCGAGATCACGGCAAGCTCGCCGCTCAGGGTCGCTCCCGTTTGCAGGCATTTTGGCGCATGTGGCGGCTGCCACTATCAGCTCGCCGGGTATGACACCCAACTGGACTTCAAGCGCGCCATTCTGCGCGAAACCTTTGAACGCTCGGGCGTCGCTCTGCCGTCCGAAATCGATGTGCTCGCCGCCGAGCCGTGGGGCTATCGCAACCGGATTCGGCTGGCCTTCGACGCAGCCGGAAACCCCGGCTATCGCGGACGCCGCTCCCACGCCGTGATTCCCATTGCCCAGTGCCCCATCGCCGCCCCGCTGCTCGTTCGGACCGCGCTCGCGTTTGCCTCGGTGGCTCGTCAGGTTGCCCCGGCTCTCAAGCCCACCGAGATTGCTCTCTTCACCGACGCCTCCGAGTCTTCGCTCCTGCTCACCGTCTTTGTTTCCAGTGCCAAATGGGTCCGCTTTGACGAGCTCATGCACTCGCTGAGTCAACAGATTCCCGCGCTCTCGGGTGCCGAGCTGGTTCTGGAAGGCCCGGCTGGCCAGCCACCCCGCACCGTCGCGCAGTGGGGAGCGAAATCGCTTGTCTATCGCGCCGCGGGCTTCGATTATCGCGTCGACCATGGCGCTTTTTTTCAGGTCAACCGCTGGCTGGTAGATTCCTTGGTCGAGCGGGTAATCGCCGGTCAATGCGGCAAGGTTGCCTGGGATCTCTACGCCGGCGTAGGATTGTTTGCGCGCCAGTTGACCAAATGTTTCGATCGCGTGGTTGCTGTCGAGTCCGCTCCCGCCTCCACCCAGGCGCTGGCGGCAAACCTCAAGGGAACCCGCGGGATTCCCGTCCGCTCGGCAACCCTCGACTTTTTGCAACGGCCGCAGGGAGACACCCGGCCTGACCTCGTTGTGGTCGACCCGCCCCGCACCGGCCTCGGCGCTGAGACCTGCGCCCTGCTCGCGAAGATCGCCGCGCCAGTTCTTGTGTATGTCTCCTGCGACCCCGTAACACTTGCGCGGGATCTGAAAGTGCTTACCGGTTCCGGTTATGAGATTGATTCTGCAGCCGTCGCCGATCTTTTTCCGCAGACCTTTCACCTTGAATCCGTGGTCCATTTGCGTCACTCCTGATAGGCTTGTTCCTCAAGAATCCCTTTAAGTTGTCCGGCGTAAGGTAATCAGCCGCAATGCACAGCGAGCGGACCACCCCCGGGCCTAACTCCGTTGTTTCCCCGGACGCCTCCGCGAGCGCCAGCCTCACTTCTGCCCCTCTTTTCCATGCTGCGTGGCTTTTTGCTCTGGGAATCCTCTGCACCCACTGGCTCTGGCTTCGCCCCAGCGTACTTCTGGTCGCGCTCTTCCCGACCGGTGCGCTGGTCTTTCTCGCGGCTTTCTGCTGCCAGCGGGTGCGGTGGCTTCCGCTTGCCGTTCTCTGGCTGATGCTGGGTGCGTGGTGTGGCCAGATGCAGCCGCGACCTGCGCCCGCGTCTCAACTTTCCGCGCTCTCCGATAATCTCCTCCGTGTCGTCGAGGGCACCGTGGTCGACGTCAGCGCTGTTCGCGAGGAATCCGAGCAGTCCCTGCCCTCGCCCGAGACGCCCTGGCTTTCGCCGCGTGCAACTGTTGCCCAGCCTTCCCAGCGGATCGATCTGCGCGTTTCCACTCTGGAGGTGGTTTCAGACGCCCTGGACAAGCAGAAGCCAGTCTCCGGCGCCGTGCGCCTTTCCGTCCGCTGGCCTGCAAATCTGCCTGCGCAGTCTCTTGTGCCGTTTCACTGCGGAGAGCGCCTTCGCGCGGAGGTCCGTCTTTTGCCTCCGGATACTTACCATGATCCGGGCGCATGGAGCCGATCTGATTTCCTGCTCGACGAGGGGATCACTTCCACCGCTTCGCTTGGCATAGAGCACGTCGAGCGGCTTGGATCGTCGGGCGAAGCGCTCTGGTCGTGCCGCATCCATCAGCTTCAGCGCGCCTCCAGCTCGCGGCTGTTGGCCTTGCCGGATGCGATGCGTTGGCTGCCTCGATCCCTTCGTCTATCCAACGACGACGCCATCATGCTCTCCGCGATTGTCACCGGGGATCGCACCTACTTATCTCACCCACTGCGCGTTGGATTTGAACGCACCGGCTCTTTTCACATGCTGGTGGTTTCCGGCTTTCACCTGGCCATTGTGGCCGGATTTATCTTCTGGTTGGCCAAGAGGCTGCGTCTTCCGCGCATTCCCGCAACCCTGCTGACCATCCTCGTCTCCTTTGCCTATGCGCTCTTCACGGGTTTCGCCACCCCGGTGCAGCGTTCTCTCTGGATGGTGACTCTTTATCTGCTGGGACGCCTTCTTTACCGGGACCGCTGCCCGCTCAACACCATCGGATTTGCCTGTCTCTGCCTTCTGGCAGCCAGCCCGCGCAGCCTATTCGACTCCAGCCTGCAGATGACATTACTGGCGGTTGTCGCCATCGGCGGGATTGCCACGCCATTGCTCCAGGCCACCATCCATCCCTACTGGGCCGCTGCCGACTCCCTTCGGCTCACGGCCTTGGACGTCAAGCTTGCTCCCAAGCTCAGCGAGTTCCGCCTGGTTCTGCGCGAGATCGCTTACTCGCTTGAGCGCGCCACCAGTCGTCGCATAGCCTGGAGCATCTTTCCGTGGTCCGTTCGATTGGTTCTGCGCGCCTGTGAGCTTTTGGTCGTCTCCTTGGTCGTGGAGCTGGTCATGACTTTGCCAATGGCTATTTACTTCCATCGAATCACCATCTTTGCCTTGCCGGTGAACATTTTCATCCTGCCCCTGCTCATTCTTCTCATGCCGGCAGCGCTGATCACCCTGGTGTTTGCGCTGCTTTGGCCTGCGGCCGCTGCCGTGCCCGCGATCGCCGTCGCTCTTCCCCTGCATTTCAGCGTTGCTTTGGTCACCGGCTTCGGCTCGCTCGCTCTCGGCGACTTTCGCATTCCTGCACCGGAGTTGGGGCAGATTGCGGCCTCCGTGCTCATGCTTGCTGCCGCCGTTGTCCTGGTTCGCGGCTCTCTGTGGAGCCGGCGCATGGCCTTGCCTGCACTCATAGCCGCTGCTTTTTTCGCGGTTATGCCCCGCCCGGTCCAGCACCCGGCCGATGCTCTGTTGGTCGAGGTTATCGACGTCGGACAGGGGGATTCCATCTTGCTGATCACCCCGGACGGCCGAACGCTGCTTGTCGATGGCGGCGGCTTTGGTGGCGGAGCGTTGCAGGCCTCGCAGGATTTTGACATCGGCGAAGAGGTCGTTAGCCCCGCTCTATGGGCCAGGGGCATTCGCCACCTCGACGCGGTCGCGCTCACCCACGGCCACTCCGACCACATGGGCGGTCTGCCTGCGGTTCTGCGCAACTTCCGCCCTACGGAACTATGGGTTGGCAACAACCCCCATTTTGCCGCATACGACGCCCTGCTCAGCGAGGCCGCCGCACTGCACGTTCGTCTCCGCAGCCTTCGCGCCGCCGATTCTCTCGACCTTGGCCATGTTCAGATCCAGGTTCTTGCACCGTTTTCGAGTTATCTGCCCGGTCCGGAGCCGGTAAACAACGACTCACTGGTTCTGCGTGCGTCCTATCGCGCGACTTCCGTCCTGCTGGAAGGAGACGCCGAAGCCCCCATCGAAGAAGCAATGCTAGCCGAGCCTAGCCTTCACAGTACCATCCTAAAAGTCGGTCATCACGGCAGCCTGACCTCCACTCGCCCTGCGTTTCTTGCCCGCGTTTCTCCGCAGTGGGCCGTCATCTCCTGTGGCCGTCACAATCATTACCACCATCCCCGCATCGAGGTTCTTCAGGAGCTTGAGGACGCACACGTTGGCACCTTCCGCACCGACCTGAGCGGCGCTGCCTGTTTTCAGCTCAACGGAGTAGCCGCCGCCCCACTGCCTTCTTGCGGGCCATGAGCCAGCGGCGTTCTCATCTAGAAAACGATATTTTCGCTTACTTGCTATCAGGCATTCCTGCAGCCTTCGCGCGCTCGGCCGCAGCATCTTCCGCCCGTCCCTGGCGCTCATACGCAGCCGCCAGTTGAACGTGCGCGTCGGCAAAGGTTGCGTCGGCGGCAATCGACTCCTGGTACCGGGCCACTGCTCCGGCCACATCCCCACGCAGCATCAGCTGATTTCCAGCATTCAAAGCAAAGTGAGCCTTCTGCCGGTTTACGGCGCTGCGTGCAAGATCCGCGCCCTCACGGCGATATTCAGCCGCCTGTTTGCGATACTCCAGCACCGCGGCGCGCAGTTGTCCGGCCTTCTTGCTGTCTCCCGCTGCCTCGCTGGCATCGGCATCGGCAGCAGCGGCGCCTGCCATCTCTGCCAGCACCGCGGCAAGGGTCACGCGCGGACCCGGCTGTCCCGGCTGCAACGGAATGGCATGTTCCAGCGCAGTCCGCGCCTCGTCCAGACGTGAGGCCTGCTTCAATGTACTTCCCAAGATCGCCCAAGCATCGCCGCTGTCCGGACGCAGCGTAACCGCCTTCTTCAATTCCACAGCAGCCTCGTCCAGTTTGCCGATCTGCATGTACAGGATGCCCAGAGTGTAAGGGGGATCCTGCAAGGTCGGATCCATCTCCCCGGCGCGCTTCAGTTCGGATACAGCATCGTCCACGCGATCCTTGAACTTGTAGGCGAGCCCCAGATCGTAGTGAAGCTGGGGATCGCTTCCGTCCAAAGCTAGCGCGGCCTGAAAATCGCCGATAGCTTCATCGAAAGCCGAAAGCTGAATGTGCGCTACGCCCCGGTCTTTGAGAATGGTGACTTCTCTGGGAGCCTCTGCAATCGCCCGCGCGAAGTAATCGAGGCCCTCCTTGGCTTTGCCGGTCAGCGTCAGGGCCAATCCAAGGTTGGTCAGCGCGGCAACGTTCTTCGGCTCGCGGTCCACCGCCTGGCGGAACCACGGAATCGCCTCGTCCTGGCGTCCCTGGCGCTGCAGGGTCATTGCGAGTTCGCTTTGCACCCCGGGCAGTTGGGGACTCAATTTGACCGCTTCTTCCAGGGTCGCCGTCGCGGCGTCATCCTTGCCCGCCGCCGCCAGCGTTCTTCCATATTCGAATTGGGCCATCGCATTGTCCGGAGCCAGCCGGACCGCGTTCTCCAATGCCGCGAGCGCGCCCTCGATCTCGCGCTGTTCCCGCAGAACGATTCCCAAGTGAATCCGTGGCAGAACGGCGGTATTGTCCATGGCCACCGCCCGCTCAAATTCCGGACGAGCTTCCGTCCATTTCCCTTTCTGCGCGTATAGCGAGCCGATTACGTCGGCCAGGTCTGCCCGCGGTCCACCACGCGCCTCTGCCGCGCTAAAGATCAGAATTGCCTCGTCCGGCTTTCCCGCCGCCACCAGTTCGCGGGCATAAGCTTCGCAGAACGCAGCATCCACAACCGTTTTTGCCTGGTCTTGCCGGGCCGCATACACTGCGGCAAACAGCGGAAGGGCCTTGACGGTATTCCCGCCCTTTGCAAAAGCCAGTGCCAGGTCGGTCTCGATTCCCGGGTCGTCCGGTTTCAATTTCAGCGCCGTCTCAAACTCCGGCACCGCCTCATGGCTCTTTCCCTGTTCCATCAATACAGCGGCCAGGGCTTCGTGCCCTTCGGCGATCTTCGGCGCTAGCCGCACCACATCGTCAAAACGGGTGCGGGCCAACTCCAGATTCCCCGCCGCGCGGGCAGCAACACCGGCTTTGAATGCTTCGCCGGCACGATCAAGCGCCTCCGGCTTTGGCGCCTGTCCAGCGGCCATCAGGGACGTTGCCGCCAGACAAACAGCACAGCAGCGAAGGAAACTTCTCGTCCAGATCATCGTCTATTTCCTCGGCGCTGGCGGGGGAGCGTTGTGCTGCAGGGCTACCCCGGTTTGAAATTCGCGGTTGGCTTCGGCCAACTGTCCAACGGCCTTGTAAGCCTGCCCCAAAAGATTGTGCGTAATGTAATTGGACGGGTCCATCTTTGCCGCGTGATCCAGATAGTGCAACGCCTGTATGGGCTGCTTCAACTTCAGGAAGGCCTCGCCCAGAAGGATGTAGGGCCCGGTGGCATTCGGCTCCAAGAGCACAGCCCGATTCAGCGCCTGTTGCGCGTCGGTGAAGCGCTCGTTGCGCAAGTAGGCATCGCCCAGACGGTCATACATCACCCCGTTCAGCGGATTGATTTTGCGCTCCGCCTCCAGTTCGGTGATCGCCGCCGGCAGGTCTCCCTTGGCCAGCGCAACTTCGCCGAGCAGTTGGTGAGCCAGCGGCAGAACTGGATTCAGCTCCAGTGCCTTGCGGGCCTCCGCCTCTGCGACGGGAACGAATTCGCGACGCAGAAACAGCCGTGCCGCCAGCAGGTGCGCTTCCGGCGAATCCGGCTCAAATCCGTATTGCGTCGCGAATGCATGCCGCGCATCGTCATAGCGTTGCAGGTCGGTGTAGCAAAGCCCAAGAACGTATTCTGGGTCGACATTGGCCCGCTCCACCGCGGAGTGCGCTTTTTCCAGGAACGGCAGTGCCTCCGCGGCGCGTCCCAGCCGGAACAGGCTTACCCCCCGCATTTCGGTGGACTCACGATCTTCGGGGTCTTGCGTAACTGCCTTTGCAAATGCCTCAACGGCCTTGGCAAACTGCTCCCGCTGGTAGAAGATCACCCCGCGCAGCCGCTCCACGCCTGCCGCTTCCGGCGCCTGCGCCGCAAGCTGATCCAGCACTTCCATCGATTTGTCGAGGCGGCCCTTCGATGCGAGATTCTGCGCGTCCTCAAAAGTTCCCGAGACCGCGACAGTTGAGGATTGCGCAACCTGCTGCGCCGGGGCGCAAGCCGCAATCAAGAAGAAAAGCACAGGAATTGCGATAAGGAACGTGCGTCGCATGGTGATTACCTGACAAGGAGTCTAATCGGTCCTCGGCGTTCAAGTGCGCCGCCGGACCGGGGATCCGCGCTCTGAACGGCGCAAAGAAAGAGGGGAGCCGAAGCTCCCCTCGTAGTTGTGTTGCGGCTCCTTCGCGGAATTAGAACTGCAAGCGAAGCGAGAAGTCGAGATACCGGGGCGCGCCGCCCTGTCCCTCGCCAGTGATGGTCCCGGCCGACTCGATGTTGCCTCCGGGGTTCCCCGCGGTGATGTGGTTGAAGACGTTGAAGGCATCCATGCGGAACTTGGCAACCACGTTCTCATGAATGGTAAACGCCTTGGTGATGGTGGCATCCTCGTCGAAGAACGAGGGGCCGCGCATGCTGTTGTAACCGACGTTGCCGATGTTGTCCAGACCAGGGTTCACAAAAACACCGGTTCCAGGGTCGGTAATCAAGTTGGTCGTTTGGGCTGCATAATACGAACGGCTAAGTGTTCCGCCAGAATTCGTCGTAATTCCGCTCAGGCTGGTCGCCATGTGCCGACCAGACGCCTGGCTCGGATAGTTAGGCGCGCTTCCTGGAACGTTGCTGCTGGCTTCGTTGTAGTTGAGGGAGAACGGCAGACCGCCCGACCAGTTGAGAACCGTGCTGATCTGGTAACCCCCGATCAGCAGATCGAGGACTCGATTGGCTCCCGGAACAAACTGCTTGCCCTTGCCAAACGGAAGGTCATAGCTGCCATAGGCCACCAACTGCTGGTTGCGGACGTTGCTATCACGCTCATGCGTGGCTTCCTTGTCCCAAGTCCAGTAGGTGGAGTTTTCATCAAAGGCGCTAGCCCAGCTGTAGTTGATGTTGTACTCCAGCCCCTTGGCGATGGTCTGGGCCAGGGTAACCTGCAGGGCGTCGTATTCGGTGTTCTGGTTGTCGCCCTGGAAGAAGATGCTTTGCGTCCAGCCGCACGCGCCGCTGGGAAGAGTGACATTGTCGTAGCCCGAACCCGGGGATGTGTAGTTAGCATCCTTGCAGGCCATCAGTGAAAGGCCATAGTAGCGCTGCAGCAAATTGGTCGCCGCCGTGGCGCCGGTCGCCGTGTTGACGGGGGCACCTTTCGGATCCGAGTTCGTGACGGATGGATCGTAGTGCAGGGCTTGCCCAGTGTAGCTGAAGGCGCCGGGCAGATTGATGGCCGCTTCGTTGGGGTTGGTATTGCGGTTGTCGCCATCGCCCAGGGTGTGCGTTCCCTTGTTGCCGACATAGGCTACCGTGAGGGTCATGGTCGGCGTAATGGCGCGTTGAACCGCCAGGTTCCACGCATCGATGGTTGGGAAGGTGAGCGGGTTCTGCCGGACCTTGCTGGTAACCGCCGCGCCCGGATTGGGAAGCAAGCCATTGGCGGGAACCGTGGGGAAGACATTTGCCGGCGGCCCTTGTGCCAGGGTGAACGCAGTCCCAAAGCTGGTGGATGCAGAGACCTCCTGGTTGGCCAGAACCGGAAGGTTCTGCGTCACCGTGTGGCCGAAGACGGAGCCGAAGACGCCCATGTCAAAGCTGCGTCCATAGCCCGCACGAACCACGGTCTTCGGGTCGTACTGATAGCTGACTCCGATGCGAGGAGCGAACTGCTTCTTCATGTCGATACCCCAGCCCATATCGGACGGAATACCACCGATGCCGGCAACATGCAGATAGCCGTCGCTCAGGCTCAGCAACGAACCAGCGCCCGCCGCGTTAACGGTCTCCGGGAAATACAACTCATAGCGGAGTCCAAGGTTCAGAGTGAGATCACGCGTTACGCGCCAGGTGTCCTGTCCGTAGAAGAAGGTGCGCTTCTGGAATTCCTTGGCGTTGCCTTCCACGGTGTTTCCAACATAGCGGCCAAAGGTGTTGGTTTCCGCCGCCGTGTTCTGGATGAAAGAGACATCGCCCAGAAGGAATGTGGCAAGGCCGAGGCCGCCTTGGGCCGAGGTGTTTGCTGGGTCCGAGGTTGGACCGTTGCCGAAGTTCAAATCGCCGGCGCGATCCGTATCGGAGGGCACGCGCAGGTTGCGGCCATAGCGCAAATCAACACCCACTTTGAAGGCGTGGTTGCCCTTGATCAAGGTCCAGTTGTTCACGATCTGGCCCTGATCTTCGCGCTCCGTCAGCGGGCAGTTGCAGCGATTGATGTTTAGAGCGCCACCATACAGAGGCTGCTGGGTTCCACCGGGCAACGTCTGGGGAAAGAATCCCGGAGCGCCGCCGGAGCCGGCGTAGGAGGAAACGTTGAGCCCCGGGATGCCCAATGTAGTGGCATAATCGGTGCTCTGGTCATACTTGGAGTCGATGATGTTGTAGCGCAGATAGCCGATGCGGAAGTCGGTCAGGAGTTTGGGGCTGACTGCTATATCCATGCCGGTAGCCAGGCTGTCGTTGGCGCCTTGCGAGGTGCCGCCGTAACCGCCGATGCCGAAACCGGGACCGCCGGCGGCGCCGAACATCACCGTTCCTGAAAGGACGTCCCAGAAGCGCGAGAAGCGCGCAAAGGCGTGTGCCTTCTCGTTCAGGGTGTAATCGCCGCGAGCTGTCCACTCGTTGCTGTTGAACAGGCCGGTGCCGCTCTCGTTGTAGTTCTTGTCCAGCCCGCCAAGCGATCCGGCACCGGTCAGAGATACATTCTTGGTATACGGCTCCAGCGCCCCCAACAAAGCCAGCGCTTGAGGGGAGAGATACGATGTTGGAATCACGTTGTTCGGGAACGCCGTGTAGTGGATCTTGCCATCCGTCCCGGTATAGGGCTTGGTCGAGTCGTAAAGGATTCCGGCCGTACCGAGTTGCTTTGCGTATTCGCTGAAGTCGGCGCCGGGGATGCCGCTAGGGCCAACCGCTTTGCCCAGCGCGGTTTCCGTCAGGAGCGTCGTGGGAAGGGTATCGGAAGCGGTGGTGCCAACCTTTTGCCGCTGCGCTTCATAGTTGAAGAAGAAGAAGGCGCGGTTCTTCAACACCGGTCCGCCGATCGACCCGCCGAAGCGGTTCTTCAAGCCTGCCGGAAGACCATTGGCTGCCGATTGCGTATAAGGATCGCGGGCGACGTTGGTGTTGCCGGCACGGAAATCGTATGCGCTACCGTGGAAGCTGTTGGTTCCGGACCTGGTCTGGGCGGTGACAACCGCCGAAACGGCCTTGCCCAACTCGGCGTCATAGTTCTGGGTGGTGATCTTGGTTTCCGTCACCGCATCCATCGCCGGATTGATGACGATGATGCCGAGGATCGGATCCTGGTTGTCAACGCCGTCCAGTTCGAACGCGGTTCCGCCAAAGGCTTGGCCGTCCACCTGAATCTGCTGCGATCCCTGCGGATTTTCATCGGCTGCGTGAGACCAGCCCAGTTTTTGGGCGCCCGGCAGCAAAAGCTGAAGATTGGTGAAGTTCTGATCGCCAACCGGGAGGCTGGAAACCTGTTGCTCGTTGAACACCGTCGAAACGTCGGCGCGGTCGGTCTTCAGTTCAGGCTCGGAATCGGAAGAGACTTCGATCGTCTCGGTGCCGCCGCCCACTTGAAGGCTCGGATCGATGCGGGGTGCTGTGTCAGCCAAGACGCTGATGCCCTTGGTCTCGAAAGACTTGAATCCCTTCGCCGTCACCTTGATGTCGTAAACGTCGGGGATGAGGTGGGGAACGCTGTAGTCGCCGGAAGCGTTGGAGGCGGCGGTAACGACGGTGCCCTTGGCTTCGTCCTTTACCGTGACCGTGGCGTTTGGAACAGCTGCCCCGGTCGAATCAGACACCGTCCCGAAGATCGATCCGTAAATCGATTGCGCCCTGGCCGGCGTAGAAATAAGCAAAAACGCGCAGGCTAAAAACGCCAGCGCGGTCGCTGTGCAGAAATTCTTGTTCATGCGGTCTCCTGAAGATGTTTCTGTTATTTCTGTGTACTTTTAGTGATTCGGTCATTCCGGCAGTTTGGAGATCCACCGGTGACATGAAAGGCTCCCCTGCCGCAGTGACAGGTTCGCTAAATTTCCGGCGCCGCTGCTCCCTCAGTTCAGAAATGGCAAGAGCACGAAAGGCATGCACCGAAACAAAACGAAAACATACTTAAAAGGAGGGACACATGTCAACGTTTAAAAATTTGCTGGATTCGCGGAACTACTTTAAAACGACATATCAAAGAATGAAAACATTTACATTTTTATAGGGTGCACTCCGTCCTCTTTCTTCCCTGCGCGCCCGTTTGATTAACCTGCACTATGTAAAACGCTTTACCGATCCCTTTTCGTCACCAAGTCCTTTCCTCCCTTGCGCTTCGAAAAACCTGGTTGCCCTCAATTCCTCTTCTACCGACCTCCCTTCAATTGAGATGCTTCCACTATTTGATATATCAAATGCGGAGTTCTTCGGGCCACCCGGTTCAGTTTTGCTTCGGATTCTCTCATGGTTTCCGGAAATCTCCTCTAATCCATCTCGGCCGTTCGAGCATCGATCGAAAGATTGGCCTACGCTATCCGGATCTCTTCTCCGTCTTCCGCGAAAGGCTGCCGGTTCAGATACTGGGGACGCGCCACGGGACCTGGGCAACCATCAACGGTCCCCCCCGGTACGCTCAGCAAGCTTGGGCAGGTCATTCTCAAAGCTGTCTGGGTTGCCACGAGAGGCGTCGCCCTCCGCGCGGCGTCGCGTCAGGATTTGAAGCTGTCTGTCTTGAGAATCTTTCCGCCTTCTTCGACCACATAAAGACGATTCACGTCCAGATCCTTCAGCGTGTCCACAGCTCCCGACGGCCAGCGGATCTCCACCAAGTCGACCTTTTTCGCCTCACCGAGGCCGAAATGGATGCGCAGGTCACTGGCGGAATAGTAGCCGTTGCACGAGCGCACCTCTTCGATCTGTGTCAGGGGAGCAGCAGGCCCGTTTGCTGGGTTGCTCGCCGGCGCTGGAGTTGCGGTTAGTACGGGCGTTCCGGTGTGGGCCAAGACTTTGATCCGAGCGCCGATACCGGTCCGGTTGCTTTTCTTGCCCACCAGACGGATCTTGATCCAACTGCGTTTCCAGGTCGAAACGCAGCGCAGCAGTTGCGGGACATCGTTGACGCAATTGACGACTACGTCCAGGTTTCCGTCGTTGTCGTAGTCGCCCACGGCAAAGCCGCGCGCCTTCGCTGCCGCCGTGATGCCGCTTCCGCCCAGCAGGCTCACGTCTTCGAACTGGCCGTTGCGCAGGTTGCGATAGAGGTATTTGCGCTCCGCATACGACGCATCCACCTGCGTGCCATCCACCTCCGGGTAGACATGGCCGTTTGCGACCAGAATATCGAGCCAGCCGTCATTGTCGAAGTCGAGGAAACTGACGCCCCAGCCCAGCAGCCGGGTGTTCAACCCTAACCCAGCCTGGTAGGTACGGTCGTCGAAAGAGCCGTCTCCGATGTTCAGATACAACGAATCGGTATCCCCGGCAAAGTTCGTCTTCACAATGTCCAGCAGCCCATCCCGGTTATAGTCCCCGATGCTGACGCCCATCCCCGCCTGCGGCTTGCCGTCAGGGGAATAGGCAACGCCCGCCTCAATCGCCTCATCCTTGAAAGTGCCATCTTTCTGGTTCACGTAATACGTAGCGGAGGTTGAGTCGTTGGCCACATAGATATTTGGGTACCCCGTGTTGTCCAGGTCCGCTGCCGCCGCGCTCAGTGCATACGTGCCCAGCGTGCCCCACATCCCCGCCTTTTCGCTGACGTCCGTGAAGGTGCCATTGCCGTTGTTGTGATAAAGCAGGTTCTTGCCGCCCTCAAGTCCCGGCGGACCGCAGGCCACCACAATTCCCTTGTAGGTGCAATTGGCATCCTCCGGCGCGGGCGCTGTCTTTACATCGAAATCGATATAGTTGCCCACAAACAGGTCCAGGAACCCGTCTTTGTCGTAATCCAAAAAGGTACAACCCGAGTTCCAGCGCAGACGGTCCTGCTGTAGACCCGCCTCTTTGGTCACATCGGTGAACGTCCCGTTGCCGTTGTTGCGGAACAGCGAGTTCTGGCCGTAGTAGCTGACAAAGAGATCGTTCCAGCCGTCGTTGTTGTAGTCTCCGACGCAGCACGCCTGACCCCAGCCCGAGCGCGCCAGTCCGGCCTTCAGGGTTACATCCGTAAAAGTGCCGTCTCGATTGTTTTTGAAGAGGTGACAGATCGGCTCCTGCCCTTTCGGAAAGCCCTCAAGCCGCCAGCCGTTCACCAAGAAAATATCGATCCAGTCGTCCTGGTCGTAATCGAAAAAGGCAACTCCGCAGCCTGTGGTTTCAAGCAGATACTTGTTGCGGTGCTCCCCGCCGAAGATGGTCTTGCTGGTGAGTCCGGCTTTCAGGGCCACATCTTCAAACTGCACTCCCAACGGCGTTCCCGTCACTGGGGACGGAATCCCCTTGGGAGCTGGACGGACCGGCGCCTCATAAGCCTGCCGAGCTGCGCCTGCCTGCTTGGCGGGTTGAGTCGCCTGTTGAGCGCCCATGGCGAATGCCGGACCTGCCAGCCTGAGCACCTCTTCAAGTGGGAGTACGAGCGCGGTGCGTGAGAGCGACTTCAAAAATCCTCGGCGGCTAAAAGGCAAAGCAAATCTCCTCGTGCGGCATGGGTTGTTCGGCGTGGTGCGCTCCGCTCTGCGGCGTGTTCACCCTCAAAGGGCGAGTATATCGGGTCGCATCTGTCTGGTTAAACACCGGCGCACTTGGCTGCCAGGAACAAACGGCTCAGTTTCGCGTTGGTTGTTGGTTAAGTGGTTGCGGCATAAGATCGAACGTATGCCGGACACACAGATTCAGCCTTCTGACGTCCTATTGCACGGGTCGGTTCTCGTCTTGCTTCAATACGATGTGTGCGAAGCGATCAAGCTTGACCGCCTGCAGGAACTGATTGCCGCCCGGCCTATGGGCCATCCGACGCTGAAACATCCCGCTCCCGGATACGTGCGCTATCAGCGTTCGCCGGTTGTTGTGCCTCTGGAGCCTCTGGTTCTGGAAAGCGGAGAGCGGCTGGCCGGCGAGATCAAGTATTACGACTACGGCGTAGTCAGCGTTGTCTTCCAGCTTGCTTTTGCCGACGGCTGGAATAAGTTGATTGGACTGGCCAGCCGCTGGGTGTGGGACGTTGATTTTGCAGCCCAGGCCACAGAATTGGTCCGGGCCAGCCTGCAACGCGCCGCCCCGGCGCTTGTAAAGCCTTACGCCGAATGGCTCAGCGAAGACTACCTGATCTTTCATGTCCGGGAGATTTCAGGCTCGCCTACCGTAACCGAGCTGATTCAGCGTTCCGGCTCGCAGATCGCCCAGGTGGTTCGCGGCGACACTGGACAGTTGGCCGAGAGCGAGTGCAACGAGGTTCTTCAGTCGCGCATCTCGTACTATGCAAATGACTTGGCCGTAATTGGATGGAACGCGGCCTTTCTCTTTGACACGGCAACTGGGGCTGAAACCGCAATTCAGCTCCTTGAATACGCCAATTCACAGTTGCTAGAGTTCCGCCACTACGACGACCTGCTCACGAAGGAGTTGGACCGGGTCTATCAACTGCTCGACAAAGGCACCGGACTGCTTGCTCGCTGGCGCCTGGCGAAATCCGCAACCGAATTGCACACCGTTCTTCTGGACGTTTCCGAACTCACCGAGCACGCCGATAACGCCATCAAGTTTCTGAGCGATATGTTCTCGGCCCGCCTCTATCGGCTCGCCGCGGCCAAGGTCGGTGTTCCCGACTACAAGGACCTCGTCACTCGGAAAGTACATACGGCCGAAGAACTCTACCGCTTCATGGTGGACCAGTTCAACCAGAGCCGGGCCTTCATGATGGAGCTCACCGTCGTGATCATTCTGGTCATCGAGCTGGTGTACATGTTCCAGGGCAAGCTTTTCTAGGCCTCCAGGCAGCGCCGCCTCTCGGCCTCCACCCCGCGATCCAATCGAAAACAGGCTGTGAACCCCATTGCAGGAGTGGCGTTCACAGCCTGTTTGTGAATTCGGGGCTTTTCAGGCCTCGATTACCGGATCATTTCGTCGGGCTGGCAGGGGTCGGCGAAGGAGCGGGTGCGTGCTCCGAAGCAGGAGCCGCATCCGGCGCAGGCGTTGCATCGGGCGCGGGAGCGGCAGCAGGCTTATCCCCTGTGGCCATATGGCGAATGTAGTGGATGAATGCCCACACTTCGTCGTCTTTTGCGCGCGAACTATCCTCGGGGGGCATTTTTCCCTTTCCCCCGCGAATGGTGGAGAACAGCTCCGCGTCTGTCTTCCCAGCCAACGACTTCGAATCGGTCCAGTCCTCGAGCTTTAGATCCATGTCCTTGGCCAGGTCGGACTTCCCATCCCCGTTGGCGTTATGGCAAACGGCGCAATCCACTTCAAAAAGCTTCTTTGCCTTGGCCAGCGTTTCAGGATTGACCTTGCCCTGACCTTTTGCCGCAGCTGAAGGCGCCGAAGCGGGCTCTTGTGCCTGGGTTCCGTTGGCGAACCCAAAGGTGAGAACGAATAACGTCGCAGATGTAAGAAAGACCAAGGGTTTGATCATGCCAGGCTCCTCGGTTGCAGATGTCCGGTTTGGGAACAGAGCAGCCAGTGAATTCAAGTTCGCACGAATTATAGCCCTAACACTCGTCCCTCGTCGGCGGTGCATCCGTTGCTTAGTCAGGCACTCCCTTAGCGGCTCGCCAGGTGATCCAAGAGGGTATCGAAGTCCTCCAGGCGGGCGTATTCGATGATCACCTTGCCGCGGCCATTGTGGTCTTCAATATGGACCTTGAGGCCGAGGGCGCGTTGGAGCGTGTCCTGAACCTCGCGAACATTCGGATCGATCACCGGTTCCGGCTTTTGCTCCTTCTTGGGAGCTCGCTCCGGGTGCAGGAGGTTTTGGACAAAACTCTCCGTTTGGCGAACAGAAAGCGAAAGTGAGACAACCCGTTTAGCTGCCTTCTCCATCTCTTCAGCATGTTCAAAGGCCAGCAGCGCCCGGGCATGGCCGAAACTCAGGTCTCCCGCTTCAACGCGCGTCTGCACAGTCACCGGCAAGCGCAACAATCGCAAGAAGTTGGCTACCGATGTGCGGTCCTTTCCGGTGCGCACCGCCATCTGCTCCTGAGTCATATGAAACTCGCGGGAAAGGCGCTCGAAGGCCCGCGCTTGCTCCATCGGATTCAGATCTTCACGCTGCAGGTTTTCAACGATGGTAATTTCCATCGCTTGCTCATCCGAAACCTGGCGAAGAATTGCGGGAATCGTCGCCTTGCCGGCCAGCTTCGAGGCGCGCCAGCGGCGCTCGCCCGCGATCAGCTGAAAGCGGCCATTCGCCTGAGGCCGCACAAGGATGGGCTGCACCACTCCGTTGGCCGAAATCGAAGCTGCCAATTCCGCCAGTTGATCCTCGTTCACGATATGGCGCGTCTGAAACGGATTGCGGTCGATCTTGTCGACTGCAATCTCGAGTGGCTTTCCACTCTCCGCATCGGCAGAAGGAGCGGCGGGAGCTTGCACGCGCGGCAGCAGAGAATCCAGCCCTTTGCCCAGAGCGCGTCGTTTCGGGTCTTGTGCGGTAATCGTCATGGTGAAAACTTCCTCGGGTCCGGCTACCGAGCCGGATAATGCTGAAAAACTGTTCATCGTTGCTTGTTTCCGGTCGCTTGGTTTCCGGTCCGCTCGGCTCCATTGAGCGAAGCAGCGGACAGCGCAGAGGTATTGGTCAGGATTTTTGCAAGGACTTGGATCTCGAATCCGCTTCCGCGGCGAAAATCTCGTTCCTGCGCTCAATCGAGCGCGGCGACTCAATGTGATTCCTCGCCATGAACTCTCCGGCCAATTCGAAGTAGGCCTCTGTGCCACGGGAACGGGCATCGTAAAGTGCAACCGGCTTGCCGTGACTGGGAGCTTCGGCAAGGCGTACGTTGCGCGGAATCACTGTCCGGAAGAGCCGCTCACGGAAATACTCGCGCAGCGTTTCGGTCACCTGCTGCGCAAGATTGGTGCGGTCGTCGTACATGGTCAGAAGCACGCCTTCAATCGACAGTGTTGGATTGAACGCGGCACGCACGCGCTCCAGCGTGGAGATTAGCTCCGAGACCCCCTCGAGGGCGAAATACTCTGCCTGCATCGGAACAATCAGCGTGTCCGCCGCAACCAGCGCATTCAGGGTCAACAGGTCGAGCGCGGGCGGGCAATCAAGAATGATGCGGTCAAAGTTACCGCGCAAAGGCTCAAGCGCCTGACGAAGGCGAATCGCTCTGTCCTCCACTGAGGCCAACTCAATGTTTGCGCCGGTCAGGTTCTTCGATCCCGGCAACAGGTGGAGCGTCTCGATCTCCGTTGGCAGAATCACCTGCTCGGCCGGAGAATCCCCCATCAGAACGTCGTAGATGGAATGGCGGTTATCGTCTCGCTGGAAACCGAGACCGGAGGACGCGTTTGCCTGGGGGTCGCAGTCAACAATAAGGATCTTTAGCCCCTCAAGGGCCAGGCACGCGGAAAGGTTGATGGCAGTGGTGGTCTTGCCAACTCCGCCCTTCTGATTGACTACGCCGAGAATCTTGCTCATGGATACCCAGACTATAAGGCGAGGGTCATTTGGGGGTAGGGACTTGCACTGTGAAGAACTCCGCCGCGTTGTGGAAAGCAACTTTGAAGATGACTACGATTTACCTCGCAACCGGTTGAATGGAAAAAGGTTTCTCGCCTCTCGCCGAAGCATTATCTTTACGCCCGGCAGGAGGTCATATCTGTGCAAAAGCTGCGCAATTTTGACCTAAATTAATGATCAGGAAATATCCTTTTCGAGCGTTCCATTTTGACATAACTCCAGCCCTCCGCGATCCCGTTTCGTTTCACCTGGAACATTGGCTCGCTTGCAATTCACTCAACTCAATGTTCCACGTGGAACAATCGCTAGCCACGCTGCATTTCAAGCCTCACGAAACCCACGCACCGCCTGCCTGCAGCATTACAATGGCTGCGATGAAAGTGTCCGCCCTCCTGCGCTCACCGAACGTCCGCTCGCCCCAGAGGCATATCTCTATCAACACCCACCCAACCCTGAAGATCTGCACCGTCCGACTTGCCCAACACAGTCTGCGGCGCTTTCGCTGCCCTCCACGCTTGCAGCGCCCCTGTTTCCTTACCGCACCGGCACAACAAATATCCGCGCCCCGTTTCCATCGTCACTGCACCGAAGCCGCGGCCGACATATTCCGGAAACGCGGCGCCATAGCCAACGAGACCATTCGGGCTAGATCACTCTCCGCAAAACGACCGCGCCGAGTCGACTCGGTTTCGTTCGAACTCCATCACCAGAAAGAAGGAACGAAGTGGAATACTTGAACGCATTTATCGGAAAGAAGGAACAGCCGCTAGCCGGCGAAGTCGACGCCGCCCTCGCCGGGGCCGCGACCCTTTGGCACTCCTACATAGACTGGCTCGCCGAAAGACACGCTGTCCGTGAACTCGAATGGAAATCCAGTGGAGCGAAATACGGTTGGAGTGTGCGCCTGAAACTGAAAAAGAGAAATATTCTCTACATGTCGCCCGCAAACGGATGCTTCCTGGTCTCTTTTGTTCTCGGCGACCGCGCCGTTGCTGCGACTGCGGGGGCTCAACTTCCTGCCGCCATCCACAAGGCAATCAGTGAGGCGCCAAAATATGCGGAGGGCACCGGTCTGCGCCTCCTGATCCGCTCGAAAGACGACATCCCGGCAATCCAGAAACTCGCGGAGATCAAGCTGGCAAACTGATCGCGCGGCTAAAGGAACCTCATCCCGCTAGGTCTGCTCTTTCGCTCTGGATTGTCTTGGAACCGAGCAGATGTTCCACGTGGAACATCTGCTCGGTTCCAAAACACTTCCCGCCTCAATTCGAATGTGGCAGGCCGCGAAAACCCAAACCGGCCGCAATTCTCAGCCTGCAGGAACAGAACGCTGCCCAATCACGAGCACTCGGCTCACCCCACCGGGAAGCGGTATCGAATCCGACCAAACAAACCCCAGCTCTGCAATCTCGCGAATGCCGTCTACTTCACCAACCGTCGTCATCGGCGCCAGCCACCCGCTTGGCCGGACGAGATTTCCGCCTGCTCGCACTGCCGCATCCATCCGGTCGACCGCACGCAATGTCACGCAATCGAATTGCAACTTCAGCAGCTCGGCCCTGGCTCCGTGCACCATAACACGCCCACCAACCCCCAGCACGCGAACCGCCTCGCTCAGAAAAGCCGCCTTCTTCCCCTGCGATTCCGCCAGCGTCACCGCGATCTCCGGCCGGCAGATCGCAATCGCCAGCCCGGGGAACCCTGCCCCCGAGCCAAAATCCAGAAGTGTTTTGATCCCAGCAGGCAATAGCCGGGCACAGGCGATCGACTCCACAAAATGGCGCTGCAGAATCCCATCCTCGTCCCGGATGGCCGTCAGGTTCACCTTCGCATTCCACTTCAGAAGCAAAGCCAGATACAGCCAGTAACTTCGCTGCGCGTCCTCGTTCAGCTCCTCTTGCCCCGCGTTCAACAGGAGAGAATTCAGCCTGTCCATTGCCCCTGCGCCGGATTCACTCATCCCTTCACTACCGACTCATCGACTTGCCGCGGTACCCACTCAGCAGCCGCCCGCACAAACCCGCCGAAAATCGCCCGCGAAAATGCGCTTGCCGTGTAGGTTCGCTCCGGATGCCACTGCACACCCAGGACAAAATGATCCGCCGAATCCAACTCCACCGACTCGATCACGTCGTCCCCCTCGGCTCTCGCAACCACCAGCAGTTTGTCTCCCGCCACCCGAACCGCCTGATGGTGGCTGGAGTTCACCATTGGAATCGCTCCGCCCGCCTCTCCTCGATCCGCCAGCAACTCGCCCAGCCGTGAGTCCGCTGACACACAAACGCCGTGAGCATTCACGACTTCACGTCCCGGGCGGTGATTCACGCTGGTTTGCAAATCTTGAACCAGCGATCCGTTGCACCACACGTTCAGCGACTGCATTCCGTGGCAAATCGCCAGGATCGGCTTCCGCAGGCTGAAACCGTCCTGCAACAGCAACTCATCCACGGCGGTCCGCGCCGGGTCGGCGTCCCCGCACTCAGGAATCGCACTCTCGCCATATCTTTGCGGATCAATATCAAACCTGCTGCCGGGCAAAAGAATGCCTTGAACGCCGGCCAGCAATCGGGCGACGCGGTCCTGGCGCTCGTGAAGCGGAACGACAATCGGCGTAGCGCCGGCGGAGTGAATCGCGGCAAGGTATGCAGGCAGAGACCGCTGATTATAGCCAGAATCGCTGCTCGTGGGTTCGGGGATGGCAATATGCACTGTCATGGAGCCAATAGTTTACTGATACTCGCCGAGAACTGGATAGTCGTAATTAAAAACAACAATAACTATTTTATTATCTATATCTTGCACATCAAATCATTACGAATCAACCAAAACATCTGCTGCCGCTTCCTCGCTGGCCCTTTCCGCAGAACAAACCGGCACGCGTAACCCGTCGATTGCCGCTCGCAACCGCTCGTTCAGCTCATCCACTTGGCGAAGCGTCATGCCCTCTGTGCAAATCGGCTCGCCCACGCTCAGTGTCAGCGGAGACGGATAGAAATGGTGCGTATGGATAGGCAGCAGTTCGTACACTCCGCTCAACGCCATCGGAATCAGCGGAACCTGTGCTCGGATCGCAAGATAAGCCGCTCCAGAAAGGAATGTCCCCAGTCTCCCGTCCGGTGTTCTGGCTCCCTCCGGAAAAACAAACAACGGCATGCCTCCTCGAAGCGCCTTCACCGCCGCCCCCAGACTTGCCAGCGATGCCCGCGGGTTCACGGTGTCAATCGGTAGCTGCCCAGACCGGTTCAGGTACCAACCAATAAATGGAATCGGCCAAAGCTCCTTCTTGGCCAGAATCCGGAACTGAACCGGCAGAGACGCAAACACGACCGGCGTATCCATGTACGACGTATGGTTGCAAGCAAACACCGCCACCGCGTGCTTTCCTAGCCTCTCGGCCCCCAGAACCGTCAGAGAACTCGTAACAACCCACACGCACACCTGCGCCCACACCCGCGCAATGTTGTGCTGAACTCGCCCGCTCTTGTCCACCACCGAAATAAGCAGCGAAAGCGATCCGAAAAAAATCGTCGCCAGCGCAAATGCCGGACTCTGAACAAGGTTGGTACACCAGCGGTAAAACCACGGCACCAGCTTCGGTCGGGCAGTCAATCGTCTACGGCTCAAGGCTGGGCCCCTTTTCGGCAATCAAGATAGAACGCGCTTCTCCCACCAGGTACACAGATCCTGAAACCACAACCACTCCGTCGCCGCAATCCCTGTCGGCGCGGTCGAGAGCTTCCGCAACCGAACCCACCGCCACCGCGGAACTGCCCACCGCCTCAGCCGCCTTCAGCAGATCTGCAAGCGAAGTCGCCCGCGGGCTCTCGATGGGCGCGAAAATTACCTGGTCGAACTCCGGAAACAGAATCTGCGCCATCTCGTCGAGCGGCTTATCGCGAAGGCAACTAAAAACCAATATTCTGGGATGCGAATCCCCAAAGCCTGCCGCAATTCCTGCCCGCAGTGCCCACGCCCCGGCTGCGTTATGCGCCACATCCAGCACCCAGGTCAACCCGTTACGTTCCAGCCGCTCCAACCGCCCGGGCCATCTTGTTCCTCGAACACCTTCGGCAATCGAATTGGCCGTCACCGGAAACCCGAACTTCTCCCGTAGTTCCTCGGCCGCAGCCAAAGCCAAAGCGATGTTTCTGTGTTGGTGAACGCCTCCGAGCGGTGAATCGATCTCGATTGCCTCGCCCGCCACCTCAACCGTATACGATCCCCCGCGCGCAACCGCGCCCATCGGCATATACACACCGGCATTCACACCGCGAACCCCCAGCTCCGCAGCCACTTCACCCAAAGTCTGGTTCGCCTCCGGATGTTGAGCCAGCGTAACCAGCGTCCCGTTCCTGCGCAGAATCCCGGCCTTTTCGCGGGCAATCGCGGAAATCGTCGAGCCAAGCCACTCCGTGTGGTCCAAAGAAATATCTGTAATGACGGAAATCAGCGGCTCCACCACGCTCGTGGCGTCCAGCCTTCCCCCCATCCCCACTTCCAGCACCGCTGCCTCAATCCCGCAAGCAGCAAAATGCAGAAAACCAATGGCTGTGATGAATTCGAAAAAGCTCGGAGTCTGAGGAAGAGCACCGCATCTCACCAGCTCTCTCGCCGCACCCTCAACTTGGAAATAGAGATCGCCAAACGCCTCGTCGCTGATCTCGACCCCGTCCACCCTGATCCGCTCGTTGATGCGGGACAGGTGCGGCGAGGTATACAAACCAGTCCGAATCCCCGACGCCCCCAGAATCGAAGCCAAAGTCGCGGCCGTAGATCCCTTGCCGTTGGTTCCGGCAATCAGTACTGAGCGGAAGCGATGCTCCGGATTCCCCAACGCACCCAGCAGCACACGCATCTCGTCCAGCGAGAACTTGCGGCGTGTTTGCCCTGGCTTGGTGTGGAGTTCCGGCGATAGTGCGCCGAGTTTTTCGATAGCGGAAGCGTAAGACATGGAAAATCTAGTATAGAAGCCGCATCCCCGGCGGCTCTCGCCGACCTCTACCCCAGCAGCAACTGCAATGCTTCCCGCGCGTTCTGCAGGCAACTGCGCGCCTCATCCTCTGACAGCAGCCCTTGATGTACGGCCTTCTTGCCCACATCGTTCACCTTGTTCGCCACCGCCGGGAAGCCGGCATCGAATCCAGTCATCAGAAGATTGTTGTTCACTTCGTGCAGCAAGTTCCCCAGCGTAGCGGCGTTCCGATAGCGCGTAGTCACCAGCCGCGTCAGCGAAGCCGGCAGCTTCTGCTTGATAGCCTCTTCCAGAACCGACCGGCACATCACCGCGCAAGCCGTGAACAATCCGAAAAAATAGCAGCGCGTCGCCTCGTCCAGGTACCGGTCCGCCTCCTCCGAACTCGGAGCGGCAACTACGCATTCCCGCAGGTGTGTAGCTCTAAGTACAGCAGGCTCAACAAGTTCCAGCAACTCCATGGCGAATGCTGCGCGCAGCAGATCGTTTTGCTGCCCATCCAGCGCTCGCTGGACATTCTGCCACGACGGAGCTTGATTTCCAGCCTGAAGAAGTCGCGTCAGCGAGGTCAGCCTCTGCCGCGCATGCTGAATGAATCCCTGCTGCATCTCGTGAGCCATCATCCGCCACTCCGCCACGAATGCCTCGGGATTCACCTGGTACCGCTGCCAAAGCTCCTTGTACACAATCGCTGGGAGAACATCCTGGAGTTGTGCAAACCGCCCAGTCCGCGCCAACTCCGCAATCGCTTCGCAGAACTCCTTGCCAGGAGCGCCCTCCACCGACATCTGTGCCAATTGGCCTTCAAGGCGGCCTATGTCGATGGTCATAACTCTTTCACTCCTATACTTGCAAAGACCTGCCAATCTTCACGGTTGCATGATTCATCGTCCTTCCACCGCACCGTGGCAACCATAAGGCCCAACACTGCCCACTCCCGATGGCACGCGCCAAAATCAACGCTCATACCTGACCACCTGGCAACAATTCCAGCTTAACAGCCCTCTTGCTTAAGATCCGGATTCCGTATCACATGTGGAGGAACAGGACCTTCGATCCTCTTGCCCTGCCTGCGTACGGCCGCGCTATCCACACAGATGCACGACTTTGCACATCCCCGATCAACCTCCTTGTGGGAACAGTGGGAAAGAGCATACTCATCCAACGCACGTGCGACTGCTTATCCAATTCTCCTGAAACCCACAGCCTTGATTTAGAAAACCGCGCACACTCGCAACTCCATCAAAAGGCAAACTTTGCCCCTCTTATCCACTTTTTCGTCCTCAACTACGGGTACTACGGGTAAGAAAGAGGATAGATCTCTCTTTAGAACCTCACCGTCGCCGCCGTACGCCTCGCGCTGAGTCCTCACTCCAAGCATTCCGCACTCACAACATCGATCCCCGCCCCTCATCGCTTGGGAATCCAGACAAAGACCCCGTTTTCCACGTAGGCCGCAACCGTGCCGATGACTACAATCAAGAAGAAGAAAAGACAGCTGTTTTCGCGGGGCCGCCCGGTGTTGTAGAGTGTGGCCAGCGCGAAAATCGGCTGAATCAGGTTTTCTTGGCAGTCGAAGAGCGAGGATAGGTCAATGTCGAGCGTCGAAACAGAAGTAGAAAAGCCGGCCGTACAGGGGGCAGCGATGGAAATCACGGTAAGCCGTCAGGACCTGGTGAAGGAGCTTATGGCCACCCAGAGTGTGGTCGAGCGCAAGACCACCATCCCGATTCTGTCGAACTTTCTCATCGAAGCGGAAGACGACCGCCTGAATATCACCGCCACCGACCTCGACCAGGCAATTCGCACCAGCGCTCCTGTCAAGGTCAAAAAGCCCGGCTCCTGCACCATTCCGGCGCGCAAGCTCTACGACTACATCAAGCTTTTGCCGGATGGGGAAATCTCCATCAAGCTGCTCGAAAACCACTGGGTTCAAATTCGCAGCGGCCGCTCCAACACAAAGATGGTTGGAATGGCCCGCGCAAACTACCCCCAGGTGCCCGAATTCCCCTCCGTTGCCGCCACCAGCATTCCCGTGGTTGCGCTGAAGACCCTCATTGCCCGCACCATCTTCGCCATTTCGAACGAGGAATCGCGCTACACCTTGAACGGCGCCCTGCTTCTCCTCAAGGCGGAGTCGCTTGCCATGGTCGCTACCGATGGCCACCGCCTCTCTTTTGTCGAAAAGTCCAACGAAAACCTTGTCGGCATCAGCGGCGAAAAGCGCGTTCTCATTCCCCGCAAGGCGCTCCAGGAACTCCAGCAGTTGCTCTCATCGTCTGAGGCGGACGAAGTCGACTTCGCCGACGACGAGCATAATCTCTTCTTCCGCGTTGGCCATCGCACCCTGAGCTCCCGCAAGCTTACCGGCCAGTTCCCCAATTTCGAAGCCGTCATGCCCCGCGACAACACGAAATTCGCTGTTGTCCGTGCGACAGAACTCGGATCGGCCATCCAGCGCGTGGCGCAATTCGCCGACGAGCGCTCCGGCGCAATTCGCCTCCGCCTTGAAGGCAACGAGCTCAAAATCAGCTCCAGCTCCACGGAATCCGGCGAGAGCGAAGACACCATCGACACTCCCTACTCCAGCGACCCCATCATGGTGGGCTTCAATTCCAGTTACATCCTCGAGTTTCTCAAGGCCCTCAACAACGAAGGCGAGGTTCGCCTCGAGTTCAAGGACTCCCAATCGGCCGGCCAGATGCGTCCCGAGGACCCGGACGCTGAGTACAAGTACCGCTATGTTCTGATGCCCATGCGCATCTGAACCGACAATTTCAATTGTCAAACTCCGACCGCGGCATCAGCAAACGAGCGATTGGTCATGCTCGTTTGCTGAAATCAATGGAAACCTTCAATTCAACTGAATCCACAGAACGCCTAAGCACAGTGACCTTCAACTGTTGGTCCTCGCTAAAGAGCTTTAGCTGCTGAGGTTGAATCCGAGGCCCCGGTCGGCGTTGGAAAGTCGCAGCTTCCAACGGCAGACCACCGTATTCGGAAGGAAATCCCCATAATTCCCGCGTTCGCCTAATTATTTCCGGCCCTGGAGTCGTGTTCCCTTTGAGATAAAGGCTGACCAGTTGCCTCTTCACGCCAAGCAGGTTCCCCGCTCGTGTCTGTGCCCCCCGCATTGAACCGATGACAGCAGCGAGTCCCGCAGCAAAATCCTTCCGAAACATCTTTTCTGCCTCACCGACGCCCGCTCGTCTGCCCATCCCAAAGCCCCCTTGCCACGTAAATTTTGTCAATTCAAATTGTCAATCTACTGATAGCCGTCAATTATAATTGACAAACGGAAGAAATGTATCTATCATTAAACTGAGAAAGGTTTATCGCGATGAGCGACCTACTTGCGAAGGAAACTGAGGTCTTTCAGAACCACTGTAAAGAGTGGTTGCGAGATCACGCGGGTGAGTATGTGACGATTCGCGACGAGGAAGTGGCGGGCTTTTTCGACTCCTATGGTGATGCCTTCACAGCCGGCCTACGGCACTTCGGCTCAGGACGTAGTTTCCTGATTCGGCAGATATGGCAAACTGAACCGGTCTACTTCGTCTTCTGAAATGGGACAGGCGCAGGTACCTTGGGATCCAAACCGCCCAGACAATCCCTTCGCTTGCATCGACGTCCTCGTGAGCAACTCGCGGCAGCTCATGGATCAGACAGGAGATCTCGGGTTTGAATTCCGCGAACCTGTCCAAATCAAAGCGATGATCGATACCGGAGCTGGCCCGGTGCTAGTCAGCAAGACGTACGCACGGCATTGCCAGCTTTTCCAAACTCGCTCTGATAGCGAAATACGTGTCATAGGCAGCAGCATAAAGGGCGGCGAGCACGCAGGACGCATTAGCTTCCCAAACACGACACTCCGCCCCTATGACCCTATTCGTATCGTGTCGGGTGATTTCCTCGAGGAGCCTCACTTCTCCTGCCTCATCGGCATTGACATACTCCGTCATTGGAAGATTACCTTCGACGCAAAATCGAAATTGGTCACGATCTACGACTGATCCGGCAGTCTGCCGGCCAGATGCGCCCCGAGGACCCGGACGCGGAGTACAAGTACCGTTATGTTCTGATGCCCATGCGCATCTGAGCTAAATCCAACCCCAAAGTAGAAGGCCCGGCGAAGATGCCGGGCCTTCTACTTGTGCGAGCGCCAACAGAACATCGAGCTAAACCTAGCTTCTTTTTCTCCCCTTCGATCCCCTCACCCGATCACCCCCGTGAAGATCTCTTGAATTCCAGCCCTCCATCTCTCCCGTTCAATCAAACATTCGCTCCTGTAATCACATATTCATCGCCTTTTTATATTTCGGGTATATCCATGAATTGTCCGGCGATAGCAAGACCAGGGTTGCTGCATCCCCAAAGCACTTCATCAAAGTCGACGCGACCATCAAGAAGCGACGGCATTGCAAGAATTTGACAGGGAAACTAGAACATCGCACTCGCTCTAGGCACACCTCGGCTCGGCGATCCGGACAGCACGTATACCTATTCCTGGAGACCCACTATGTCCGATTTGGCGACTACGGTCGAAGTACTACCTGCGTCAGCATCGTTGCTCGATCGCAAAATGAAAAAATCGTCCGCGTGGGTCAGCGCGGCAGTGGTCGCGGCCGCCCTCATCGGCGGACTTGGCTACATCGGCTTCCACATCGCGCAGGATCTTGGCAATATCGTCGTGGCCAGTATCTGGCCATACCTGCTGCTCGGCCTCGCCCTCCTGATCGCGCTCGGCTTTGAGTTCGTCAACGGCTTCCACGACACCGCAAATGCCGTCGCCACCGTCATCTACACCCACTCCCTCGATCCCAATATTGCCGTCGTCTGGTCGGGACTTTGCAACCTCGCCGGGGTCCTGGTCTCCTCAGGGGCGGTTGCCTTTTCCATCATCACCCTGCTTCCCGTCGAACTCATCCTCCAGGTCAGTTCCGGGGCTGGATTTGCCATGGTCTTCGCCCTCTTGCTGGCGGCCATCATTTGGAACCTCAGCACTTGGTGGTTCGGCCTCCCCGCTTCCAGCTCGCATACCATGGTCGGTTCCATCATCGGCGTCGGAATCGCTAACCAGCTGATGAACGTACACAGCGGCACCAGCGGAGTCGACTGGGAACAGGCCACAAAGGTCTTCAAGGTCCTGCTTATATCCCCAGTCATCGGATTCGGCGCTGCCGCTATCCTGCTTCTCCTTTCAAAGCTCTTCATCCTCACCAAGTGGGCAAAAAGCGCCGCCGTCTTCTACGATGCCAACCACCGCAAACCCTCTTGGGCTATTGCCGTCATCGCCATCACAGGTTTTGGTGGAATCTTCCCGATCAATGCTGTCGCTCCGTTGATATTCGGCATCCTCGGGCCTATTGGCGCCGGCATTTGGAAGCCTGTCACTGCTTTTGAGGCTTGGCGATACCCGATGGGCTTCATCATCACAGCGATTCTGGTTGGGATCTGTGGACTCTACGCCATCGCGCTGTTCGCGCGGATCGTCATCGATAACGCGGACGTCCTGTTTACCGCGCCCAAGGGCAACACCCCTCCGCCCTGGCCCATCCGCGCCCTACTCATCTTCACCTGCTCCGGCGTCAGCTTTGCGCACGGCTCCAATGACGGCCAAAAAGGAATGGGCCTGATCATGCTGATTCTGATTGGCACGGTCCCTACCGCTTACGCCCTCAACCACGCCGTCACAGCTCACGATATGCAGAACTTCATTGCAGCTTCCGACCAGGCCGGCCAGATCCTCGACAAACATGTCGATAAGAACGGGATCCTGGGAGCGGATGCGCGCGCTGAACTGACCGATTACATCCGAACCAAAGAGATCCAGTCGGACACAATCCTTGCCCTCCGCGAACTTGTCGAAGATCTGAACCACGAGGTCGCTCTCTACAAGGAGTTCAAGTCCGTCCCGGCTGCGCGCCAGACCAACGTCCGCAACGACATGTATGTCGCCAGCGAAGCTATTCGCCTGATGCAGAAGAGTGGAAACCCTGCCTTCACGCCGGCGGAAAATGCCGCGCTCAAGAACTACAAGAGTCAGGTCGACAAGGCTACAAAGTTCATTCCCAGCTGGGTCAAGGTTGCGGTGGCCCTCGCACTGGGATTGGGCACCATGGTCGGATGGAAGCGCATCGTTGTCACGGTGGGCGAAAAGATCGGCAAGGAGCATCTCACCTACGCCCAGGGCGCATGCGCGGAACTCGTCGCAATGGCCACCATCAGCGCTGCCGACAACTTTGGCCTCCCGGTCAGTACAACCCACGTCCTGAGTTCGGGAGTTGCGGGCACCATGGCGGCAAACCGTAGCGGCCTCCAATTCTCGACCATACGCAACATCGCAGCAGCTTGGGTATTCACGCTTCCCGTCGCTGCGCTTCTATCCGGAACGCTCTTCTGGGTCTTCCGCCAGTTTGCCGGGTAGGCCTTTTCTGCTCGCGATTTACACAACTCCGGGGGCATCCAAGGCTGTTGGGTGCCCACTTCGGACCACTCAAACCAGAAGCCTGCTTGGATAAACGAACAGGAAATCTCGACTTCCGGTACCATACATAAGGTACCTATCGCCGAATGAGCCTGAAAGCCAAGCTGGAAGCCATCATTTATGCCGCAGAAGAGCCGGTCACTTTTAACCAGCTCACTGTCCTGTTCGCCGCCGACGCCCTGGAGTGGAAAGCGGAGCAGGAAGCCGCGTCTGCCGAGGAGGCAGCCGAGGCCGAAGCAGATCTGCGCGACAGCATGCCGGGTCAGGAGTTCGGGGAAGCAGAGCAAGGCGAATTCACCCGGGAGCAGCGCCTTGGGGCTTTGCAGGAGCCGTCCGTCTCATCTGCACAGGAGCAGTTTTCGGGCGTCGAAGTGCCTGGTCCTGAACCGGGCGAAGAGAATCCAGATCTCACCCTCAACACCGCTGAGTCCAGCGCTGAGGAGTCGGAGCTCAAGCGGCAGTCCCGACAGCGTGACCGTGAAGTCCGGTCCATCCTTCGTGGTCTGCTCGACGAAATCATCGCCTCCTGCGCGTCGGATGACCGCGGAGTCGAAATTCGAGAAATTGCCGGCGGCTTTCGCATGGCCACAAAGCCGGAGTGCCACGACGCGGTGCGCATGTTCGTCAAGAGTCTCAAACCGGCGATGAAGCTGTCGCTGGCGGCACTCGAAACTCTTGCCGTCATCGCCTACAAACAGCCGGTTACTGCTCCTGAGGTTGGCGAAATCAGGGGTGTTGAGTCGGCCGGTGTGCTTGGTTCGCTATTGGCGCGCAAGCTCATCGTAACCGCCGGCCGCAAACAAGTGATCGGACGTCCGATCCTTTACAAGACCACCAAAGAGTTCCTGCTGCGCTTTGGCCTGAAGGATATCTCCGAACTCCCCTCCATGGAAGAGTTTGAGAAGATGGCCGCCATTGAGTTGGAAGAGCCGGAGCCAGAGTCCGACGACGCCGATGAATTGACAGCGGAAGGCGCCAGTCAACTGATCCCCGCCCCGATTCTCGATCGGGATGCGGACGGAATCGGCGAGCAAATGCCGATCCAACAACCAGACCCTGGCGCTGCGCCAGAGTCCGCCGATACTCCCGCGGAGCAGGAGAGTCCGGTAGCCGAATTGCCCGCCCGAACGCCAGCCGTGATGGCTGCCCAGAACCACGCGGAAGCGCCAGCCGAGACGGCTGCCGTGGAATCCGACGCACCCGATGAACCCGCACAAGCCTTTGTGGCTGCGGTTGATCCAGACACCGGAATGAGCAACGCAAGACTGAGCAACACGGAAGTCTACGCCAATCTCCAACCGGAAAACGAAGCGGACTGAAACTCCGCGGAGGCCACGCCCGCTGTGCCTCCCTCCCAAAAATGAGCAGGCAGAAACTGAGAAGTATTCATATGGCTAGGAAAAAAAAGGCCGAGTCTTCGGAGCCCGTACAGGCTCTTGCGCCCGAAATCGTCAACCCCGACACTGAAAACATTGAAACCGCGCCCAGCGAAGCTGCGGTCGTAGAAACCGCTGCCGCTCCCGCCGAGGCCAAATCGGCCCTCGCTGGCGACACAGCCCAGACCGAAGAAATCGACGAAGAGCCTGCAGTTGCCTCCGTAGACGATGACGAGGACGAAGAAGACGGTTCCGACGAGGACGAAGAGGAAGACGAAGAAGAGTCTGACGAAGAAGAAGAGGACGAAGACGAAGATTTGGACGAGGACGAGGACGCCGACGAGGATGAAGTGGAAGACGAGGAAGGCTCCATCTCCGGCGACAGCGAGGAAGAAGAGGAGAATGAACCCTCCAAACCCCGCCCTCCTGCCAAGCTTGAGCGTCTGCAGAAGATTCTTGCCGCTGCTGGAATCGCCAGCCGCCGCCGCGCCGAAGAGCTGATCGAGCAGGGACGTGTCCACGTCAACGGCCAGATCGTGACCACCCCGGGCACCAAGGCCGACGCCGGCCGCGACCACATTCGCGTCGACGGAAAGCTGTTGCACGGAGCCGAGCGCCTGCGCTACTTCGTCCTCAACAAGCCCAAAGGTTTTGTCACCACGGTCAAGGACCCCGAAGGCCGTCCCACCGTGATGCAGTTCTTCGAAAAGATGAAGGAGCGCCTTTATCCGGTTGGCCGCCTCGACTATATGAGCGAGGGCCTGCTCCTGGTCACGAATGACGGTGAACTCGCCAATCGCCTCACCCGCGCCGCCAACGGCGTGGAAAAGACCTACCTCGTCAAGGTTGCCGGCCAACCTACGGAAGACGAGCTCGACCAGCTTCGTGCCGGTGTATCCATCCTGCGCGGCAAAATCGGCACCGAGCGCGTCAAAACCTCGCCCGCCCGCATCCGTCAGGTCCGCCTGGGAGACAATCCCTGGTTCGAAGTGATTCTCATCGAAGGCCGCAATCGCGAACTCCGCAAGATGTTCGAAGAGATCGGCCACTTCGTCGAGAAGATTCGCCGCATCGGCTACGGCCCCCTGGTCTTGGATCAGGAGCCCGGCAACCTGCGCGAACTCGATGAGCAGGAGCTGGCCAAGTTGCGCCTTGCCGCAGAAGGCAAGCTGCGGACCTCCAAATCGAAGGATCTCCGCCGTCGCAATCGTGCGGACGCGCAGGGCCTTCCCACCATCACTCCTCAAAGCAGCATGCCACGCGCGGCACGGCCGTACAGCGACAATCGCTCCGCACGTCCCGCCGGCAAAGGTTATCGCTCGGATTCCGCTCCTGCCTACGACCGCCCCCGCCGTCCGGGAACGCCGGGCCCATCCCGCTTCACCAACGAGCGGGATTCGGACTCCATGCCCCGCGAAACCAACCGTCCGGCTGGCCGCCCTTCGGCCCGGCCGGCGTGGCAGAAGGACACTCGCCCCGCGCCCCGCTTCAACAAGGGCGGCGAGGACCGTCCGCAGGCAGCGCGTCCTTACGGCGACCGGCCTTCAGCTCCTCGCACATACGGCGACAAGCCCGCTTACAACCGCCCCAGTGGCGACAGACCCACGGCGCCTCGCACGTTCGGCGACAAGCCTGCTTACAACCGCCCAGATGGCGACCGACCCACGGCTCCTCGCACATATGGTGATAAGCCCGCCTACAACCGCCCCACCGGCGACCGGCCCTCGGCTTCTCGCTCATTCGGCGACAAGCCCGCTTACAATCGCCCCACTGGCGACCGGCCTGAGGCGCCTCGCTCGTTTGCTGACAGACCAGCTTTCAATCGCCCCAATGGTGACCGTCCTTCCGCACCGAGCAAGTTCGGTGACAAGCCTGGTGGATTTGCCGGCAAGCCCGCTGGTCGTGGCTTCGGCGACAAGCCGGAGCGCAAGGGATGGAGCAAGCCGGGATCCGATGACCGTGCAGAACGCCGTCGCAACGCCGTTCCTCAGCGCGCGGACGACAATTTCGACGATCTCGAGCCTCGCAAGCCCGTCAAGATCTTCATCGAACCGGTCTCGAACGAGGACCGTCCCAACCGTCCTGCAGGTACGCGGTCTTCTGCTCCGCGCCCTTACGTCGATCGTCCCCGTGCCCCGCGCCCGGATTTTGACCGTCCCGCTTCGGGCGGGTCTCGCAGAGAAGGTGGCTTCGCAGCCAAGCCCGGCTTTGCCGGCAAGCGTCCGTTCCGTAGCGAAGGCGGCGACGGGTCCGGCGCATCGTCCCCGCGCCCCTTCACGCCCCGCCCAGCAGGTCGCTCCGGTGCAGGAGCTGCGGATTCCAAACCCTGGAAGCCCAGGCCTTCGTTCGGCGCAGGCAAGCCTACGGGCGGCGGCCGTCTCAAGCCCGGCGGCGCTTCCAAATCCGGCCCTCGGCCGGGAGGCTTCTCCAAGCCCGGCGGCTTCAAGGGCGGCTCCCGTCCCGGCGGCGCGCCCGGAGGCAAAAAGCGCTATTAGCGCACTGTTCTCCTCCTCAACCGGCGGCTCCACTGCGTAAGCAGCGGAGCCGCCGCTGCATCTGCCTCATTCAAAATCCCCTCGAAAAATTTGCAGAGTTCCGCCAATTTTCGGAGTATACTCGACCCGTTTCGTGCAAATTCGGTTGGAATGGACGCCGCACGAGACCGCCGACAGGCGCGACTACTTCCCTGCACCATGAGTCTTTCTGAACGTCATTGAATCTTCAGCAAGGAGCATTCGGGATCTTCCCCTTGCTGCCCTGATGCCGATCCAATGCGAGGCTGCGGTTTGGCACGACGCAACGGCTGAACGAAAACACACAAATCGCAGCAAAGCGATCTGGCCCGAAAGAAAACGGCAAAGGCATCGACCCCGCGCCTGGTGCGCATCGGGTTGAGCTTGGCAACGCGATTTGAGTGCTGCCCATTCGCCGCAAGGCCGAATCTTTACTGGCTTCCAACCCCCCGGACCAAGCAAAAAACTGACTTGCTGGCATTGCCAGCGGTGCCGCAATCCGCCTTGGCGCCTTCTGACGGTACCGATCTCGCGCAGCGTGGGACGCGCCGTCATGCCTGGTAGCCGCCCGGAGCAAAGATCCGCAATCGGAATCCGATTCCCCGAACGGTTGCAGAGACATTCGGTTGAGTTTCTCAACCGACAAAACCTGATCCCCAAAGGAGTAGAAAATGGCCAATTCCGCGAAGGTACCAGTAAAGGGCAGCGAACGTGTTCTTCTTGCAGGATCCCGCGCGATCGGTCCCACCGATCCGCATCAGCTCATCGAAATCTCGGTCATTCTCAAGCACCGGCAAAACCTGTCAACCGCCAGGCCGAACGGGAAATTCATGACCCACAACGAATTTGCGGCACAGTGCGGGGCCGACCCCGCCCATGTGGACAAGATGCGGCAATTCGCCAAAGAAAACAACCTGATGATCCTCGAGCGTGGCGACGAAGTACTGCGCCGCACCGTCACCTTGGCGGGAACAGCCGCAGCCATGGAAAAGGCCTTCGGCATTGAACTCATCGACTACGAGCATCCCGACGGAAGCTACCGTGGACGCATCGGCGCCATTCATGTTCCTGCCGAATACGCCGCCATCGTGCAGGGCGTCTTCGGACTCGACGACCGCCAGGTAGCCCGGCCGCACTTTCGCTACCGGACCACCAGCCGCGCCTTCGGAACCCGTGCCTCCAACACGTCCAGTTACCCACGGGAAATCGCCAAACTCTACAACTTCCCCCAGGACGTCAATGGCGCCGGGCAGGTGATCGGCCTCATTGAGCTGGGAGGCGGTTATCGTCCGGCCGACATCCAACAGTACTTCACCCAACAAGGGCTGCCGGTACCCACTGTCAGAAGCGCCTCGGTGGACCAGGGCAAGAACCGTCCGACCACGGCCAACAGCGCCGACGGGGAAGTTATGCTTGACATCGAGGTTGCCGGTTCGGTCGCCTCCGGAGCCACCATCGTCACCTATTTCGCGCCGAACACCACGCGCGGATTCCAGGATGCACTGAGCATGGCGGTACACGATCAGCTTCGCCATCCCCAGGTCATCTCCATCAGTTGGGGCGGGCCAGAAGCCAGCTGGACCACGCAGTCCATGCAGAACTTCGATGAGGTGGCGCAGGAAGCAGGGCTGCTGGGAATCACCGTCATCGTGGCTTCCGGCGACAACGGATCCTCCGACGGCCTGACCGATGGCCAGAACCATGTGGACTTCCCGGCCTCCAGTCCGCATGTGCTGGCGGTCGGAGGCACACGGCTGGTCGCGGCTCAGGGCGCTATCGCCTCTGAAACCGCCTGGAACGACGGGCCCAACGGGGGAGCCAGCGGCGGCGGATACAGCGCGGTCTTCTCGCGGCCCAACTGGCAAGCCAACGACGTCTCGCTCCCCGGGCGCGGGGTTCCCGACGCGGCTGGCAACGCCGATCCCGAAACCGGATACAACGTTCTGGTCGATGGCCAGGCCGAGGTCATCGGAGGAACCAGCGCGGTGGCGCCACTCTGGGCCGGGTTGATCTGTCTTTGCAACCAGAAACTCCAAAGCCGTGTGGGTTTCATCAACTCAACCCTTTACGGCGTCAACCAGACCGCCTGCTTTCGCGACATTACCCAGGGAAACAATGGCGCCTACAATGCCTCGCCGGGCTGGGATGCGGTCACCGGACTTGGATCGCCCATGGGTGTCCAGATGCTGCAAACCGCATTTGGAGCCACCACTCAGGCGCAAACTCAAACCGGTCAGGGCATGACCGCTCGCAATCCCGCCACGCAGACTGAAACCGGCCAAACGGTAACCAATCAGGCGTCGCGTACACAATCCACAAGCAACCGCTGACAGCGCTGCGATGCCGACCCGTCCGGTGGCTTCAAGCAGTGACTCCTGGCTCTCGCGAGACATGAAAGAAGGAGAGAAGAAGCACCGGAAAAATCAGGCCCCATCCCGCCCGGGGTGGGGCCTATAACCAAATTCACGGTGCCTTGCGGGCGAGATTTCGAATCAGTTCCTGCAATTCTTGGTTCGCCCCACGGTCCGATAGCATCCATACCGCTATGAGCATTGAAAAAGCGACCTTCGGAGCGGGATGCTTCTGGGGGGTCGAGGCGGCCTTCGCCGAGATTCCGGGCGTCCTTGCAACCGCCGTGGGCTATGAAGGCGGAATCCTCCCTCAGCCGGCGTACAAAGACGTATGCACTGACACCACCGGGCACGCCGAAGTGGTCGAGCTTGATTTTGACCCGGCGCAGGTCACCTATCCGCAATTGCTCGAAGCATTCTTCGCCCTCCACGATCCCACCACCCTGAACCGCCAGGGGCCTGATTGGGGAACGCAGTATCGCTCGGCAGTTTTCTTTCACACTCCCCAGCAGCAGGCCGACGCCATTGCCACCATCGAGCGGCTCAATGCCGAAGGGCGTTACAAGCCGAAGCGCATCGTCACTCTGGTTGAGCCGGCGCAGACTTTCTGGAAGGCGGAAGACTACCACCAGAAGTACCTGGAAAAACGCGGCTTGCGTAGTTGCCACATCTAGAGCCTGCGGCCAGCTTTCCCGCCCGCGCGAGAGTTCTCAACCGGCTCTAGGATTTGACTGGGCTGATCTGACCATCATCGATGTTTTGAACTAAACTGGCGAACCGCCGGCAACCGCCCGGAGCCTCAGCTCCACTCTTTCTGGAACCTCGTTTACTCGGGTACTGTAAATCGCATCGGGATCTTCTTGGCAGGAGGATGGGATGTATTTTCAACGACGCAATCTGCTCCGGTTCCTGTCGTTCACTTTCGGATCGAGCTTCATCCTGGGCCGAAACCAACTCGGCTTTGCAGCGGAGACGGCCGCGTCGCCAACGACCCCTCCTCCCTCCTCAGGGGCAGCTGTTGCACCTGGGTTAGCTGACGGAACGGCAACGGAAAAAGTGACGGGAATCGGGGGGCTATTCTTCCGAGCTCACGATCCGAAAGCGTTGGGACTTTGGTATCAGCAACACCTGGGGATCTCGCTCACACCGACAAGCGAGCAGGATTCCGTTTGGCAGCAAGAGGCCGGACCTACCGTTTTCGCTCCATTCAAGGAGACAACCGGCTATTTCGGAGATCCCCAGAAGGTCTGGATGGTGAACTTCCGAGTCCGGGATCTCGACAAAATGGCGGCCCAGTTGCAAGCCGCGGGAATCGCGATCAAGATTGACCCGCAAACTTATCCCAATGGCCGCTTCGCCCGCTTGCATGACCCGGAGGGGAATCCCATCGAACTGTGGCAGCCGATGGTCGGCGACTCTAAAAAATAGAGTGCAAAGCAGTTCCTTCCCGCTTCCGGGTTGCCCTCTCTATGGGGACGGAATGGACCCGCCAGGAAGGAAGTGAATCTTCATTCCCGGCGCGAAAATGGCGCGAATCAAAGTCCATCTTGCGCCAGCGCCGCGGCCTTTTTGACCGCGTTCATGTCAATTCACAAAGTCAGCCGGCCAAATCAGGCCTGCTCGGTCTCCCCGCCTTCATCCCGCGACGGCCATTCGGTCAGCAGAGCAGCTTGTCCATCGGTGGCAGACTCTTCGACGGGCGTCTCGCTGCCGGTCTCCGTTGCCCCTGGCTCGTCGAACCACAGCCAAAGGATCCACCACACCAGCACGGCAATGTAGACCACCTTGTTCGCATTCACCAGCTTGTTGCCAAGATTGATCACGCGCTCGTAGTCGGCCCGGGTTAGCGGATGAACGGTGCGCGCGATCACCTGCCAGGCTCCCTGCACCGAAAGCCACGCCACGGCTACTGTAGACAGCCCGATGGCGATGGCCTGGGTGTGGCTCCGCCATCCGGCCTTATACCTGCGCCCAGCGGCAAGCACCAGTAATCCCAGTTCGATGCTCAGCACATCCACCAGCATGTCCATCTTCTGGGCCACAAACTGCATCAGTCGCAACAGCGCCAGCGGCGAGTCAGCCGCCAGCTCCGCGCGGGCAGGCCACGGGCCCCAGAAGTAGAGCACTCCTCCGGCCACCACCATGGCTGCCAACGACCATCCGACCCACACGCCTCGGGGCGCGCCGGCGAAGGCCCGCCGTGCAATCTCCACCACCACGGCCAGCGAAAGCAACGCCGTCAGATCGGCAAAACTGATGAAAACAGAGCGCAAAGTCATTTGCGGAAGCCGCCCCCCCAGCAGCACTTCTGTCAGCAGTCGCAGGGCAAAGAGAACGATGCTGGCGGAAAACCACGGGTAACGGTTGATTCGGTCCCGCCCGAGCAGAACCACCAGCAGCACCAGCTGGGCGGCAAAAGTGAGTGTCCAAAGAATCTGTGTCGCACTGAAAGCAAAATTGGGATGCATTTGACCTTATCCGGTCCGCGGAAGTTTGCACGAACGGACCGTCTATCAGTTTAAATGGGTCGTCAGCGTTCGATGCCGGGAACCGTGCAAGCTCTCAATCGGCGTGTCCCGGATGCTGTAGTGCGCTCGCTCTGCCGAACCTCAAATTCCAGCCGTATTATCTTTGTATGAAAAACAACAGAGCCTCAGGCTCACTTGTATTTGCAACATTGCTTTTCTTGTGTTTTCCCGCAATCGCACAGAACCAGCCGTCCATGTTAAAAGCCATATCCGAGCCCGCAGCCCAACGCATCAATGGCTACGAGCCCACCTGGTGGAAGGAGGCCGTGGTCTATCAGATCTACCCACGCTCCTTCAGCGACTCCAACGGCGACGGCATCGGCGATCTCAACGGAATCACAAAAAAGCTCGATTACCTCCAAAAACTCGGCGTCAACGTCATCTGGCTTAGCCCCCACTATGACTCGCCCAACGCCGACAACGGCTACGATATCCGTGATTACCGCAAGGTCATGGCGGAGTTCGGCACCATGGCCGACTTTGACCGCATGCTCGCCGCCATCAAAAAGCGTCACATGCGGCTCATCGTCGACCTGGTCGTCAATCACTCCTCCGACGAGCACCGCTGGTTTGTCGAGTCCCGCAAATCCAAAGACAACCCGTACCGCGACTACTACATCTGGCGTCCCGGCAAGCCCAACCCCGCCGCGCCCAACGGATTCGATCCGCCCAACAACTACCCTTCCTACTTCGAAGGCTCAGCCTGGCAGTTCGACCCGCAGACCAAGGAGTTCTACCTTCACCTCTTCGCCGTCAAGCAGCCCGACCTCAACTGGGATAACCCGAAGGTCCGCGACGAGGTCTACAGCCTCATGCGCTTCTGGCTCGACAAAGGCGTCGACGGCTTCCGCATGGACGTCATTCCGCTCATCTCCAAGCGTCCCGGCCTGCCCGACCTGACTCCTGAAGAGCTGAAGGATCCCTCGGCGGTCTTCGCCAACGGACCCCGCATGCACGAGTACCTGCAGGAGATGAATCGCAAGGCTCTCGCCCCCTACGACACCATGACCGTCGGCGAGGCCATTGGAACCACCCTAGCGCAGACTCCGGCCATTGTGGACGAGCGCCGCCACGAGCTCAACATGATCTTCAACTTCGACGCGGTGCGCAGCGACATGAACGGCCCGATGTACATCAAACCGAAGCTCACCGACCTCAAGGCCATCTACACCCAACACGCTCAGCAGCTCGACAAGCACTCCTGGGACACCGTCTTCCTTTCCAACCACGACAACCCGCGCATCGTCTCCAGCTTCGGCGACGACTCGCCCGAATTCCGTGTCCCCTCCGCCAAGCTGCTTGAGACCATGCTCCTCACCCTCCGCGGAACCCCGTTCCTCTACCAGGGTGACGAACTGGGCATGACCAACTATCCCTTCGCCAAACTCGCCGACTACGACGACATCGCCATCAAGAACGCCTACAAGACCTACGTCGCGTCGGGCAAAGTCGCCGAACCGGTCTTCCTCAACATCGTCGCCCGCGTCGCCCGCGATAACGCTCGCACGCCGATGCAGTGGGATGCCACTCCCAACGGCGGCTTCACCTCCGCAGCCAAAGCCTGGCTGGCCGTCAATCCCAACTACATCACTATCAATGCCGCTTCCGAACTGGCGGACCCCGACTCCATCTACCACTACACCCAGCGCGTTATCGCCCTGCGCCATGCCCACAAGGCCTTGGTCTACGGCGACTACCTGGATCTCGATCCCTCCAACCCGCAGGTCTTCGCTTACACGCGAACCCTCGGCGCGGAGCGCTTCCTGGTCGTCCTGAACTTCGGCAAAGCGGGCATCGCCTACACCCTGCCCGCGGGAAACCAGGCCGGCGACCTCGTCCTTTCCAACCTGGCGGGCACTCCGCCCGCCGAATCCCACACCGCGGCCCTCAACCTCAATCCCTGGGAAGCCCGCGTCTACCGCTACTAACACCCACTGCGCCGGCAAAGTTTCTTCTCTTTGCCGGCGCAATTTCCGCGCAGAATCCCTCAGAATTCGCCTCCGCTCGGAGTATCCTTCTTCCGGTCCCGATTTTCATCCGGAGGTACGTTTCCGATGGAGACATCCGTACTGCTCGCGCCGTTCCCCAATTGTCCGGCCCTCGATGGCTGCCACTGCGTCACCAACTCCCTCCAGAAAATCTTCCATGCCTACGGCCACCCGGTCAGCGAAGAAATGCTTCTCGGCCTCGGTGCCGGGATGGGCTTCATCTACTGGCAAATGAAGATTCCCGGTCAGGAGCAAGAGATCGTCTTCATCGGCGGCCGGGGCAACATGAAGGACTTCTACACCGACCTCGACCGCCGCACCGGCGTCCGCATCCGCGAAATCACCACCTCCAGCGCGGCCAAAGCCGAAACCGCTCTGCTCGACGCACTCAAACAGGAAAAGCCGGTCTTTCTCGGCGGCGACATGGGCTATCTGCCATGGTTCCATTTCCCCATCGAATACCACTTCGGCGGACACGCCTTCGTCGTCTGCGGTTACGACGGCGACCAGACCCTTCTGGCCAGCGATATGGACCAGCAGATGAGCGGCAAAAAGAGGGGCTTCTACGCTCCCATCACCCTCAGCCAGCTCCGCCTCGCCCGGGGCTCAACCTTCAAGCCGTTTCCGCCCAAACATCTTCGGCTGGAGTTCGACTTTTCCGGCTTCCGCGCTCCCGGCCGCCCGCAGATCCTCTCCGCTATCGGGCAAGCCGCTCAGGCGCATCTCGACCCGCCCATCAAGAACTTCGGCGTTCCCGGCATGAGGCATACCGCCAAGCAAATCCTTACCTGGCCGCGCCAATTCGAAGCCGACACCCTGCGTGCCAATCTCTTCAATCTCTATATCTTCATCGAAATCGGAGGAACCGGCGGGGGCTGTTTCCGCTCCATGTACGCCCGCTTCCTCGAGGAATCCGCCACTATCGCCCAGCTCCCCGAACTGCGCGAAATCGCAGCTTCATTCCACGATTCCGCACAACGCTTCACCGCCATTGCGCTCCTCTTCCAGAACGCCTTTCAGGGCGGGCTGACCACCTCGGACCTTTCCGCCAGAATCGGCGAGGCTTCCGCGCAGTTTCTTTCCATTGCCGATCTCGAAGAAAAAGCCTGGAAGGCCCTTGATGCGGTTTCTGCAGGGCTAAATCCGAGAAATCCCGCCGAAATGCGCTAAAGGACGGGCGCTCTCTTGCTTGAGCGCACTCATTCTTTCGTATAGCTATGCTTTCATGGGATGAAACGGAGGAAAATCAGAATATGGTGCGCCCGGAGAGATTCGAACTCCCGACCTAACGCTCCGGAGGCGTTCGCTCTATCCAGCTGAGCTACGGGCGCGCATTACCAGCATATCGTACTTTCCATTCAATGGCGCGGTTTCCCTTTGCCGCTCACTCCGCCCGCGCCGCTTCCCGCTGTGCCCGCAGCTCTTCCATTACCGACTGGATCAGCGCCTTCGCTCCCTCGATCCCGCCTAGGACCGCCTGCAGATCCAGTGCCGGCTTGGCCGGGTTCCGGCTCGATGCGCAGTAAACCCCATGCTGCCCCACCATGATCAGCGAATCCGTCAGCAGGTCGAGCGCCACCGCCAGCCGGCCGCGCTCCAACCCCATCATGAATTCGTGTTGCTCCAACTCCGTCCGCTTCTCGTCAAAGATGCTCATGCTTCCAGCCTACCCCGAATGCCGCGATCTCTGCCCTAGCTTCGGATCGCCTTCGCCGCCTCATCCCAGATCGCCACATTCCGGCTGAAGTACGAATGATTGGCCATGTGGCAGGCAATCGCCGCGTGGTTGCCGAACACCTCGTTCTCTTCCACCGTCTGGCGCGAGTTCACCGCCTTGAAAAACGTCAGCAGATGGTCGGCAGTGTCGTTGTACCCCTGTGGCGTCGTATAGCTCTCCGCCTCGGCCAGCGCGTGCGGAGCCTCCGGGTGCGCGGCCTTCCACTCGTCGAGATACTGCTTCCTCAGATCTGCCGGCCAGCCCTGGATCGAATACCCATCCGGCCTCGGGTTCGTATCTTGCGGCGTAACCGTCAGCGTGTTTCCATTCACCACCATCGTCGCCTTCGAGCCGTAAAAGGTGATCGGTTCGCCCGCCTCGTTGTTCTGGTTGCAGTGCAGATTCACCGTCACGCCCGGATAGTCGTACATTGTCGCCAGCAAATCCGGAAAATCGCGCCCGTCCGTGAAGTGCGTCAGGCTGCCCGTCGAATAGGCCCGGCTCGGCGCGGTATTGATCCCGGTAATCGCCTGGATCCCCGACAGCAGGTGCACAAACAGATCTCCCGCCACACCCTCGCCGTATTCCGCAAAGCAGCGCCAGCGGAAGAACCTCGCCGCATCGAACGGCCGCGGGCTCGCATCGCGCAGGAACGCATTCCAGTCGATGGTCTTCGCGCTGGCGTCCGGCGGAATCGGATACACCCACGCCCCGCTCGGCGAGTTCCGGTCGCTGTGTCCTTCGATGTACCGCACCTCGCCCAGTTGCCCGGATGCAAAGATCTCGGCTGCTCTCTGGTACAAAACGGAGCTCACCCGCTGGCTCCCAGCCTGGAAAATCCGCTTGCTCGCCCGCACCGCCTCCACCATCGCCAGCCCGTCGGCAACGTTGTGCGACATCGGCTTCTCGCAATAGACGTCCTTGCCCGCCGCCAGGCAATCCAGCACAACCCGCCGGTGCTGGTGATCCGGCACAGCCACCACCACGGCCTTCACGCCCTTGCGGTCGAGAAGTGCTCGATAGTCCCGTGTGGTCGGGATCTCCGCGCCCCAGGCTTCTTTCGCGGCCTGATGCCGGCTGTCGTAAAGATCCGCCGCGCCTACACAATTTCCAAGCTTGGCGATTCGCGCTGCATGCAGCAGATCGCAGCCGCGCACTCCGGTCCCGATGCTTGCGAACGGCACCACTTCTCCGCTCGTTGCGGCGTTATCCAGCGCGGTTTGAGAAAGCACCAAAGGTGAATTGCCCCGCGCCCCGGCCGCAACCGCTGCCCCCGCTACCGCCGCGCCCGCTCCCAGGCGCACAAATGATCGCCGCGACATTCCAGACTTCTCCATCTAAACTCCTCCATGCGAGCGCAATTCTCGCTCCCTGCCCATCAAGCTGTCCACCCAAACAACCCCTGCATGTCGCAATCATTCAATCGGTTGTGTTGTCTTGTGTGTCTTTCCATCCAATCCCGCCGCCCAAAGATTATGCTGAGGGAGGGACATCGCGCCCGCAGCGCAAGGCAAGAGGAAGCCTGCCGCATGCCGCCCCTGAGAGGCATCCAGTTGAACATCTTGAACTGTAGCAATGCATTCCTTTTGCGTCTTGGTTTCATCGCGAGCATCCCCTTCATTGCTGCGTCGACGTCTTCCCTCGCCGTCGCGCAAAAGCCTGACTTCGGCCCCAACGTTCTCATCTTCGATCCCACAATACCCTCCGCATCGATCCAGCAGCAGATCGACAAGGTCTATGCAGTTGAACAGCACGCCGAATTCGGTCCCGAGCGCTACGCCATCCTCTTCAAGCCCGGCGACTACAAGATCGACGTCCCCATAGGCTTCTATACCCAGGTCCTCGGTCTCGGTGGGACGCCGGACGCAGTTCGCATCGAAGGCAACGTGCACGCCGACGCCAGTTTGCCCCGCAACAACGCCACCTGCACCTTCTGGCGCGGCGCCGAAGGCTTCTCCGTCACGCCCACAGGAGGCTACCTGCAGTGGGCTGTCTCCCAGGCCGTTCCTTTCCGTCGCATGCACGTCCGCGGCAACCTAGTCCTTCACCAGAATCGCGGATGGGCCAGCGGAGGATGGATCTCCGACAGCCTGATCGACGCCAACGTAGACGCCGGAACACAGCAGCAGTGGATCTCGCGCAACACCGAGTGGGCGTCCTGGACCGGCTCCAATTGGAATATGGTCTTTGTCGGCGTCAACCGTCCCCCCGCCGGCGAATGGCCAGCGCCTCCCTTCACCAAAGTGGAGCTCGCTCCCATCGTTCGCGAAAAGCCCTTTCTCGAAGTCAATGCCGCAGGCAAATACAGCGTGCGCGTACCTGCCCTCTCGTCCAACTCCACCGGCGTCTCATGGCATTCGGGCGTTACTCCCGGCCGCTCCATTCCCATCTCCCGGTTCTACATCGCTCACTCCGGCATAGATACCGCAGCAACCATCAACGCCGCTTTGGCCCATGGCAAGAATTTGCTGCTTACACCCGGCGACTACGACCTGGCCGAGCCTTTGCGCGTCACGCGACGCGATACGGTGGTTCTCGGACTGGGCTTTGCCACATTGCGCCCCGTCCATGGAACCCCCGCCATGCTCACCGCCGACGCGGGCGGAATCATCCTCGCCGGATTGCTCTTCGACGCCGGCGAAATGGAGTCGCCTATTCTGCTGCAGGTCGGGCCATCCGGCAGCCATGCCGTGCACGCCAAGAATCCCATCTCGCTGCACGACATCTTCTTCCGTGTCGGCGGGGCAGGCCCCGGGCGTGCCGGGATCAACTTAGAAATCAACAGCAACGACACCATCATCGACCACACGTGGATCTGGCGGGCCGATCACGGCAAGGGCGTCGGATGGGAAAGCAACTCCAGCCGCAACGGCCTGGTTGTCAACGGCAACAACGTCACCGCCTATGGACTCTTCGTCGAGCACCACCAGCAGTTCCAGGTCTTATGGAACGGCGACGGCGGCCGGACTTTCTTTTATCAATCCGAGATTCCCTACGATCCGCCCACCCAGGCCAGTTACACCAGCGCTCCGGGCGTCAACGGTTGGGCATCTTACAAAGTGGCCGACACGGTCGCCACTCATCAGGCCTTCGGACTGGGTGTCTACAGCGTCTTTCGCAATCCCGATGTGGTCCTCAGCCGCGCCATCGAGTCCCCCGTCAATGCTGGCGTGCACTTCGAGCACATGATCACCGTCGCCCTCGACAACAAGGGCGAAATCTCGAACGTCGTGAACGACAAGGGAGGCCCCGCTTTGCCACGTAGGCCCGGCAAACCCAGGACCACCCCCAAAATGACAGTCTTTCCATAGGGATTCGCCCCCTCACGGCGCGCGCAGGCCGAATCATGGGAGAATAGTACGGAAGATTGCCATGACAAATACAGACCTCCCTGAAAATCAGCCCAACCTCGAAAACCCGCCCGAACCCGCCGCTGAAGCTGCAGCCGAACCCGCTCTTGTCGAGCCGCTCGCAGTCGAAGCACCGGTTGCGCCGCCCGTTGAGCCTTCGGCTCCGGCCAGCGCTCAAGCCGAGCCCGAACCCGAGCCTGAGGAGTCCTTCGCCGATCTGCTCTCGGCCTTTGAGCGTAGCCATTCGCACAAGGCCGACGACGGCCAGAAGCAGTTGCAGGGCACAGTCGTTTCCATCTCTGCCGACGAGGTCTTCCTCGACATCGGCTACAAAACCGAAGGCGTTCTCCCCCGCTCTTCCTTCGACAAGAACGCAGACGATGTCAAAGTCGGCGACACCTTCTCCGTCTCCGTCAAGGGTCGCAACGTCGAGCGCTACTACGAGCTGACCCGCCACAAGGTCGCCCAGCCTAAAGACTGGTCGTCGCTCGAAGCCGCTTTTGCCGACAAGACCGCTGTCGTTGCCACGGTAACCGGTGTCGTCAAGGGCGGACTCACCGTCGATGTTGGCGTCCGCGGATTCATGCCAGCCAGCCGCAGCGGCACCCGCGATGCAGCCGAGATGGAGAAGCTGGTAGGAACCCAAATCACCTGCCGCATCACCAAGCTCGACGTCGCCGATGAAGACGTCGTCGTCGATCGCCGCGTGGTCCTCGAAGAGCAGGCTCGCGAAGCCGCGCAGGGCCGCTTCACTGCCATGAAGGAAGGCGACGTCCTTCCCGCCACCGTCCGCACCCTCATGCCCTACGGCGCATTTGTCGATCTGGGCGGAGTCGATGGCCTCCTCCACGTCAGCGATATTTCCTGGAACCGCATCTCCAAGCCTGAAGATGTTCTCGCCGTCGGCCAGGAACTCCAGGTTCGCATTCTCAAGATCGATCCCGACACCAAGAAAATCTCTCTCGGCCTCAAGCAGTTACAGCCCGAGCCGTGGGAAACCGCCCCAGAGCGCTTCCAGGCCGGCCAGCGCGTCAGCGGCACCGTCACCCGCCTCACCGACTTTGGCGCTTTTGTCGAGCTCGAGGCTGGCGTTGAAGGTCTTATCCACATCTCTGAAATGGCCTGGGGCAAAAAGGTTCGCCATCCCAGCGACCTGCTCAAGCCTGGCGATCAGGTCGACGCCGTCATTCTCGGCATCAAGCCCGAGGAGCGCCGCATCTCTCTCGGACTCAAGCAGACTCTCGCCGACCCGTGGACCGAACTCCCGCGCAATTTCCCCGTCGGCTCGCAGATCGAAGGACCGGTCACCAAGCTCATGGCTTTCGGAGCATTCATTCAGATCACCGAAGGCATTGAAGGCTTAGTCCACATCTCCGAGATCAGCGCCGACAAGCGGCTCAACCACCCCTCGGACGCGTTGCGCGTCGGCCAGGTGGTCAAGGCCCAGATTCTCGCTATCGATCCGGAAAAGCGCCAAGTCAAGCTCAGCATGAAGCAGCTCGTGCCCACCAGCATCGACGAGTACATCGCCGAGCACAAGGTTGGCGACCGGATTTCCGCTCGCGTCGTCGAAGCTTCCTCTGACTTTGTGCAGGTCGAGCTGGGCGAAGGCATCCGGGCCATCTGCCGTCTGCCCAAGGCTTCGGCTGCCGCCCCTGCTGTTCCTGCGGCCGCAGCGCAGGGCAAGGTCGATCTCGGCTCTCTCTCCTCCATGCTGCAGAGCCGTTGGAAAGGCAATAACCCGGCCACCTCCGCCAAGCACGAACCGCTCGGCGTCGGTCAGATCCGCAGCTTCAAGATCGTCAAACTCGACCCTGAAAGCAAGAAGATCGAAGTCGAACTGGCCTGAGTCATCCATCCGTCGCACAACAGAAAAGCCGCCTCATCCGGGGCGGCTTTTCTGTCCTTCCTCTTTGGGATGGCTACCGCGCTCGTACAGCTATTGCGGCAGCACTTCGATCCCCGTCACCGTCGCGTAGCCTTCCACGGGAACAAAGCTCAGCAGCAACTTGCCTTGCGCATTCGGTTCCAGGCCTATCGCCTTGCGCACGACTACGTCCGACTGCCTGGCCTCTTTCGGCAGATTGAAGTTTTGCAGCAGAACCTTGCCGTTACAGAAGACGTTGAAGATATGGGCGCTCGGCGTCGCTGAATTCACGGGCCCATCCCATTCACCGTGCCGCACCGCAAAATGCAGAAAAACCGTGTATTTGCCGGGCGGAACGGGAATCGCATAGGAGAAGTTCCCCCAGCGCTCCGACTCGTACAGCTCCGGCTCGTCCGTTCCCGAAACGGGAGTCGTGTAGCTGGCCATCTGGCCACCCTCAAAGTAGTTATCCGGACTCCACCATTCGCTATCGTTGCTGTAGTAAGGCGTCTGCCGAGCCAGCACCCGCACCGGCCGCATATGTCCGCTCACTCCCGGCAGAATCTCGATCGCCGACAACATCGCCTGGCTTCCGTTTACGCCGGAAAAGCTCAGGTGCACTTGTCCGTCCGCGCCGGGCGAAATATCCGGAAAGTCCTTTACGTCGGCAGTTGAGCTGGCCCCCGCGTCGGCAACAACGTCCAGATGGCTCAACAGCGTCTTCCCGTTGACGCTGACCGCCATGATGCGGCTACCTTCTCCGCCTCCTCCGCCAGTCCCCGGCCCATAAACCGTCTCCGCAAAGTGCAGTCTCAGTTCATAGGTGCCCTCCTTCAGCGGAATATCGTAGCGGAACTGCCCCAGCCGGCTGGTGCGATAAAGATCCGGATCCTGGGTGCGCGCAATCCGCCAGGCGCTGCTCTTTACGGCAGTTCCGCCTGCGAACCACCTGTCGGCGCTCCAAAGCTTCCCGGCGTGATCGACAAAGCTGCGGCTCTCCCCGGCCAGAACGCGAATCTCGTCTCCGGCCGGAGGCCCCACAAGCGGTGCGGTCGTCTCGGTCCCGGGTGTCACGGGAACCGCGCCTGCGGACTCCGCCGCATGCTGCCCACGGAGATGCTGCCAATACCCCAGGCCGCTCAGCAGCGCCAACAACAGAACCGCGCTTCCGGCGAATAGCCACCAGCGCCGGTCCTTTGCCACCCAGCGAAGAATCTTCTTTGAAGAGGTCTCGCGTGCGGCCACCGGCAAAACGGCAACCGGGCTCTCCGCAGTCACAGCGACGAACTCGGGCACATATTGCCCAACCGGGATCTCTATCCTCAGTGCGTGGGAAGCTCCTTCGCCCGCATAATACTGGGCCAGGCGTTTGCGCAGCCTGTTCGCTTCCACACGCACAATCGAATTCGAGTCCTGGTCGAACGACGAGCCACGGTGAAAGACCTCTACCCCGATCGAGTATTCCTTGATCTGGCCGGCCTCGCCGGCAAACAGCCTCTCACACAAATACCGCAGCAGGTGCGCGAGCGTGGGCGCGCGCAAAAAACTCCCCGACTGAAGCACAGTGTTCAGCTCTGCGCGTTGCTCTTCGCTTTCCGCGCTTGCTGGAATTTTCGAAATGGGGCCAGCTGCTGCCATCTTGCGGTTCCCCAACCGATTGTAATTCTAGTGTCCCCCGATCTTCCCCGCGCGCTTTAACCGTGTCGCTGGCGCTTGCCGAGTCGATGTAACGGCGTGTAACCCTGGCGCCTGCTCAGTGCAAATGCCCTCCGGAGACAAAATGCACTCTTCGTAACAATATGAAAATAAATCTGTTCCATCCACACATCACCGTGTTTAACCTCCGCTCATCGATTGGGTAACAGGAATAGCGTTGCGATGCGGCTCCGGGCATTCTCTACTGGAAGCGAAACAGAGATCCGATCGATGGAACGGCGAAGCATCTGGGAGGCTCCCAAAATGACCGAATCTCGGAGGGGGTGAAAAAATGAACAGACTGAACAAATTTGGATTGATTTTCGTGGGAACATTGCTGGGCCTCTTTTCTACGGCCTATGCGAGTGCGGAGCCTGAAGGCGCTGGCTCCCCGACAGATAAAATGAGTGCCGCAAAGACAGCTGAGCTAAAGGGCGATCTGGCGCGCATCCACAAAAACTACGACGCCGCAGTCTACGACTATCTGACGGCCCTGCACAATGACCCCGCCGACGTGGCCATCTATAACAAACTCGGCATCACCGAGTTGCAGCTGCGCGATCACGGCCAGGCACGCAAATACTTCAAGCAAGCATTGAAGTATGACCCGCGAAACGCCTCCGCCCTCAACAACATGGGCGCCATCGCCTATCTCGACCACAAGTACAATCCAGCCATCCGCTATTACAAGCAGGCGCTTGCCCTGGACGAAACCAACGCCGCCTATCACCTCAACATAGCCGAAGCCTGGATTAGCCTCAACCAGATCGATCGTGGCATGACGGAGTATGCGCGTGCACTGGAACTGAACGCCGACATCCTGACGGAAAGCGAAGATGGTGTGGTCGCCCAGGTCAAAACCCCCGAGCAGCGCGCACGTATCAACTACTTCATCGCCAAGGCCTATGCCAAGCGTGGCAACGTAGAGGGAGCGCTCGAATACCTGCAGCGCTCCAAGGATGGCCATTTCCCGGACCTGGCCCGTGTTTACACCGATCAGGAATTCGCTCCGCTTTGGCAAGACCCGCGTTTGGCCAAGATCGTCAAAAGGCCTGCTTAGTTGCACAGCGGAACCATTTCAGCCTCGCCGTGGCAGTCACGGCGGGGCTGCTTTTTTCGCATTCCTCGTCGTACCAATGAAAAGCCCCGGGCGGGAACGCCTGGGGCTTTCTGTCAAACCATTCCGACATCAGAATTCTTAACCGATCGTTCGTTGCGCTCCTAACATCGATTCCAGAATCTGGTCCGAGACTTCCTTCACCGCGCCGGGCGAGTGCGACAGAAACAATGTATTCGTCTTGTCGCTCTCGCCAATCGACTTCAGCGTGTCAAAGTACTGCGTCACCAGCACCAGTTGCATCACGTCCTTCGACGAAGCTCCGTCCACAGCCTTCTGGAACTCTTCCACGGAATTCTGCAAGCCTTCAATGATCGCCTTGCGCTGGTTGGCGATGCCCTGACCTTGCAGCGCCTTGCTCTCCGCCTCGGCCTCGGCGCGCTTCACCACCAGGATCTTCTCCGCCTCGCCCCTGGCGTTTGCCGCCACCTGCTCGCGCTGCGCCGCGTTGATGTCGTTCATGGCCGACTTCACCTTCGTATCCGGCACAATGTCCGTCACCAGAACGTTCACAATCTCGTATCCGAAGGTCGACATGTCGGCGTCCAACTCCATCTTTACCGCTGCGGCAATGCTCGACTGCGAAGCGAACACCTCATCCAGCGTCATGCTCGGCACGTGCCCCAGGATCACCTGCTCCACATAGGATTTGATCTGCGCCACTGGGTCCGCAAGCTTGTAGAAGGCGTCATAAACCTTCTCGGGCCGAACCCGGTTCTGCACGGAAATCGGAATGGTGACAAAGACGTTGTCTTTCGTCTTGGTCTCCATCGTCAGGCTGATCTGGTTTACGCGCAGGCTCACCACGCCAGCCACCGTATCCAGATAGGGCATCTTCCAGTTCAGGCCGGGGTCGGCCACGCGCAGAAACTTCCCGAAGCGGGTGATGACAGCCACCTGCGCCGTGTTCACGGTGAAGAAACTTCCCAGAATCAGGGAGAGAACGATGAGTGCGAGTACGCCGAGTGGAATCAGGTAGGCCAGGTCCATGAAACTCCTCCGTGCTGTAACTTCAAGCAACGCCGAATTATACAGGAGGCTGAATACACAGAGATTTGCAAGGAATCGGGTTTGTACCGCCTCCCTGCAAGGCCAGGAGGCCTGCAGGTGGGCGTATTTTTTTAGCTTCTTTGCTGTCTCGGCAGCGTTACCCAGGATCGCCTTAATTGACCACGCGCGGCGTCGCCGCATCCCAGATCAGGGCATCCACATAGTATTGGTTCAGCTTCTGCTGGTTCAGCCCATATTTGCTGCCTAGCGCGATGCATTCCTTCACCATGTTGCGCTCGTGCAACTCCACCCAGCTCAACAGGCTGCGATCTGCATTCTCCTCGCCCAGCAGGGCCTGCCGTATCTCGAACCGCAGCGGCAACTCGGCAGCCAGCGCCTCCATCGGATAGCGCAGCATTGCCGGAAGCAGGCTCAACATCCCCAGCAGGTACTGCTCGCCGGGATCGAGGTTGTTCGGGAGCGCGGCCAGTTCGCAAAAACGTCCGCGCACCAGCGCCATGTGCAACACTTCGGAAGGCTGGTCGGCGTTGAACTCCCGCAGAATCGCCAGATTGGCTATCCGCCGGAAGGTCGTCTCCCCCAGAATCATGATCGCCGATTCGATCGACGTTACTTCCTGTCGGATCGCGCAGATGGGCGAATTCACCAGCCGCAGCAGTCGCAGCACCAGCGAAGCATCGCGCATCACCAGGGGGCTGATCTTCCGCAGGTTCAGCGGGTCGCTTTGCAGCTGTCGAAGAATTTCAAAGTGGAACAGCCGGTTTGCCGGAACCTTTGCAGTCAGAATCAGCTCTGGATAGCAGAAGTAAAAGCCTTGAAAGTAGGTGAAGCCTTCCGCTTTCGCCTTGCTGTGCAACTCCTGCGAATCCACTTTCGAGGCCACCAGCGCCACCTGTCTGCCGGCGATGCATTCCCGCAAATGCTTGAATCCAGTCTCGTCGAATTGCGTTATGTCTACTTTGATATACGACACCAGGTCCAGCAGCGGATGCGGCTCGGAATCGCAAACGTAGTCCACCAGCGCCAGTTGGAACCCCGCCGCCTTCAGCGCGCGACACGCCTCCAAAAGGTGCGGCGAAAGCTTCACACTTTCAGGAATTTCCAGCACTGTCGTCGCCGGCGGAAGCACCGCAACCAGTTGCTCGCTCAGCACTTCCGAGGTGCATCGCATAAACGCGAGTACGCCGCCCGTCAGGCGATCCAGCCCTAGCAATACCATGTCATCCAGAATCGTCCGGGCGGCATCGCGATCCTTGGGCCCGACGATGCCGTCGGCTCCCGTGTCGAAAAGCAGCGCATAACCGTGCACTTGGCTGGCCCCGTCGAGGATCGGCTGGCGAGCTATGAAGCGCGTATCATTCGACGATTCATGCATACCGCCTTCAGTACTCATCACAGATGCGTCTCTCATTTCACTCGCTTCTTCATTAACACTCTAACCGGTGCGACACCCTTTTGACTTGACCAATTGTCGCCTTTCGGTTGGCATTCTGATGCATCGGGCTGCCTTTCCGTGCGCTCCCCTGCTGCGACTCAAATCCTCCCGCTCGCGAATCTCACGAACGGGGAAAACTGCCCGCTTCTGGAACATTCTGCCTCTTCACCACCGCTGCTCCGGCCTCCGCCTTGGCTTCATGCCGGAGCCGCCGTGGACGTCTTCTGCCGCTATTGCACCTCGCCCACGTACACGCCGAAGGGGCCAAGCACAATCTCGCTCAGCGAAGCCGGATCCTTGCTCCCCGGCGTCTTCAACAGCGTCTTCACTTTGCCGGTCGATCCAGTGGCTGCCAGGTTCACGACCTGCGGATCGGCCGTAAAGTTCACGCTCACCACTACCGCTGCGGAACCCGCGGTCTTCCGCTCCCAGCTCAGTACCTTGGTGTTTGCGGTATCCAGCATCTCATCATCCCCTTGCGCAAAGGCCGGAACGTCCTTTTTCAGATGAATCAGGCTCCGATACCATGTCAGCAAAGAATCGGGATCCGCCTCTTCCGCCTTCACGTTGATCGTGACCGCCGAAGAGGGAACAGGCAACCAGGGTGTCACCGAGGCCTTGGTAAAGCCAGCGCTCGCCGAGTTGTCCCATTGCATCGGGGTTCGCTCGCCGTCGCGGCCCTTCTCCAACGGCCAGCCAGTAATGCCCACCGGATCCTTCACGTCTTCCTTGCGCGCCGGCGGAGTCGTTTTCATCCCGATCTCATCGCCGTAGTAAAACAGCGACGTGCCCCGATTTGCGAACAAGATCGTCGATATCACTCGCTGAATGTCCGTGTCGTGCACCCCGTCGCCATAACGGGCGTCGATCCGCGGGTTGTCGTGGTTGTCAAACAGCAGCAGTGGAACATGGCCGTTCAGGCCGGTTTCGGCATCCACCAGCTTGGCCCGGAAGGTCGCTACATCCAGCTTGTTGATGAACGCCACTTGCGTGTCCATCGGCAGATGGAACTCCGGCTGTCCCGGCTGCCCGTATTGCTTAGCCAGTTCGGCAATATTCGGCAGATACGTCTCCCCGATGAGCACGCGTGTACCTGGGAACGCAGCCGAGTCGAACTTGTCGGAGAACGCACGCATCTCCTGCATCACCGGATGCGTCCCCGGCAGGTTGTCCGTCTTTGAGCCGTCGGTCTCCTGTTCGCCGAACGCATTGATCACCGGCTTGCCGTCCTTGTCCTTCACAATCGGCTCATCGGCCAGCGTCGGATCTTCAAAAAGCGTAGTGATCGCGTCGAAGCGGAAACCCGCAACCCCGCGCTTCAGCCAGAAGCCAATGATGTCCTCGAAGGCGTCATGGATCTTCGGGTTGTCCCAGTTCAGGTCCGGCTGCTGGATATAGAACTTGTGGTAGTAGTACTGTCGTGTCTTCTCGTCCCACTGCCAGGCCGAATGGCCAAAGCCCGATTGCCAGTTATTCGGCGGCAGGCCCTTGTCGGTTGCCGTTTCGCCCTTGCCGTCCCGCCACATATACCAGTCGCGGTACGGATTGGTCCGCGACGAGCGCGATTCCAGGAACCACTTATGCTGGTCCGAGGTGTGGTTCATCACCATATCCATCAGGATGCGGATATGCCGTTTGGCTGCCTCCGCCACGAGCCGGTCGAAATCCGCCATCGTGCCGTATTGCGGATCAATTGCCTTGTAGTCGCTGATGTCGTAGCCGAAGTCCACCTGCGGCGAAGGAAAGCACGGAGTCAGCCAGATGGCGTCCACGCCCAGTTTCTTCAGGTAGTCCAGCCGTTGTGTGATGCCGTTCAGGTCCCCGATTCCGTCCCCGTTGGAGTCCTGAAAACTGCGCGGATAGATCTCGTAAATCACGGCGTTCTTCCACCAATCCTGCATGGATGCCATGACTCCAGGTGATGAAGCTCCAGCCGGCTTGGTGGCCGGGGCCTGTCCCCACGCAGCCAGTGCCGCAGCCCCTAGAAGCAGGGCGGCAGATGCAGCCGCGATCGTGGTCTTCTTGTGATTGGTCCAGTGCATTGCGGGTCTCCTCGTCTGCATCCGCTACTCGTGAAGTTGGCAACGGTGTGACTCGGAAAAACTATCATATTCAGCGAGTGTTCGCAGTGCTTTTCTATACCCCCCTCGCATCCTGCAAAAACTTGTCCAAACCTACTTCTTTTTGCCTAGATGTTTTGAGACATCCAACTCCACTCCGCCCAGCTCAACTCCAAAATCGGGCTTCTCCCGCGTACCCCGGATATGGATCGGAATCGCTGTCCCTGCGCCCTCTTTTCGGAAGAGCCGGTCCATCGGTTTCAGCAGCATTCCCTTCCAGCCGCCCACCATCTGCGACACCGTCGCCTGCATCCTTGCCGTGCCGGCAAAGTCCAGCGTGCCGCCGTCGAAACCGAACGCGCCGTGTAGCTGAATCTCGGCTCCGGGCACGGAGTAATCGAGAGCCGGCAATGTGAGCGTCGCGTTCGCCAGGTGGAAATCTCCCTGCATGTGCGATCTCACCGCCAGCGGATCCGCCTCTTTTACCTCGTTCGGATGCCCTTGGGCCCGGAGGCTCAGTTGCTCCATGCCTCTCTGAATCTGCTCGTTGCTGAAGCGCGCCTGCTCCAGTGTGAAGCTGCCGTCCAGCCGCAGCCGCCGATGAACTGGCGCCGGTCCCGGCGGAATATGCAGCGCCCCGTTCAACGTCACCGTGCCCGACAGTAGCGGCGCACCAGAGCGGCTCGTCAGTCGCAAAAAATCTTCGATCGGCGCGCCCTTTACGTCCATCGCTAGCGCGATGTCGTGTCCGCCTGGGTGGGTTGCGTCCGGAGCCACGCGCAGAATCGCTCCGTGGGTGCTGAACCGGGCCTGCCCCAGGCGGGCGTCAACCTTATCCAGCCACGTGTCCCCGTCGGTCGCATCCACCCTGGCGTTGAAGTTGGTCTGCAATCCGAGCGCCGTGCCGAAGTGCGTCAGCCTGAAGTCCGGGGTAGACGTAACTCCGCTCACAGCAAGGTCCCGCAACGTGCCCTGAAAACGACCGGTCGAGTCCACCTTTCCTGCAATCCCTTTGAACACCCCCAGATCGCCATGCGATAGCTTGTACTCGCCGCCGATCACCGACTCCCCGGGGTCCTCCACTTGCCACGGCCCAAAGCTCCCCGTTGTGTGCACTTCTCCCTGCGGCTTCGGAATCGTCACCTCCGCATCGAACCGCACCGGCGAACCCGAAGAATAGCCATCCAGGCTCAAATGTGAAATCGCATACACCTGGGGTAGCTTGCCGGGCTTGTTCGTCTCCAGCGTCAAAGTCACTTGGTTGCATTCGATCCGGTCCACCGAAACGGCCGACCGGTGCGCGTCAACCTGGGTCTTGGGCCCCGCATCTACATGCGTATGCGAAAAGTGCGCATGCGGTGGCAAATCCACCCTCAACCCGGTCAATTCGATCAGCGCAACGTGCAGCGCCTTTCCCGCCTGAGAACGCAGCGGAACATGAAAGCGGAATTCGTCCAGTTGAATCAGCGGGCGGATGGGAGTGGCCGCTTCGGATTCCGGCAAAGCCGGCGTGCCCATCGGGGCTGTCTTCGTCCCTGCCGTGCCCTCGGGAACCCCCGCTCTCGGCTTGCCAGTGCCCTTTGCAGGGTCCGGAACCGTAATTCCCTGCACTTCGGCAGGTGGCCAGATCCGCAAACCTTTGCCCACAGCCCACACTCCCCACTCTCCGTGCAGGCTGTTCCCCAGCGAAAGATGAAAGCTGTCCAGCTCGACCCGCGCGTGAAAATGCTCCTGCAAACCCTCCACAATCCGTGCGCGGAGATACGGCTCCGCGCGGTGCGCCAGCCAGGCTGCTCCGCCGACCATCGCCGTAACAGCCAGCAGCAGCGCAACGCCAGCCGCCAGCAGCCAGCTTCGCCGCCCGCTCAACCGTATGCGGCGGCCGGCTTGAACGGCGCCCTTCGGACTCACTAAATCTTTTTCCAATTTCGTTCTCCGCGCAGCAATCACTTTCGCGGCGCCGCGCAACTCTAAGTTTTCTCAATACAAGGTAAATGACGTAGACTTCTCTGCACGGATGCAACCTCACATCGTAAACCTCGTAAAGCTGCAAGCGGTCGAGATCGAGCGGACCCGGCTCACTCTGGTGGTCCAAGCCCTTCCTGCGGAGATCTCCCAGGCCGAGGCAGCCTTGGCCGCTGCGCAGCGTCAGGTCTCGGAGGCGAGTGACTCGCTGACCCGCGAAGACGCCCTGCGCACCCGCCTCGAACGCGAAATCTCCGCCCATCGCCAGAAGGCCGCCAAACTACGACTCCAGTTGGATTCCGTAACCACGCAGGCCCAGGCAGACGCCATCGATCACGAGACCACCTTTGCGGTAAGCGAAGCCGACCGCCTCGAAAACGAGGAGTTCACCAGCCTCGAACGTACAGAAGCCCAGGAAGTTGCCCTGGCAGCGGCGCGCAGCCGGGTGGAACTCCTCACCAGCGCTCTCGAAAAGACCCGCGCCGGAGTCGCCAGCCGCAAGCAAGAGTACACGCTCAACCTGGCTGACCTTGCCGTCCAGCGCGAAGCGCTGCGCGCCGCCCTCGAATCCGACCTCCTCGCCCGCTTCGACCGCCTTTGCACAACCCGCGGTACCGGCCTCGCCGAGGCCCACGAACAGCGCTGCAATTGTTGCCGCATGGGGGTTCGACCTCAGACCTGGAACCAACTCCGGGAAGGCGAACTGCTCACTTGCGACAGTTGCGGAAGGCTTCTCTACTGGGATCCTTCGTTGGCTCCCCGTTTGGAAAAGTAGCTGCCGGCTGCCCCTCTCCCTGCTAACCTTTCGATAGGCAAGCTGTTCCATTTGCAGTGGGGTTCCCCGCAAAATGATTCGCATCTGCGTAGATATGGACGAGGTGATGGCCGATACCCTGGCCGAGCACCTGCGCCGCTATAACCAGACCTTCGATGAGGACGTCACCCCGCAGGACCTGGTGGGCAAAGGTTTGTGGGAGGTTACTCCCATCGACCGCCAGCAGCAGTTGCGCGCCTTTCTCGATGCCGAAGACTTCTTTGAAGATCTGGCCCTCATGCCCGGCGCCCAGGAGGTTCTCAAGAGCCTTTCCACGCGATTTGAGATCTTCATCGCCACTCAGGCCATGACCGTCCCCAACTCATTAGGGCCCAAATATCGCTGGTTGCAGCGGCACTTTCCTTTCATCCCGCCCACCCACTACGTCTTTTGCGGCAACAAGAGCATTCTCCGCGCCGATTACCTGATCGACGACCTTCCCCGCAATTTGCTCCGCTTCGAAGGTCAGGGCCTCCTTTATACCGCACCGCATAACCTCACCGCCAACGGATTTGTCCGCGTCAACGACTGGGCTGAGGTCGCGGACTACTTCGCTGCGCTTCCCGCGTAACCGCTCCCTGCTCAATCGTCCCCGTTTCCAACTTAACCGTTCCCGTCCTGGTTCAGCCGGTCGCCCCGCGCCACACTTGCTCGCTGCTCAAGGGTGCGCCCGATATCAACACACCTGGGGTTGGCAACCTGGATTCGGCAGCCTATAAACTGTTTTTTGGAACAAGAATCCCGCTTGCTCCACTTGTACTAGCCGGATTATTGTAGAAATGCTCCGTTCGGATAGCCTTATTCTTCCCTTTGCCGATAACTCCAGAAATGGGGACTGCAGTTCCTTACACGGCCCCCCGCTTGGCGCACCTTGACCATGATCAACCTCAATAAGCTCCTCGCCCAGCAACCTCACTCACCCGAAAAGGTGGGGCGGGAGCGCCGCGCCTATGAGCGCCACAACCTCACAGGGGCATTTGCCAAGCTCAACTATCAGGGAACAAGCTTTCGCTGCCGCTTGCTCGACATCAGCATGGGAGGCTGTCGGCTCGAGACCGAATCCCCTTTCCGCGACGGGGCAATCGCCAACGTCGAAGTCGATATGTCGGTTTTCGGCCTGAACCTCAAGATTTGTGGCGTCACCCAGTGGAGCGCCACCTCCCGGCAAATTGGCGTCCGCTTCATTCATCCGGGTGTCAGAACCAAGAATCAGGTCGCCAATATCATCAGCTGCGTCATCGACGAATCGGCGCGCGACGCTGTGCGCGAGGCCCTCGAAGCCGAGGCTGCCGACCAGACCACACCTCAGGCGCCTGTGTACTCCGAGCCCGCCTTTGAGCCAGTCTCCTCCTCCATGGCAGCCGTCCTCGCGGTGCATGGCGAGCATCGGCGCGTTACCCGCCCAGGTTCGGAAGATTGGCCGACTTCGGTGCGAGACATGAAGGCGGAAAGGCAGTCAACCGGCTCGATCACCGAGCTCAGCATGGGCGGATGCTGCGTTCTCCTGGTCAATCCATTTGTCGGGGAATTGCATCATGAAGTGGAAGTGGAGTTCGAAATCCTGCGCCTGCATTTCCGTCTGGCAGGCATGCCCCGTGCCGTTCACGACCGGCATCTGGTCGGAATCGAGTTCAAGCCGATGAGCAATCGCCGCATCGACGAACTCACGCAGCTGATCTTCGAACTTACCCCGCGAGACTAGCCTTCGTCCATGGGTTCAATGTCTCTCGCTTTTTCGAATCGGAGAAAGCTCAAACCTGCCCGGTCGAGGAAGATGCCACAAGCCTTGTGAGGACTTGAACCGCCTCAATTGGAGTGAATCACATCGCGAAGGTCCGATCTTCCCCATCCCGAGGCATAACTTGCTGCCCAATAATACGGATGGCGATAGCGCGTATCGCGAACCAGCAAGCGGCGGGCAGCCGAAAGCGCCTGGGGGACCGTAAGCCCATTTGCCAGTCCCGTATAAAAGGCTTCCATCAGGGGAACAGCCGAAGCAGAGTCGATCTGCCAGCGCGTCGCCACTACATTGGGCACGTTCAATGAGGCCAGGGTGTCCACAATGTCGCCCATACTGTGATTCCAGCCTTCTTCCTTGCGACCGGTCGAGCAGGCGGAAAGAACTGCCAGACGAACAGCTCGCGGAGGATATCTGCGTAGCAGGTCGCTATCCAGGTAAGCGGTGTCTCCTGCCCTGGCAATCGCCGAAGTCGGGGCCAACAGCAGGCGGGTGACGCCGTCCTGCTGGGCGGCATGTCCGGCAAAATGAACCAGCGGTGCGGAGCCAATCCGGCCGATCACTTTTGCTTCGGTGGCGTCGCTGCCCAGCAACAGGCTGGGATTGCGGTTGAATCTCGCCACCGCCTGTGCTTCCTCCAGCACTTCCGGGAGCGGGTCGCTCTCTCCGGCAGAGTCCGAAGCGCCCACGATCAGTGAGTGTCCCGTCGCCCGCGCAGGCATTGGCAGTGGGCTCAGAAGCAGGGAGGGTGTCTCTTCCAGGTCAAACCGCAATCCCAGCGGACCGTTCTTCGACTCGACGGCGGGCCAGGGAAGATTTCCCAGCAGCGGGTCGGATTCCAGAATCAAATGCCCCGAGCCGTTCGGCGAATCGTGCGGATCTCCCAGCAGCAGGTCTCCCGCCCTCCGCGCCAGCTGGTCCACCGAAACCTGGGAGGTGCGGGGCGAACTGCTCGCCCTTTCCAGTTGGTCGGCCAAAGTCAGCAAATCGCGATCGTGAATCTTGACCGTTGTCCACGCCACTCCCCCGGATGTGACTTCGTAGCGAAAAAGGCGGTCGGGCAGCAGAATTTGTCCGTACGCGTGATCGGGCCCAAACCCGTGCAGTACGCTGAGAAGCCGGGGCTTCAGACAATCCAGCGCCTGGCCTGGGCAGGGGTTCAAAGATTCACCCAGAATCCGCAGCCGGAACCGTTCCCAAAGGGCCAGAACGTCTTCGCTCGACCGATCTTCGGTCAGCCATATCCCTGCCAGAACTGCATAGAGATCCCGGTCCTGCCTGGCGAAGATAATGTTTGATGTGCCGACGCCCCTTGCCTTGCGCTCTTGCTCCAGAATCGCGTCGCGCAGCATCGGCTCGGCCTTTTCCGGGTGTCCCAGCGCCAGCTCCAACTCGCCGCGGGTGGCGGCATACTCCCGTTGGTCGAAGTTCTTGTCCACGCCCGCCATGTGCCGATGCGCGGAATCCAGCATCTCGGAGGCCTCTGAAAGATCTCCGCCTCTCAGATAAAGCTGTGCCATGGCGATCTCGCTATCCGCCAGATAGCCCAGGAATGGCTTGCCCTTGTCGCTCCGCGAAAGCTCACTTTGCACCTTCCGCAGATCGGCCAGTGCTTCCGGGGCAGAGCCGGCGCGGATTGCCGCGACCGCCAGGTCGTAGCGCTGCAAGGGGATCAGCTCGCGGCTGCCGGTCAACTCCAGGGCTCCCATTGCTTCGCGCTGCAACAGAAGCGAAAGGCGGACGCGCGGCGTGGGCTTCTCTACCTCCGCCAGCCCAGCCAGAGTGGTGTACACCCGAAATGGCGGATAATCGCCGGCAAAAAACATGCGCACGGTTCCCAGATAGATTCGCCATGCATCCTCTGTGTCACCGGATTCAACCGCCGCGCCGCCCAGAATGTTGCGGGCGCGCATGTCCAGAAGCGCGTAGTGGTGCTCCCGCGACAGGTTTTCAGCCTGAACTGCGGAGGGGCTTTCCTTCGAATCGGCGCCGGGGCCGGTGTCGCAGACTGCTTCCTCGGTCAGGGCCTGGATTTCGATGCTGGGAAATTGCGGAAAGGCACGCAAAAGGCCCCCGGCAGCTTCAAAGCAATCCGCCATGCGCGAAGACCGCTGCAGCGCGTAAGTCCGTTCCGCCTCAGCGCGTGCTTCTCCTGCCTTCCAGTCAATCTTGCGGAAATCCGCGCGGCTTTCCGCTGCCCATTTTTTCGCGGCTGCATAATCGCCGGATCCATCCGCGCGGATAGCTTCGCTTAGCCCATGTACGCCGGCAAAAAACTCAGTTTTCAAAAGGGACGAATCGGAAGGGAGAAACTCGCTGAGCCAGGAATCCTGATGATGTTGTTCCAAGGAAGCGGCCAAGCTCCGCAAAAGCGTGCGGGCAGCTTGGCAATCTTCTCCGCACGGGGAACCCCTCGACCGGTCGACCGGACGCGGATACGCCACTTCCAGCAACTGCGGAAGCAGCGTGCTGGAAAGCTCCTCGTCCGCCGCTGCCAGCGCGGGTGCATCTTCCGCCAGCGCCAGCATATTCTGCGGAGAACTCAGATGCTGTTCCATCCTGCCCAGGTGGCTCCTCAACTGATTCAGTTTCAGCTCCAACGCCTGCAAGCGGGTGCGTCCTTCCGTCAGCCATTGCGGATCGTGTTCAAAGCGTAGATACCGATTCCATGTCTCCAGCGCATTCGTTAGCTGGCCTCGATCCTCCATCACGATGGCTTCATTGAAGAGCACCAGCGGATCGTCGGGCGCAAGTTCATCGGCGCGGCGCAGGTATTCCAAAGCCGTGGCGCGGTCATTCTCGCTGCCCGAGAAGCTGCCGCGCTCAAAGTATGCATCGGCGGCGTCCACGAGAAGGTCCGAAGTCACCGGACCGGCAGCCAGCAGGCGGTCCAGGATGTCGATGGCAGGGTCGAACTTCTCCTCCAGGACCTCGGTTTTGGCCTGTAACTCCAGCCAGTGCGGGTTGTCCGGAGCCCGGTCGAGTTCCTTTGAGATCCGCGAACGCGCGTCCAGAAGCGCGGAGTCCTCGTGCCCGGCTCCGCCACCGCGAAGATGCGTTCCGGGAACCACTGCGGCAAATTGCGCGCCTCTCATCCTCAGGTCGAAGATCCGGTCGTGTGTATAGGCCTGTGCCAAAAGGCGCTCCGGCGCGTGCAGGCGCATCCACTCTTCAACAAAGCCGGCTGCCAGCAGCAACGATGCCGCCAGCGAAAGACCCGCAAACAAGTAGATCTTTCCATGCCTCTGAATCTTCGGGGCCTTCGGCGTGCAGGCCAGCCTTTGGGCCAATTCCTGCTCGCGCTCCGGCTCGATGGGAGCCAGCGCCTCGAATTCTGCAATCTCCTCGTCCGTCGCTTCCGTGGAAACCGCCTCCAGGCTCATCCGCAGACGCGCCGCGCAGCTTCTGCATCCTGCCGCATGGGTCAGAAGATGGTCCAACTCCGCAGGAAACACCTCGCCGCAGACGACACGAATCCATGCCCCTGGATCGGGACAGGCTTCGTCTTGCTCCGCCAAGAGGGATCCGTCAGCTCCTTCTGGAACCCTGCCCCGGGAAGATAACCGCCCGGCAACCAGATCCTCGAAGGCCTGGGCAAGGCTATCGCCTGGATCCACCGGAGGGGTGTTATGCGGGCGCTCGGAATTGGGTTGATAGTTCATTTCGGCACTCTATTTATCGCATTCCCGGGTGAGTTTCATTTCGCAAAGTTGTTGAAGTTATCGCGGTGACTCCCAGTTTCATGTCTCTTCACCGATCCTTCGCTTCCTAATCTTTTCCCGCGTCCACTTTGTGATGCGTCGCAGCGCGCTTTCGACCCCCTTGGGAGTTAGGCCCGAACCGGCCGAACCGGCGATCTCGATCGCCGTGAATCCCTGATGGTAATAAAGCCAGAAGAAGCTGCGGTCGCGCTCGCTGATAGCTTCCGGGTCCGATCGAAGCAGTTGGTCTAATTGGACCAGAAGAACGGTCTGCTCCAACTCGTCGCAATCGTCTCCGGAAACGTGCAGCGGATTTGTATCCTCGCCGAGTGAGGAGGTTACCACTTTGCCACCCCGCTTCGCGGACCGTTGACGGCGAAAATAATCATTTGCCACAGACGCAGTAACGATCCGCAAAAGGCCGAAAAACGAGTCGTCCCCGCGCGGCTCGAAATCCCGCAGAATCCGGCGCTCCTGTTCGCACAACTTCAAAAACAACTCCTGCACGATATCTTCGACGATTGCAGGGGTTGCGGAGTTCGTCCACAAGCGGGCCACGCGCAGGGCAACTACCGACGCGAGCGGCGTGCAGCGACGCAGAAAATCGCTCCACTCGCTGGCGTTCGAGGAGTGGGCGCAAGCCTTCGCGAGTTCATTGACCGAGAGACGAACAGAGCTCATTCTACGAGTTTCAAGTTTATCGCAATGAAATACATCCAGTGATTCTTTAATAAACTGCGAGCCCAGAAAAAGAGCGCGCTCTTTTCCGAGAACGGTATGCAGGCTTGCATATCTTGCATATACGGATCAATGACCGAGTTTCAGACATACTTATCCAGATCCCAGAACTCAATCGATTGCCCACCCGGCGTGCTCCCAGGCACCGAATGGCTACCCGGTGGCGGAGTGGTTTCTTCGCTCTCACATCGGCTACGACGGTTTCGGCCAGCCGGTCTCGCGCGCACATCCGGCTAGGGTCACGAAGAACCTGAGCAGATCCGAACCCGTCCTCCAGCATCGCCGACCCGTATTTCAGCGCCCGCCCCATCGCCCGCCAGATTCGCTATTCTTCGTCCTCGGGAGCGCGCAGATGCTTGGCCAGCGCCCACTTCAGCGCGTCGATCCCCTCGCCGGTCACCGCCGAGATGGTGTGGAACTCCAGCTTCCGTCTCTTTGCATGCGTCGCCAGCTTCTTGAGCTTCTCCGGATTCGCCGTGTCAATCTTGGTAGCCACCACCACCATCTTCTTCTTGGTCAGCGGATACTCCACTGTTGGCACCGGCTCGCCGTCCGGGGACTCTTCCGTTGCGGCGGTCGAAAAGCTGGATAACTCCTTGTTGATAACCTTGAAGTCTTCCACCGGATCGGGTCGCCCACTGGCGTCCGAAACGTCCACCAGGTGAAGCAGCAGGCGGGTGCGCTCAATGTGCCTCAAAAACTGAATTCCCAGCCCCGAGCCCAGATGCGCGCCCTCGATCAGCCCCGGCATGTCGGCCACCACAAACGACTCCAGATCCGGCTCTTCTCCCACTGTCACCACACCCAGATTCGGCTCCAGCGTAGTGAAGGGATAGTCGGCAATCTTCGGCTTGGCTGCCGAGATGCGCGAAATCAGCGTCGACTTCCCGGCGTTGGGGAACCCCACCAGCCCCACATCGGCCAGCAGTTTCAACTCCAGCCGGTACATCTTTTCCTCGCCCGCGCGGCCCAGCTCATGTTCCCGCGGAGCCTGGTGAACACTGGTGGCAAAATGCTGGTTTCCGCGTCCACCCCGTCCGCCTTTGGCGATGATGAACTCTTCGTCCGGCTCCTGGAAGTCATGCACCAGCTCGCCCGTCTCGACATCGTACACAGACGTGCCCACCGGAACCTTCAGCACAATTGAGCGCCCGTCCAAACCGGTGCAGTTGGAACCCAACCCGTGCTCGCCCCGTTGCGCCTTGTGCTCCGGGTTGTAGCGAAAGTGAATCAGCGTGTTGTGGCGTTGCGAACTCACCATCAACACGTCGCCGCCGTGGCCGCCGTCGCCGCCCGAAGGGCCGCCGCGCGGCACAAACTTCTCGCGCCGGAAGGCCATGCAGCCGTTTCCGCCATCGCCGGCTTTGACCCGGATTTTTGCTTCATCGATAAACATACACAACCAGGGAAGTGGATTCAGGGATCAGGAAGTTGCGCGGCTGTCAGCCATGCGCAACAAATTCCGATACGCCGTCTATTCAGTTTAACGAATCTGGGCTAAAATCGCTGCCAACTTCGCAGAATGGGTCAAAGTCTCCTCCCAAGTGTCCACTGGCCGGAAATTTCCGCCATTCCGGACACTTCCGAGGACGTGCGCGACTCTTTTGTCCCTCCCAGAATCCGTGAAGATGAGGGGTGAGAGGGTGATTCGGCCCCGCCCACGAGCGGCCCGGGCTCATACCACTGAGCGTTTTCCCCGCATCTGCCCCGAGCAGGAGGCTCGATGGCAGGCGCAGGACGAAGTTCCGTGCAATGGTTGTGCCTTGCCGCGCTGCTGGCAACGGTCGGCGCGCTAGGCTGTGTGCGCCTCATGGCGAGCCAAGCTCCCTCCGTTACCGGCGCACAGACTGGAGAATTGGCCGGAAAACTGACGGACGTGTACGGGAAGCCTGTTGTAGGCGCTACCCTTGTTGCCCGGAACGAATCCACCGGAGCTGAATCCCGTGTCATCACGGGCAAAGGCGGAGCCTTTCTTCTTCCCGGCTTGGACGCTGGAACTTACACCCTTGAGGCAAGCAGTCCACGTCTCGGCGTTGGCCGTCTCGTCGGAATCCAGGTATCGAGCCCGACCCACACCAGCCGCTCGCGTCCCCTCATCGCAGCCATGGAGTTCGCGCCGGTCGCCCAGCCGCAGCAAGTTGCGCAACAAGTCCCGCAGCCGAATGCGGAACCCGCCACAAAGCCACCTGGGCCCGAGCCTGTCCAACCGCCAATTGCTGCCAATCAAGCCGCGCCCGGCCCCGTCCCCCATCCGGAGACAATGCCCTCCATCCCGACATTCCTGGCCCTTGCGATGGCGGCTGAGCCTCCGCAGACCACACCGGCAGACGTCGACGCTCTGGTTCCCGCACAGCCGGTGTTCCCTGTGCCGAGTCCTGCGCAGCCTATCCGACTCGCAAGCACAAAGCCCGCTGCGGCCGCCGCCAACGCCGCGACGCTCGACGTCCAGGCAAGTCCGAAGGCCAGTCTGCCGCGCATCCCGAATGCGAGTCTCAACCAGTCCCTGGTCTTTCCCGTCAGCGATGCGCCGCCTCCGTCGCTCAACTCCACGCTCAAAGCGGCGGAGCTGCAGTCTCTCCCCGCGCCCGGCCGTCGCTGGCAGAACTTCGTCCTCGACACGCCCCCTGCGCCAGTTGCGAATACCAACCAGGGATCCGTATCAAACGCTCTCCCCGATCAAATGTCCCTCACCATCGATGGCGGAAATCAGCGCCTGGCCTTCGGCAGCGATGCCCCGGCGCGTTCCGGAAACACGGATTCCTCGGGGGCCGGCAGGTCGCAGCCATCTGCAGCCGGACGAGGACTGAACATCGCCGAGGCGGCCATCCGGTCTGTGGAAGCGGCCGCGGAAAACGTGGAGGCCAGCGCGAGTGCCGCGGGCGGGCGTCTGAATGTCCAAACCGAGCAGGGGGCAAACGGATTGCATGGTCAGGGCTTCCTCAGCGACAAGCAGAATACCTGGGGAGCTCAGAACCCTTTCACGCAATGGGTGAAACAGACCCAACCGGCCTCTGGCTCTGCCGTGCCGGTTTTTACCGCCTTCCCCTACACGCCCCCGGATCACGAGCTGGTCTGGGGGTTCGGCGTCGGCCGACATCTCCGCCGCGACAAGCTCTTCTGGTTTGCGGCGCTCGATAGCTACCATCGCAACGACCCCGCCATCTCGACCGTCAAATACCCCGTCCAGTTCTTCGCCCAGCCCACCAACGATCAAATGCAGGTGCTCAGCGCCCGCCTTGCGCTGCCTGCGGCAAATCCCGTGGCGGAGGGAGTCGCGGCCTACTCGAAAATGCTCGATACCCTGGCCGGATTGCTCGGCCCTGCTCCGCGATCGGGCGTGCAATGGGTGGGATTTGCAAGACTCGACGGTCAACTGGCCGAACGGCACCGCTTCACTCTGGAAGGAATCGGAGCCAACTGGAATTCGCCCGGCGGCGGGCTCACGCGCACCTCTGAGCCGTATGGAAATCACAGCCTCGGCGCAAGCCAAGCCAGCGAACTGTGGCTTCTCGGGCGTTGGCAAGCCTATCTCACTCCCAATTCGCTTTTGACCACGCAAGCTTCCGCCGGGCGCAACAATCTCGCCGCCAAACCGGGAACGCCCTCCCTGTACGAGCAGACCCTTCTTGCTGGCAATGCATGGGGACAACTGCCGCAAATTGTCGTCGACTCACGCTATGGAATGACCATCGGCAACCCCTCGCGTTTTGGCTCCGGAAGTTATCCGGACGAGCATCTCTACGAAGCCACCGAGTCGCTCGATTGGGTGCGCGGAAACCTACTCGTCAAATCAGGTTTCGACTTTAGCCATAACATCGATGCTACCGGATTGCTCCGCAACCAGACCGGAACTTATTACTACACAAGCGCCGCTAACTTTGCCTCGGACGCACTTGCTTTCGCAAGTTATGGGGTCAATGGACAACTGAACCCTTTCAATCAACACAATTGCGACCAGACCGGCAAAGTTTGGCGCGACTCCGCCGGCACCCTCCATGGATTGGGCTATCTTCCCTGTTACTCCTACTTTTCCCAAATGATCGGTCCGGCAGATTGGAGCGTAGCTAGCGACGACTGGGCGGGCTTCGCCACCGCCCAGTGGCAGCCGCGTAAGCTGCTGGTCGGCTCCCTGGCGTTACGCTGGGAAAAGGAGCAGGCGCCGCCCCCGCTGGCCGCTCTTGCGAACTCTGCGCTCCCGCTGACCGGAAAGATGCCGTCGCTCGGCAACCAGTTCGGTCCAAGAGTCAGTCTCGCCATCGGCAACGTGGAATCCCGATGGCCTGTCTTCCGGCTTGGTTATGGGATGTACTTTGGCCGCACCCAAAATTCCACCTTCGAAACGGTCTGGACACAAACCGGCTCAATCAAGGGTGACCTTAACTACTTCCTGCGCCCCACCGACAATCTCGTCGGCGGTGGGGCCCCGCCATTTCCGAACGTGCTGAACGGGTCCCCAGGAAGCGCCGTCAAGCCTGGAGCGGTCGGGTTCGGGCCCGGCTTCCGGAATCCCGAAATCCATCAGGCCGTGGCCGCCGTAGAAGAGGTTCTTCCCGGCCACTTCCAACTCACCGCAAGTGCGCTCGTTAGCCTGGGCCGTCGGTTGCCCTTTTCGGTCGACACCAACTTCGATTCGGCGGTCAATCCCGGCAAGATCACTTACGCCGTCGTCGATCCCTCGGGCCTCGGCCCGATCAAAACCTCGAAGATCACCGTTCCCTTCTATGCGAGCTGGCCGTCCCCAACTTCACCCACCGGATTTTCCGGACGTCTCAATCCCGATTACCAACAAATCGTGCAGCTCGACAGTCGCGCCAACTCCACCTGGGAGGCCTTTCAGATCACCCTGAACCGTTATAGCCGTCGCGGCCTCAGCATCCATGCTCACTACACCTACTCTCACGCCATGGACTGGAACCCCAACGAGAGCGCTCAGGTCACCGGGAGCGATCCCCTCGATCCCGCCGACTTCAAGGCCGAATACGGAACCGGCAATCTCGACACCCGCCACGCCATGGCTGCGAGCCTCATCTATCAGGCGCCTTGGAAACTCAAAGGCAATCCAGGCCGGTTCGGCAACGGCTGGATGCTCTCTTCCATCCTCCAGGCGCGCAGCGGCGAGCCTTACACCATGCGCACCTCCGGCTCGCTGGCAACCGAGTTCGTAGCTCAAACCGGCGCGGCCATCGTCGCTCTGGGCCCGGGAATGAACGGCTCCGGCGGCGACAACCGTGTCTACGGCGTCGGCCGCAACACATTCCGCTATTCACCCACGTGGAAGATGGACCTCCGCGTCGCTCGCCGTTTCAACCTGAGCCCGATGCGCGAACTGGAGCTCCTGGCCGAAAGCTTCAACCTCATGAACCATCAAAACGTCACCGAACTCGAAACCGTTGGCTACACCATCGAGTCCGGCAGCATCGACGGAACCGCACCGACCCTGACTTTCCTCAACGGCCTCAAGGCCAACACCACCGCCTTCGGTCAGCCCCTGAGCGTCAACGCCACCAACTTTTACAGTGAGCGCCAGATCCAGTTCGGCGCGCGTCTCCGCTTCTGAGGTATTCGAATTGACCGCCCAAGCGGGTGCCGCACCCAAGCCGCTGATATTGCCAAGGAAAAAGAACTGCCGGAGTAAGGGTCATTTAAAGATATTTGGAACCAATTCTGTCTAATCTCGAAAACGGAAGGGCACGATATTAAATTTCATACGCATCCGTTATTTTGTATCCAAACAAAGACAATCGTCTGTGCGTGCAGCCAGCCGTTGCCCTATGCGTGCAGGAATTCGAGTGCACGCACCAAATATGCCTTGAGCTGGCGGCGATGGACCACAGCATCCAGGAAACCTCTCTCCAAAAGGAACTCGGAGCGCTGGAAGCCCTCAGGCAGCTTTTGACGAATCGTCTGTTCGATCACCCGCGGACCGGCAAAACCGATCAGCGCGCCCGGCTCGGCAATATTCAAATCGCCCAGCATGGCGAAGCTGGCGGTCACGCCGCCCGTCGTGGGATCAGTAAGTACGCAGATATACGGCACCTTGGCGTCATCCAACTGGCCCAGGGCAGTCGAGATCTTGGCCATTTGCATCAGGCTAACCACGCCTTCCATCATCCGTGCTCCGCCGGATGCGGCCACCACAATCAGGGGTTTGCGCGTCGTTCTGGCCTGATCGGCTGCGCGGGCAATCGTCTCGCCGACAACGGCCCCCATCGATCCGCCAATGAAGCCGTACTCCATGGCGCTGACCACAACCGGGTGCGGGCCAAGCATGCCCACGGCGTTCAGGATCGCATCATTCAAGCCTGTCTGTTCCTGCGCCTTGCGCAGCCGCGACTTGTAAGACTTCACATCGGAGAACTTCAGCGGATCGGTCGACCTGAGGCCCCCGTCTACCAATTCATAGCCCGGCTCAAGCAACATCGAGATGCGCTGCCGCGCCCCGATCTTGAAGTGGTGCTGACATTTCGGGCAGACATTCAAATTGGCTTCAAGCTCCGCTTTCCAAACCACCTGACGGCAGCCCAAGCACTTGATCCAAAGTCCCTCAGTGCGAACATTCCTCTCAGCCGAATCAGACGCATCGGGAAGGGAGCCGGCTGAGCCGGGCTCGTACTCGCCATCCTCACGCTTAAACCAGGACATGCAAACTCTCTCTCAGAAAACGGAACCTGCTCAACCTGCTGGTTAAATATTCACCGGCTCGCATCACCCAGCGAATCAAATTGCAAACTACACAGGCGTCAATCTCAATATTCTATTCCGCGCCGGGTCAGGACGCCCTTCCGGTACGCATGTTTTACTTCCCGCATCTCGGTCACTGTATCTGGCATTTCCACCAGTAAAAGCGTCAGCTTTGCGCCTGTGGTTTTGCCCTTGGCGGGGCCGGTGTCGATCGAAATCAGTCCGCGTTTGGATTCGGTCATCGTGAGCAACCATGCGATTTGCCACGAATCAGTCTGGGTCAGTATACAAGGGGAAAACTGAAGCCGGCCGAGGACTGGGGGAGCGTTGCAAGGGCGTCTCAGATGACGACTGAACAGGCATTCGGCATTCCGGGCTTTCACCTGGCGCCTTCCGCTCAAAACTCGTTTTTCAGTGCCCTCCGTGGTAAGGATGCCCGGCCAGGATGGTGAAGGCGCGGTAGATTTGTTCAGCCGCAACAACTCGGGCAAGCGAGTGGGCAAGCGTCATCTGCCCGAAGGAAAGGAGCTGCTGGGCGCTGGAGCGGCCAACGTCAGACCAGCCGTCGGCAGGGCCAATGGCAAAGACAATGTGCTGCGCTCCGTCGTCCCGCCGCTTTCCCAACCACGCTGCGAACAGCTCGGAGCTCATCTGCTTCCCCCGGCTGTCAAAGAGCACCGCAACCGCTGGTGCGCGACCACTCTGGCGAGCCAACCACTCCAGGAACGCCTCCTCGTTACGAAATGCTTGCTCTTGACAGCGGGCGTAGGCGGAACACCTGCCAAGATAAAGGCGAACAAGCGAGTCAAATTCATCCTTGGAAACGGTACGCGATCCTGCCCGGGCGCCGATGTGAGCGAGTGTAATCTGCATCTTCTGCAGAATACGCGATCGGTTGAAACGGCAGCAGATACACCGCGCGAAGGGCAGAAGAGGCCCCGATCCCCATTTTTGGAATCCACCTCCAAAAAAATACATATTTACATATATCGACCCTCCAGGCCGTGCACGAGATGTGCGCAAATTCCCTTCATTTTCAACCGGATGCAATATTTTTGTTTGTTTTGAAATATATGGCACGCCTCGTGCAATGCAGGTCATGGCAAGTGCTCACTTGTCTTCCCCGGGATAGAAATTGTGGATGGATCCTCCGCGGGAGGAAACTGCCTCAACGCTTTTTACTTTTTGCTCTCAGTTATCAGCAGTATTCATCGGCGGCTGGTTCAATCGTCCGTCGGAGATGTAAAGACTCAATAGCAGGATCGGGACACCTTGCAAAACAGGAAGGTTTCGGCCCGCTTTCAAGAATGGTCTTTGGAGGAGTTTCATGCGATCTTTCCGCTTTCACGGTGCGGCCCTGGCACTCGCTGTTGTACTCGCCCTGGGTTTCACGGTTTCCACGCTGCAGCAGCCAGCCTACGGGCAAGAGACCACTGGCGGTCTTCAGGGAACCATTAAGGATCCCACGGGCGCAGTTGTGCCCGGAGCCAAGGTCACAGTCACGGCGCCCTCATTGGTCGGATCGAAAGAATCCGACACCGATGCGGGCGGCTACTTCCGTTTCGCCAACCTTCCTCCCGGCAATTACACGGTTTCCGTGACCGCGGCTGGTTTCGAAACCATCAAGCGCGAAAAGGTCAATCTTGAAGTCGGCCACTTGCCCACCCTGAACCTCACCCTGAGCGTTGGCAAGGTCAGCACCGTGGTCGAGGTCAGCACAGAAGGTCCGCTCATCGACACCACTTCGACGACGACGCTGACCAATATCCCGGAAGAAGTCATCAAGGATGTTCCCCACGGAACCTCGTTCCAGTCGGTCATTCAGTTTGCCCCGGCGGCTCGCAACGAGCCCCTGATGGGCAACACGACCATGAGCAACGGCGGCGGTAATACCTCCCCGGGCAACGGCTCGAACGGCGGCTCGATTGGATTCTCGATTGCGGGCGGCTCCGACTCGGAGAACTCCTACCTGGTTGAAGGTCAGGAGACGGCCAACCTCATCGGCGGATATTCGCACACCAACGTCCCCATGGACTTCGTCTCCGAAGTGCAGATGAAGACCTCCGGCGTGGATGCCGAATACGGCGGCGCACTGGGCGGCGTGGTGAATGTGATCCTGCTCAAGGGCACCAACACCTGGCACGGATCGGTCTTCGCGCAGTTCCAGGACGGCGGGTTGAACGGTTCGCCCGTAGCATCTCCACGCTACAATCCAATCGATGGCGGAACAGCTCAGGCTTGGGGAACTCAGGATCCCGGCTATCAGAACTACCAGCCGGTTCGTCCGCACACCAGTGACACGCAGCCCGGCTTTACGCTGGGCGGACCGCTCTTTGGCGTCATTCCAGGTCACGGCTCCTCCACCCTCCGGGACAAAGCGTACCTCTTCCTCGCCTTCGATCCTGAGTTCAACGATTTCGAGCGTCACGTGAATTTCGGGTCTAACGGTGGCGTACTGCCCTTCAGCCAGAACACCCAGACCTATTACAGCTACAGCCGCATCGACGCAGAGGCCAGCAGGAAGATCCGCGTCTTCGGCTCCTGGCTCTATCAGTTGCAGCGCCAAGCGGGCGAGGCGCTCCCCGGCGATGATTCTGTGCAGGGATATTTCAATGAATACACGGGTTGCTTCGGTGCGGCCACCAGCTCCTCGAACCCCTGCGCAAGCACGGGTGTCCCGAAGATTGCCTTCGGCCACCAGCTTGGTTACGTTGCCCCCAACATCACCACAAACACAGGCACCGACATCACCCTGACCAATAGCCTGGTAGCCACTACCCGCTTCGGCTATTACTTTGAGAACTACCACGACTTCAACTATCCGACTACCGGGACCATTTACAACTTCCAGGCCAACGGCATCGGCGCAACCGACACCAATAACATCCCTCTTTCGACCTCAGCCCCGCAACTCTCTCAGTCTGCCGGCTACTTCAACCTCCCTGAGGCGGCAAACTACACACAACGCAATGCCAACAAGGCCATGCAGGTGGATGCCGATTTGGCCTGGTTCCACTCCGGCCGCGGCGGTACGCACAACCTGAAGGTTGGCTACCAGTTGAACCGCGACTCGAACGACATCGCGCAGAAATACAATACGCCCTATATTCAGGTATGGCCGGGCAGCGCCTCGAATTACGTCGCTCAAGGCGCAACGGGTGGGGCTAACTGCGCAACTGTTCAGGGCCTTGACGGAAGTTCGAACTGCGTCGGCACATACGGCAACATCGACGTTTACGACGCCGGCACACTGGGCAAAGCCACCAGCTACAACAGCGGCTTCTTTGCGCAGGATGCGTGGACCGTCGGTAAGGGCCTGACCATTAACTTCGGCCTCCGCCTGGAACATGAAACGCTCCCTGCCGAAGATCAACCGTCGTCTCAGAAGCTGACCACCCCCATCGACTTCGGCTGGGGCGCCAAAATTGCTCCTCGTATCGGCGCGGCCTGGGACGTATTCAAAAATGGCAAGGTGAAGCTCTTCGGCGGTTACGGCGAATACTACGATCAGATGAAGCTCAACGTGGCCATCAGCTCCTACGGCGGCCAGTACTGGCAGGAATGCTGGTATGCCCTGATGACCCCGAACCTCAGCAGCATCAACCCCGCCTATAACGTCTCCGGTTCTGCCGGTCGCTATTGCGTCACCCCGGCGGGTTCTTCGAATCCGGCCGCAAGCACGGCCACCTTCACCAGCTCGACTCCAATCGGGGTCAACGGCGCCGATTTCCTCGAGAACCAAAACCTCCGCGCCTTCCCGACCACCTGCTCCACTTGCAGCGCGACAGAAGAAGGCACGGCTCCCGGTCTCAAGCCCTATTCGCAGCATGATGCGAACTTCGGCGTTGACTATCAGCTTCGTCCCAACCTCGCTTTCGAAGGCCGCTGGGATCGCAGACGTCTCGACCACGTCATCGAAGACTCGGCCATCTTCAACCCCGCCGTGGGTGAAACCTTCGTCATCGTCAACCCCGGACAGGGCGTCAACGCGACCTTCTCCAGCTTCTACAAGTTCCTCTACGGCACTCCGATCGATTGCTCCGACGGCTGCCCTCCAGACAAGACGATCCCTGCCGCCCGCAGCTATGACGGCATCGAACTCCGCTTGACCAAGTCCGTCAGCCAGCACTGGATGGGAATGTTCTCCTACACCTGGAGCAACTTCCGCGGCAACTACACCGGCCTCACCAGCTCCGACGTCGCGGACGGCGGCGGCGGCCGCAACTCTCCCAACAACAGCCGTTCTTTCGACGAGCCGTACTTCTCATGGAACGCCAGCGGCGGTTCTTCCAGCGGCCTTCTGCCCACCGATCGCCCCAACGCGCTCAAGGGCTATGTCTACTACGATCTGCCGTGGCTGAAGAGATTCACCACCGATTTCGGTATCTTCCAGTCTGCTTACACCGGCACGCCGCTGACCAGCTACATGGACGTGGGCTACGCGTTCCCGGGTGCTTTCCCCACCGATATCGTGGATCGCGGCAAGTGGATCGACGTAACCCAGAACCAAAACACTGGCGTTATCACCACCAGCGCCCCCTACACCAAGCGCACACCGTGGTACACCAGCTCGGACTTCAACTTCAAGCAGAGCGTCCGCCTTTCGGAGGGGAAGGCTCTTAGCTTCGATGCGACGTTCGCCAACGCACTCAACCAACACAAAGCGACCTCCTATGGTCAGCAGATCGACTCCAACTACTTCGTGAACTTCGTCTCACCGACGTCCAGCGGCTGCCTCGCCTATAACAACGCCACACCAGGCTACCCTGCTGGCTCGAACAGCTGCTTCCTGCCCGATGGTCCGGCCTTCTACGCCGGTGCCATGACCGCGTACAACTACACTGCGGCTATGAACAACTCGCCGCTGGGCAGCACCGCCGGTGGCCCGATCACCGTCGACAGCCAGTACGGCAAGCCGCTCTTCTACCAGCAGCCCCGCAACGTCCGTTTTGCGATGCACTTTACCTTCTAAGCAACTTTAACCAGCAACGCGGCGGGGGACCCGAGCAATCAGGTCCCCCGCTTTCTTTTGCCGCAGAATGTACTCACCCGACTGAAAATCAATGCCGAAAGGCAAAAGGCCGCCCGGCTGCTCATCCTCGAACAAGGAAGAACGACCGGGCGGCGCCTTAATTTCAGAGTGAGTTTCTGGGGCCCCTACTTCTTAGGGCTTTTCTTTGCTTTCTTCTTCGCCGGAGCTTTCTTGCCGGCAGGCTTCTTCGCAGGAACAGCTGTTACGGCCGCCTTCTTAGCGACGGCCTTCACAGCCTTCTTCACGGCAGCGGGTTTGCCGGCAGGTTGAGCAACTGTCTTCTTGACCGGCTTCTTCGCTAAAACAACCGCTGCCTTTTTCGCAACGGGCTTGGCCACAGCGTTCCTCGGCGCAGGCTTGGCAGCAACCGTCTTGGCCTTCTTCGCCGCGGGCTTGGTCACCGCTTTCCTTGCGGACGGTTTCACCGCGACTGCCTTCTTGCCGGCAGGTTTCTTCGCGGAAGTGCCCTTTGCGGGAGCCTTCGACCGCACCTTGAGCGTTCTCGCGGTCAGCTCCGCAGTTAGCTGCGCCGGCGAAAGCGGCCGCGCCGACTTGCGCAGCCGTTCAATATCATAAAACGCCCGCCGCTCGGTGAGAAATACGTGAACCACGAAGTCCACGTAGTCCAGCAGAATCCACTCGCCTTGCTGCCGGCCCTCAACGCCGTTTGGCATCACGCCGTATTCCTTCTTGAGGTGGAACTCGATCTCGTCGGCTATCGCAACGGCCTGCCGGTCATTGGTGGCCGATGTGATCAGGAAGAAATCCGAAAGACCCGAGTCGACCGGATCGAGCTCAAGGATGCGGGTATCTTCGCCTTTTTTGTTTTCACAGATCGCGGCTGCGGCCTGGACCAGGATGCGGGTTTGCTGCCGTGCTTCAGAAGTCGTCATGCTTTGAGAGTGATCTCCAAACTCAATCGTATCCCGTTGCTTGAACCCGGGCAAGCAAACTGCGGAATGCTTTTGACCTTCCAATCCAGTTTTGCCTTATTGATAGATTCCTTGTGCGCGAATGAAATCCGACACCGCAATCGGAAGCAACGAATCGGCGCCTGTGACAGGATGCAGGGGATCGCGCAATTGCTCCCGAATCTGGGATGCGCTGATTTCAACTTCCACCTCGGGCAGAAAGTAGAACGGCGCGGCATCTCCGTTTGAGTTGCGCAGCAGGTAGGTTCGCATTTCACTGGACCCCCTCGGGGTTGCAAGGTCAGGGGCGGCCTCAACCGAGAGCCCTGGAGGAAAGAGCGCCTTCAGATCGTCGATGTACTCCCCAGGACGCGAAGCCACAATCAGCGCGGCCATGAAAGGGATCTCCGCAGCCCGGAACCAGCGCCGAAAACCTGCCAACGAATCCGCACCCATCAAAAGAAACAGCTGGGAGCCTGCGGGTAGTTCCGCACGCACCGCTTGAAGGGTTCCCCACGTGTAGTTCGGAACTCCATTCGATCTCGGCTCGTCCGCAAGCGAAATCGAGAATCCGGGATGACCCGATATGGCCAGATGAGTCATCGTCAGCCGCTGAGAGAAGCTGGCCTGTGAGCCTTGCGGCTTAAGTGGCTGGAATCCCACCGGCGCGAAAAGAACAGTGTCCAGCGCCAGGGCTTCCTTTGCCGCCATCGCCACGGCCAGATGGCCCAGGTGTGGCGGGTCAAAGCTCCCGCCAAAGTACGCAACCCGAAGAGGCGCACCGAGTGCCAGGACATCCGGATCGCTGCTGCCTGAATCATTCCTGGTTGCACCGTTCATGGCTGAATCGTTCCTGCAACGATAGTAGCTCCCATTTGGCCAATATGCCCCTCCTTCTCACTTTTGTTAGCATTGAACAGATGCGCTACTTGATTACCCTTTTCGCCCTCGCAGGTGTTGTTGTATCGGTCCTTGCCCTTCGTGTCCACACCTCGACGGGGTCCGAGCCTTGCTCCATCAATGAGCGGTGGGATTGCGGAGTGGTCAATCACAGCCCGTTCGCCGAGATCGACCATGTGCCAGTGGCCATTCTGGGAATTCTTGGCTACCTGGCTCTTGGTGCTCTCGGCTATACGCGCCAGCGATTCCTGCTTTTCCTGGTCGCAATCATCGGCCTTGGCTTCGCCCTCCGTCTGACCTTTATTGAGGAATATGTACTCGAAGTCTGGTGTTTGTACTGCGTCATCTCCCAGGTGATCATTGCCATCCTGGCGCTTCTGAGCCTGGGATGGCTGACGGCTGAATATCTGGAGCTCAAAAGAGCTGTTTGCAAGGCTTAAGCTACGGCCCGCTCTTCTTCACGCATTTGGGGCGTCAAGAGCGCAGATTCCACGCTGATAAACTTGTACTGACAAATGTTCAATCTCAAAGAACGTTACGCACGTTGGATGTACGACTGGGAATACCGCCTGACCACACGCGACGAGAATCGCGTCGTCCGCCCGTTGGAGTGGGGGTTTGAGTGGATTTCCCCTTTTCTCGAATCGCACGGATTCGGGGATTTCGTTCCCCGGCCCGAAGAGGTCCAGGACGACGCGGCCGCTGAGGCAGCCATGCTCCGCATCAACCAGTTGCTGATCCAGAACAGCGACAAGTTTTACGGCTACGAGCGTCCCACCGATTTTCGCATCGAGATGCGTTACCCCGAGCTCTATCCCACCAATGTTCGCCCGGAAACGCTGGCAAAGGATGCGCAGCTGAAGCAGCAGGCGATCGACGGAAAGGTGCCCAAGGCTCAATTCCTGCGCTTCACATCGCCCGAGCGCACTTCGTACCCGGAGAACGACCTGGTCAACGCGCGCTGGTATCCGGCGGCTTCTGGCAAGGACGGCAAGCGGCCCAAGCAAGCCATTATCGTGATGCCGCAGTGGAATGCCGATGCATTCAGCCACAACTCGCTATGCACCATCTTCAACAGGATGGGGATTTCCGCCCTTAGGCTCTCCAAGCCGTACCACGATATTCGCCGCCCGGTCGAACTGGAGCGCTCCGATTACACCGTGAGCGCGAACATTGGCCGTACTCTTTCCGCTTGCCGGCAGGCCGTTGTCGATATTCGCTGCTGCCTCGACTGGCTCGAAGAACAGGGGTACACGGATTTCGGTGTCCTGGGCACCAGCCTGGGCTCCTGCTACGCCTTTTTGGCCAGCGCACACGACCCAAGGTTGCGTGTCAATGCCTTCAACCACGCTTCCACCGCCTTCGGCGACGTCGTTTGGGCAGGCCAAAGCACACGCCATGTTAAGCAGGGACTGGAGGAAGCAGGACTCACCCAGGCACGCCTGCGCGAGCTCTGGTCGGCCGTTAGTCCCATCAGTTTCTACGATCGAATCAATAGCCCCGTTTGTGCCGGGCCCGATAAACGGGTGCTCATGATCTATGCCAATTACGACCTCACCTTTCCCAAGGAGTATTCGCTGCAGGTCCTGGAAGCGTTCAAACGCATCGGGCTTAACTTCGAATGCCGGGTACTTCCGTGCGGCCATTACACCACCGGAGAAACGCCATACCAGTACATTGACGGCTGGTATATGGGCTCGTTTGTCTATCGCGCATTCAAGGCGCTGCGCCAGGAAAGTTCGAATGGCCATACCGCCAATAGGGAGATTCAGGCTCGGTAAAAGCAAAGCCTAGCGCGGGTGGGTAGCCTTCCATTTGGCGACCCGCTCGCGCAGCGCCTCCAGGTCATCCGTCGTTATATGTACCCCTACCATCTGACGGTTTGCGGCATAGTGAGCCTGCTCGGGTCCCGACACGGATGCAGCGAGGTCCAGCCAGAAATAGGCCTCCACGTAATCCTGCTTGACTCCCTGCCCGTAGGAGTAAAGCACTCCGAGGATGCCCTGCGCGGCGACGTCTCCCTGCTCCGCAGCCTTGCGATACCACTGCGCGGCCTGTGCCATGTCGCGCGGGCAGCCCTTGGCTCCATCGCGATAGAAAGTCGCCAGCCGCAACTCTCCGGCCACGCTTCCACTCTGGGCAGCTTTGCCGAACCACTCCCCGGCAATCTTGCAATCGCGCGCGACACCATTGCCCGCCGCGTAACTTTCGCCTATTGCAATCTGCGCGGCCGCATCCCCGCTGTTTGCCTTGGCGAGCAGAGACGGATCGGGAACCGGCGTCTGTGCCGCGAGAGAAATCGCGGCAGCAAGAAAGCACGAGAAAAGACCTATCCCTCGGAAATGCATTTGCCTCCCACTGAACAGCCGCTTCTAAGCCGCTCTGAAAACCCATTTTATGGATGAATTGTCGTCCTGTGCTACGTCCGTTCCTAAGCCTTTGCCGGCTCCTCGACGGACAATTCTCCAGCGGCTTCATCCTTTCCAGAAAAGCCAAAAGGTGAACTCGTTGCAAAACTACAACGACTTCCAAGCGCTCAGACTAGGTTACGCGTGCCAATAGGTCTAAAATTTCACTATGACCGACCGCATGTCTCTCTCCCTTGCCCAAGCCGATCCCGAAGTGGCTGCCGCTATTGACCAGGAAACGCTCCGCCAGCACGAAGGGCTGGAGATGATCGCCAGCGAGAACTTCGTCTCCGAAGCTGTCCTTGAGGCGGCTGGCTCAATCTTTACAAACAAGTATGCTGAGGGCTACCCGGGCCGCCGCTACTACGGGGGCTGCGAGTTCACCGACGTCGTCGAAAACCTCGCCCGCGATCGCGCCAAGCAGATCTTCGGTGCTGAGCATGCCAATGTGCAGCCGCACTCCGGTTCGCAGGCCAACGCGTCAGCCTATGCAGCGGTCATTCAGGCGGGCGATACGATCCTTGGACTCGACTTGGCCCATGGTGGTCACCTCACGCACGGACACAAACTGAGCTTCAGCGGAAAGCTTTACCGGACCACCTTCTATGGCGTCAGCAAAGACACCGAACTGATCGACTACGACCAGATGGAAGAGATCGCCCTCCGTGAGAAGCCGAAGATGATCATCGGCGGCGGCAGCGCCTATCCGCGTCTTTGGGACTTCGAGCGCATGCGGGCCATTGCCGACAAGGTTGGAGCGGTCTATGTCTTCGACATGGCGCATATTGCTGGATTGGTCGCCGGTGGCGTACATCCCTCTCCTGTGCCCCACGCCCACATCACCACCACAACCACCCACAAGACTCTCCGCGGGCCTCGTTCCGGCCTGATCCTCTGCGGAAAGGATCTGGCGGCGGCTGTCGACAAGTCGGTGTTCCCCGGACAGCAAGGCGGACCGCTGGCGCACATTGTGGCTGCAAAGGCAGTGGCGTTCGCAGAAGCTCTGCGGCCCGAATTCAAGGACTATGCGGCGCAAACCGTCGCCAACGCCAAGGTGCTGGCAGAGACGCTCCAGGAGGCAGGCTTCCGCATCATTTCCGGAGGAACGGACAACCACCTCATGCTCGTGGATGTTTTCCAGAAGGGCATCCTCGGCTCCGAGGCCGAACTGGCTCTTGGGAAGGCCGGCATTACGGTTAACAAGAACTCCATCCCTTACGACACCAACCCTCCGTTGAAGCCGTCCGGCATTCGCGTGGGTACGCCCGCCCTGACCACGCGTGGCATGAAGGAGTCCGAGATGCGCACCATCGGGGCTTGGATCACCCGAGCCCTGGAACTTCGTAACGACGACGCGGCCTTGGAAGTTATTCGCCATGAAGTCGCGGAACTTGCGGAAAAGTTCCCGCTCTATGCATGGCGGCGCGCGCCCAAAGCGTAGACTCGCGGATTCCCACAGCAACTTGCCGGGATGCATAGTGTTCCATGTACTGTAGCCAGAAGGACCGATCCGGGGAGAAAAGCAGGAAGATCCTTTCTTCCATCCCTCGACGGATTCAGGAGGATTTATGCGCATTGCGCAAACTGCTTTGCTCGCCCTGCTTGTGGTCTCCGTTCCCGCGCTTGCTCAGCACAACGAGGAACGGGGTAGCGCTGCCCCTGAATTCAAAGCGCATCAAGCACCCCCGGCGCGGGGCCCCAAGGCGTACCAGGGAACACCCAAGCCGGTTGACCCACAGCGTAACTACGCTGATAAGGAAGGCCATCCCAATGCTCCGCACGTCGATGGCAAACAGTGGGTTGGCCACGACACAGGCCGCGACGACGTCCGTTTTCATCTCGATCAGCCTTGGGTGCACGGCCATTTTACGGGCGGTTTCGGCCCCGGCCACGTTTGGCGGCTTGCCGGCGGCGGCCCAGGCCGCTTCGGATTCAATGGCTTTTTCTTTAGCGTTGCTCCGGCAGAAATTGGCTACTGCGATGGCTGGTTCTGGGACCGTGACAGCATTGTGATCTACGAAGATCCCGATCACGAAGGTTACTACCTGGCCTACAACACGCGTCTCGGAACCTATGTGCATGTGATGTACATGGGGCAATAGGCAAAGCTTCGAGTAATTGAGCCATACGAAGGGATGGGCCATTGGCTCATCCCTTTCTTTCTTATCGAGGGGATCTCGGTCTTCGTCGCGAATATACAGATCGGCCCGACAAACGATAAAATTACTCGATCTTGCGAGCGGCCGGCAGTATAGCCTCAATTCTGTCCGGCTCTGCTATTTAAAACGAAATGGAAGTGACCCTTCAATGAAGTCCTTGCCGATTCGCATTGCCTTGGCTGCATCCTTTGCTTGTTCCTTAGCTTCCTTCGCCGTGGCTGCACCGGAGCCGATTGTTCTCACCGGTGCGGACATGCGGCCGGCTATCTCGCTGAACGGCGACTGGGCTTCGATCGTAGATCCCTACTTCAACGGGCTCTACAGCTTTCATCATGAAGAGAAGTCAAACGGTTTCTTCCTCAACCGGAAGGCGCAGGCGGGCGATCCGTTCCCGACTGAGTATGACTTTTCAAAGACGCCCACTCTCAAGGTTCCCAGCGACTGGAATACACAACGCGAATCGCTCCTCTACTATGAAGGGCCCATGTGGTACGAACGCGACTTTACTTACCAGCCCAAGCCGCATACGCGCCTTTATCTCCACATTGGAGCGGCCAATTACAAATCGCTGTTCTGGGTCAACGGCAAAAAGGTTTGCGAACACGAAGGAGGCTACACCAGCTTCAACTGCGAGATAACTTCGGTAGTCCACGAAGGCGGCAATTTCGTGGTTGCGGCAGTGGATAACACGCGCCACGAAGACGGTGTGCCAACCCTCCAGACAGATTGGTGGAATTACGGTGGGCTGACCCGTTCGGTGTCCCTTATCGAAGTCCCTGAAACTTTCATCGATCAGTACGACGTGCACCTGAGCCGCACCGGCGATTCGATGATCGAAGGGTGGATACACCTCGAAGGAGCAAGGGGCGGCGAGCAAGTCCGGCTGGAAATCCCCGAACTCAAAATCAACGCGGACGCAAGCAGCGATAAGCCTGGTAACTATTCCTTTCACGTGAAGGCTGAGGGCCTCGAACGTTGGACGCCCGAAAACCCGAAGTTATATAAAGTCGTGCTGCATGCGGGCGAAGACAGAGTCGATGAAGTGATCGGTTTTCGGACAGTCGAAACGCGCGGCACAGAAATTCTGCTGAACGGAAAACCCGTCTTTCTGCGCGGAATCTGCATTCATGCCGAGGCGCCGTATCGCACCGGTCGCGCGAACACGGATAAGGACGCGGAAGTATTGCTGGGCTGGGCGAAGGAACTTGGCGCGAACTTTGTGCGTCTGGCACATTACCCGCACGATGAATCCATGCTGCGCGCGGCCGATCGTATGGGTTTGCTTGTCTGGTCGGAGAACCCTGTCTATTGGGCGCTTCAATTCGAGAACCCAAAGGTCTACGAAAAGGCGCAGCGCCAACTTGAAGAGGAAATCGGAACCTCGCGCAATCATGCGGCAATCATCCTGTGGTCCATGGCCAACGAGACCCCGAAGACGGACGCGCGCACGAAATTCATCACTGCGCTGGCCGCTCGCGCCCGCGAACTCGACTCCACGCGCCTGATAACTGCCGCGCTGCTCGTCGGCGGAAACGGAAATACGAAAACCATCGATGATCCGCTGGGCGCGGCGCTGGATGTGATCGGTTTCAACGAATACATTGGATGGTATGAGCAACATCCGGAAACCGCGGACGTGACCGATTGGCGCGTGGCCTATCAGAAGCCGATGATCGTAAGCGAATTCGGCGGAGACGCCAAAGCCGGGCTGCATGGCGGGCCAAACGATCGGTGGACCGAAGAGTATCAGGAGAATATTTACAAACATCAGTTTGGAATGCTGAATAGGATTCCTCAATTAAGAGGAATGAGTCCATGGGTCTTGATGGATTTCCGCTCTCCAAACAGGCCATTGACGGGCATTCAGGATGAGTTCAATCGAAAAGGACTGATTTCGGATCAGGGCCAAAAGAAAGCTGCATTCTTTCTTCTGCAAAAGGAATATCGCGAGCGCCTTGTAGGAAGACCTGATTAAATGTTGTGTAAGTTGGCGGGCGGACATGCCGGATTGGATGCCGCCCGCTCATACGTTCTGTCCAAACACGGGATTTTCAGCTATTCTTTGTCTTATGGCAAATGAATCAATTCTTTCTCTGATCGAAGCTGAGATTGCAAAATTGCAGCGCGTTCGCGCGCTTCTCGCCAACACCGGTAAAGTCGCCGCCAAGGCGAGCAAAATCGTGGAGCGCACCAGCAAGAAGGCTGGGCCCGCGTTGAAGGGCCAGACAAAGACAAAGGCCAAAGTGAAAAAGCAGCGTGTCCTGAGTCCCGAGGCGCGTAAGCGGATCGCCGATGCGCAGCGGAAGCGTTGGGCCGCGCAAAAAGCCACAAGCTAACTGGCGCATCCGTCAATCATGATCGACTGGGCCCGTCGCTATGCAGGCGTGGTTAGTTATTTCTGTCCCACCAATGCTCGATCAGCGGCATTTGCTGGGAGATCAAGGGCTACACAGCAAATCGTCTGGATCGAGATTGCAGTCATCACGAACAGTGTTTTGTCCAGTCTGGCCCGAGTGCAATGGGCAGTCTCGAATCGGCCGCGTACAGGGCCGAAGAGATGGTCTGTCGATCCTTCTCAACTCCGAGCGAATAGATCAGCGCCTCGATCAGACGAAGCTTGCGTTCTAGGATGATATGGGACGGCGAATGGCCTCCGTCCCATTCCTTCTCGATTCATGAAGTTCTTGTATTTGCATCCTCGCAATATCCGCACCTTATTTCTTCATCGGGCGGCGCCTCCCCAATTCCGATGACGGCCTTTCTTTCCAAGAGTTAGGGGGAGATGCCAGGCCAGAGAGTTGCGGCGCTACTCCTGGATATGTCAGATGCCGGATTGCCCGTTGTTGCAATGAAGGGCGAGGAGGCGACCTTTATGCCGCCGTATCGTGTTGGTCTGATCTACTATTCCGACGGAATCTCCGGTTCGTCACTTTGGAAGCCTAAAGGACCGAGGATTTCGACAAGTGGCGTAGCAAACCGAAAAAGAAAATTAAGCGGATACTTCGACACTTCCGCGCTATGTTCAGATTGCAGTGTTGTAGATAGGCGCGCGGCACTTGCCGCGCAAATGGCGCAAAGGTGCTTACCTTCCCGTGCCGCCTACAGTCATTTTGTCGAGCTTGATGGTGGGCATACCGACGCCGACGGGAACGGATTGGCCGTCTTTGCCGCAGGTGCCGATGCCCTCGTCGAGTTTCAAATCGTGCCCCACCATCGACACGTATTTCAGCGCCTCGGGACCGTTGCCGATCAGGGTGGCATCGCGCACCGGGGCAGTGATTTTGCCGTCTTCGATCAGGTAAGCCTCGGAGGCGGAAAAGACAAACTTGCCGTTGGTGATGTCGACCTGGCCACCGCCGAAGTTGACGGCAAAGAGGCCGCGCTTGACCGAGCGGATGATATCGGCTGGATCGTCTTCGCCGGCGAGCATGTAGGTGTTGGTCATGCGGGGCATGGGGATGGATTGGTAGCTTTCACGGCGGCCCGAGCCGGTATTCTCCGTACCCATGAGGCGGGCGGAGAGCTTGTCGGTGAGATAGCCGCGCAGGACGCCACCTTCGATAAGCACGGTCTCCTGGGTCGCGGAGCCTTCATCATCGACGTTGAGCGAGCCCCGTCGCCCGCTGATGGTGCCGTTGTCGACGACAGTGACCTTTGAGCTGGCCACTTTCTGGCCGACGAGTCCGGTGAAGGCGGAGGTCTTCTTGCGGTTGAAGTCGGCTTCGAGGCCGTGGCCGACGGCTTCGTGCAGCAGGATTCCCGGCCAGCCCGGGCCGAGCACGACTTCCATTTCGCCTGCCGGGGCGGGGATTGCCCCGAGCTGGAGGAGTGCTCCGCGGGCCGCTTCCCTGGCCAGGTGCTCCGCACTTTTGCTCCCTGTAAATTGTTCCAGACTCGCTCTTCCGCCGCCACCGGCCGAGCCCCTGGTGGTGTTGACGCCGTCTTTGGCGATGACGAAGACGTTGAGCCGGCAGAGCGGCTGGGTGTCGCTGGCGTAGGCTCCGTCGGAAGCGGCAATGAGGATGCGCCGCAGTTCCTCGGAGTAGCTGGCGCGCACCTGCACGATGCGGGAGTCGGCGGCCCGCGCGGCGCGGTCGGCGCGAAGAATGAGGTCCAGCCGGGCGGCAAGATCGAGATCGAAACCACCCATGGGGACGGGGTAGAGGTCGGCGACAGGAGCCTCGACAAATCCTTGGACCGGACATTTGGCGGGGCCGGAGGCGATGAGCGCGGCGGTGCGCGCGGCCTGCAGCAGACGCTCGGGGCTGAGGTTGTCGGTATACGCGTAGCCGGTGCGTTCGCCGCTGAGCACGCGAATGCCGCAGCCGGCGCTGGTGCCCTGGCTGGCGGACTTCACGATCTGCTCATCGACGCCCAGCGAGGTGGCGGAAACCGATTCGAAATAGAGGTCGGCGTAGTCGCCACCTGCAGAAAGGGCTTCTCCGAGGCAGCGTTCGAGAAGGCGCTCGGTGATGCCGAATTTCTGAAAAAAATAGCGCTTGTGGCTGGCGTCGGGGGAGGCGACAGGAGGTCTCATAGTGGCTTAAGTTTACGACGGATTCAACGGCCGCGGGGCTGGCGGCGCGCATTTGCAGTTTTGGTGCGGGCGGCTTTCCGCTCTTTAACCGGGGCTGGGAGCGTGCTAAAGTCTTGCCATGAAGAAGATTCTTGCTACTGCCCTGCTGTTGATGGTTTTTGCGATTCCGGCGTTTGCCGGCACCCAGCACCATCACCATGCGCGCCACCACCATTCCCACCACCACCACGCCGCGTAGAGCGAAACCAAAGTCCCTGTGACCCGGTAAGTTTCGTGCAAGGTCGCCGCTCCCTGATGGTCGCGTCAACTTTGGTGCTGTGCTTTCGGGATACACCAACTCTGGTTTCGCTGTAGTCCGGACTTCGGTCCCCGGACGAAACTTGAGCCTGCCGGGGCCGAGGTTCGAAGACTGTTTTTCTGCAGGCAAAGCCGCATGATAAGGTTCGTGAGATGACCGATTTGGACGACCTCCGATTTCCGATAGGCCGCTTTGCAGCCCCCGCCAGCAGCATGCCGGGGATACGAGCGGCCCACATTCAAACCCTGCGCCTGTTGCCCGAGCGGTTACGCGCGGCGACGAGCGGCCTGACCGACGCGCAGCTCGACACGCCGTACCGCGAAGACGGATGGACCAGCCGGCAGGTGGTGCACCACGTAGCAGACAGCCACGCCAATGCGTATATCCGCTTCAAGCTGGCACTGACGGAAGAATGGCCGACAATCAAGCCCTACGACGAGGCCGCGTGGGCAAATATGCCGGACAGCCGCTGTCTACCGATCGAAAGCTCGTTAGCCTTGATTTCGGCTCTTCATGGGCGCTGGGTCGAGCTGCTCGAATCGATGGCGGACGACGGTTTCCATCGGGGCTATAACCACCCCGAGATGGGCCGTCAGAATCTGGCCAAAGCGCTGGCGCTGTACGAGTGGCACTCTCGACATCACACGGCGCACATCACCAGCTTGCGCAAACGGCAGGGGTGGTAGCGGCCGCATGGCCGCCCCATCCCGGGCCGCGTTGCAAGGACAATCCGGAACACAAACGCCATCGCGGGGCCAGCTTGAGGAGCGGATCGAGGCATATCTTGCCGATCATCCGCAAGCGGCCGTGCTGGAAGACGGAAGTGTCCTTTTCGACATGCGCACAGCGCGGTACACGATAGGTGACCAGCACGGGCGCTGTGTGCTGCAGCTGTGGAGCGAGGAACGCAATCTGATCCGCACGGTGGTCGAGGTTCAGGAGCGGGCGCAATGTCTGCGCCTGATCACCCGGCGGATGGGCATGGCCAAGCCCCAAGCACTGGAACTGGTGGCAAGCAGCGACCGCCGCACTCCAACCGCGCAGGAGGCCGCGCGCAAAGGCTACCAGCGAATCCTCGAGCGAGTGTTGACGAGGAGCTTCCCGGGATCCAAGGTGGACGGAATGCGCTCCGCCATGGACCTGACGCACAGTTTCGGGCCCGCCTACGTCCGTGGACGCCTGCTGCGCGGCACCAGTGCGGAAGCGGTGATTGGCGTGAGCGAGGCGGAGTCCGGGGTCATAGTAGACGGGGTTCTGACCGCCGGAATCCTGTGGCTGGATTACTGTCGGACACTCGAAGGCGGACGGCGTCATTTTGGTGGGCTGAAGGTGATCGTTCCCGCCGGTGCCTGGCGGACAACCGCCGAACGGATAGCCTGGCTGAACCCTCTGCTGGCCAGATTCGAGATGTTCACGCTGGATGAACGCAGCGAAGAACTGGTCCAGGTGGATTACCGTGACACGGGGAACCTGGAGTCGCGGCTGGTGCATGCTTTTTCGCCCGCTGCGGCGATCGAGCGCTGCCAGGGCGGTCTGGACCGGGTTCTGACCCTGATTCCAGCGGGAGCGAGGGCGCGTGTGGAGATCCTGCCCGGCTCCGCAAGCGAAGTGGGGCTGCTGCTGCACGGGCTTGAGTTTGCACGGGTTCGCCACGGGTTTGCGGGGAGTACCTTCCACAGTGAAGACGAGATCGTCTTTGGCGCCGGGTCCAATGCCACCCCGTTGACAGCCGAGAACGAAGGGCTGTTCCAGCACTTGACAGACAGGCTCTTGCAAAGCCGCCACCCCGACGGAACGCACATCGACCCGCTGTTTCGGCTCCAGCCCGAGCGCTGGCTGGAGTCTGTGTTGAGAGCCGAGATAAAGGAACTGCTGCCCGGACTGCGTGGCAATCCAATCTACACGCAGGTTCCAGCGCTCTCTGCCGGGGACCGTGGGATGCTGGACCTGCTGGCGCTGGACCGCACCGGGAGGCTGACGGTTCTGGAGTTAAAGGCCGACGAGGACCTGCACCTTCCGTTGCAGGCGCTGGACTACTGGATTCGGGTGAGGGCGCTGAACGCCGACCGCCAACCGGTGGCAGGAAGCGAGGGAGGCCGTGCCCTTTCGGCTTTTGAACGGGCAGGATATTTCCCAGGGATTGAGGTTTCGCCGATGCCGCCGCGCATGTTGCTGGCGGCTCCGGCGCTGAGGATTCATCCGGCGAACGAGCCGGTGCTCCGGTATTTGTCGCCGGAGGTGGAGTGGGAGCTGATCGCCCTGAGCGAACACTGGCGGCGGGAACTGAAGGTCGTCTTTCGCAAGCACAGCGATCCGTTATGAGCGGCAGGGACGGCTGCCTTATCGGCCGGAACTGCCAAAGCCCTTTTCCGCGCGGGCAGAGTCTTCCAGACTCTCCACCTGCTCGACGGATCCAGTCAAAACCGGCACGGGGATCATTTGGGCGATCTTTTCGCCGGCGATGATTTCGATGGTTTCCGAACCGAGGTTGGTCATGAGGACCAGGATCTCGCCACGATAGCCGGCATCGATGACACCGCCGGTGGTTGCCAAGCCTCGTGCGGCCATCGATGAGCGATCGCGCACCAGAAGTCCAAGAGGCGCGCCGGTTGCCGGATTCCGGGCTTCGACGGCGATTCCTGTACGCAGGCGGACGGTGGCGCGGGGTGGCAGCGAGGCTCCTTCGGAGCAAAAAAGGTCATAGCCAAGGTCTTCGCCGGGATGGGCAACGGCAGGAACTCGGGCCCCGGCTTGCAGGATTTTCACACGCAGCATGTTCCCATCGTATAGCTATACAGCTGCCTAGAACCGAGCCGAACGTCTTGCACGGCTCCAGGCATACGATTCAGTTGGTCGGTTCTGCCGAAGGATGCATCCCTCTTCCAATCATTTTCGCGGCTTGGACTTGGGTTCGGTCCTCGATGCGGCTGGAAGTTGGAAGCTATCCACCACCGACTGCAAGTCGGAGGAAAGATGTGCGAGCTCGGAGCAGGCCACCGCGGTTTGATCCACTTCTGTTGCCGTCTGATTGACCTTCGACGAGATGCGATGAATGCTCTCGGTGAGCCCCTCGGTGGCTGCGGATTGCTCGGAAGCCGCCGTAGCGATCATGGTGATTCCGTGCTGCGCGGTTTCAATCTTCAGCAGGATCGCTTCCAGTGATTCGCTCACCTGATTGAACTGGCTAACGCCCTCGTTCACCACATCCTCGCCCTGTTGCATGGACCGGACTGCGCGCGCCGCTCCCTGCTGCACAGAGTCGATCTTCGATGCAATCTCCTTGGTGAACTTTGCCGTGCGTTCGGCCAGAACCCGCACTTCCTGGGCGACTACGGCAAATCCCTTGCCCTGTTCGCCGGCGCGCGCCGCCTCGATGGCCGCGTTGAGGGCCAAAAGGTTGGTCTGCTCTGCAATCTCCTGGATGATTCGAACCACTTCGCCGATGCTCTGAGTATCTTTACCCAGAATCGTGATGTCCCCCGAGGCAGTGGTGACGGAATCGTGGATGCGATTCATCGCCTGCTGGGTATGGAGGACCACATCGCGTCCCGCGGTGGCGCTGGAGACAGCGTCATTCGCAGCGACAGAAGCGCTCTCAGCATGTTCGGCGACTTCCCTGACAGCTGAATTCATCTCTGCCAGCGAGGAGGCAAATTGCTCGACATCTCTCTTTTCCTCCCGCACGGTAGCGGCCATTTGCTGCGCGGTGGAGTCAATTTCCGATCCCGCGGATGCGACCTGCGCCGTGGACCGTGCAACATCGCCTAGCGCTGTTGCCATGGATTGTTTCATCCTGTTAATCGCCAGAATGGCGGTAGCGAGCTCGTCGTTGGTGGCCGGTTCTCCGTCGGCTTGCGAGAGATCCTTCTCCGCCATGGCCCCCACCATTTCAATGGCGATCTGCACGTTGTTACGGATCGCGTGTGTCAGCGTCAAGGCGATGGCGATCAGCAGCACCACCGCTATCAGGACAGAAAGTCCCTCCATCCAGGCAAGTCTGCGCTGCAGGGTTATGTTGGCAGCATCTTCCGCATTTAGCTGCGCGGTCGCCCCGTCCCGCATGGCGTTGAACTCCACCTCAATCGCAGCCAGAAGCTGGTCGTCTTTACCTGTGTCGAACAGCTGCTTGGCTGCATCAAAGCCCTGATCCTTGCGCGCCGCATTGAGCGCGTTTACAAAGACAATGCGTTGCTTAATGGCATCCTGATAGGCGGCCAAATGAGCCATCTGTTCCGGGTTGCCGCTGATAGCGGTGCTAATGCGCGCGACTGTGTCCCTGGCGTCCTGGCGCAATGCCGGAATTCCCGCCACGGCCATTTGGTTCCCGGAGATCAGGTAGGCCCGCTGGGCCGAAGTTACGGCATGAATGTAACCAATCAAATGTTCAAGGTCCTTGAGCATTCCCATGGTGCCAGTAATCTCGTGTTCAGTCGCCACCGCGCGATCCTGCGCCCAGCGCGCACCGCTGACGAGACCCACTAACAAGAACACGGCGAATCCGAATCCAAGGTAGAGCTTTTTCTTGATAGTCCACTGCATTTGTCTTTCACCTTAGGACTAGTTAGCCCATTCTACTTATCGGATCAAACCCACTTCCTATTAGAAAATAGATAATTTCAGCGATATCGTTTGCGTAGTACACCAAAATGGACAACCCCGGCCGAATCTCTCCGGTCAGGGTTGACTTGTTCCATTCATCCTTCGGCAAGAGGATCCTGTAAGCCGAATTCTGTCGTGTGCGGTCATTCCTCTAGACGCCGCGTCGCCGCGGACGTTCATCAGCGACCTACCCGGAGGTTTCGGCCAGTCCCGCGGCGGGCAGCCTCTTGCGAGGAAACCGGACCGTGGACTTTCAGAGCAGCCTTACGGTGCCGGGCCGACACCGGGCACGCACTTGCTCTGGCGCGCGCCTCCCTCCCTATTTGGTCTTGCTCCGTGTGGGGTTTACCCTGCCTCCGGCGTTACCGTCGGAGCGGTGCGCTCTTGCCGCACCTTTTCACCCTTACCCCAGCACCGGGACTGGCCGTCCAGGCGAGCCTGTTCGGCGGTTCCAGGGTCGCCCTCGGCTTGGCTCCAAAGGAGACAGGTTGAGGGGTAGCCGAGGCGGTATATTTTCTGTGGCACTGGCCGTCCATAGGCCTTGAAGCCCACGTCCCGGACGTTATCCGGCACACTGCCCTGCGGAGTTCGGACTTTCCTCCCCCGGACAACAGGCTTGCGCCCGAGCCCGGCAGCGACCGCCCGGTCCTCCTGCCAGTTGATAGTCTAGCGCAGTTGGGATTCCAGGGCATTCCCGGCGTTGAGCGGTATGCGTCCTCGGCCTTTCGCGGAACCCCATTTGGCCAACGAGGCTGGATCGCTAGTGTAGTCCGCCATAAATATAGTCTTTTATATGTGATCGATCATCTCTTATACAGTTGAGGTGACCGATATGCGCGTAGCAGCAGCGATCCATCTGGGTTCGGAAGCACGAGCGGAATTGCAGAGTCTTGTGCGACGGCGGACCACGCCGGTGCGCGTGGTCGAGCGCTGCCGTATCGTCTTACTGGCAGCCGACGGACTCCAAGACAAGCAGATTGCAGAGCGCCTGTCGGTGGCGCCGCTGATGGCTTCCCGATGGCGCAGCCGGTTCCTGGCCAAGGGTGTAGCGGGGTTGGTAAAGGATGCGCCGCGATCTGGCCGCACGCCGACGATTACCACAGAGAAAGTTTCCGAAGTCGTCGCCATGACCACGCAGAGTACGCCGGTGAATGCCACGCAATGGTCGCGCAGCACCATGGCACGACTGGCGGGCATCTCAGAGTCCAGCGTGGGGCGCATCTGGCGAGCGCATGGATTGAAGCCGCACCGCATGGAGAGTTTCAAGATCAGCAACGATCCCGAGTTCGCCGCCAAACTCGAAGACATTGTCGGCCTCTATCTTGATCCACCCGAGCACGCGCTGGTGCTTTCGGTCGATGAGAAGAGCCAGATACAGGCTCTGGACCGCACCCAGCCAGGCTTGCCGATGAAAAAAGGCCGCGGCCAAACCATGACCCACGATTACAAACGCAACGGCACGACCACGTTGTTCGCCGCGCTGAACACCGCCAACGGTGAGGTCTACCACCTATGCCAGCAGCGCCACCGGCATCAGGAATGGCTGAAGTTCCTGCGCATGATCGACCGAACCGTGCCGGCTGACAAGCAACTCCACATCATCTGCGACAACTATGGCACGCACAAACACGAACGCGTCCAGAGGTGGATCGAACGACACAAGCGCTTCCATGTGCACTTCACGCCGACCTCAGCCTCGTGGCTGAACATGATCGAACGGTTCTTCCGTGACCTGACGGAAAACAGGATCAGGCGAGGGATCTTCCAGGATCTGGAGCAACTCATTCTGGCCATCGGCGACTACATCGACCGCCACAACGAAAGCCCCAAGCCCTTCATCTGGACCGCAAAAGCCACCGACATCCTGGGAAAGGTCACCCGTGCAAAGGCTGCAATGAATAAATGACAAGATTAACGGCGGACTACACTAGTCTTCTTCCGTCGAGTGCTGCCGGGCCGGCTTCCCCACCGGCTTGCGCTTGGGCTTCGTCTCTCGCACCATGCGCGGATCTTTCTTTTGGTCCAGTTGAGTCACCTCCCGCCCCATCTTGAGGTAGTTGGCTACCCGCGCCGGGTCCAGGCCCGCAGCCGACACGGCGCAACCCGGCTCGGCCGAGTGGGTGCAGTCGCGGAAGCGGCAGGTTTGCGCCAGCGCCTGAATATCTTCAAAGCTGTCTTCCAGCTTCTCCGCTGTTGCCCAGAGCTGGACCTCGCGGAGCCCCGGCAGATCCATCAGCAGCCATTCGCCCGGCATCACAAACAGCTGGCGGCTGGTGGTGGTGTGCCGTCCGCGGCTGTCCCCTTTGCGAACCTCGGCCGTCCGTTGCCGCTCGTCGCCCAGCAAGCGGTTGAGGATTGTCGATTTGCCGGCCCCGGAGGAGCCGATCAATGCGGCTGTCTGCCCTGCCTTCAGCTGCGCGGGCACGGCCTCGAGTCCATCGCCAGAGCGCGCGCAGAGCGGCACCACGGTGATCCCCGGGCTCAACTGTTGGGTCCGCTGCAGAATCTCCGGCAGATCCAGGCCCAGTTCCGGGGCCAGATCCGACTTGTTCAACAGGACCACTGGCCGCGCGTTGCTCTCCCTTGCCATGACCAGAAAGCGCTCGATGCGCCGCTCGTTGTAATCGCGGTCCAGGCCGCTCACGATGAACAACACGTCGATATTGGCGGCCAGCACCTGCTCGCGAACCTCGCGCTCGGGCTGCTTGCGGCTCAGCTTCGTCTGCCGGTCAAGGACCTTGACGATCACTTCGGCGTCGTCGCGCAACACGACCCAGTCGCCCACCGCCGGCCACAGTTCCCCGCTTTGTCTCAACAAGCCGCTGACGCTGGTGTCCACATCGCCGGCCTCGGTCCACACCAGAAAACGCCCGTGGTTCGACGAAGCCACGCGGCCGACGATTCCGCCGCTGAGTTGGCTCTCAAAAAAACTGTTCCATCCAAATTGTTCAAGTTTCACGGAAGTAATCCTCTCAATGGGTTCAGGAAGAGACACACCCCAGCCTGCGCTGGCGGGAGAGGCAGTGTGTGAGAGGAGGATTTAAACAATATCGCGCAGCGGCACTCCGTGTAGTGCCAATGTATCAAATCCGGACCGCCAGATCGCTGCAATCGAGAAGCGGAACGATCCTATATCTCAATCTTGGGCGGGTGGGGTACGGCGAGAAGATGCGCCTGCAGGCGGAGATTGCCGAATTGCGCTACGAGGGCCGGGGCGAGAATGTTCTCAAGTCTCCTTGCCTTGCGATATCGATATGTGCTATCACTGTGTCGGCGCTCCGGAACCAGAAAGGTCAGGTTTCCTCAGCCATGAACAAGGCGCAGCAAGCGACGTTGAATGCGGTCTTCCACATGCCAACCAAGGCGGACATCCGCTGGTCCGCTATTGAATCGTTGATCCGCGCGCTGGGAGGCGAAGTGACGGAGCGGGCGGGAAGCAGGGTCGCGGCAAGACTGAACGGCGTGACCGCCGTTTTTCACCGTCCGCACCCAAAGCCCGAGACCAAAAAAGGCGCAGTCGATGCTGTTCGGCAATTCCTTATCAATGCTGGGGTGAAGCCATGATGGAATACAAGGGTTATACCGCCAGCCCTATCGACTTCGATGCGGAGGAGAAAACCTTCTCCGGCACCGTGGCCGGGCTGCGGGATGTAATTCATTTCGAGGGCAGAACAGCTTCGGAACTTGAGCGGGCGTTCCGCGAGAGCATCGACAGCTATCTGGAACTATGCGCCGAGACCGGCCAACCGCCCGACCGCCCGTTCAACGGCAAAATCCTTCTGCGCACGGAACCAGAACTGCACCGCAAAGCGGTTCTGCGCGCGGCGGGCGAGGGCGTGAGTTTGAGTCGATGGATCAGCAGGCAGATTGAAAGCGCGCCATAGGCGGGGCATCCTCGCCGCTTGGCATTACCAGTTGCGGTAGGGGATTTGGGACGAGACGACTTCGAGGTCGGTAGATAAATCCTTTGAATCCATCGGCGAAACAAGGCCATCCATTTTCTGCGGGAGTTTCCTTCCCTTCCTTTGAGCCGTGAATACGCCGCCGGCTCCGGACACCCCTGGATTCGACTCGATTCGCACACACCTCAAGAAGGAGGACAACTTGAAGATTGTCACAATGATCGCTCGCTATCTGTTGGGGCTGATGTTTCTAGTTTTTGGCTCCAACATGTTTCTGAATTTCATTCCCATGGGGCCGATGCCAACAGGGTTGGCCGGACAGTTTTCAGCCGCCCTGTTTGCCGCGCACTACTTCTATGTGGTGGGAGCGGTGATGGTGATCTCAGCGATTCTGCTGCTGCTGAACCGGTTCGTGGGACTGGGGCTGACGCTGTTGGGTCCGGTGTTGGTCAACATTCTCGCGTTCCACCTCTTAATGAACCCGAGCGGCGTCGGAATGGGAGCCTTTGCGACTCTGCTGTGGGCGCTGGTCGCATGGGAGCATCGGACGGTGTTTGCGAAGCTGTTTGCGGCGCGGCTTGAGGAGTGAAGGCTGCCCGACGAAGGCACAGGGCCGCTGGGTACAATCAAGAAGCGGCAAAAAGCAGAATGATCCAATATCTCTATCTCGGGCGGGTGGAATACAGCGAGGGGCTGCGCTTGCAGGCGGAGATTGCCGAGTTGCGCTACCAGGGCCGGGTTGAGAATGTCCTGCTGCTGCTGGAGCACCCTCCGGTGCTGACGCTGGGGCGGAACGCAAACCGCGCCAACGTGCTGGCTTCGGCCGAGTTGCTGGCGCGGCGCGGGGTTACTGTCCACGAGATCAACCGCGGCGGAGATGTGACGTATCACGGACCGGGCCAGTTGGTGGGGTATCCCATCTTCGATCTGCGCACACTGCGGACCGAGAGCGGCGGACGCATGGGGCCAGTGGACTTTGTGCGCCAGATGGAAGAGGCGCTGATTCGGCTGTGCGGCGGATTCGGTGTGCGCGCCGGGCGGATCAAGGGGCTGACCGGGGTGTGGTGCGGGGAATGCGAGGGACTAGGGAATGAGGGACCTGGGACCGAAGGGCTTGGGACTAAGGGACTCGGGACTGAGGGACTTGAGGCCGGTCATCGACATGGTGGGCCGGAGCGGAAGATCGGTGCGATCGGGATTCATGTTTCGCGCGGGATCACCTCGCATGGGTTTGCCTTCAATGTGACTACGGATTTGCGGGACTTCGCGCTGATTGTTCCCTGCGGCATTGCAGATCACGCGGTGACGAGCCTGGAGAAGGAAGTGGTGCACCCGGCGGAGCTTCCAACGCTAGAGGTGGTGGCGCACAGGGCTGCGCGGCAGTTCGGGATGGTGCTGGGAGAACAGGTGCTGGCGGTCGAGAGCATGGATGCACTCAGGGCGCAGGCAGCGGCTCGTGCGGAATCCGAGGCCGCGCGGGTGGCATTTCCGGCGGAAGACGCGCCGCTGCAGGTTCCCGTTGAGCTCGAAAGGCTGACTGGCGCCCCCGAGAGCCCGGTGAAGTGTTGAGCCTGCGCTGCTTGTGCGCACCGCAATTTATAATCCGGCAAAGACGAACATCCGCTTACATCCCCTGTACACCGGAGAAAACGATCCATGGCAACCGACGTAGTTATGCCGCAGATGGGCGAATCGATCTTTGAGGGCACCATCACCAAGTGGTTCAAGAAGGCTGGCGACCCGGTAGCGAAGGACGAGCCGCTGTTCGAAATCTCGACCGACAAAGTGGATGCGGAGATTCCGTCGCCGGTGGCGGGGATTCTGCGCGAGATCCGGGTGGCTGCGGGCGAGACGGTGCAGGTGAACGCAGTTGTGGCGGTGGTGGCGGAGGCGGGAGAAGGTCCGGGATTAGGAACTGAGGGACTTGGGACTGAGAGGCTAGGGACTGAGCTGCTAGGGACTCATTCTGCGCCGGAGGTATCCGCAAATCTGGCTAGGGTACAGCTTCAGGGCTCGCCAGCGGTTGGCGAGGGCGGCGTTGAAGTGGTGATGCCGCAGATGGGTGAATCGATCTTTGAGGGCACCATCACCAAATGGCTCAAGAAGGCCGGTGATACGGTGGCGAAGGACGAGCCGCTGTTCGAGATTTCTACCGACAAGGTAGACGCGGAGATTCCCGCGCCAGTGGCCGGAGTGCTGAGCGAGATCAAGGTGCGCGAAGGCGAAACCGTGCAGGTGAACGTGGTGGTCGCGATCATTGGCGGGGTTCTGGGTGGGACGGGGCAGAGTGTCGATGCTGGTGTCCCGGTTGAAGAGGCTGCTGCCGCGCCGGCTCCAGATGCGCCCGCTGAAGCTGAAGCTTTGATCGATGGGAATCGGCGGCTGCGTTCTTCGCCGCTGGTGCGGCGCATTGCGCGCGAACAGAGTCTCGACTTGACGCGGATTGTGGGAACGGGCTCGGCCGGGCGCATCACCAAAGAAGACGTTCTGCAGCAACTGAGCAAACATGGCCCGGGGAGCACGACCAAGGCTGCTGTTTCCCCTGCGCCCAAGACGCCGACGACAGCGCAAACGGCCGCACCGCAGGCCCCTCTGCCCGAAGGGGCGGTGCCGATGACCAAGATGCGGGCGATCATTGCCCAGCGCATGCTGGAGAGCAAGCAGATCAGCCCGCACGCGCACACCGTGTACAAGGTGGACATGACGCGCATTGTCCGGCTGCGGGAGCGCGAAAAGGGTGCATACGAGAAGCGCAACCGGGTGAAGCTGACCTACATGCCGTTCATTGCCGCGGCGGTCGTGCAGACGTTGCGCAAGTTTCCCATTGTGAACGCTTCGCTGGCGAACGGCGCGATTCACTATCATCCGCATATTCACCTGGGCATTGCTGTCGCCCTGGAGTGGGGCCTGCTTGTGCCGGTGATCCGGCAGGCGGAGGAGCGCAGCTTTCTGAGCCTCGCGCAGTCCATTGCCGACTTGGCTGACCGGGCCCGCAACAAGAAGCTGATGCCGGACGAGATTTCCGGGTCCACCTTTACGCTGACCAATGCGGGGGTCTTCGGCGGCGAGTACGGTACGCCGATCATCAACCAGCCGGAGTCGGCGATCCTGGCCATCGGCGGGCTGAAGAAGGAGCCGGTGGTGCTGACCGACAAGGAAGGCAACGACACCATAGGGATTCGGTCGATGCAGTATTTCTGCCTAGGCTTCGATCACCGGATCATCGACGGAGCCGACGCCGGCAAGTTCATGCGGGAGCTGCAGAACACATTGGAAGGCTGGAATAGAGAAGTTTGCTGAGGTGAACCGCGCCGGTAGAGTGCATGAGCCGTCCAGTTGGGCGGCTCTTGGCTTTCAGAGACCGGAGGGTGTGCTTAGCGCTGATGGTGCATTTTCTTTGGCAGGAATTCATCCGGGCCTGAACAGGCTGCGAAAAAAGGCCTTCATTTGAGTGAATCGCGGGAACAGACTTAGCAGGGGCTAAAGCCCACGACTCATTTTATTGGCTCTTTCGGCACGACTAAAGTCGTCCCCTGTTACAAGGCAAGACGAATTGGGTTTTTCCGCAGCCTGTGAAGGCCCGTCTTTTGGATCCCTGTTCAGGGGGTTAACCCCCCCTGCTCGCTCCGGAATTTCCGATCAACCGCACTATTAGGCGTCTTTGGCCCATGGGTTGTAGGTGCCGGCCGTCCAGGTGTGCCCTTCTGGGTCTTTCACCGTAAACTCGCGGCTGGTATAGGGCGTGTCCTGCAGCGGACGAACGACGACTGCGCCGGCCGCGATGGCGCGGGCGCTGGCTGCGTCGGCATCGGGCACGAAGATGTAAGTGCTGGCTGTCTCGATGCCGCCGAGTTCAGCGGGCGACTTGAAGCCCTTACCGTATGCGTCGTCCTTACCGGTGCCGAGCATGATCATGCCGCCGCCGAGGACGAGTTCGGCGTGACCGATGGTGCCGTTTTCACCCTCGTAAACGGCATGGCGCGTAAATCCAAAGACGTTGCAGAGCCACTCGATGGCTGCCGGCGCATCGCGATAGCGGAATCCGGGGATGACAGTACTGGGAAATGCGGGACGCGGCGCAGAGATCATGGGGAGCCTCCGCGGCAAGAGTAGCGGAGAAGCGGCTTACAGGCAATCGCAAACTTACGAAAAGCCACGCGGGACAAAATCGGCTATGCTGGCCTCGATGCGTTTACCCGAAGGCGATTCAGAACTGGTGCAAATCATGGATGCGAGGCTGGCCGATGTGGCGCGGCGGGCGGGCAAATGGCTTGCCTGCAAGCCGGGGTGTGCGCAGTGTTGCCATGGAGCCTTCGCCATCCATGCTCTCGATGTTGCGCGACTGCGAGCCGGCCTGGAAGCGCTGCGGTCGGAGAGACCGGAGCTGGCGGCAGAAATTGTGCGGCGGGCACAGGCCTGGATTGCGGAATATGGAGCTGAGTTCCCGGGTGATCCGGAGACGGGAGCGATCGGCGAATCGGAGCAGGAGCGCGAGCAATTTGAGGAGTTCGCCAACGACGCGGCCTGCCCGGCGCTTGACCCGCAGACTGGGTGTTGCGACGTGTATGCGTGGCGGCCGATGACATGCCGCGTCTTTGGGCCACCGGTGCGCATGGAGAAGGACGAGGAAAGCGGACTGGGCTGCTGCGAGCTGTGCTTTGCCGGTGCGGATGAAGGCGAGATTGCCGAGTGCGAGATGCAGGTTCCGCACGAACGGGAGGACCGGCTGCTGGAAGAGATGGGCGTGCCGGGCGAAACGGTGGTTGCGTTCGCTCTGGTGGGACTCGGTCCGATAAGCGAGAGATAGAATCAGGGGGTGAAAAGTCGAATGAAAATGCGCCCCTGCTGGGTTGAGATCCGCACCAATCACCTTGAAGAGAACTTCCGTTTTTTGGCAAGCCTTGCAGCGCCTCATGCCGAACTGCTGGCCATTGTGAAGGCCGATGCCTACGGGCATGGTCTTTCCCTGTGTGCTCCCGCGGCGGTGAGGGCCGGGGCCCGGTGGCTGGGAGTGACCAGCGTGGAAGAAGGCGTGGCCGCGCGGGCGGTTTGCCCGGAGGCGCGCATTCTGGTGATCGGGGGCGCCTTCCCCGGACAGGGCGAGGAACTGGTGCGGAACGCGCTGACCGCCGTGGCCTGGGAGCGGTGGCAACTGGACGAACTGGAAGCCGGCGCGCACGCGATGCACGCCAAGCCTGGTTCGGTTCCGGTGCACCTGGAGATCGATACCGGCATGAGCCGCCAGGGAGTGGATGCCGAAGGGCTGGGGCTGGCGCTCTCCAGATTCCGGCCGGGGTCGCCGCTTAGGCTCGAAGGCGTGATGACGCACCTGTTTGCGGCGGACGAGGCCGACGGGCGCGTTACCGAGACCCAACTGGCGCGGCTGGATGAAGTTCTTGCGCGCATTGGAGCTGCGGGTCTCCTGCCGGAATGGCTAAACGTGGGCAATTCCGCCGCACTGGTGGCGGGGCAGGCGCAGACCATCGCCGACCTCGCCAATCGCCATGGAATGAGGGCGATGTTGAGGCCGGGCTTTGCACTTTATGGGCTGGTGCCGGAATTCGATCCGGGCTTTGAATCCCTGCCCGCCTCCATAAGCGCGGCACAGAAAAACCTGAAGCCGGTGCTGAGTTGGAAAACGCGCGTAGTCAGCGTGCGATCGGTTCCCGCAGGAACCGTGGTGGGCTACAACGGGACTTTTGTGGCTTCAGAGCCGATGCGTCTGGCGCTGATCGCCGCAGGATACGCCGACGGATTGGACCGCCGATTGGGGAACCGCTTCAGCCTACTGGTTCACGGGCAGCGAGCGCCGCTGGCGGGGCGCATCAGCATGGACCAGACGGTGCTGGATGTGACGGACATTCCTGGAGTTGAAGCAGGAGACGAGGTCGTCATCCTTGGCTCGCAGGATGAGGAGACCATTACTGCTTTCGAACATGCGGAGGCTACCGGCACAATTCCGTGGGAGGTCTTTACACGGATCGGTACGCGCGTGCAGCGAATCGAAGTTAAGTAATCATTTCTTCCTGTGCGCTGTGCAGCGCAGCCGCGGCCTTTACGGCGGCGATCATGGCATCCGTGCCGATGGCCGAGTTGAGCTGCATGTGATAAAGGCAGCGCGAGGACCAGTCCTGCTGATAGAACTTGCGGATGACGGCGGCGCGGCGCTTGTCGAAGGCGGCCAGATGCTGATCGGCGCTTTGGGCCTGTTGTGGGAAAGTGCGGGTGAACCACTCGCGTTTAGCCTTCGCCGTGGCGTAAACGAAGAGGTGAAAGCAGCCGGGCTGACCGGCCAGCGCACAGGCGGCTCCGCGGCCTACGATGACGCAGTTCCCCTCTTTTGCGGCCCGCAAAATTTCCTGCTTGATCAGCTCCAGCATGCGCTCGGAATCGAAGATCTGGTCGTCGGTAATACCGGTTGCGGAATAGACGGAATCGTGCCAGAAGACCTTTCCATAGCGGTAATACCAGGGATCCAGTTGCTCGTCGAGTTTCGCCGCCAGCTCCGGGCTCACCCCGGCCCGGCGGGCCGCTCCTGCAACCAGTTCGGAGTCCAGCAGCCGCCAACCGAGATGAGCCGCTAGATCGTGGCCAAACTCAGCGCCGTGCGATCCGTACTCACGCTCGACAGTGACCACCCGTACAGGGGAATGCATCATGACCGAAACCTCCAGGGGATTGGAGAATACAACGATCCGGCGTGGTTTTGGAAGAGAGAAAAGCGCGACTTCAGGGCGGCAGAAGAAGCCGGTTGGCGAAGCAATGCGGGAGTGAGTAGGCAGAAAGCAGAACCGGCGCGGAGGAGGTCCCCCGCGCCGGTTTTGAGAAGGAAAACCGATGCAGCTATTGAGAGACTGGCGCCTTGGGGGCTGATTTGGGCGCCTTCAGGTGAGGAGCCGGAGCTTCGGGTGATTCGGGAGCCCTGGGCACGGCAGCCACCGACGGCGGAGGCGGAATGTTGGAGCCTTTCTTGACGCGCACATCCCCATTTTCGGCACTGAGGACGATCTTGGGTCCGCCGGAACCGACGCGGAAGGTGGCCAGCTTGACAGTGTTTTCGCCCCCTTCAGGAGTGTTCGTGCTTCCGAAATCGCTCACGATATCGCCGTTACGGGCGTGTATTTCCACGGATGCCGAAGCGTTGGGCGGCAGAGTGACTTCAACGTCGCCCTTGGTGTTCTTGGCGTCGATGGCGAAGGATCCGGCAGGCTCGATGGAGATACGCCCGTCGCGGTCCTCAACGACGGTGTCGCCGTAAATCTGGCTGAGGTCGATGTCCTTGGAGTGCGTGCTGACCCGCACCTGACCCTTGGCTTCGGTGACCCTCAGGTCGTCGGAGTTGAGGGTTAGATCGCCGGGCAGCGCGCCGACCTGGAGGTCCGTGACGGAGGTGTGCAAATGAATGGCACCGGAGACATTCTCCATGTGCACATCGCCAAGGATCTCTCCGTTTTGATTGACCTTGCCTTTGATCTCGGAGAGAGTCAGGTCGTTGCAGTCACCCTCGGTTGTCAGATCGCCCTGGACGTCATGCGCCGAGAAGTCGTGTTTCCCGCCGGAAAAATGAGCTTCCACCGAACCGACGATCGAACTCAGGTGCACGTCGCCATGTGCGTCGATATGCATCCCAGCGCCTAGACCGGCGGCGGTGATGTCCCCGTGGCCAGCGTTGATGGTGACATGCGCGGACTTGGGTACGGTTACGGTGAGATTGAGGCGGCCGCTGGAGTTGCTGTCGGACTTGACGAGCACGGCATTGCCGCTGACTTTTACGTTGGGAGCTTCGGAATCGAAGATCTTTTTGGCGTCGGAGTCGGAACTGGCGAATGCCACCTCGTGGGCTTCGACCTGCATGGCTGAACCGTCTCCCGCGGTAACGCTGACGTCGCCCCGGGGATTTTGAATCTCAATGGCGGCATTTGCCGGAATGGAGGTGTTTAACACCTGGTGGTCATTGTCGTGCTCGGGAAGACCAAAGACGTTGAAGAAGTCGTCGCCGTGGTCACCCCACTGTGCATGCAACGGGCCCAGGAAATTGCTCCATCCGGCTGCGCCAAAACCGATGATCGCCAGCAGAATGAGGATGCCCACAAAGCTTCCGCCCCGGCGAACCGGAACTTCGCGTTTGATGTCGATTGCCCACTCGCCCAACAGGGCAAGGCCGGCACCGATCAGCAAAACCGGCCACCAGTGGCCGTACCAGGTCCAGAATTCGCTCGCGACGACGTGCCCGGTAACGATCAGCAGGGCGACCACGCCAATGCCGATGAGGATGATCGGTCCGACAACGGAAGGGACGCGAGGCCCATAAACTCCATAGCTGCCCTTCATGGCGTTGCGCTGAGCCTTCCAGGCTTCACGCTGGGCGCGCCAGGCAGCCCGCTGCTGCTCGCGATGGATGCGCCACTGGGTCTTTGCGTCGTAGGGCGGAAACGGGGGATGCCCGCCACCCGGAGGCGTATTCGGCGGCATGTTCGGAGGGACTGTACTCATGATTGGCCTCCTTCAGGACCATTCGAATCTCTGGTCAGAGCTTGCGAAGATGTAGGCACAATGGCCGTTCCAGGCGCTTGCGGGGCATTCGGGTCGGTGGGGGTGGCATACGGGGCGCCCGGGTAGGGCGCGCCTGGATACTGTCCCTGGAATCCGGCTGGGTAAGGGGCAGGCGGCACACCGCCGTCTGAAGCCATCGCGGCGCGCTCGGCCAGCGCCAGCATTCCCCACACAATTAGAAAACAGGGCCAGCTTTTGCCCCAGCTGAGGATATCTGCCTGATTGAGCAACGCAAGGATGCCTACCAGTAAAAGAAAAGCGGGGCCGCGCAGGCGGCGAATCAAGATGTAACGGCTCATTTGGACCCTCCTTGCGAATTTCCGACGCGGCTGACCATCAGCCAGACACCCAAACCGATCAGCACCAGGGGCCAGGTGAACTCCAGGAGACGGCCATGGAATACATCCAACTGCCCGAGAAGGAACAACATACCCAGACCGATCAGCACAATCGCGCCGATGGGTTCGCTACGGCGCCAGAAAATGGGGTGAACATACACAGGTGGAACCGGAGGAATCGGCGGCATGGATGGATCGACAAAACCCGGAGGCGGCGGTGGCGCATAAGGGGGCTGCTGATACGGGCCAGAGAACGGTGCTGAATACGGTGTTTGAGCCGCAGGGCCAGCCGAATACGATTGGCTCGGGCCGGAGCCTGTCGAGCCGGGCCGCTGTCCGGGGCCAGGCTGCGCGGGGCCGGGCTGGCCGAAGTTGCCTTGCGAGCGTGTGCCGAGATTCAGCCAGTTGCCAACTTCATTGAGCCCCAGCGGGTCGGGCAGCGGCTGGCCATCGCGGCGGGCTATCGCGGTGTGGTAGGCCTCGAAGGACTGGTAAAGCACCCACGCGGCAATGAAGATCCCGAAGATCCCGTAATGGTCGGTGATGCTGATGAGAACCGCAAAGATCACCACATGAATCAGGCCTTTGAAAAACTGGCCGTTGTACATGGCGCCAACGCCAGGGATGAGGCCGAGGACCGCAGCCGCGGAGGGGTTGGGCCCGCTGGCCTGGGTGGGGGAAAAGGGCGTCTGGTAGTTTTGCCACGCAGCACCGCAGTTGGAGCAAAGTATCTGCCCACCGGGGGCGCTGCTGGCGCAGTTGGTGCAGAGCGCCTTACCGCAAGATTGGCAATATGCGGTTGCAGTTACGCCGCTGTGATTGACGCAGTCCATATTGTGCTCCTTTCCCGTACTGCATGAGCGGAGCCGCCGGAATGCGCGGGCCGTTCCTGAAGCGTCAGGTTCGATTCAAAAATTTCAGAAGAGTCGGAGTTTGCCGGGCTAGCCGCCGGCGCTTTTCCTGGGTTACCGGACTGCTGCGGAGGGTCCATCCGCGAGCCGCCATCCTTGGGCATGGGGGCCTTTTGAGATTCGCCCGGTGTAGCGGGCGCTGCGTCCTTCGGTTTCTGCTGGCTTTCGCCTCCCTCTCCTTCCCCGCGCGACTGGCGCAGCTCGCGCATCCGGGATTCCACTTCATACACGAAGCGGAGGTGATCGTAGTAGCGAATGATTGGAGTGGAGGCCATGTTCAGTCGCCGCTCCATGAGAGAACGGATGGCGCTGGGCCGAAGATCGGCCAGGCGCAGACTGGAGAGCTTGATGCCGGTAAGATTCAGCGTAAGGGCGATGGAAAAGAACGCCATGGCCGCCGTCATCAGCAGCCGAGGTTCGGCGAAACGCCGCACATGCCCCATCATGCCGGGACGCTGCCAGGCTGGAATCGAGCCGGGGAGAATCGAGACCACGTTGCCGCTCTCGGCGACCAGCCCATAGCCGGCAGCCTGTCCGGGGCCGGTCTGGGCCAGGATTTTGTCGAGCAATCCCGACGGAACCTCTGGCTCGGGGGAGAGGAACTCAAGCCACTCGCGGCCGCGGCGGGATTCTTCGTAGAGGGCGGCGCATGCTGCGCAGACCGCCATGTGAGCGTTGAAGGTCGCCTCGTCGGCAGGAGTAAGTAGCCCGTCGAGCGCGTCGGCCAAAAGTGTTTCCCAGAGCCCGCAGGCTGGGGAAGCCGGAATGTTTGTGCGCTCTGTCATCACATCACCTCCCGTTTATTACGTTCCAGCAGGCGCGCAAGTTCCGCACGTCCTCTGCTGATGCGGGACTTTACCGTCCCTTCGGGTATGCCCAGCACCTGGGCAATTTCCTTGTAATCCATATCCTGCAAATCCCTTAGAATGACCGCCTCACGCAATTCGACCGAAACGCGGGCGAGGGCATTCTGAACCATTTTGGCAAGTTCTTTTTGGGCCGCCGACTCATGCGGCGAAGGACCCTTGGAAGTGAGCCGGTCAATGGGTTTGAGTTCGTCCACCGAATCCCAACCATCGTCCAGCGAGCCGGTCGCCCGCAAGTTGCGCGTGCGCCGGAAGTTATCCACCAGCAGATTGCGGGTCATGGTGGTAATCCATACCTGCAGGCTGCCGCGTCCGGTATCAAAGCTGGAGAGATTCGAATAGATTTTGAGAAACACATCCTGGGTCAGGTCTTCGGCGTCAGCCGGATTTCCGGTGAACCGGTAGCAAAGACCGTAAACGCGCCGATGATGCGTGCGAACGAGCTCAGCCCAGGCAGCGGAATCCCCATCCATGCAGCGACGGATAGTTTGGGACCATTCGATCTCCAGAGGCTTCACCTCCACGGGCGCCGTGCGAACACTGGGCGGAGTTGCCTCAGTATCCTGGCCGGTCGCCGGTGGCCATGAGACATTAGCACGGTTGGCCGGCTGCATCTCGCGGTTCTGCCGCAGAGGCCTGGCCAAAGCCGCCATTTCCATCCCGCTCCAGCTTAATGTACCCACGCATTCCATGGTTTTCTAATACGCATGTTTTTCATCATTGGTTCCATGCGCAGACAAGCCGCGCCAGTTGGAAACGCGCAAGGGGATAAGGCATTTTCACGGCCCTTGGAAGATAAACGTGACCCTGTTAGGCTCGTTCCATGCAAATTACCGTTCAGCTTCCAGACGACCTTTCCCGTTTTCCCGACCCGGGAGGCGAGGCGCTGGAACAACTGGTCTTTGAAGGTTACCGGACCGGAGTGCTCTCGCACTATCTCGGTGGCCAGATGCTGGGGCTCGGTCGCCTCGGATTCGAGAGCTTTCTCAAGGAGAAGCAGGTGATCTTGCAGGCCTACGAAGCGGACGATCTGGAATACGATCTCGGCATCAGCCGCCAGATTCGTGCAAACGGCCTGCAACGCTGAGTCCAGAGTGGACGCCGGAGCAGAAAGATCCCCGGTAACCTTTCCCAATGCAGTGCATCTGAGAGGTACGGCCCGAACGCTGCGGCCCGGGAGGATGCCATGCTCCAAACTCTTGCTCTGCGCCGCGTAATTCTTTCTTCGGTGATCGCCCTTGCCATTACCGCCGGCTGCCACGCCGCTGAAACCAGCCCTATTCCTCCCCCCACGGAAGATGCGGCGCTGGCGCAGTCGCCTGGCAAACAGACGGCAGTTTTTGCCGGGGGCTGTTTCTGGGGGACGCAATCGGTTTTCGAGCGAGTCAAAGGACTGATTGCCACCAAGGCCGGCTATGCAGGCGGTTCTTCGAGTAGAGCGACCTATCGCGATGTGACCACCGAAACCACCGGACACGCGGAATCCGTGCGTGTAATCTACGATCCCTCGAAGATCACCTATGGCCAGTTGCTGCGCATCTTTTTCTCGGTGGCGCACGACCCCACGCAACTGAACCGGCAGGGACCGGATGTGGGTACGTCGTATCGCTCGGCAATCTTTTATACCGACGAAGAGCAGCGCCGACTCAGCGTTGCCTACATTGCTCAGTTGGACGCGGCGGGCGTCTTTCCCTCGCGGATCGTCACCCAGGTTACCCCCCTTGACAAGTTCTACGAGGCCGAGTCCTACCACCAGGATTACGCTCTGCATCATCCGGATGAACCGTACATTCAGGTGTGCGACCGACCCAAAATCGAGGCGCTGAAGCAGCAATTTCCGGAGCTTTTTCAGGAGTACAGGGGCAAATAGGGAAGGGTCGACCGAGAAATCCCGATGTGGGAGAATATCCGATGAATATCGGGGAAACAGGTAGAAATCCAGGTAATTATCTTGGTACGTTGAGTCCATGGAAACCAGAATGTATCTTTCCATCGATCTTGCTCCGGGAGCATTTCCGGGGCGCGAGGCCGAAGAGTATCTGGCGATCGAGGGATACCGGGCCGGCATGCTTTCGCACTTCCAAGCCAGTCAGCTATTGGGGATGTCGGGCTTCCAGTTTGACGGCTTCCTGAAGGACCACCACATTCACGACCACGCTTGCGACGTGGAAGATCTCGGCGTCACGCAATAAAGGGATTCCAGAGATTCAGTGCCCTTGCAAGGGGCGAGCAAGGTGTCATTTTCCAGAGGAAAATTTCACTTGAGTGCATCGCTGCCTTGATCAAATGACTCTGGACTTGCCGTAGGTCTCTTTGCGGGAGCCGGGAGGCTGCTGCAGTCAAGATCACTCGGTGGCTTCTGTCGAGCTTGAAGAAAATTCAGAGGTTCCAAGCAAAGAGGCCTTCTCGTGGAGAGAAGGCCTCTTTTCGTACCCCTGGCAAATCGTCTAGTAGCGCTGCAGGAATTCCGGCTCGACCGGGTTTTCGAAAAGCGAAGCATCGCGGGTGACAATCGTCAGGCCCGAGGGAGTGACGAAGTAGCGGCGCTTGTCTTCGACCGGGTCGTAACCGATCACGGTGCCTTCGGGAATCTGCACATCGCGATCAATGATGGCGCGCCGGATGCGGCAATGGCGGCCGATGTTCACGTGCGAAAAGATGATGCTGGCGTCCACGTCGGAGTAGCTGTTGACGCGCACATCCTGCGAAACCACGGAATTGGACACCGAGGCGCCGGAGATGATGACGCCGGCAGTGATGACCGAATTGATGGCCATACCGGTGCGTCCGGGCTCGCCGAAGACGAACTTTGCAGGCGGATACTGGCGAACGCGCGTGCGCACTGGCCAGGTCTTGTCATAGAGATTGAAGACTGGCGAGACCGAGCACAAATCCATATTGGCGTCGTAGTAGGCGTCAAGGGTGCCCACATCGCGCCAGTAGAGCGCATTCTGCTTGTTCTCATCGACGAAGCTGTAGGCCATCATCTTCTTTTTGCCGAGCATGTTGGGCAGGATGTTGTGGCCAAAATCGTGCTTCGAGGCGGGGTCTTCGGCGTCGGCGATCAAAGCCTTCAACAACACTTCGGTGCTGAAAATGTAGATTCCCATCGAAGCGTCGACCGCGCTGGGATTGACGGGCGAACGAAAGGTGGTGGTCACTGGCTTTTCGAGGAAGCCCTGGATCTCGCCGCTGCGGGCCACTTCCACCACACCGAACTGACGCGACTCTTCCGGGGCAACGGGCAGAGTCGCAACGGTGACATCCGCGCCGGTTTCCTTGTGGTACTCGAGCATGCGGCTGTAGTCCATCTTGTAAATGTGGTCGCCGCCGAGCACGATGATGTACTTGGGCTGTTCGCTGCCAATGGAGTAAATGTTCTGATAGACCGCATCGGCCGTGCCCATGTACCAGTTGCCGCCGGTCCGCTGAGTGGGCGGCAGCAGCTCGAAGAACTCGCCCAACTCCTGAGCCACAATCCCCGACCATCCTTCGCGGATGTGGCGATTCAGGGACAGCGCCTTGTACTGGGTGAGGATGAAGACCTTGCGCAACCCGGAGTTGATGCAGTTGGAAAGGGTGATATCGATAATGCGGTAATGTCCGCCAAAGGGAACAGCGGGTTTGGCGCGGTCGCGGGTAAGCGGGAAGAGCCGTTCTCCGGCGCCACCTGCAAGCAATACTCCAAGTGTGTCTCTCATAGCCGATTGACCCTGCCTTTGTATTCTTGCCTGTGCAGAATTCTAGAGCAAATCCAGAGTTGCGGCTCTGTCAACGGAAATGTGCAGGTTGCCTCTATTTGGCAGAGAAAAAGCAGCCTGAACCAAAGCCGGATCAGCCCGGAGCTCTCCATCTTGCATGCTCCGCGAACGAGAAGACCTCGCGGCCCCAACACTGAGTCTCATCCAGTGACACTTCTTTGAAATGGTCACTGAACGATGGAGAATATCACACGGAGATGAAGGTAAACCTCCTCCATTCAATTCAAGGGAGCGAGTGGGGAAGCTTGTCGAAGGTCGGGGCGAGAACAGAAACGGAGTTTCCCGCGGTGCGAAGGCATCACCGGAAACTCCGATATTGAAAAAAGCGGATCAAAGGGCGGACACAGCCCACTTCCGCGACCCGAAAGACGAGGAATCAACGCTTCTTCTTGAACTTGTATTCGACACCCACAGAGATGCCGAAGTTGACGTCGATCTGCTTGGTCTTGGGACCGTAGTTAATCCCGTAGTCGGTGAATAGAGCATCGGGGGTGATCCGGAAGACCCAGTGCGCCGAGCGGTTCAGGTCCAGATGCCCGCCGACGATCATCGCCGGGGCGAGCTGGTTGTTGTAGAAATCGACCACCGAGGGCGAATTGCCACGCAGATCCTGCTCGAAATTGCCATAGGCTCCGCCGACGAGGACATGGGCGAGAATCGCGCCATGTTTGTCGTGCGGCCCAAGCCATTCCGGACCGGCGGCAAAGATGTACTCGCTGACGAAGGGTCCGTCGATGCTCTCTTTGTTGGGAGCAGCTCCGCTGGTGCCCAGAAAGCCTCGGCCAGTAGCTTCGGCAGCCCAGTGCTTGCTGAACCAATAGGAGCCAGAAACGTCGATGCCGCCCAGATTGGCGCCCTGCAAGATATTCGGACCAGCCTTGATGTGCTGGTAGGCAAAGCCGCCGGAAAGGTCGTAGCGATTGTCGTAGCGGACACTGGCCAGCGGGTCGACCGCGATATAAGTGCCATTGCCGGCGGTGGGGGCAGCGGTGCTCTGCGCGTTGGCGCAGATTCCAGCGCCGAAAGCCAATGGGGCCGCGGCAAGAAGAGAGGCGATAAAACGTACGAAAGGACGCATCACTATCCAGCTTACAGGACCGCGCCAAAGGGGGACAACGCGACCCGGAGGGTATTTGGTTCGGTGAGAGGGGCTCCGCCCTTTTAGTTCCATAGGCATTCTGCGAGGAGACGCTCTCTCCCGTGAGAAAAGGCGGGCCAAGCTTCAAGAAAGCAGAGAGTTGTCGCTTGCCGAGCCGCTTCAAGGCTCGCAGGATTCAACCCAGCGTGCCCAGACCAGGTAGCGCAACGTCTTCAGTGTTTCGACGGCTGACTTGGCCTGTTGGTAAGCGGCGGATTCCGGCTGAAGCGCAGGGGCGGCGTGGGTTGACCAATCCATCGAGAGCCGATTGAAAATCAAGCCGGCCCGGGGCAAGTGGGCGCTGTCTGAGACCACCTCTGCCGAACGCCAGCCGTGCTGGTTGAGGATCCGGCTGGAATAACAGGCATTCTGAATCGTGTCGAGCGCTTTCGGCTCGACGAGAATTGCGCTTGCCGGTACGCCCTGGGCCTGTGCGGTCCGGGCCATAACGTTGGCCTCGACAAAATGGTTGTGCGCGGCTCCGCCCGTGAAAATCAAGTGCGAGGCCACACCGCGCTCATATTCGCGGACACCCTCGGTGATGCGCGCGAGGAGCTCGGGCGTCGGGTTTCCATCGCTGTCGACGGAGGTGCCGAGCACGATGATGGCGTCAAAACGGGAAGCGGAGGTGTTCGAAGAAGGAGCCAGCTGGCGGGCGATGGCGGCCGCTCCGAGGGAAAGCACAATGATCGCAGAAGCCAGAATCGCGATCCGCGCTCGAAGGGAGTAACGGGCACGCGATCTGGAAGCGGACCGATGACCGTGTTGCCGATTGGGGACCTGGCGGCGTAACTGCTTTGGGCGTGAAGAGCCGGTCAAAAGAGATCCTCCAGCCTTCAATGTATCTTGAAGGCCGAAGAGAGGCCAGCTGGAAATCAATCCAGATCGAAGGGCGTGTCCCAGGCGGAAAAGACCAATTCGTTCAAAGGCTTGCGCGTCCGGGGAGTGGTTTCAAGCGCGATCAGTTTGTCGTGCCCTAGCGCGGCTGGTTCGCCCTGGTAACCTAGGGCAATCACTGTTCCCAGCACGAATTCGTCGGGAATGCCGAACGCCTTGCGCGCCGCGTCCTGGTCAAAGCCGGCCAAGGTGTGGGTTGTCATCCCCTGTTCGGCGGCCTGGAGGGTAAGCATTGCCGCGGCAGCGCCCAGATCGTAGAGGGCATATGCATTGCTGCTTCTGTTGTGGGTGAACTGCGTGCTGGCCATCCCGAGAATCAAGACCGGGGCCTTGCCCGCCCAACTCTGGTTGAAGCCCATCAGGGAGTCACAGATCATTTTGTAAGCCTTCGAGCCACGCATGCCGACGATAAACTTCCATGGCTGCTCGTTGTAACAGGAGGCGGTCCAGCGCGCGGCCTCAAAGACGGTGGCCAAATCCTGCGGGCTGACGTCGCGGTCAGCAAACGAGCGGGAGCTCCAGCGGTTCAGCACAGCGGGCAGTACGCCCTCGACCGGCGGCGCTTGTTTCAAGCTGTGAACTTCATCAGCGGACAAAGCCATGATGCGTGTCTCTCCCAAAACAAAACTGCAGCTTTAGATTAGGGGAGTCGACGGCAAGATGCGCGCAGTCAGGAAAATTGTTCAAACAACTACTTCCCGGAATCTGAACTTTCACGGCTACCCCGGAATCCTGAATCGAGTTACGATCAACGGCAATCTCAGCCCAGGAAGGAAGCCGCGTCGCCGAACGACGAGAAGACGAACTCTTTCAAGGGCTTGCGGGTGCGCGGCGCCACTTCGCGGGCGATCATCTCCTCGTTCTGCAAGGCGGCCGGCTCATCCTGGTAGCCGAGCGCAATCACGGAGCCGAGGACATACTCCGCGGGGATGGCGAAGATCTCGCGGGCGAGGTCGTGGTCGTAGCCGGCCATCTGGTGGGTCGCGAGGCCGAGAGCCGCAGCCTGCAGGGTGAGATACGAAGTGGCCGCGCCCAGGTCGTAGAAGGCATAGGCGCTCGCGGCGCCATTATGCGCAAAGATGGTATGCGCCAGCCCGAGAATCAGCACCGGGGCAGACCCTGCCCACTGTTGATTGAAGCCCACCAGGGTGCTGAAGATCTTGTCGTGGACAAGATAATGGGCTGAATTCGGATTGGAAGCGCTCCGCACCCCGACCAGGTATTGCCAGGGCTGGCCGTTGCTGGAGGAGGCAGTCCAGCGGGCAGCTTCAAAGACACGGGACAGGTCCCCGGCGCTGACCTCGCGAGTGGAAAAGGAACGGGGGCTCCAGCGGTCAAGGAAGACGGGTAGAACGCCTTCGACATGCGGAGCCTGCTTGAGTTGGTTTACTTCGGCGGCAGAAAGGGGCATCACTCATCCTCCAAGGGGATCGGTACTGCGATTGTTGGATGGGCCTCCCGGCATAAACGATGCGGAATGCGGCGATTGACCTCCGCGGAGCGTCAGAAGGAAAGCGAGCCGCGCGCATCGAGGCTGAAACGCTGTACCGCAAGGTGCTAACCTGAAATTCCCGGACATTGGAGAAACTCTTTTGCAGCAAAGCAGCTTTGTGATCGCCCTTTTCGAATTTGTATTGCTGATTTTCTCTCTCAGCGTGCACGAGTGCGCGCACGCCTGGATGGCCTCTCGCCTGGGCGATCAGACGGCACGTTTGCAGGGGCGAGTCACGCTGAACCCGATGTACCATGTAGACCCGATCGGCACGCTGCTGTTTCCGGCGCTGATGATCTTCGGACCGTTGTTCGGGTTCAGCCTGTTTGGCGGCATGTTGGTGGGCTGGGCCAAGCCTACGCCGGTCATCACACGCAACTTCCGCAAGATCGTGCGCGACGATAACCTGACCACATTGGCCGGACCAGTCTCGAACCTCCTCCTCGTGGGGGTAGCCTTCGCTGTTCTGGCTGGGATGTCCGTCGCTGTTCCCAACGGGCACCAAATTGTGATGCAGTCCTTTGTTGGGGTGCTCACTGGAAACACCACCATCATTCCACATCCCCTGGTGCTGCTATGCACTCTGGCCATTCTCATTAACCTGTCGCTCTTCTTCTTCAATCTGCTGCCGATTCCGCCGCTGGACGGGAGCCGGGTGTTACGCAATGCCTTGCCCTACAACGCAGCGCAGACCTACGACCGGATCGGTGGTTGGCTGAGCTACCTGCTGATGATCTTTGTGGGCGGCTACGTCCTGAGAATGCTCCTGAACCCGGCGCTGGAGCTGGTATATTCCAGCCTGCTTCACATTTAGGGCGTCGCGCTCCGGTCCCCCAGTACAATGAATCGAGCTCTTTTCCTGCTTTTGCCTGGGAAGGGCCGCATCCTCATGGCGTCCTACCGGAATCGATAAGAAAAATGTCCGAGCCCCAAATCCCCTCTTCTCGGCGCAGTGTCCTCAGCGGCATGCGCCCCACCGGCAAGCTCCACCTGGGCAACTACATGGGAGCGCTGGCCAACTGGGTCAAGCTGCAGGACGCCTATGAGTGCTATTTCTTCATCGCCGACTGGCACGCGCTGACCACGGATTACGCCAACCCCAGCCGCATCAAGCTGAACACGCTGGACGTGGCGCTGGATTTTCTGGCCGCCGGCCTCGACCCTGAGAGATCCACCATCTTCATCCAGAGCCACGTTCCCCAGCACGCCGAACTCAACCTGCTTTTGGGAATGCTGACCCCGCTGGGCTGGCTTGAGCGGGTTCCGACTTACAAGGAACAGCAGGAGAACCTGTCCGGCAAGGACCTGACAACCTATGGTTTTCTCGGCTATCCGCTGCTGATGTCGTCCGACATTCTGCTTTATCAGCCGGAATATGTTCCCGTCGGGGCGGACCAGACAGCGCACGTCGAGCTGACCCGCGAAGTGGCCCGGCGCTTCAACTCGATGTACAAGACTCGTGTTTTTCCCGAACCGGAAGCGCTGCTTACCCCGACGGCAAAGCTGACCGGCACGGACGGACGCAAGATGTCCAAGAGCTACGGCAATACGATTGGCCTCACCGAGGCGCCGTCCTCGATCATCGCCAAAGTCGCGGCCATGTCCACCGGCGGCCAGCGCATTCGGCAGAGCGACGGCGGCGACGCGGAGCTTTGTCCGGTAGGTGACTTGCACACGGTCTTTGGTGCGCCGGGCCAATTTGCCGAGATCCAGCAAGGCTGCAAAGCCGCCTCCATCCGCTGCGAAAGCTGCAAAGCCAAAGCTACCGAGTCGCTGGTTGCCGTCATCAAGCCGATCTATGAGAAGCGCATGCAGATGGAAGCCAACATCGAGCAGACTTGGGAGATGCTGCGGGCACAGTCGGCCAAGGCGTCCAGGCGGGCAGAGCAAACCATGGTGGAGGTGCGCGAAATCTTCGATCTGTCGCACGAATTGGGAGCGGTTAAGCGCTATTTCGGGGCGTCGGCGGAAAAATTGCTGAATGCCCGTGATCTGAGTGGGAATATGGATTTGCTTGGCGCGTTTCAGGACGAGGCTGAAAGGATCAAAGACTTCCGCGATTACTGGCTAGAGAGTTTTGTGCCTCGCGATATCCCGCTCTCCGAGAGCAATCTGATGTTCACCACATTTGAACGGGAGCTTGAAGAACCGCTGATTACCGCGAAGAAAAAGCGGGTCTTCGTGACCGCGGCGATTGAAGTGGATGAGGCCTGGAACTTCCTGATTCCGGCCAAGTCGTACGAGGTGTGGACCCTGCTGGGCTTGGGCAGGAATCGGTGGCTGGAGGACTTTATCCTGCCGCAAAAGGTTTTTTCGCAACCCTTCGCGCAAGCCAAGAAGTCCCTGAAGAAGGATGAGAAGATTCCAGTTGTCCTGCGGAGGGACGGTGATCGCTTCCTGCTGAGCATCCATGGCAGCGAACCTGTCGATGTGACCGAACTGCGCAGCAACTACGCCCCACTGCAATAAGGACTACAGAGCTTGAGCGATTTGGAGCAAAACCCGGAGAGCACGACCGAGCAGCCTGTTGTGGCTGCCGAGCCTGTTGCCGAGAAGGCGACAGTCGAGCAGACCGAGCCGGTTGCTGCCACAAACTCCGTCGACGAGCAGGAGATTCCCGCCGAAGGCGAGTCCGCCGTGCGCGAAGCACCCGAAGGCGAGTCCGCTGATCGCGAAGTTCCCGTGCGCGAAGCACATGGTCCGCACCTGGTGCTCACCTCCAAGCCGGTTCCCGAGCCAAAGGCTGTCGATAAGAAAGCGGCGGACAAGGCTGCGGACAAAGCCGCCGCCAAACAAAAGGCCCGCGACGAAGAGGCCGAGCAGTCTCCCTTTTCGGTTTTTGTCGGCCAGGTTTATGACGGGCCGCTCGACCTGCTGCTTGATCTGATCCGCAAGCAGGACATCGATATCTACGACATCCCGATCGCCAAGATCACGGCGCAATTCCTGGCCTACGTCAACCAGCTCAAATCGACCGATGTGGATGTGGCCGGGGAGTTCATCTATACCGCATCGCTTTTGATTCACATCAAGAGCAAGATGCTGCTGCCCCGCGCCGCCAGCGGTCCGGAGGACTCGGCAGAAGATCCCCGCCGCGAGTTGGTGGAACGGCTGCTGGAGCACGAGCGGTTCAAGAATGCGGCCCAGATGCTGGCGCAGAAGCAGATGCTTGAGGCGGCCACCTGGTCCAATCCCGGCTTTCAGGAATTCAAGGACGCGGAAGGCACCGAGCCGGAGATCGCTGCCGACAGTGTCGACCTGGTGCGCGTATTCCGCGACATCATGGAGCGCGCGCGCAAGCGGCCTTCCTTCAATCTGAAGGATGACACGGTGACGGTGGGGCAGATGATCCATTTCCTGACCCGTTGCCTGGTGATGGAAGACCGGCCCGTGGCGCTGCACAAATTGTTGCGGAATACCCGCTCGGAGCGCGCACTGGTGGCGACTTTTCTGGCCCTGCTCGAACTGGTGCGCATGCAGGCGGTTCTTCTCCGTCAAGACAGCGCGTTCAGCGAGATCTTCATCAAGAAGCACACCGCCTTCGACGAGGTGGTGAACGAGGGGCTGACCCAGGCGCAGGACGACTGGCGGTAGCTGCACAAATATTGGTGCGGATGACCCACTTGCAAGGGGCTTTGCCGATCCAATCCGGGTATTTGACTGGCCCGAGCTGGCGTTTTCCCGCACTGGTCATCGTGCTCAATTGTTAAACCGGTGTAAAATCAGATGGTATCCCGGCTCAACTTCTTCCTCGCCGGGGAAGCAACCGTGAACTTATATGGTTGTTGGGGATTTATGGACGTCAGCAAATCTGGCTATACAGACCGCTCCACCAAGCTGTCTCTATCCTATTTTCTGTTTCACACCCCTTTTCAATTAGCCCCGAGGAGGTCCTGGCGCACCGGGAAAGATTCCGGTTGCCTGGAAAACCTCTGATGGCCGATCTGGCAACCATTATTGAATCCCTGCCCGCGAGCACTGCGGGCCATGGCTCCCCCTCTTTACTCGACCGCAAGATGAAGAAGTCCGGCAGTCGCCGGGGGCTGGCCTTTTTCTTTCTGGGGCTGTTGGGGAGCGTGGGCTACATTATTTTTCACGTGGCCAAGGATCTGGAAAAGGTATCCACGCCCACAGTCTGGCCGTTTTTTCTGCTTGGCCTGGCACTGCTGATTGCCCTTGGCTTCGAATTCGTGAACGGCTTTCACGACACGGCCAACGCAGTTGCGACTGTCATCTATACGCATTCGCTTGAGCCCAACACCGCAGTGGTCTGGTCGGGATTGTGCAACCTTGCCGGTGTGCTCACTTCCACCGGGACGGTGGCCTTTGCCATCATTTCGCTGCTGCCGGTTGAGTTGATCCTGCAGGTCAGTTCCGGGGCCGGCTTCTCGATGGTTTTTGCGCTGCTGATCGCGGCTATCCTGTGGAACCTCGGTACCTGGTGGTTCGGGCTGCCGGCTTCCAGCTCCCATACTATGGTGGGCTCCATCATAGGCGTAGGGATCGCAAACCAACTGTTGAACGGCCACAGCGGCACATCCGGCGTGGATTGGGAGCAGGCGACCAAGGTTCTAAAGGCTCTTGTATTTTCGCCGCTGGTTGGCTTTACTGTCGCAGCTCTGCTTCTGCTGCTCTTCAAGCTGCTGCTGAAGTATCCGAACGCAGTTGGTTCGATCACGGGTGCGATAGCGGCTTTTGGTTTGATGTTTACTCCGGGGAGCGCTCTTGGCGCGGACTGGGAACGGACTCCCTTGAGCGTGCACCTGGTGGTAGAGCTGTTTGTGGGGCTGGTGAGCGCAAGCCTGCTGATCCTGCTGGCGAATCTTCTGAAGGGCACCCCTCTGTTTGAGGCGCCGAAGGACGTTCAGCCTCCTCCCTTCCCGATTCGCGCCCTGATGGTGCTTACCTGCACCGGGGTCAGCTATTTCCACGGCTCCAACGACGGACAGAAAGGGATGGGCTTGATCATGCTCATTCTTATTGGTACGGTGCCGACAGCCTATGCCCTGAACCACACGGTTTCCGGCGGCGAGATGCAGGCGTTCATGGTGGCCTCCGAGGACGCCAGCCAGATCCTCGATAAGCATGTGGACCCGGCCGGAGTTCTGGGCAGCAACCCGCGCACCGAGGTGACGGACTACATACGTACCCAGCAGTTGCGTCCCGACACGATTCTTGCTCTCCGCGAACTGGTGACGGAAGTGAACCACGAAGTGGTCCTTTACAAGGAATTCAAATCGGTTCCGCCTCAGGACCAGGCCAATGTTCGCAACGATATGTATGTGGCCAGTGAGGCAATCCGCCTGATGCAGAAAAACGGCAATCCAAGCTTCACCGCAGCCGAGAACACCGTCCTGAAGGGCTATAAGGCCAAGGTCGATCTGGCCACGAAATTCATCCCACGCTGGGTGAAGATCGCCGTAGCTCTGGCGCTGGGTCTGGGCACGATGGTGGGGTGGAAGCGGATCGTGATCACCGTCGGCGAACGGATCGGCAAGGAGCACCTGACCTACGCTCAAGGCGCCAGCGCGGGCCTGGTCGCGATGGGCACGATCTTCGCCGCGAACTCCTGGAGCCTGCCCGTCTCAACCACGCACATCCTGAGCTCGGGCGTCGCTGGAACCATGGCCGCCAACGGCAGTGGCATCCGAATCAACACGGTGCGTAACATCGCCGCCGGATGGGTCTTTACCTTGCCTGCCGCGGCGCTGCTTTCGGGCCTCCTCTATTGGATCTTCCGCGCGGTCAGCTAAACCGAGGGGAAAGAGATTGAAAAAGGGCGTCCGAGATTAACGGACGCCCTTTGCACTTCTTCCTTGGAGACTGGACGATTTACCGGAGGGTCCCTCTGCGTCCTGAACGTCCGCAATCCACCTGCCGGCGCAGAAAAGAGATGACAGGCCCAGCGAGCGGATCTCCTTATCCGCCTGCCGGTTTCGCCGCTGGTGCTGGGGGGCGGACGACTGTGGCAGCTAGTTGAGGCGCTTGGTGCATGGTGACGATAATCGCGCTGGCCGGCCTCTTTCCAGCGCACTGATAGCTGTGCGGGGTGTTGGAATCGAAGTAGGCGGCATCGCCCGTCTCCAAAACGTACCGGACTCCTCCGTGGAAAAGCCCCAGTTCCCCGTGCAGAATGTAGAGGAACTCGAATCCTGGATGCAGGTGCGCACGGGACTCAATTCCCTTCTCTTGAGGTAGGAACTCCGCCAGATAGGGGTCCATCGCCCGGTCAGGGATCATGTAACCCAGGCTCTCGAAGAAGTAGCTGGGATTCTCCGCTCCGGTCTGCGGCATGCGGACGCGATCTTTCTGCCGGTGAATGCGGAAGATCGAGCTCGGCTCGGACTCGAAAAAGTAGGCAAGGTCCTTGGAAAACACCATGGCGATGCGCGCCAGGTTGCGCAAAGTCGGGATTACCCGGCCTGTTTCCAGTTGAGAGAGAAAGCTGGCTGAAAGGCCGGTGTGCCTGCCCAGTTCCACCAGCCCCATGGACTTCTTCAGGCGCAGCCGCTTGATTCGCTCGCCGATGTTCTTTTCAGCGATGAACCGCTCGGCGGTTTCCGGGTCGACTTGCGTCATTTGGGTAGATTCGCTGTGGGCGGTTTCGCTGTGCACTGGTATCAAATCGCTCATGGCTGCTCCGAGGACCCCTTTGGCTTCATCCGATCACTGCACGCAAGTGGCCTTCCAACAGAATGCACTGGCTGGGAAAATATTGTCCACATCAAAAGGAATTCGCGTCCTGCAAACTTTGGCGAGCATTCGCGTCAAAGTTTCGCAGCAGCATAAAACAATTTGAGCAGCGGTGGTTGCACCTGCACACAGCCCTCTTTCGCTTGCCGGCGTTATTCTAGAAGCGCCCGGCCGATGAAGCGCCCGGTCCATTTGCTATGGAAGCCGCGGCCACATCGGCCGCCAAGGATACCCATGTCTGAAGAAATCAATTCCTCTGAAACAGCCGCGATCTCAATAGCTCCCTTGGCCACCGTTGCCACATTGGGGCAGTTTGAAGGCCGGACCGTCACTCTGCGCGGATGGCTGTACAACATGCGTGAGAGTGGCAAGCTCGTATTTCCCATCTTTCGCGACGGCACCGGCACGGTCCAGGGAGTAGCCCACAAGTCCGGAGTTTCCGCCGAGGTGTTTGAGGCTCTGAAGAGCCTGACCCAGGAATCCAGCGTCATTGTGACCGGCAAGGTCCGCGCCGACCAGAGAGCGAAAGGCGGCTTCGAACTCGATGTGCGAGACATCGAAGTGATTCAGCGCGTTCCGGAGAGCGATCCGTACCCCATCAGCCTCAAGGAGCACGGCGTCGACTTCCTGATGGAGCATCGCCATCTGTGGATCCGCTCGCCGCGCCAGTCCGCCATTTTGCGCATTCGTGCCGAAATCATGCGCGCCGCCGCTGAGTATTTCGATACAAACGGCTTCATCCGCACCGATCCGCCGATTCTGACCCCGGCAGCCTGCGAAGGGACTTCGACGCTGTTCCCTGTGGATTATTTTGGGGATCCGGCTTTCCTGACACAGTCCGGCCAACTTTATATCGAGTCCACGGCGCTCGCGCTCGGAAAGGTGTACAGCTTCGGTCCCACCTTCCGGGCTGAAAAGTCGAAGACCCGCCGCCACCTGACCGAGTTCTGGATGATCGAGCCGGAAGTGGCCTTCTGTGACCTGGATGGACTGCTGGAACTGGCGGAAAACTTCCTCTCGCACATTGTGCAAAGCGTCCTGAAGAACCGTTCTGCGGAGTTGGCGGTGATCGGCCGCGATCCGGCAAAGCTGGAGGCGATCTGTCCCCCGTTCCCGCGCTTGCGCTACGACGTGGCTGCCGACATGCTGAACCAGGCGCACAAAGACGGCGTGCTTGAAAACCCTTTCGAGTATGGCAATGACTTTGGTTCGCCCGACGAAACCTGGCTCAGCTCGCAATTCGAAAAGCCGGTGATGGTGCACCGCTATCCGGCCGACGTAAAGGCCTTTTACATGGAGCCGGACCCGGCGGACAACCGGTTCGCCATGTGCGTGGATGTACTGGCGCCCGAGGGCTATGGCGAAATCATTGGCGGTTCGCAACGCGTCTCCAGCTTTGAACTGCTGAAGAGCCGCATCGAGCAACACAATCTACCCATGGAGGCTTTCCAGTGGTATCTGGATCTGCGTCGCTACGGATCGGTGCCGCACTCCGGATTTGGTATGGGTATCGAGCGCGCAGTTGCCTGGATCTGCGGCCTGGAACACGTCCGCGAGACTATTCCTTTCGCGCGTACGCTGCACCGCATTTATCCGTAAGGGACCGTAAGGGGAACGCGAAAACGGAAACGACGGAAAAGGCGCGGATCAACCCGCGCCTTTTCCGCTTTCTGGCAGTAGGAGCGATGAACACAGCGCCTGGAGATCGGGGTAGACTGGGTTGCAACCGGAAGCGTGCGGAGAATTGCAAAGCAGAGAAACATTGTTTCACCAGAGGTGTTTGCAGCGATGTGGCCTGGTTGTGGGACGGTTGGGACTCTGGACCGGGGAGTTCGAGAAAGAGGAACGGCAATGCGGAGATGGACTGTGTGCCTGGTTCTGCCGGGATTGGCGGCTTTGTTGGCGGCGGGTCCGGTAGAGGGGCAAACGTCGCAAGGCAGCCAGGGTGCAATGCCGGCAGCCGGACAAGCCGGACAAGCTGGACAAACAGGACAAGCTGGACAGGCTGAACAAGCCAAACAAGGGTCAGTTGCCGCCAGTGCGGACGGCGCGGCGCTGATGCAGGAAGGCGACAAAGCGGCAGCCGCGAACGACTACCGGACGGCGCTGGCGAAATACACCGCTGCTGCCCAGGCCGACCCCAAAAGCTACGAGGCCGCGCTGAACGCCGGCGACTCAGCCTATTCCCTGAAAGATGCGAAGACTGCGGCGGCTTGGTTCGAGCGGGCGATCAACATCGATCCGGACCGCGAGACAGCTTACCGGTTCTGGGGCGATGCACTGCTGCGGGTGGGCGGCGACGCTTCCGGCGCCAAACAGAAGTTCATCGATGCGGTGGTGGCAGAGCCGTATAGCCTGACTGCGTGGAAGGGACTTCGCCAGTGGGCGGCGATGGAGGGTGCCGCGATTGCTCCTCCAAGGATCGATCGGCCGGCCGCGCCGGAGGTGGACGAGAAAAACCCGAAGAGCGTGAACCTGCAACTCGACTTTGGCGGGACCGATGAGAGGCGGCATCCCGGCGCGTCGGCGTGGATGATGTATTCCCTCATTCGCGGCGGCTACCACGGCGACCAGTTCCACAAGGACTATCCCAAGGAGACCGAGTATCGCCACTCCCTCAAGGAAGAGGATGCGGCGCTGAGCATGGTGGCGGTGACGGTCGCGCAGACGGTGCAGGAAAAGAAGATCAGCCGTGAACGCCTGGACGAAAGCCTGCGCAACCTGCTTAATGTGAACGATGCGGGCATGCTGGACTGCTGGATTCTGATCAATGGCGCCGATGCCGGCATCGAGCGCGACTACCCGGCATACCGCGCGGAGCACCGGTCCCTGCTCCACGACTATCTGGATCTCTTCGTGGTGCATGGCGGGCAGAACTGAGGTCGAGTAGGCAGCGCGAAGTCGGCTGGCTGTGCTTCTCGAGTCCAGATGCCGGCTCCGCAGGGCTCAGAGCCGGCTTTCCTTGCAGGCTGGTATGTCTTTAACGGTCGGATGGAAAGCTGCCGACGAGTTCTCCCGCAGAGACCGTTTGCCCCGCCAGAACGATGGCGTGGCTGGCGATACGCGCGGCCGGTCCAATGACGGTGGAAGTCAGAGTGACTTCGCCGAAATCGTGCGTGGCGTGCGAGTGCGAGTAAATCCGCGCGTAAGAGCCGATCACTGCTCCCTTGCCGAGCGTGATGCCGCCCCGGTCGTTCAACAGAGCCTGCTGGCGAATGGTAACGCCCTCTTCTATGGAGAGGTTGTAGCCGAAGGTTAGGTCGACCCCGTGGTGAATCTTGACCCCGGCGCCGATGCGGGCAAAGATGTGGCGTCCCAGCATCCCTCGGAAGCGCAGGCCCAGCCAATGGTTGAGCCCGATCGGCGAACGATCGAACATCTTCCAGAACCAAAGCAATGGCTTGCGCTTGGCAAATTGCTCGGGATCGACATCCGGAAAACACTCTGCTTCGAGGGTTACGTTTTCGGGATCCAGCGAAAGGCTCAAGATGTTTCCGGGGAGTTCGCTGGTCAACGTGAGGTTGAGCTTTCCACCATGAGGGCGGCCCAGATAAAGCTGATGGAGCTGGTCGCGAACGATCTCGGAGCGACGCTCCGGCGATTGATGCCGGGTGAACTCCTCATCGAGGAAGTGTGTCCAGCGGCGAAAGACTTCTTCAGCTTCAGGCGTAGGATGCGGAGCATTGCTGGGAGAGTTTGCCATACGGATTGGACTTTACACCATCAGGCCAGAGCGAAACCAGAGTCCCAGTGCCCCGGCCAGTTTCGTGCAAGGCCGCCGCTCCCTGCTGGTCGCGTCGACTTTGCTGTAATGCTTCCGAAATACGCCAACTCTGGTTTCGCTATTGGGTCAATCGATAGCCGCTCTCACGAAGGTGATGGCAGTTGGTAGCAGAACGGGAAAGGGGCGGAACTCTTTGAGAAGAATTCCGCCCCTTATTTCATCGACAAGAACGATCAGAAGCGACTGTCTTTAGCTTCAGATTCCGTCATCGTCGTCCTTATCCGCAGCCGGTTTGGGCTGTGCTGGGGCTGCCGCATCCTTTACCAGGCCAAGGGGAATCTCCATGGTTCCTGTCTTGTTGGTGGCAGCGTCCAGTACGCCGGTGCGCAGGAAGTACTGACCCTTGGGCACATCTATTTCCGCGTGCAGCTGGATCCCATCCTGCGAGAAGGCTGCGTAGGCGTCGGGCTTGACGGCGAGAGCGACGCGGTGGTCCTTGCGGCTGGCAATGACGCCGTAGCGGTCAAAAACGATGAGCGAAAGATTCAGCGTTCCCTTGTGGAGGCCGTCCGCGGGATCCAGCTTCAGAACCACGTCTTTGAGGTCGATGGCAAAGTCCACGGAATAGTGGATGCCGGCCTTCTTGTCTTCCAGAGCGGCAGCATCCAGTTTGGGAGTCACGGACTGAACCCGCGTCTTATACAGAATCTGCTCGGTCTGCGGCATGCCGAATTCCATGAATGGCGCCAGCGGGTCACCGGAAGGCTTGCCATTGGCGACTTGACCGTTGCCGGGTAGATCGAGATTACGGGCATAGTAGCCATGACGGAAGGAAAGGTTATATTTGCCGCCGGACACCTTTATATCCACCTTCCGGAAGGTGTCGTCCATCTTGGTGTTGGTCGGGGCGTAGGACACGGTGTAAAAATCCGAGCTTTGGGTGACAACGTTGGAGATCACCTGCTGCAGGCCGTTGGTGTTGATGAATGCCTTGCCGCCCGTTTGCTCGGCGAGCATCTGCATGGTGGCCTGGTCGCTGTTCCTCTCGGAAGCTTCGGCAATATTTGGACTGCCGGCGGCATTCATGGAGGACTGCGGACCTTCCTGCATGGGATCGGTGGTTTTGGTGCTGGCTGCATCGAGGGCGCTTGTATTCAGGGCCGGATCGTTGCCCGGGTTGGTGTTATGTGTGGCAGTCATGCCGCTCATTGTTCCCGGCAGCCCGTTGCCGCCGATCGCGGCCTGCTGCGTTCCAGCGTCATAGAATGAAACCGCCTTCAGCCCGCGGGCATCGACCGGGAAAACGGCAACGCGTGCTGCGGTGAGCAGATTGATGGTCTTCTTGACGTCGCCTTCGAAGCGGGGATCGGTAGAGCCAAAGAGATTCACCGGGAAAGACTCGGAGAACCAGATCAGGTTCTTTCGGCCCGGAAAGGCCGCCAGAAACGTCGCGAGCTGCTGGAGATTGTGAAGGGTCTGATACTCGCGCTCCGATTGCTGGGCGACGGCTCCAACCTGAAAGAAGTTCTCCAGGGCGGCCGTCATGGCAGGATTGGCGGTATAGCCAAGATGAACGCCGCCATTTGGGTCAACTGCGACGCTGGCGATCGAGGCCATTGTGCTGGTCAGTACACTCTGGGCATCGGCCTCCTGGGCCGAGGCCATAAAAGCGGGCGCTTCGACGGTGTTGTTCTTCTTGTTGGCGAGGGCTGCGACCAGGAGGGCCGGGTCGTCGGTGAATCCCTGGACATAGTGCAGACCACCGGACATGGTGAAGATCGCCATCCGGTAGCCGGGCTTGAGGGTGCGGAGGAAGTTCATCGCCTGCTTGCGGGCGAAAGTCTGATCCTCGGCCGGCGTGTTCAAGGAATCGAGCAACAGGATGTTGACTGCGGCAGGCTGCCCTACCGGCGAAAAATTGCTGAAAACGTTTGGCGGCAGCTCAGGCATTCCGGCGGGCGGCGTCGAGGGCCCCTTGTGCTCTTCAAAGAAGGAGACGGTCTGCGGCTTGCCTTGCTCGGTGACGCTGAAGGCATCCTTTTTCAGACCGGTGACCGGGACACCCTCTTTGTCTGTTACCACGACATCGATCAGAACGGCATGGCTGGTGATGAACAAATTGGTTACCGGAGCGTTGGGGTCCGGTGCAGTGCTCTGAGCGAATGCGGGAGCGGTTGCCAGTGCAGTTACAAAGAATGCGATGAAAACAGAACGCTTCACAGAAGTGCCTCCTTGATTTCGAGCGTGCAATGCGGCCACCCCATGCGGGACAGAGTGTTACTTGGCGGCTACCTGGAGTGGTTTTACCTGGCTCAATGGGACTTCCATCGTGCCAACCTTGTGCGAGGCCTGATCGTAGATCCCTGCGCGCAGCCAGTATTGGCCTTTGGGAACTTCAATCGAATCATGAAGCTGAACGCCGGTTTGCTGAAAGACGGTGTAAACGCCAGGCTTGATGTTCAGAGCGATCACGTGATCCTTGCGGCTGACGACAGCGCCGTAGCGGTCATAGACAATGAGTGCTTCATTCAGGACTCCCTGGTGGGTTCCATCCGCCTCCGGCCTCAGCCGAAGGTCGTCCCGATTGATGGCAAAGTCGATCGAGTAGTGGCTGAGCGCTGCCTTTTCCGCCGTTCCGGCAGCTGCGTCCTGCGCGGCTGGGATGGGCTGAATCAGCACCTTGTAAAGAATCTGCTGAGTCGGCGGCATGCCCAGATCCATAAAGGGCAACAGCGGGTCGACGGCGCCCGGGTTCTTCGTGGCCAAATTTCGAACGGCCTGGTTGCGCAACTCCTGCGCGCTTCCGGGCAGATCCTGGTCGATGGCATAGTAGCTGCGGCGATAGGAGAGGTTGTACTTGCCGCCGCTGACCTTTACCTCCATCTTCCGTTCGCCGCCGTCCATCTTCTGATTGGTCGGAGTGTAGGAGAGGGTATAAAAGTCGGAGCCGGTCGAAGCGATATCGCCGATCACCTCCGCCAGGCCGTTGGTATTGACAAAAGCCTTGCCGCCGGTATCGTAGGCGAATCTCTTCATGCTCTCTTGAAGGCTGTCGCGCTGCGAGTTTTCACTCATTACAGAAGTTGCGCCGATGCCGCCTCCGCCGACCACCTGCATGGGGGTGGAAAGGTAGGCCGACGGATTGTTGTAAGCCTCATACAGGGCGTGGCTGGCAACGCCGGTCGCGCTGACCGGGTAGACGGCGACGCGCGCAGCGGCCAGCATGTTCATAGTCTTGAAGTATTCCTGCTCAATATGCGGGTCCAGAATATTCGAGGTCAGGAAGGGGATGGACTCGGAGAACCAGATCAGGTTCTTCCGCCCGGGGAAGGAACTGAGGAAGGTCGCAAGCCGCTGCAGGTTGGCCAGAGTCAAAAGCGCTCGATCCGTGGTTTGCGAATCGTCGTTCTCCTGAATGAATTTCTGCAGGTCGGTGAGCATAGCCGGGTCTGCAGCCGTCCCGCCGTTTCCCTCGACCTCGCTCATCATCCCGAACAACACGGCCTGCGCGTTGGTCTCCTCCTGCCCCTTGATCATGACGGATTCCTGAACCTCGTTGTTCTTCTTGTCCGCCAGTCCGGCGACCAGAAGAGCAGGGTCGTCGGTGAATCCCTGCACAAAGTGAAGACCCAGAGCCATGGTGAAGATGGCCATGCGCGAGCCAGGTTTTGCGCCTTGCAGGAACTTGAGGGCCTGTTTATGCACAAAGCTTTGATTACCGATCTGGGTATTGAGGGAATCCAGCAACAGTACGTTGACGGCGGCGGGCAGGGGAAACGGCGAGAAGTTGGTGAAGACGTCCAGAGGGAGAGTGGGCATCTCCACCCCTTCAACCTTTTGCGCGGCGCTGTGTTCCTCAAAATAGGAAACCGCCTGCGGTTTTCCTTGCTCAGCCACTGAGAAGGCGTCCTGCTTCAATCCGGTGACCGGCTTGCCGCTGTGGTCTGTGACCAGCACATCCAGCAACACGGCGCGGGTGTTGACACGGAGGGTTGCGGCAGGGCTGACGGGCTCAGGAGAGCTAACCTGCGCCAGCAGAGGACTGGCGGCTAGCATGCATGCGAAAACCGGGAAAAGGCCAAAGCGATTCATTGCAGTTCCTCCACGGGCATAAAAAACAGCTCAGGAATCCGTGCGCGTCCACGAACATCGTAGACTGCCCAGTTCCAAGGTCGACGGACCAGCGGATTGTTTCAGACTGCGGCCGGACACTGCCGGGTACACTTGACCGAATCCGCTAGGTTCCAAATCAAATCCATCAGACGCTGCGAAATGTTAGACAGGCATTTCTGGGGGTTGTCTTGCCGGATCGGAAAAGAACACTGGAACAAGGGCCGATATCCCGAGGCCGGGACTGGGGTGCAAGCGCGAGAAATCAAAAGCCCCACCCAGAGTTGCCTGAGCGGGGCTTTTATTGGTATGGGAGCGGCAGCTGTGGGCTAGCGCTTGCCCTGGATGGTTCGGGTTGGGGGGCCTGGCTTTTTGGTTGACCGCTTGGCGGCGATTGCGTGCATCTCCTTGCCCATCCGGGACTGGTTGATGGCCAGCTGCATGGCAAGGTTGATCAGGTTGCCGGTTCCCCAATAAAGCGAGAGCCCGGAAGGGAGCTGCCACATCATGAAGCCCATCATGACGGGCATCATGAATGCCATCATGCGGCGCTGGGCGGGATCCATGCCCGCGGCCGGGGTGATGATCTGCACCAGGAACATGCTGACGATGATCAGGATGGGCAGAATGTGCAACGGATCGGCCGAGGAAAGATCGGTGAGCCAGAACCAGTGTGCCTGACGAAGTTCGACGGCGTTGGCCAGCACACGGTAGATGCCGTAGAGCAAAGGCATCTGGATCAGCATGGGCAGGCAGCTGCCGTACATGTTGACGCCCTCGGTCTTGTAGAGCGCCATCATCTCGGTGTTCATCTCGGCTTTCTTGGGATCGGTGGCCTTGAGATGCGCGTATTTGCGCTTGAGAACCTCGACCTTCGGCTGGATGCGCATCATCTTCAGCGACGACTTCATCATCGCCATACGAGTAGGCAGCATGCAGAGGTTGATGAAGAAGGTGAGGATGATGATCGCCCAGCCCCAGGTGTAGTCCCCGGAACCGAGCATGTTGCGCAGGAAGCGAAGCGCGAGATAGAGCGGCTTGGCAATTACCGCGAGCCAGGTGTACTGGATCAGGGGTTCGAGGGTGGGGCCGGAGGGCGTGCCATCCTGGGCAGACGCGCGAACGGACTTGAGGACGTCCAGTTCCTTGGGGCCGACAAACAGGCGCAGGCGAGTGGGCCCGGTCTGGTCACCCACTGCCAGGCCGATCACGTCGGCCGGAGTTTTCGGACTGTTGGGATCGTTGAGATCCTTGGGCAGTTCGATGGTGTTGTGAAGAGTTACCAGTGCGCTATGGCTCGGGGTATCCGGCAGGAAGGCGGCGGCGAAATACAGATCCGCCACGGCAGCGTAATCGTAGGACGAGGTCTGCGTAGCGTTGCCGCTTACCTTGGACGCCTTCAGAGAGTCCTGCTTGCCGTCGATGGACCAGGCAAACATGGAATTGATGGACGTGCGAATGCGGAAACCGGTGCTGCCGGGCTGCGGAGGCTGGAACTCTTCCATGTCGCCGAGTGCGGAGGGCCATTGCACCAGAGCCTGCACCGGAGAGCCGTTGCGGGTGACAAGGGACTCGATCTTGACCACGTAGCTCGAATCGAAGCGGAAGGTCTTCACCACATCCAGGCCGTTGGCGGCGTAGTGGAAAGTGATCGCGCTCGTTGCCGGCACCTGAACAAGTCCAGTGGCCGAGGGTTGGGCTCCGGTCACGGTCATCTGGTAGAGCGACCGGTTGAGCTGGTCATCTAGATCCCGATGATAGGTGTACAGCGAGAGCGGCAATCCGAAGCGGGCCGCGGCCTGCGCCTGGACCAGATCGAGCGGCTTGCCGTTCGAGTCGTTATAGTGTTTCAGAATCCAATGCTTGACCTGGGCGCCCTTGTTGGTGAAAACGATCCGGTACTGACTGTTCTCAACCGTGGTCTCAGTCTCCGCAGCGGAGGAAATTTGCGGCGTAGCCGGCAGAGCCTGCTGCGCAGCGGGGACCGGAGCGGCGGCCTGAACGGAGCCCGGAGTGAGCTGCGAAGGGGCGGTCTGTTGCTGGGCCTGTTGCTGGGTTTGGGCGGGGGGCGCTGGTGCAGCCGGCTTGGGCCGGAAATAGTCGAAAGCCAAAAGGACAATCAGCGCGACCATGGTGAAAGTCATCATGATGCGCATGTCGCCGCCGCCGCCGCCGGAACCTGCGGGGCCCTGCGTCTGAAGATTGGGATTGCGAATTTCTGCCAAGGGATACGTCCTGTCGTTGAGGAGGGTCGGGCCGTCAGGCCGTCACTTCTCCTATGGTAATTGTTTGTGGGGAAAATGGCGTGAATTCACGGCCGGAGGCACGGGATCGAGGCCGCCGGGAGCGAACGGATGGCAACGCAGCAACCTCCATCCAGAGAGCAAGATCCCGCGCCATGGGCCATGCGTCGCGATGGCCACGGAAGCGTACTCGGAGCAGGTGGGCAGAAACTTGCAACCCCAGGGGCTGACCGAATGCACTACCGGGGAGATCCAACGGCGATAGAAGTCCAGAACGGCAAGAAGAATGCGGGTCATAGTGATGGCGAGGGCGCCGGAACCGCAGTCGCGGGGCGTGACGCCTGCCGGATGCGTGCAGCTTCGGACCTTGCCTGATGCAGGATACGCACAATTTCCGCTTCGAGTTTCACGAAATCCATGGTCATCACAAAGCGGCGGGGATGAAGGATGAGGTCGAAACCCTGGGGAAGCAGGTCGACGTGCAAGCGCACAACCTCGCGCATCCGGCGCTTGATCCGGTTGCGTTCGTGCGATTTGCCAATGACCTTGCCGACGGTGAGGCCGACGCGCGGACCAGGAGGCAACTCGGCGCCCGCATAGGCGGGCGACTGAGGGGCCAGAAACCAGCTCATGGAGGCGGATGGGCGCTTGCGGCTTGCGGCATAGGCGCGCTGGTAATCGGCGTGCTTGCGCAGGCGCGCCCCAGTCAGCGACAAAGACTTTGCTGGGAGCGAGGAAGCCTTGGGAGGGGTGTTCATGGCAGTGCCGGGTTAGGCCGAACCAGGCGTGCTGCGGAGAGCGCACAGCCCGGTCCAAACAGAACGGCAGTTGAATTAGTCGCGGAATCCGGCGCTGACGGCAACGCGCTTGCGGCCAATGGCGCGGCGACGGCTCAACACGGCTGCGCCGCTCTTGGTTTTCATACGGGCGCGGAAACCATGAGTCTTGACGCGCTTGCGGCGATTGGGCTGAAATGTGCGCTTGGGCATGTTGATGCGCTCCTGTTTTCTGGTGGAAATCTTCGCCTTGACGGCAAGTTTCAAGTGTACCGTATGTTGGCCCAGGAATCCAGTCGGGCGCAGGAGGCGGCGGAGACCGGCAGAGTTCAAGGATCGAGGCGGCGTTTGGTACGAGACACCATTACCTGCGGTCCGGGACCTCTAGTGAAGGGATTTATCAACACAATGGTAACTGAATTGCGGAGTTTCACCAGCGATGGTGCAACGTATAAAACGCAGATTACGGTTCTATGAAAGACTGAGTAAAAGCAGACCGAAATGTGCTACTATCGGGACCGTTCAATAAAGTTTCCAAGCGTCCCGACATAGCTGTTTCACCCCTGGACTCCGAGGATCGAGCCAGGGAATGGTCATCGGTACTCAGGCGGATTTTGTGGAGAGATCGGACGAGGGGTTTGTGGCCTTTCGCCCATGTCGATCTATTGCCCGGACCGGATAAACCAACGAGATTCGCAGCAAGGAAACGACGCAGGCAAGGACTGGCGCAATGGCATTCGCAGTATCACCTCCAGCAGCTCTCAACCCCTGGCTTCAAATTCTGTCAGCTTTAGAAAAGAAAGTCATTCGCCAGTCGTTTGAGACATGGTTGAAGCCGACGCGTTTTAGCCACGCGACCGGCCGGACGCTGTACGTGCGTGTGCCCTCGGCGGAGTTCCAGCACATCGGTGACAAGTACGGAGACCTGATTCAGGAAGCAATCGACCTGCAGTCGCTCGAGTTCGACGACGTCTCATTTGTAACTGCGGAAGACGACCCCTCGATTCCGCCGCAGCGCAAGGACGGCGGATTCGGCCCGCTTCCGACTCATGCGCCAACGGCCCCGGCTCCTCCGCGTTCGCCGGAGCAGGCGCGATTCGACTGGTCGTCCGCGGCGCAACTGAACCCACGGTACACGTTCGATAATTTTGTGATCGGCAACGGCAACCAGTTTGCCCGCGCAGCGGCTCTGGCAGTGGCTGAGCGCCCTTCGCGGGCCTACAACCCGCTGTTCCTGTATGGCGGTGTGGGCATGGGCAAGACCCACCTGATGCACGCCATTGGCCACGAGGTGAAACGCCGCCAGCCGATCGCAAACATTTGCTATGTCTCCGCGGAAAAGTTCACTAACGAGATGATCACCTCGGTCCGCAGCGACCGCATGACCAGCTTCCGCGACCGCTTCCGCACCGTGGATGTGCTGCTGATCGACGACATCCAGTTCATCGCCCAGAAAGAGCGCACGCAGGAAGAGTTCTTCCATACCTTCAACGCTCTGCACGAGAGCATGAAGCAGATCGTGATTGCCTCCGACCGGCCCCCGAAGGAACTGGCAGAGATCGAAGACCGCCTCCGCTCGCGCTTCGAGTGGGGACTGATCGCCGACATCCAGCCGCCCGATCTTGAAACCAAGGTCGCCATTCTGCAGAAGAAGGCGGAAAGCGAGCAGGTCGAGCTCCCGACGGATGTCGCCATGTTCGTGGCTTCAAACGTTCGAACCAACGTGCGCGAACTGGAAGGCGCAATGACCCGGCTGATTGCCTGGTGTCAGGTCAACCGCGTGGAGATCACGCTGGCGACAACGCAGCAGTGCCTGAAGCACTTTATCGATATCCAGGTGCGCAAGATCAGCATCGAGGCGATTCAGCGCTCCGTAGCCGAGCAGTTCGGCATGCGCGTCACCGACCTGAAGCAGAAGAACAACTCGCGCAACGTGGTGGTGCCGCGCCAGATCGCGATGTACCTGGCCAAGCAGATGACCGAAGCCAGCCTGCCCGAGATCGGCCGCCAGTTCGGCAACAAGCACCACACCACGGTGATGCACTCGATCAGCAAGATCGACGAGCAACGCCGCACCGACAAGGATCTGCACCGGATGTTGAACAAGCTGCAGGACAGCCTGAACGGATAGAAACTCGCAGCTCGACAGACTCATGAACCTGAAAACAGAAAGGCCCACATCCGCCGATAGATGTGGGCCTTTTGAATGCAGATGACGATTGGGACGCGGCTGGCCGGATCAAGGCTTAGCGCCGAAAATCGCGCCCTCCGCGGCTTCCACCGCGTCCACGGTCGTTGCCACGTCCCCGATCATTGCCGCGTCCGCCACGGTCATCGCGCCGGTCGAAGCTGCTGCGCGGCTTGGGCGGAGCGGTAACGGGGAGATCGGTCTTGCCCGCTGGGAAGACGGCCAGAAAGCGGTCCTGACCTTCGCCGTGGCTGACTGTCTCGACGCCCGGAATCGACCGGAAGGCGAGGTGAAGCAAACGGCGCTCGTGGCTGTTGCTGGGAGGAAAAGCGAAGGGGATCCCCGACTTGAGGACCTTTTCCGCCGCTGCCCGGGCGGTCATGCGCATCTCGTCGGCGTGCAGGGCCTTGAAGTTGCCGGCGTCGAAGCTGACCAGGGAGTGCTCCCGCTGATCGAGACGAAGAATCTGGGCAGCGAGGGTTTCCATGGCCCGCAAGAGCTCCCCGTTGTGCTGCGTGAGCAGCGGCGCGTCCGGTCCGGAGAGCTCAACGCAGAGCTGGGCGGCTTCGGCGCCCTCCGGGTTGTGCGCGGCGTCGCCTGCGAAGATGCGGTACTTGAGGCGCATTCCACCGAGGGTATTCAGGTTGGTGAGGAAGGCGGCAATTTTTTGGGCGGCGAGTTGCAAATCTTCAATGGCCATAACTCGTTAGTATCGCAGAGCGGGGGCGAAATTGGTGCGACGAGCGAAGGGAAAAACGGTCGGTAGGCCAATTTTCCAAAGGAGGCGCCGCTAGAATCGCCGCGGGCCAATTTCTATTTGTCTTTGGGACCCGCGCTGGGAGAAGGAGACAGGCCCTGGTTCAACTGACGGCGCGCACCCCGGGAGTGAGATACTCCGGCCCGACCGGGTCGGTGACGGACTCGGCCACGATGCGGTCGATTTCAGCAAAAGCCGTGGTGTCCAGTGTCCAGCCCATGACGCCTGCGACGGCGTCGAGCTGTTCGGGACGCTTGGCTCCCCACAGAGCCACGGAGATCCCCGGGCGGTCCAGGACCCAGCGGGCTGCCAGTTCCAGCACGCTCTTCCCGAAACGCTCGCCTGCCAGCGCGGCCAGCCGCTCGACGGCGGTCATGTACTGGCTGAAGCGGGGCTCCTGGAATTTCGGGTCCACGGAGCGGATGTCGCTTGTCTCGAAATGCATGCCGCGATGGACGCGCCCAGCGAGCAGGCTGCGGCAGAGTGAGCTGTAGGTCAGCACGGCAATCTGGTTCTGGCGGCAAAAATCCAGAACACTCACGCCGTCCTCGGAGTCCTCGCGATGCGCGGAGCATTCGCAGGGCGCGCAGCCCTCGATTTGGCGTTCGAACAGGTTATAGGGCGGCTGGTTCGAGGCGAGAGGGACGACCGAGCGAAACGCCCGCATTTGCGCAACGCTGAAGTTGCTGACGCCGACTGCGCGCACCTTTCCTTCGCGCTGGAATTCGGCCATCAGGGCGGCGGTCTCGGATACCGGAATCAGCGTGTCTGGCCAGTGAATCTGGTAAAGGTCGATGTAGTCTGTGCCCAGGCGGCGCAGGCTGTCTTCCAACTCCTGACGCAGGCGCGGTTCGGTGGAGTCGGAGAAGACGCCGCCGCTGCTCCAGGAAAGGCCGGCCTTGGTAGCGATGAAGAACGCGTCGCGCCGCCCATGCGCGCGGATGGCCTTGCCGACGAGTTCTTCGGCGCGGCCGTGGCCATAGATGGGAGCCGTGTCGATGAGGTTGATGCCGCGATCGAGCGCGCCGCGGCAAGTGGCGATGCCGTCGGCGTCGGAGACAGCGCCCCATTCCGATCCGCCAATGGCCCAGGTGCCCAAGCCGATGCGCGAGACTTTTGCGCCTGCAATGGTTGTGGTTTCCATGCTGAACATCTTAAGCTCTCTTTCAGATTCGAATGGTACCCTGTGCGCTTACAAGTGTGACCACAAACGAATCTCATTCGCGGAGTACCAAAGCTATCCGAAGTCCAAGGCTCGTCCTTTTCGTCGTACTGTTGGCGTCCGCTGCCGGCGCTTCTCTGGCGCATGCGCAGGGCGGACCGCCGTTCATTACAGACGATCCCGGCACTCCCGGCAATCGCCACTGGGAGATCAATCTGGGCTGGATCGGAGACCACAATCCGGCCCATGCCAACTACCAGCTGCCGGACATCGATATGAATTACGGTTGGGGCGACCGCATTCAACTCAAATACGAACTGCCCATTGCCGCCGCTACCGACGCAAACAACACCACGCGGGCTGGACTGGGCGAATCGCTGCTGGGCGTGAAGTGGCGACCCTACGAACATCACACAGCGGGGGAACCCAAGAGTGACGAGAATATGAACTTCTCGCTGGGGACCTATCCGCAAGTCTCCATCAACAATCCCACGAGCGCCGTGCGCCGCGGGGTGGTGGAGTCGGGGCCGCAGTATTACTTGCCCATGGAAGCCACGGCGAAGATTGGCCCCATCGCGTTCAACGGCGAGATTGGCCGCTGGATTGGCAACGCCAATGTGCCGAGCCGCTGGGGCCGGGGGCTGATTGCGGGGCACGAGTTCAGCGATCGTCTGGAGTTGTACACCGAGATCTACGACCTGCAGGATGTAAACAGAATCGCTGGAGCGCCCAAGCAGCGTGAGCTGACGTTGGATATCGGTGGCCGCCAGTCGCTGGACAAAGGTGGACACCTGCGGCTACTCTTCATGGGCGGACGCGGCATTCAGGCAGTGACGCGACAGAATAGCGAACCGAACTGGATCGCGTATCTGGGTGTGCAGATCCTGCTGGGGCCGCGGGAAGCGAAGTAAGGACGCGGGGGCGAGCGAATGACGACAGAGGAATTCGACGAAGAGGATCCGGCTCGGCAGGAGACTGGCGAGTTGGAACTGGCCGAGCAAGAACCGGCTGAAAATGAAGTGGGTGAACCCGCCGCGCAGCCTGCGGAGCTGCCGTTCCGGTTGAATCCCGCGCAAGCCCGCGTGCTGGGCGCGCTGATGGAGAAGGAAGCCACTACGCCCGACTACTACCCGCTCTCGCTGAATGCGCTGGTCAACGCGTGCAATCAGCGTTCGAACCGCGAGCCGGTGATGGATCTGGACGAAGAAGAGGTCCACCTGGCGCTGCGCAATCTGGAAGACAAGCACCTGGCCGGCCGGGCGCGCGGAGCCGATGGGCGAGTGGCCAAGTATGAGCACTGGCTGGGCGAAGCTTTCAACTTCACTCGTGCCGAAGGGGCGCTCATCTGCGTTCTTTTGCTTCGTGGACCGCAGACGCCGGGTGAGCTGCGCGGGCGCACCGAACGGCTGCACGCCTTCGACGAGATCGGGGATGTGCTGGGCGGGCTGCAAAAACTGATGGATCGAACCCCGGCGCTGGTGGCCGTGATGCCGCGGCAACCGGGAACCAAGGAAGCGCGCTACGTGCATTTGCTTTCGGGGCCGGTGGCTGGCGCCTCGGGAGCGCTTTTCTCTCCGGTGCAACAGCGCGGCGCGGTGGCTCCGGCGAATTACACCGCCGCAATCAGCCTCGGCGCAGGAGCGGAGGAGCGTATCGCGCGTTTGGAGGCGGAGGTTGCGGAACTGCGCCAGCAGATGACTGAGCTAAGCGCGAAGTTCGACGATCTGTTTGGTGATTGAGGCGCGGGCTGTGCCTGCGCCTCAGCTCAAGCAGCCGTTAGATCAGCTCGTGCCCGGCGAACCAGTAGCCGATTTCGAAAGCTGCCGTCTCTTCGGCATCGGAGCCGTGAATGGCGTTCTCCTGGATGGAGCCGGCGAATTGCTTGCGGATGGTGCCCTCGGCGGCGTTGGCTGGGTTCGTGGTACCCATCAGCGTGCGCAGATCGGCGATGGCGTTTTCTTTTTCCAGCACCATCAGGAAGAGCGGCCCCGAGGCCATGAAGGCGCAAAGATCCGTGAAGAACGGGCGCTCCTTGTGAACGGCGTAGAAGCCTTCGGCCTGGGCCACGGAAATGTGCTGCCGCTTGACGGACACGAACTTGAAGCCGGCCTTTTCGATCTCGGCGAGAATACCGCCGGTAAAGCCTTTGCGGACCGCGTCCGGCTTGACGATGCTGAAGGTGCGTTGTGCCACGGTGAGTGCTCCTCTGGGGAATGTCGCTTGCTCCCCCATTGTAGCGGCCTCGCGATAGCCCGGGCGAGGCAGTCTGGAAACCAAAAACACAGCCCATTGAGCCGCAGATCTGCTAAAGTTTCCGCATGTTTTGCTCAGCCGATTTGCCTCATCGCCGCTCGACTCTCCTGGCCGCTATCCTGACCGCAGGATTGGCAGTTGTGCCCGCCTTTTCCCAGACCGCAACCCTGGCATCGGCATCTGCGGGAAACTCGCCCGAACTGCGGGTCTTCGATCCGACGCTGATTGATCGGACTGTTGACCCCTGCGAGAATTTTTACCGCTATAGCTGCAACGGCTGGTTCAAGCGCAATCCGCTGCCGGCGGATCAGGCTTCGTATGGGCGCTTCACCGAGCTGTTCGAGGTGAACCGCCTGCACTTGAGGCAGATTCTGGAAAGCGCGGCGCAGTCTTCTCCGACGCGCACGGCCAACGGTGCTGCGCGCACGGCGAGTGAACAGAAGATTGGCGACGAGTACGCCAGTTGCATGGACACTGCTGCGATCGACAAGCAGGGGCTGAAGCCACTGCAGCCGGAACTGGACCGGATCGCCGCAGTCAAGAGTGCGGCCGAGCTGCCCGCGTTGATCGCCCACCTTCATACCATTGGAGTGAATGCCTTTTTTGGCATGGGCTCCAATCAGGACTTTGCCGACTCCAGCAAGGTGATCAGCTACTATGACGCCGGCGGCTTGGGGCTACCCGAGCGCGATTACTACACGCGCACCGACGCCAAATCCGTGGAACAGCGGCAGCAGTATGTAAATCACGTCAAGAACATCTTGGTGCTTGCGGGTGAGTCTGAAGCGCAGGCTGCTAAGGACGCCGAGACGGTTCTGGCGCTCGAGACCCGGATGGCGAAGGCGTCGCTGACCATTACCGATCAACGCGATCCGCAGAACCTGAACCATCCCACCGATGTGGCCAGCTTTGCGAAGGAATTGCCGCACTTCTCGATCCCGGCCTATGTCGCGGCGGTGCATGGACCCGACACCGGCAAGATGAACGATGCCCAGCCCAAGTTCTTCGCGGAGTTCGACGCACTGCTGGGTGATACACCGATCGACGCGGTCAGAGTTTACCTGCAGTGGCAACTGCTGCACGCTTACGCGGGAACCAGCCTGCCGGAGAGCTTCGACCATGAGTCGTGGAACTTCTATGCGCACATCCTGAACGGCGCGGAAAAGCAGCAAGAGCGCTGGAAGCGCTGCACCAGCCGCGTGGACCGCGAACTGGGCGAGGCGCTGGGGCAGGTGTATGTGGCCAAGTATTTTCCGCCTTCGGAAAAGCAGCGCACGCTGGATATGACGCTGGCGATCGAACAGGCAATGGAAAAGGACATCGACTCGCTGGACTGGATGAGCGCGGAAACCAAGGTCAAGGCCAAGGAAAAGCTGCATGCGGTGATGAACAAGATCGGCTACCCGGACAAGTGGCGCGATTACTCCACCGTCAACATCGTGCGTGGAGACGCCTTGGGCAACCAGATGCGCGTGCACGCCTTCGACGAAGCGCGCGACCTGGCCAAGATCGGCAAACCGGTCGACAAGGGCGAATGGCAGATGACGCCGCCCACGGTGAATGCCTACTACGATCCGCAGATGAACAATGTGAACTTCCCGGCCGGATACCTTCAGCCACCGTTCTTCAGCGGCAAGGAAGACGATGCGGCCAACTATGGCGACATGGGCTCGACCATCGGCCATGAACTGACGCATGGCTTCGACGACCAGGGTCGCCAGTTCGACAAGGACGGGAACCTCGCCAACTGGTGGACCAAGGACGACGAACAGAAGTTCACCGACAAGTCCGACTGCATGGTGAAGCAATACGACGCCATCGAGGCCGTTCCGGGCGTGCATCTGAACGGCAAATTGACACTGGGCGAAAATCTGGCCGACCTGGGCGGGCTGTGGCTGGCGTGGCTGGCGTGGCTGGACAAGGCGCAGGCCGTGCATGTCGATATGACCGCGAAGATGGACGGCTATACCCCTGAGCAGCGCTTCTGGATCGCCTATGCCCAGCAGTGGTGCACGCAGACCCGTCCCGAGCAATTGCGCACACAGGCTCAGACCGATCCGCACGCGCCGGACGAATACCGCACCAATACCGTGTTGCAGGATCTGCCGGAGTTCGGCAAGAGCTTCAACTGCAAGAAGCCGTCGCCCATGGTGATCGCCAACCCCTGCCGCGTCTGGTAGCACCTGCGGTGCGGCAGCCGCCGCTTGCGCGGCAGAGCATTCCCGGCCCGCGCCAATAGAAAGGCGCGGGATTGAGATTGCCGGATTGCGAGTATGGGATTTGGAACGAGGAGAAGCGGAACCGCCTGCGACGGGGTTCCGTACGTCTCTTCGTTGCGTCGGATGAGGGTTTATGGCGCTGAATGGCATTCCGCAACTGGAAACGCTGACGGATGCCACGGCATCCGCCGTTCAGGGTGCGTGCGTTTCGGGAATAAGCGTGTCCATGGTCTGCAGGTGGATACTGGCTTTTCTTATCGGCTTGGTGCTGGTTGTCCTTTCGGAAGCGGAGTTTCTGGTGGAGCTGGCCGAAGTGGGGCCGACGCTCCGGCAGGCGCTCAACGGCAAGAACCGACGGGGTTTACGTGTCGAAAAGAATGTCTGTTGAGTCCCGAAGATTTGCTCAGGCGGGCTTGGAAGGGTAGTAGTGCAGGGTGCCGAAGATGCAGCAGCCGGGCTGCTTCTTTGCCTCTTCAATCTGCTCGGCGAGTTCATCGGCCAGAACGGTGACGTGGGCCACGCGCCGGCACTGCATGATGCTTACGACCGACCAGTTCCTGCGGCCCAGGATCATGCAGATGTTTTCCGAGAAGCTGGCCGGGTTCATTCCCCATGCGACGACATTTGTCCAGCACCGTGTGTCGCCGAATTCAGTTGGCGGCGTCAGCAGGTTTACCTGTGCAGTCCACAAAGCGTCCGTTATGTTTGGGTTTTCCATAGAAGAACGGCCACCATTCAGTTGGACGATCTGGTTCGCAAATGCCAATGCAACTATCGATGGGCGCTACTGAAGCGTATCAAAAACACAATAATTCAGGCGAGTATCTGGCGCGGCGTCGGCGGCAGATGGCGGAGTTGCTCGACGCTTCGGCAACGCGCTGGAGAGCTCCCTCATCGCCTTCATTCAAGCACAAAGGCCCACCGTAGCGGTGAGCCTTTGTGTCCTGCAAGCATTGGAGCGTCTATGCCTTGCCAATGACGCGGGCAAGCGCCGCGCCGATCTCCGCGGGGGAGACAACGACGTGGATGCCGGCGGCTTCCATGGCTTTCATCTTGTCGGCCGCGGTTCCCTGGCCTCCGCTGATGATCGCGCCGGCGTGGCCCATGCGGCGACCGGGAGGAGCCGTCTGGCCGGCGATAAAGCCCACCACGGGCTTCTTGACGTATTGCTTGACGAACTCGGCAGCGGCCTCTTCGTTGGTGCCGCCAATTTCGCCAATCATGATGATCGCTTCGGTTTCAGGATCGTCGTTGAGCAGGCGCAGCGCGTCGATGTGCGTGGTTCCGATGATCGGGTCGCCCCCTATGCCGATGGCGGTGGACTGACCGATGCCGCGCTGGGTGAGCTGATGCACTGCCTCATAGGTGAGCGTTCCCGAGCGGGAGACGATGCCGACGGAGCCTTCCTTGTGGATCCGGCCCGGCATGATGCCGATCTTCGCCTTGCCGGGCGAGATGACACCGGGGCAGTTGGGACCGATCAGCCGGGACTGCGAGTCCTTTAACTTTGCCCAGACTTTCACCATATCAAGAGTGGGAATGCCCTCGGTGATGCAAACGACCAGCGGGATGCCGGCATCTTCGGCTTCCAGAATGGCATCGGCCGCAAACGGCGGTGGGACGAAGATCATGGTGGCGTTGGCGCCGGTCTCGTTGACCGCGTCGGCCACGGTGTTGAAGACCGGCCAGCCCTCGTGGGTGCTGCCGCCCTTGCCGGGAGTGACGCCGCCGACAACGTTGGTGCCGTATTCGGCGCAGCCCTTGGCGTGGAATGTGCCTTCCTTGCCGGTAAGGCCCTGAACGATCAAACGGGTGTTTTTATCTACGAGTACCGCCATCTTATGCCCCCACCTTTGCAGCTGCCTTAACCGCCAGATTCGCTGCTTCCTTCATCGTTTCACCAACAAGAAAATTCAAACCGGACTCGGCAAGAATCTTTCTGCCCTCTTCGACGTTGGTGCCTTCGAGGCGCAGGATGATGGGCAGGGTGACATTCAGGTTGCGAGCTGCGGCGACCACGCCTGTGGCCAAACGGTCGACTCTCAGGATGCCGCCAAAGATGTTGATGAAGATGGCCTTGACGTTCTCGTCGGAAAGCAGAATGCGGAAGGCCTGTTCGATCTGTTCCTGGGTCGCGCCGCCGCCCACATCGAGGAAGTTGGCGGGGCTGCCGCCCGCGTACTGAATAATATCCATCGTCGCCATGGCCAGACCCGCGCCGTTGACCATGCAGGCGATACTGCCGTCGAGCTTGATGTAGTTGAGAGCGAACTTGCTGGCTTCCACCTCAAGCGGATCCTCTTCGGCGGTATCGCGCAGGGCCTTGATGGCCGGATGCCGGAAGAGGGCGTTGTCGTCGAATGTGATCTTGGCGTCGAGGGCAAAGAGCTTGTCGTCGGTGGTGGTGATGAAGGGATTGATCTCCACCAGCGAGGCGTCGGTTTCAATGAACGCCTTATAAAGGCTCTGCAGAAATGCGACGGCGGCATTGATCTGGGTCGCCTTAAGTCCCAGCGCGAATGCTAGTTTGCGCGCCTGCCAGGCTCCGAAGCCGACCGCCGGGTCGATGGATTCTTTGAAGATGGCTTCGGGAGTCTTGGCGGCTACTTCCTCGATCTCCATGCCGCCCGCTTGCGAGGCCATGAATACCAGCTTGCCGGTGGCGCGGTCCAGAACGATGCCCAGGTACAGCTCGCGATCGATGGACGCGGTTTCTTCGACCAGCAGGCGCTGCACCTTCTGTCCTTGCGGACCGGTCTGGTGGGTGATCAGCGTCATCCCAAGAATGTTCTTCGCGTGAAGCTCGGCGTCCTCGCGGGTGCGGGCCACCTTGACGCCGCCGCCTTTGCCGCGACCACCGGCGTGAATCTGGGCCTTGACGACAACACCCGAGGCGCCGTCATGAAAAAGCTTGCTGGCCACTGCCGAGGCTTCCTCGAGCGTATTGGCCACTTCGCCCCTGGGCACGGCAACGCCGTATCGCGCCAGGATTTCCTTTGCTTGGTACTCGTGAATCTTCATGGGTTGTTACGACCATCCTGCCACTGTTTGAAGGGATCGGGATCGGGCCCGGTGTGCGCCAGGTCAGAGGTGCCGTGTCAGCGGTAAACAAATACTATCCTGCGCCCTGAAGGGACGTAAACCACATACGTTGGGGCGGGAACTGCGGGAGGTTTCGTCTGGATTCAGGGAAAGGAGTGAGCGCCTCTTCCCGATGGTGGGGAATCCCATCTCATGCTTCGTTCCGAGCAGCCGATAGCGCTGATATGAGGGAGTTTTCTTCGGAGGATGCAAGGTGCTTTCGATATCTACTTCCGACTGGTCTCTGACCCGTCACGTCTATTGGGAACCAAGTAATTCGCTGCCGCCAGTGGACGACCCGCGGGAACTCGATCAAGTTGCCGAAGCGCTGATGACGCCGCAGGAAGCGCAAAAAGCGGCTTCCACATCCGCATTTTCGTCCGCAAATGGTGACGGGGTGAGCCTTTCTCTTAGTCAGGAAGCGCGGTCAGCTATTTCCAGTGGATCGATGCAGCTCTCCATTTCTTCAGAAAGCTCGACTGGATCGAATCCGACACAGAACCTGACCATTCAAATGAGCGGCGAGGCCTCCTTCACCCCTACGGTGATTGGCTTTGCCCAGGATGGCTCGATCCAGATCTACCAGGGTGGGTCGGTTAGCGAGGACTATCAAGCTTCCGCAGCGATATCGGCGGACGGCTCCTCATTGCAGATGGCTACCAGCATGAATGCTGCTGAACTAGTGACCAATGGAGAAGTCCTGCAGCTCAATTCCGCCACGTATGACAGTTCTTTGAACTTACAGGTTTCAAGCGGCCAAAGTTCAACCCAACAGACCGGCAGCGGGAGATAGGCGCGCTGTCTTTGTGCTTGCCGCGCAGCACTCCTTCGCTCTGCGATAGCCGGCTCCCCTGCCTTTGGATGCTCGAAAGTTTAGGATAGTGAGCATGGCCTCTTTGAGAGAACATCTGAAGTTGCTGGCCGAAGACGGCGCGGCATTGACCCAGGAGCAGGCTTCGGCCGTCCTCGTCGAGATTCTTTCCGGCAGCGTTCCGGAAGTTGAGACCGCGGCCCTGCTGACGGTGATGGCCACGCGCGGCGAGCAGGTCACGGAGTTGGCCGGCTTCGTGGAAGCCATGCGCGCCCGGATGAAACCAGTGCCCCTGACCGATGAGGAGCGCGATTTGCTGGTGGATACCTGCGGAACCGGTGGCGGAGGCCCTCTGACTTTCAATATTTCGTCAGGCGCGGCCCTGGTGGCCGCAGCTGCCGGCGCCAAGGTGGCCAAACATGGCAATCGCGCTGTTACCTCCCGCTGCGGATCGGCCGACGTGCTGGAAGCCCTCGGCGTCCCGATCGACCTGGAACCGGAGATGGCCGCTAACTGCCTGCGCGAAACCGGCTTCATGTTCCTGTTTGCGCCGCATTATCACCCGGCGATGAAAGCTGTCGGTTCGCTGCGCCGGGCGCTGGGCTTTCGCACCATCTTCAACCTTTGCGGCCCGCTCACCAATCCGGCCCGTGCGCGTTCGCAAGTGATTGGCGTTCTTGCGCCCAGCAAGGTTCTGCTGGTGGGCCGCACGCTGGCGTCACTGGGAGCGAAGCACGCCTTCGTGGTGCATGGGACCGACGGCATCGACGAGTTGACGACAACCGGAGAGTCGGTTGTAGCCCGGGTCTTCGAGCAGGAAGACGGCACGTCCAAGCTGAGCGCCGCCCGCGTTACGCCGGAGATGTCCGGACTTCCGAGGGCCACGCTGGAGCAATTTGTCGGCGGCGACGTGCAAACCAACGCGTCCTACCTGTACGACATTCTGACCGGGCTGCCGGGCGCGCGCCGCGATATCGTGCTGCTGAATGCAGCGGCTGCGCTGGTGGCCGCCGGGCTTGCCGGGGATCTGAAACAGGGCGTCGCCATGGGCGCGGAGGCTGTCGACGCGGGCGAAGCCGCGGCGACGCTGGCCAAGCTGCGTCAGTTCGGAGAGAAGTACGGGAAGAAGGCATAGGCGCCAAAGAGCTTACAGCAGCCCGGAACGCCTTGTCAGAGTCCGTGAGAACAACCAGCAGAGCAGTGAAATCGCCAACGCTCCGGCGACCCATCCAGCGGACTCCAATGGTTGAAGGTCAGAGGCTCGGAGCGTGACCAACGGCATCTTTAGCGTGGTCAAGGCGGCCCAGACAGGTCGAGTCAACTCGAAGCCGCCCCACCCGAATACAGCGAGGGCGAGCAGGATTCCCGGAATGGCCCGCTTCCACGGGAACGAAATAGGCGTGGGCGCGACCACCCGTGCAGCTTCTTCCTGTACGCGATCCATGACCGAAGCAAGAAAGCCGGAAGTAGGCAGAATCTCTTCTTCTGTTGCCAGAGCCATGTCGAGCGCAGAGGGCAGCGCCGGGTCCAGATCCGCCTTGTGGGGTTCTGCGCGTTCCGTTCGGATTGATTCTGTCTTCAGACGGTTCATCGTGTGACCTCCGTACCTGTTCCGACGCCCGCGACACTATCGGGCTCAATTGAAGTAGATCCATAGGCGGCATGTTCGGAGGCAAGCTGCGGAAACCGTCCGCGCAGTTGCGCCCTTCCCCGGGCAAGCCGCGCCTTGAAGGTTCCCTCGGGCATGCCCATGGTGGCCGCCGCCTGCGCCACGTCCATCTCATGAAAATAGAAGAGGATGACCGGCTCACGGTAACGTGGCGGCAGCGCCAGCACTGCCCTGCGCACCGTCTCGGCGCTCTCTTCCGTCGCCAAGGCGTGAAACTGCCTGGCTGCGCGGGAGGGTTCCTTCGCCGCATCCAAGGGCAAATCCACGGTGGGGAAGCGCTTCAACTCGGAACGAAAGACGTTGGCAGCCAGCGCGAATAGCCAGGTTGAAAAGCTGGACTCTCGCCGCCATTGGGACAGACCGCGCCACGCACGGAGAAAGGCTTCCTGGGCCATCTCCTCAGCGCGGGCACGGTCGCGGCAGTAACGCCAGGCCAGGTTGATAAGCGGACCCTGCCACCGGCGGACAATCGCTTCAAAAGCACAAACATCGCCGGCGAGCACCCGCTCGACACATTCCAGATCGCTTGCGGCCAGATCGGCGTGCGAATTGGCGGCTTTCTGACTCAACCAAGATGTCCTCTGTGCGGTGGGACTGCGGAGGAGAGAAGCGGGTTGCATTTTCTTTGTGGCGCGCTCCATTCGGCATTGAGGAGACTGGGAAGCCGCGGAGGCGGGTAAGAGCCTCCGCGGCGTTGAAGCTCAGCCCAGCGACGCGAGGGCGCGCAAGATGTCCGCACCCTTTGTCTTCCAACCCTTGCCCATCGCCTGCAGTGCAAAGTCATCCGGCCGGAAGCCATGATGAACAAGGTGCAGAACGGTTCCTCCATCCGCCCGGGCGTCGAGCGTCCAGGTGACGGTGGTTTCGAGCCGATGGCCGTATTCTTCGTTCTTGCCCGATCCACCGTTCCATGTGTAGACGAGCCGGCGATGGGGCACTACCTCGAGTACCTCGCAATAGACGATGCCGTCCCAATCTCCCTGGGGCTGGGCGCGGAAGTTGAAGCTGTGACCGACGATAGGCGCTATGTCATTCTTCATCAACCACATGGCGAGCAGGTCTGGTTCGGTCAAGGCGCGCCAAACCTTTGCGGGAGGCTCGGCAAACTCATAATCCACAACAATCTGTTCGTTCCCTTTCATCCGGCATCTCCTTTATCTGTTTCACTCGTTATCTGTTGAAGCACCGCTCCAAGGGTGTTGAGCCGTTCCGGCCAGAAGCGCTGATAGTGGCTGAGCCATTGCACCAGAGGCTTCAAACCTTCGGGCGTGGCCCTGTAATGCGCGAAGCGGCCATCGCGGCGCTCGCTTACCAGACCGCACCGTTTGAGTACCCGCAGATGCTGCGAAATCGCAGGCTGCGAAACGCTGTAGCGGGCGTGGAGCTCGGTCACCGTGTGTTCGCGGGCGCAAAGCTGCTCGAAGATTGAAAGCCGCGTCCCGTCGCCGAGAGCCCTGAGCAATTCCAACTGCATGGGAAATGTATAAGCAAACGCTTATATATTGTCAAGAGCAACTTTTTGGCCGCTCCTTGCCGGCATGCGAAAAGCCGCCCTCCCAAGAAATGCAACCGGAATCCGCAGTCTACGGTCCCACCGATTGAAAGCAACAATTTCAAGTGATTTCAATCAGGAGGGCGTTATGGAACAACTCGCGATGTATCTGGGGCACATTTTTTCCAGTTCCGACGATGTGGCATTGGGGAACGGGATGTGGATCTTTCTTTCCGTGGCCTCGGTTGCGCTTTTCGTAGTGTTCATTCCAACGGTGTCTTGGATCGACGGCCGACGCAAGGAGCGCGAGGCTTATTACAAGGCGGAAACGATGCGCAGGATCACCGAATCGTCACCCGATGGAGCAAACGCGGCGCTCGAAATGTTGAAGGAAGAGGGCAGGCAAGAGCAGATCAAGATCCAGGAAGGGCTCAAAATTGGCGGGCTCATTACCGTTGCTGTAGGTATGGCGCTGGTAATTTTCCTGCGCGCGCTCCTCGGCAATGAACCTGTCTATTTGTGCGGCCTGATCCCGGCGTTCATCGGAGCAGCCATGCTCGGCTACGTATATTTCCTGGCCGCGCCCGTAAAGTAAGCGGCTGCTGACCGCCATCTGGCTTAGAGCGGTTCCAGGAAAGCTATCCCCAGTCCGAATTCGTGCAGGGTCGCCACTCGCTGGGGCTCGCGTCGACTTGTGGGGGTTGGCTCCGAGGCACACCATTCCTGGGACCGCTATAGCCCGCCCGAAAAGAAAGTGCGCGACCGGGCTTCTGTCCTGGCCCACAAGAAAAATCTTCTGCGCCGGGTGAATCCAGCCTCCAGTCCGCGCCATCGGAGTAATAGGTGTTCAAACAACTATATTCCGATAGCGTTCCTTTGCGGCCAAAATATAGCCCTTCAAGACTGGAGAGGATTCCCCATGGCCCCCAATGCACTGCGTCAGCCAACCATCTTTCTTCCCCACGGCGGAGGCCCCTGCTTCTTCATGGACTGGACGTGGGGGCCGGCCGACACCTGGAACGCGCCCCGGCGGTTTTTGGAAGGGCTGGCAGCAACGCTGCCGGCTTCGCCGAAAGCGATCGTAGTTGTCAGCGGCCACTGGGAAGAAACCGAGTTTACGGCCAGCGCCGCTCCCAAGCCGGAGCTGATTTACGACTACTCTGGCTTCCCGGAGCACACCTACAACCTGACATGGCCAGCGCCGGGCGCGCCCGATCTGGCGCACCGCGTCGCGGACCTGCTGGGCAAGGCCGGGTTACCGGCGGGGATCAGCCCCAGCCGCGGCTTCGATCATGGGGTTTTCGTACCCCTCAAAGTGGCTTTTCCCGAGGCCAAGATTCCGGTGGTTTCGCTTTCGCTGGCGGTTCCGCGTCCGAAATCTCCTTTGACCCGCGGCGGGTTTGATCCGGAACTCCACCTGGCGGCGGGCCGCGCGCTGGCTCCCCTGCGCGACGAGGGAATTCTGCTGATTGGCAGCGGCATGAGCTTCCACAATCTGCGCGCGTACCTTCAGCCGCAAACGCTGGTGAATTCCCGAGAGTTCGACCGGTGGCTGACCGCGGCCGTCGAGTCGCCTGAGGCGGAGCGGTCGAAGCTGCTGGCAGGCTGGCGCGACGCGCCCTCCGGGACCTTTTCCCATCCGCGCGAAGAACATTTGATTCCCCTGCTAGTGGCGGCTGGCGCAGGAGGCGAGGGTCCGGGACGCCGCATCTTCACCGATGAGCCCATGGGAGCGGCAATAAGCGCTTATCGTTTCGGAGATTGAAGGGCTTCGGCGCGCATAGCAGGAGGCGCGAACTACTCAAACGCGGCCTTGCAACAGAAGTCCCAAGCCAGCCGAAGACAGAATTAGCCATGTTGCGTTGACCTTAAATCGGATCAGCAACAGGGCGGACGCTCCGGCCATCGCCCAGGTCCATCCGTCAACGAGTGAAGCGCGGCCAAGCGGAAGTGCAACGGAGGCCATCAGTGCGACTGCTGCGGCGTTTACGCCATCCAGAAATGCGCCGGCGAGACTGGACGCGCGAATGCGCTCGGCTAAAGCGCCGACCAACCCCGCCATGACGAAAGAAGGGAGGAAGATTGCGAAGGTTGCGAGCGCCGCTCCGCTCCATCCGCGCAGCAGGTAGCCAAGGAAAGTGGCCGTGGCGAAGACTGGACCAGGGGTCAACTGGCCCGCGGTGACCGCGTCGAGCAGTTGCACAGGAGTGATCCAGTGCAGCCGGGCGACCAGATCGGCTTGCAGGAACGCTAGCAAAACGTACCCGGAGCCGAAGACAACCACCCCAAGCTTGAGGAATACCGCCAGCAACGAGAGCAGGCCAATGCCGCCAACTGCTGCCGAACCAACGGGAAGAGCTGCCGGAGAAAAAGAAGTGGCGAGGACGGCGAGGCTACCTTTCGACCCATCCGGGTAAGGTCGCAACTTGGCCAGCAAAGTTAGGCCTCCCGCGGCAATCAAAACCAAAAGCGGATGCAGGCCGAACAAGGCTGCGGCAGCACAGACGAGGCTCAAAAATGCCAGCGGAATCGTGCGCCAGGCCGAGCCTCCGAGCTTCCAAACGGCCTGGGCGAGGATGGCGAGCATGACGGGCTTCGCCCCATAAAGGATTCCCTTGGTGATCGCCATATTGCCGAATCGGACATACGACCAGGCCAAGCCCAAAGTAGCGAGCGAGGCGGGCAGGATGAAGCAAACTCCGGCAACAAGCAGGCCAGGCCATTTGCGGCGGCTGTAGCCGAGTGCCATGGCAACCTGGGTGGACCCTGGGCCGGGCAGCAGATTGCAGGCTCCCACCAGGTCGAGAAAGCGCTCGCGGGTCATCCACTTTCGGCGCTCAACGGCTTCGGATTGCATCAGGGAAAGATGAGCGGCCGGTCCACCGAACGCGGTCATGCCGAGGCGCAGGAAGAGCCGGAAGATCTCGCCCAGTGAGGTTGGCTCGGAAGGGGGAAAACCCGGGCCGGATGCGGGGTCGTTCACAGTGGGGAGCATGTGGCCGTACCTTGGTTCAGCGATCGCGTTCCTGATACCATTCGCGCCTGCGACCGATTTGCAGGCCGGAATCCACCAGCACCGCCAGCGTGCCAAAGATCATGCACAACTCGACGCGCGCCTCATGCAGAAAACTGAGAAGGCCATAGTGTGGCAGCTTGAGCAGCGCAAAAGGTCCGAAGGGCCGGCCAATCAGGACTGGGACCTTGGTGGTCGCAAGTGCGGAGATCATCACGATGAGCAGGACAAGCGCCGCATCGCCGGCGAAGAAATTGAACAAGATCGCGAAGCCGCCAACGATTTCGATTCCTCCGACGAGGGGCGAAACCACATTCGCGAAGGGGAACCCGATGGAGGTGAAGAAGGCGACGCCGAACTCATCTGGAAAGACAAACTTGAGAGCGCCTTCGAGGAGAAATACGATGCCCACGATTATGCGGATGAGGATCATCGGCAATTCTCGGCGCATCACAGCCTCCCGGCCCGAGCGGTTTGGCGAAGGCTTGCCCTTGGAAAAAGGGAAGGAGCACTCGTGGAGCCAGACATGAAGAAGCATACCTCAGTGGCCAGATGGGTTTGGGGAAAATCCGCGCGACCAAAGGTGCAAGGCCGGAATTCTTCGAAATTCCGAGGCTTGTCAGCACTGAAATAGAACAAATCAAAAGCGCTGAGGGGCTGGGAAAGGCGATTACATGGGTGGCGAAGGCAGATCGAGAAGGCGGTCAATGGCGGGAATCAGCTTTTCCGGCCTCGTGAAGGGGGCGTAGCGGGCAATGACGCGGCCGTCCCTCCCGACCAGAAACTTCGTGAAATTCCATTTGATGGATGAAGTGCCAAAAAGCCCCGCTTTGGACTTTCGGAGGAACTGAAAAAGTGGATGAGCCTCGGGTCCGTTGACATTCACCTTGGCGAAGATCGGGAAGGTGACGCCAAATCGGGAATGGACGAAAGCACAAATTGCATCCCCGGAACCGGGTTCCTGGGCGCCGAACTGGTTGCAGGGAAAGCCCAAAACAGACAGTCCGCTCAACCCGCGGCTGAGATACAGCTTTTCGAGTTCTTCGTATTGGGGGGTGAAGCCGCAGTGGCTGGCGGTGTTCACAATCAGCAGAACCTGGCCCTGGAACGCGGCCAGGCTTAACCGCTCCCCGGTCATCAATTCTGCTGAAAAATCATAGATTTCCGACCGGAATTGATCGTGCACGAAAAACCTCGGTGCCAAATGGATGTCCTGCATCGATTCGGCGCGTCTAAAAAATGGAACCGAGCACGGACCGGGAGGCAGCAGTTCCAAACCGTTCTGTTCCGGTAGACTGTGAATCAGGCCCATGGGGGTCGTTTCGTGTCCGCTAAGGGCAATTGCGGCAGGAAATGCGAAAGAAAGTGATGGTTGGAGCGGTCCCAGAACTCTCGTGCCGTTGGTGGAATCGCACAAGGTGTCACTTTCTTGAAAAAGATGACACTTGAGTGCACCGTTTCCGAGGCACAGCAACTGTGAAACAGCTGTCGCCGGCCGCAAGTCAGCCCTGCCGTTTGGGCGGGATGGGTGCGGTCCAATATAATCAGTCTTTCGCCAAGGCAGGACCAGATTTTTTCAGCAATGAGGGTGTGCATATTCTTCCCGTGAAGCGTAACCATGGACCGCACCAGTATTCGTGCTCGCCGCTGGGCTCCGGCCCAGTGAAGACCCAGCACACTTTCGCCCGTCGCGCTCTCGGAGCGGCAAGCCGCGCAAGCGTGCTGGGCTTTGCTCGCGTGATATTGATCCTCCTGTTGGTTTCCGCAGCAGTTGCAGTCGAGGCTCAACAGCCGCAGACGATCGAACAGATCCGCGTAATCGGCAACCGGCGCATTCCCAAGGAAACCATACTGGCGCGTCTCTTTACCCACCCCGGCGACACCTACGATCCGGTCTCGATCGAGCGCGATTTCAATTCGCTTTGGAACACCGCTTACTTTGAGAATCTGCGCATTGAACGCGAAGACTCCGAGAAGGGCATCATCCTGAACATTTTCGTGAAGGAAAAGCCCACGATTCGTGAGATCAACTACAAGGGGAACAACTCCGTCTCGAACTCGGACATTCTCGACCGCTTCAAGAAGGAGAAGGTCGGCCTCTCGGTCGAGAGCCAGTACGACCCCACCCGCATCAAGCGCGCCGAGACAGTGCTGAGGGACCTTCTTTCCGAGCACGGTCACCAGTTCGCCACCATCAAGACCGAGGTGAAGACAATTCCCCCGGCGTCGGTCCAGGTCAATTTCAATATCAAAGAAGGTCCGACCGTAAAAGTTGGCGAGATCCACTTTACCGGCAATGAGCACATCAGCAGTCTGGCGCTGCGCCGCTCGATGAAGAATTTGAAGCCGATCGGGATTCCCTACTCTCTGATTTTCGAGAATCTGTTTTCGCAGACATTTGACGCCTCCAAGCTTGAAGAAGACACCGAGCGCGTGCGTCAGGCGTATCGCGACAAGGGCTATTACAACGCTGCGATCGAAGAGCCGAAGACCCAGATCCGCGATCAGGGCGGCCTGAACCTGCTGACCTTCCGCCCCAACAAGGGCAAGCGCATCGATATCCTGATGCCCGTCGAAGAGGGCGCCCGCTATCGTCTGGGCACCATCACTTTCACCGGCAACAAGGCGGCCAGGAACGAGAAGGCGCTGCGCTCCACGTTTGCTGTAAAGGATGGCGAATGGTTCAATGCCACGATTGTGGGCAAGGGCCTGGAAAACCTGAAGAAGGCTTACGGTCAGATGGGCTACATCAACTTCGGCGCTATTCCCAAGCCGATCTTCGATGAGGATAAGAAGACCGTCTCGCTGGCCATCGACATTGACGAAGGCAAGCCGTTCTTTGTGTCGAGGATCGAGTTCACGGGCAATACAGTGACCCGCGACAAGGTAATCCGCCGCGAACTGATGCTGGACGAAGGTTCGGTCTACAACTCCCAACTCTGGGAATACAGCCTGATGCGGCTGAACCAGATGGAGTATTTCGAACCCCTGAAGGTGGATCAGGACTCCGAAGCCCACCAGGACGCAGACGCCGGTACAGTCGATCTGCTCCTGAAGGTGAAGGAAAAGGGCAAGAACTCGATTGGCTTGAACGGCGGCATCAGTGGCCTGTCGGGAGCATTCCTGGGCGTCAACTACCAGACCAACAACTTCCTTGGCCTGGGCGAGACCCTCAGCCTTCAGGGCAACCTGGGTAATGTGAGCCGCCAGTTCATGTTCGGATTCACGCAGCCCTACATCCACAATCGCCCACTGAACATGGGCTTCCGCCTCTACAACACCAAGCAGGACTTTAACGCGGCCAAGAACTATCAGACGGGCGCCGGCGAATCGGCGAACCTGACCTCGGCTCAGAAGTCTCTGTCGCAGAACTACAACCAGGCATCCACCGGGTTGGACTATTCGGTAAGCTATCCCCTGCGGCGTCACGCTTTCCAGAGGGTGGGTTTTACCTATGCGTTGAGCAAGTCCTCGATCACCGCCTTCAGCACCGCGTCGCAGACCTTCTTCCAGACCATCAGCTTCCGGTCTGGGATTCAGGGCTCGAATGCGCTGAATGGGATTTTGAATAGCTCCGCGTCCTTCAGCTACGTGTACAACACGGTGAACAACCCGATGCGGCCTCGCACCGGCAAGGAGTATTCGGCTCTGCTGCAAGTGGCAGGTCTGTACGGAAATGTCCGGTATTTTACTCCGTCGCTGGCCTACAAGGGATTCTTCCCGATGCACTATCTGACGCCGAATGCCGGCGGCCGGAACGTGCTGGGTATTCGCGCCCAACTCAGTTATGTCCAGGGCTTCGGCGGCGATGTGGCGCCTCCCAACAACCGCTTCTACTCCGGTGGCGAGTCGGAACTGCGCGGCTTCGATATCCGCAGCGCGACACCCTATGGATATGTGCCGAGCCGAACCACCGTGCAGCTTACCAACCCCGACGGAACGCCCTGCGTGCCGCGCGACCCGACGAACCCGCAGCTGAGCCAGTGCATCAATATTCCACTGCCCATATACGGAGTGGCCTCCATTGGCGGCGATACCAATTTCAACTCCAACATGGAATATCGCATTCCAATCGCGGGACCGGTTACGTTCTCGTTCTTTAACGACTTCGGAGTCGATGTCGCCTTGAACAAGGGCCAACTGAAGCAGAGCCCCGAAGGCTTTGCGTCGTTGACGGCGCCGCTTTATGGCTGCCCGGTCTACAACAACGGGTCCTGCCAAGGCGGCATCCCGGGATCCCAGGTCGGCTTCCAGCGCGATATCCGGCCGGTGTCTGGCGCCAACTTTGTTCCCCGCATGTCGACAGGCGCCGAGCTTGCAGTGATTATGCCGGTCATCAACGCTCCGTTCCGCCTCTACTATGCCTACAACCCGCTGCGCCTCTACGAGCGGCCGTATTGCAACGATGTGGTGCTGGGAACCAACAAGGGAAGTTGCACAGCGGAACTGATTACCCGCGATATGTTCCCGGTGGGTGGTGCGGGTGACTACACCTATCAGGAGGCCATGCAGGCCTACGGAACACGTTATCTGTTCCGCGAGCCCCGCAAGACTTTCCGCCTCACAGTGTCAACCACTTTCTAGCGCCGGATTTGACGATCGAAACGAATGGCCGCCCACACCGGGCGGCCATTCGCGCAAAGGGAAGCAGCCGAAGACAATGCGCATGGGTAGAAAAGCAGATCCTCGATGCAACTCAGTGAGGATGCCACGCGGGTTTGACGCTCCCGGTGCGCCAACCTATAATCCAACCTGTCCCTGTCTGCGATTCCGACCGCGTCCAATACTCAGCCCTGTTCGACGCGGGGTCTTTCGAGAACAGCGATGGACTGTACGGGGGA
>CAZQPY010000005.1:0-160259 GCA_964595345.1 uncultured Occallatibacter sp.
GAAAAGCAGGGAACAGGGAACAGGGATCAGGGATCAGAAAAGCAGGGAACAGGGAACAGGGATCAGGAAAGCAGGGAACAGGGAACAGGGATCAGGGATCAGGAAAAACAAAGCCCCATCGACCGGACGGCCGATGGGGCTTTTCTTCGCCGCCTTATTCCTTAATTTTGTGAGAGATGGGTACCCCTGCTCCGAGGTCCACACGGGCCGGTCTTCGTTGTGGGTGGAGATCCCTCGCTTTGGGGGAGCCGGGAAAGCGCAAGCACCTGACCCCTGACCCCTGATCCCTGTTCCCTGTTCTCTACTCCCTACTACCTGCCTTTCTGTTCCCTGTTCCCTGATCTCTACTCCCTACTACCTGCCTTTCTGTTCCCTGTTCCCTGATCCCTGTTCCCTGTCCTTAACAATTCCCAGCCGCTCGTAGATCGGGCGCATCTCGGCGCGGATTCCCGCCAGACGGGTCCAGAACCACAGAGCCCCAAGGATGCAAGCGATCCCGCTCACGATCACCGTTCTCTGCGCGCCCATCACGTGCGCCAAGAAGCCGCTCAGCAGACTCCCGAACGGCGCCATTCCCACAAACGCCATGGTGTAGTAGCTCATCACCCGGCCGCGCATCTTCTCGTCGACCAGTGTTTGCAGAATCGTGTTGCTGGCCACCATCCCTTGCATCATGCCGAAGCCGGTCACCAGCATCATGGCCATGGAGAACCAGAGGCTGTTCGACAGCCCGAAGAGCACCAGCCCCACGCCGAAGACGCCCGCCCCGATGGGCAGCATTTTGGTCAGCCCGCGCACATTCCGCCGCATCACCATGGAAAGCGCGCACCCCAGCGACCCAACCCCCACCGCGCCCATGAGGAAGCCCAGCGTGTGCGGCCCCCCATGCAGCACCTGCGCGGCAAAAATCGGCATCAGCACCATGAAGGGCCAGCCCATCAGGCTCAGCAGCGCAAACAGCGTCAGGATGGTCCGGATCGGCGTAATGCCCGCCACGTAGGTCCACCCCTCGCGCAGTTGGGTCATCATCGAGGTCGCTGTGCGGTGAATGCGGTCCGCGGGGATGCGCATCATCAGCAGCGAGGCGATCACCGCGATGTAGCTCACCCCGTCCACGGCAAAACACCAGCCCTCGTTGGTGGCTGCGATCAACATGCCCGCCAGCGCCGGCCCCACCAGCCGCGCCGCATTCACCATCGATGAGTTGATGGCGATGGCGTTCGACAGGTCCGCCTTGTCCTGCACCATCTTCACCATGAAGGACTGCCGTCCGGGCATATCGAAGGCGTTCACCAGCCCCTGGACCACGCTGAGGATCAGCACTTCGGCGATGGTGATGCGATGCGAGAGCGTCAGCCAGGCCAGCAGCAGAGACTGCACCATGGCGGCCGATTGCGTCCAAACCAGCAGCGTGCGTCGGTCGAGGCGATCCACCACCACTCCGGCCAGCGGCGCCAGCAGGAACGTCGGGATCTGCCCCGCAAAGCCCACCGTTCCCAGCAGCAGCGGCGACTTGGTCAGCCGGTACACCAGCCACGAAGTGGCGATGCGGGTCATCCACGTGCCGATGAGAGAAATGCTTTGCCCGGCAAAGAACAATCGGAAATTCCGGTGCCGCATGGCTCTCCATGCGTGTGAGTAGTCGCTGAGAGCACCAGTCCCGGACTCTGCCTCGTTTTCAGTTGCCGCCATGGTTGTATTTTAGGGGTCAGGGGGCAGACGGCAGGGAACAGGGAGTAGGGAACAGGGAGTAGGGAGTAGGGAATAGGGAGTAGCCGAGAGCTTCCGTGCTCTCGGTCTATGGTCTCCTCAACCAAAAACCGTCATTCTGAGCGGTAGGCATTGAAGCGGAAGAGCGGAAGGACTGGCGCATTGCCTTTCTGACCCCTGACCCCTGACCCCTGACCCCTGATCCCTGTCTTTCCCTACTTCGCCACCGTCAGCGTCACCACCGTGTCCTGATCCACGCGCACGCCGGCGGGGGGGGTCTGGGCGAAGACCGTGCCGGTTCGCGCCGGAGGCCTGGGGGCCGCATCGCCACTTCCAACCGCCAGAAAGGGCGCATCCGCCAGCTTCATCGGTCCGGCCTTGATGCCTACGCGGTTTAGCTCGGCTGCCGCCGTCGCCGCGGTGAGCCCGCTCAGGTCGGGCATCAGGTAGCCGTCCGAGCTTTCGTCGTCCGCTGCGGCTACCAGAAGATTAATGGTGGGGCTGGCAATTCCCTTGGACTTCCCGGGAGGATCCTGCGCCAGCACCAAACCTTCCGGTGCACCTGGCCAGGGAAGACGCGCGGTCACGCCCACTCCCAAGCCTACGCGCCTCAACTGCAGCGTCGCCATGCGCTCGTCGAGTCCCAGCGTATCCGGAACGTCCACGGTCTGCGGGCCCAGGCTTTCCGCCACACGGACCTTCCACTCCCGCCGCACCACAGTGCCCGCCGCGGGCGACTGGGTCAGAATGTGTCCCGCGGCCACGTCGGACGAGTAGTAGCGGTTGTCCACGTCCAGCACCAGCCCCAGCCCCGCGGTCTGGCTGCGTGCGTCGGCCTCGGTCATGCCCTTCAGCGCCGGAACCTGCACCTCGGCTCCGTGGATGGCGAAATGCATGGTGGTAATGGCCGCAAGAAGCGCTACTGCCACCAGGAGCATCACCAGAGACGCCACATGGATGAAGTTCAGCAAAGGACGTCTGCTCATAGCTCCGTCTCGTCGTCGCTGTTGTAGACAATCTCGTAGTCGATGCTGGCTGCCTGCGAAAGCATCCGCGAGATCGGGCAATACTTCTCCGTGCTCAGCGCCACCGCGTCTTCCACCGCCTTGCGGTCCAGCGTTCCGCTTACCGCGTAGGTCAGTTTGATATGGGTAAACACTCGGGGAGGCTTCTCAGCCTGGCTGGCGGTTGCCGTCACCCTCAGGCCGGTCAGCCGTTGCCGCTTCTTCTCCAGGATTCCCACCACGTCCACGCTGGTGCAGCCGCACAGCCCCATCAGCACAGCTTCCATCGGTCCCGGCCCGCTGAAGTGCTCAGCCCCGGCATCGAATTCGATGGTGTGTCCGCTCTCCGACTGGCCTTCGTAGAAGCCGTTGCCTCGCCAAATGCTGTGCGCAATCATCCGGGACCCTCTCGCAGATTGTAGAAGATGTCGCGTTCGGTTTATCGCAGATTATCCGTCGCCGGTTCCGGATGGATCGTGACCCGGTCCACCTCCGGGCATTCCAGCTTGAAGCGATCTTCCAGCGCGGTGATGGCCAGGTGCACCCGTTGCATGCTCAGATCGTCGGGCAGGGTGCAGTGGCAGGAGACGGAAATGTGCTCGCCGCTGCGGCCCACCATTACTTCATGCACATCCATCACATCGGGCAAATGCGTCGCCGCCGAAACCAGCGCCCGCTCGATGCGCCGGTCCTCTTCCACCAGCTCTTCCGGGTGCTCGATGGTGGCCGGCTCGCTCTCGATGTGCGTCAGCACGGCGTCCAACTCCGGCACGTCGCGCAGAATCTCCGCTTCCAGACTGCAGACAAAGTCGTGCGCCTCTTTCAGGGGCAGGGTCTCGTCCAGCTCCAGGTGCTGCTCTACGCGCAGTTTACCCTGGTGCGACTGCACGCTCAGCTCGTGGACACTTACATTGTTCCGGGCCGCAACGGCCCGCACCCGGTCGAAGATGCTTTCCGCCCGCGCCTGCCGCGGAACCGTGTGGATCACCACGTCGGCTTCCGGCAGCGTCCGGTGCACGGCTTCGGTCGCTGCGCGCACCAGGTCCTGGGTGTGCTCAAAGGTGTAGCGCCTGGGCAGCGCCAGAGTCAGGTCGGCAAAATGGCTGGCTCCCGCGCGCCGCATCCGCGCCTGCTCCACCGCGAGCACGCCCGCCACATGCTCCACATTCCCGATGATCTCGCGCCTTGTCTGGGCGGGGATCTCGTCCAGCAGAACGCCCACCGCTTCCTGTCCCAGGCGAATGGTCAGGCGCAGAATGAGCAACGAAACCATCACTGCGGCAATGGGATCGGCATAATGCAGAATCGGAATCCGAAAATCTTGCCCCACCCAGCTCAACCCCAGACCGGCCAGCACCGCCAACGACGACCAGATGTCCGAAGCAAAGTGGAAAGCGTCGGTAGCCAATGCCGACGAACCGGTGCGGTCGGCTACCTTCTTGAGCGCCCTAGACCGCCAGAAGTCCACCGCGATGGAGGCAACCACCACGGCGACCGGCCACACCGAATGGCGCAGCTCGACGGAGTGATACATCATGCGCCGGATCGCCTCATAGATGATCCAGCCGCTCGAAACGGCCATCAGAATCACTTCGCCGAACGACGACAGGTTCTCCACTTTCGCGTGGCCATAGGTGTGGTCTTCGTCCGGAGGCAGATCGCTGACCCGCACCGAAAAGAAGGTCAGCGCCGCACCCACCAGGTCCAGCCCGGAGTGGGCCGCGTCCGACAGAACACCGAGGGATCCAGACATCAGGCCCGCCGCCAGCTTGAGCAGCGTCATCACCGCCGCTGCCAGCATGGAGTGCGCGGCTACGCGCCTTTTCTCCGCGGAAAAGCCGGCCGTCTTGCTTGCGTCTGGAGTCATGGCGTACTTAGCCTATCGCATTCTCGCCAGGCTGGTTCCTGCAGGCCGCATACGTGCGCCCGGGCGTAATCAGAGAATTATGTCAGATCGCTGTTTCGATACGCGAAAATCCGGGGCAGAGGCTTGGTTAGGCCTGCCCTGCACCGCGTGTCGCCGTGTACAGTCCGGCAATCCCGAAGGTATACGGCTGCCAATGGCAGGCCGCGTAGCCCGTTGTGTCCATCAGACGGAGCATCTCCGGCGGAGGAGGGAAGTTGCCCACCGAGGTCGGCAGATAGTTGTAGGGGCCATCCTTGCCGCAGATGGCGCGCCCGATCGCCGGAAGCACGTGCCGAAAATACACCGCGTAGGCCTTGCCGATCAGCCCGCCCGGCTCGCTGAAGTCCAAAATGCCCAACTGGCCGCCGGGCTTCAGAACCCGGTGAAATTCGCGCAGGCCCGCCTCGTAGTTGGCCAAATTACGGAACCCGAAGGCGGACACGATCAGGTTCAGCGATCCGGACGGCAGCGGCAGGTGCAGCGCGTCCGCTTCCATCGGCTCCGCATACGGCTGACCTGCTTTGCGCGCGCCCACGCCGGGCTTGCCGAATTTCTTCGCGCCGCGACGGAGCATTTCGCTGGAGAAATCCGCAGCCAGCACGGGTATGGAGTTGGCCGGCCTCCGCTTCAGCAGCGCCATGGTCATGTCGCCGGTGCCGCAGCAGATGTCCAGCACACTCGCTTCCGGGTCGGCCAGAACATTCCTGAACTGTCGTGCCGCCCGACTCCACCAAACACGGTCGATGTTGGCGCTCAGCACGTGGTTCAGCAGGTCATAGCGCGGCGCAATCGAGTCGAACATGGCGCGCACCGCTTCGGCTGCGGCGGCTTCGTCCTTTGCGCCTGCGGGCTTGGCTCCGGTGGTGGTCACGCGTGTTTCTCTCCCGCCCGCGCCAGCATGTAACCCACAGCGGCTTCCCGTTCCTTCGCCGACACGTCTTCCACCACCCCGGCGTCGCCGATGCCGATGGGCAGCACGAACCGCTTCACTCCGCCTACGTTCTTCTTGTCGCCGCTGGTGGCCGCAATAATCTTGCCGGCTCGCACCTTCAGCGGCGGCAGCGGCCCGTACATGTGGACCAGGCTTTCCATGCGCTCGAACTGCGGCTTGCTGATGGTCCCGCGTTCCTTGGCAAGATACAGAGCCGCCACCATGCCCCAGCCCACCGCCTCGCCGTGCAGCAGAGCCTTGTAGCTGGTGGCCTGCTCGATGGCATGACCAATGGTATGGCCGAAGTTCAGAATCATCCTCAGCCCATTCTCGCGCTCGTCCTTGTTCACCACCTCCGCTTTCATACGGATGGAGGCGGCAATCACCTTTTCCAGCGCCTTTGCGTCGCGCCCCAGAACGTCGTCTACGTGCTGCTCCATGAAGCGCACCAGCGACCGGTCGCGGATGATGCCTGCTTTCACGCTCTCCATCAGTCCGGAGTGCAACTCGCGGTCGTTCAAGGTGCCCAGCGTCGCAATGTCGGCAAACACTGCTAGCGGATGGTGAAAGGCCCCGATCAGGTTTTTGCCTTCGGGAAGGTTCACGGCCGTCTTGCCTCCCACCGAGCTATCCACCTGCGAAAGGAAGGTGGTGGGAATCCCCACATAGGGAATCCCGCGCATGAACATGGAGGCCAGAAAGCCGCCCAGGTCGCCCACGATGCCGCCGCCAAAGGCGATCAGCAGGGAACCGCGGTCGCCGCCGGCCTGCGCCATCTGCCGGGCCAGTTTTTCCACACTGGCCAGGGTCTTGTGTTTCTCCCCGGGAGCCAAAAACAGCATCACCGGCGGGTCTTGAAACGAGGTGAGAAACTTCTCGCCCCACAGGGCCCAGATCTCGGGCGAGGTCAGCACAAAGACGCGGCGCGGCAATCGGCCCACGACCCGCTCGATGCGCGGCGCCAGCGTCTCGATCAGCCCGCTGCCCGTCACGACGTCGTACTTCGCTGAAGGTGTCTCTACTCGAATGGTCTGCACAGTTCCATCCTAAATTGTGGGGCGAGATTTACTTAGAACTGTACAGCTACGGTTTTTTCGTTGGCGGGCTCATCTCCTGTTTTAGGAGGGAATATTCTCCAGATTGGAGGATGATTTAGGGGATACAATGGAACCGGAGTTGCCGCCATGTCCACCAGAGAAGAGCCAATTCGAGCCAGCGCAGCGATGCCGCGCGCGGCGGGCCGTCCCCGCAACCGCATCAAGCTGTCCACCACCGTAGCGGCGGAGAACTTTGCTTTTCTGGAGTCGATGGTGAACGCGGGCCGCACCGACTCGATTGCCGAGGCCGTGGATCTGGCGATTGCGCGGTTGCGTCTTGCCGAGAACCGGGCACGGCTCGAAGCCGCGACGGCGCAGTACTTTGACGGCCTCTCGCCGGCTGCCGAGGCGGAAGAGCAATCGCTGGCTGGGCTACTCCACCCGAGCGCAAGCAGCCTGGATTTTGACCTTGAGCCCTGAAGCCAAACCAAGACGCGGAGAGATCTGGCGCGCCGACCTGGGCGACGGCAAGAAGCACGCGGTGGTTGTGGTCTCGCTGGATCAGCGGAACTTGAGCGACCGAGCGTCCTCGGTGCTGGTGATTCCGTTTGGCAGCTATGGAGCGGAAGGGCCGACGGTGCTTCGGATGCAACCTGGCGAAACCGGATTGCCCGAACCTTCGTTTCTAAAGGCGCATTTCATCCAGGTTCTACCCAAAGAAAGACTCTTTGACCGGCTGCCGCGCGTGCTGTCGTCGGCTCAGATGCGGGAAGTGGTCTTGATGATCCGTCGGGCCGTGGACCCGGATGCGCCCTACAATCCGCTGCATGGCTGAATCAAAATGTTTCAGGCCAGCAAGCTCGGCTCATCTCGGCCCTCCCGAGCCACAGTCGCAGTCCCTAGTCCCTAGTACCTTGGTCCCTGTTCCCTCGTCCCTCCCAGCCCCTCAGTGTTAGCCTGATTCTTCATGGAAACAGCCTCTCAAGTTGATTTTCTGGTGATGGGCGCGGGCGTCGCCGGCCTGCGGGCGGCCGTCGAACTGGCTAATCACGGCGATGTTCTGGTCGTGACGAAAGAATCCCTGCGCGAATCCAACACGCATTATGCCCAGGGCGGCATCGCAGTTGCTCTGGAAGGCGATGAGGATGTCGCGCTTCATTTCGACGACACGGTCAACGCAGGCGATGGGCTGGTCAACCGCGCAGCCGCTCAGGCTCTGGTGGCCGAAGGCCCCATGCGCGTGGAAGAGCTGATCGGCTGGGGCGCGAACTTCGATCGCGAAAACGGGTTGCTGCTGCGCACACGCGAGGCCGCGCACTCCCGTCCCCGCATTCTGCATGCCAATGGCGACGCTACCGGCGCTGAAATCAGCCGCTCGCTGGTGGCCTTTGCACGTTCTCACCCGCGCATCCAGTTTGCCGAGTGGACCATGGTCACCGATCTGGTGGTCTCCGCCGGGCGCATCATTGCCGCCGACCTGCTCAACTGCAAGAATCAGCACCGCCGCGTGAGCGCGCGGGCCATTCTCATCGCCGCCGGCGGGGCCGGGCAGGTGTACAGCGATACCACCAACCCCGGAGTGGCCACCGGCGACGGAATCGCCCTGGCTGCCGGAGCGGGCGCGGACCTCGCCGACATGGAGTTTTACCAGTTCCATCCCACCGCGTTCTCTTTCCCCGGCGTACCCCGCTTTCTGCTTTCCGAGGCCCTGCGCGGCGAGGGTGCGTGGCTGCGCAACGATCGCGGCGAGCGCTTCATGGAGCGCTACCACCCCCGCCTGGAACTGGCGCCCCGCGACGTGGTTGCCCGCGCCATTACCCGCGAAGGCATGGGCGCAGAGCCCGGCGAGGTGCGCGTCGTCCACCTGGACATGCGCCATGTCACCGGCATCGATCTCCACCACCGCTTTCCCGGCATCACTGCCTTCTTGGCCAAGCAGGGACTGGACCTGCACCGCGACCTGATCCCCGTTCGCCCGGCGGCGCACTACCTGATGGGCGGTATCAAGACCGATCTCGACGGTCGCAGCACTTTGCCCGGACTGTATGCCGCTGGCGAGGCCGCCTGCACCGGAGTCCATGGGGCCAACCGCCTGGCCTCCAACTCACTGCTCGAAGGGCTGGTTTTTGGCGCGCGCGCCGCCCAGGCCATGCTGAGCGATGCCGCGCCTCCGGTTACCGCCCAACCTCCGCAGAGCGCTCCCGTTCAGCTGACGGCGGAGGAGCTAGCCCGCGTCGAAGCCTTGATAGCCGGATTGCAGGCCTCGATGTGGGCCTATGCCGGGCTGCTGCGCGAGGAGTCCACCCTGCGGCTCGGTCTTGCCGCGCAGGCCGACTGCGCCGCCCAACTGGCGGAATTTGTCCGCCTGGGCAAGAACGGCCGCCGCCTGGCCGAAGCTCTGGCCATCAGCAAGGTGGCGCACGCCATCCTGCAATCGGCCTTGGCTCGCACCGAGAGCCGCGGCGCGCATTACCGCAACGACTATCCCCAGCGCGACGACGCCCATTTCCAGAAGCACTCCGTCCTCGGAGCGGACGGGCGCATCGTTTTCGAGTAGGGAAAAGGGAGTAGGGACGAGGGACGAGGGAACAGGGAACAGGGATCAGGGATCAGGGGACAGGGAACAGGGATCAGGGACCAGGGACCAGGGGACAGGGAACAGGGAACAGGGAACAGGGAATAAGTATCCCTTGCTCGCTTGAGCGCAAGTGGTTTCCCCTGCGTCGTTTAGAGAAGATTCATCCGGTCCCAGCTCGAAAGGCGGTTGTATGCGCACGTCCGCGTTGTTCCTTGTTCTATCCCTACTTTTTTCCGCACCGAACTTTGTGAACGCACAGACCTCGGGCTACGCGCCTTCGCAGACCGTGGACGCGATTCCGCCTTTTGTGCTGGGTGGGTTGGAGGAGTACAGGAACAAGAACCTTGAGGATGCTGTCAAGATGTGGCTCAAGGGAAGCGCGTCCGAAGGCATGGGAATCAACCATCGCGCCGAGGAACTGCGCAGATTTGTCGAGAACAACGGAGCGTTTCAGTCGTGGGAATTGATGAGCACCCGCAATTATTCCGCGCGCTTCCGCATTGTCTACCTGGTTCTGCACTTCGAGAAGCGGCCCGTATTTGCCAGCTTTCAGGTCTATCGGTCGGACCAGGGCTGGATTCTGCTCAACAACTACGCGTTCAACGAGGATCCGGACAAGATCCTCCCCGCCTGTTCAGTTGCCAACTGATCCCTGAATCCCTTAGCCCCTCAGTCCCTCAGCCCCTAAGTCCCTAGTCCCTAGTCCCTGAGTCCCTGGTCCCTCAGTCCCTGCCTCATCGACACCACCGCACACACCGCCAGAATCGCGCCCATGATGGCCAGCGACAGGGTAATGGGCACCTCGATCCAGCGCGCGCCCAGCATCTTGAGAGCGACAAAGGCCAGCAGCGCCGCCAATCCGTAGTGCACGTAGCGGAAGCGGTCCAGCAGAGACGCCAGGGCGAAGTACAGCGAGCGCAGGCCCAGCACGGCGGCGATATTCGACGTGTACACCACAAACGGGTTGTGGCTCACCGCCAGCACGGCGGGAATCGAGTCCACCGCGAACAGTACATCCGTCACTTCGATGGCCAGGATGACCGGCAGCAGCGATCCACGGGCCGGCTGCATCGCCCGGATCCACCCAGGGATCGCAAAGCCAGGAATTGCCACATTCGGCGCACCGCTACGCACCAGCCTCCACGCGGCAAGCAGCAATATTCCGCCGAAGATCCAGTTGATCCACTCGAACCGCTGCAGAAGCGCGATGCCTCCGGCGATAAACGCCGCCCGCAAAATCACCGCTCCGCCCACCCCCCACAGCAGGGCGGTGTGCTGACGGCTCGGACTGATACGAAAGCCCTGAAAAATCACCATGAAGACGAACAAATTGTCCACGCTGAGCGAGGCTTCGATGGCGTAACCGGCCACGAACTCCAGCGCCGGCTGATGGCCGCGCGCCACCGCAATCCACCCAGCGAATATCGCCGCCGTCAGAGCCAGCACACCGGTCCAGATCCAGGAAGTGGAACGGGTTCGCGGCGTATCGCTCCGCCGTCCGGGCAGCAGGGCATCGGCGGCCAGCAACCCAGCCACCACCACATGAAACCCCACCCACCAGATCCAGGAGACGCCGGCAATCATGATTGAATGCTACAAGACAGGGAACAGGGAACAGGGATCAGAAAAGCAGGAAGTAGGGAGTAGGGAATAGGGAATAGGGAATAGGGAATAGGGAGTCGAGCAGCATGGTTGGGACGACCCGGGAATCAGGGCATTGAATCGTCGCGGGGCTGGCCAGCGGATTTGGTCGCAAAGACGATGCCGGGGGGCTGCTGCAGATTTTTCTACTCCCTACTCCCTATTCCCTACTCCCTGACCCCTGTTCCCTGACCCCTGTCCCCTGATCCCTGTTCCCTGTTCCCTGATCCCTGTTTTATTCAACTCGCTGTAGAGCCCCAGGTCCCGGCCGGCGAGGGTTTTGACGATGTAAAGAATCTGACCGTAGTGCAGGCCGAAGTGCTCCACCACCTGGTAAACGGCGTCCAAGCCGCTGACGTGGTAGCCCTGAATCTCGTAGCGCGCCACCAGGTCGGCCTGGGTAAGCCGGTCCAGAACAACCGCCGCCTGCTGCATCGTGCGGTCCAGCCGACCCAGCAGTTCCGCCGCCGGGATCCCATCTCGCTCGGCAAACTCGGATGGCCGGTCGCGCTCGTCCTGCAACCGGTTGAACGAGGCGACCAACCACTGAAAGACATTCCCGTTCAAATGGAGCACTAGGTTGCCGATGCTGTTGCTGGCTTCATTGGGCCGCCACCACACCTGCACGGCGCTCAGCGGTTCTACCGCACCGCGCAGCCGAGGCCAGTACTGCTTGAGCAGCTTGCGTCGCGAAAAACCCAGAAAGATCCGTGAAACATCCGCATCCATTTCAGACATGGCAGGGCGCTCCTTTCAGGTCGATGCGTATTGCCCTATTTTCTGTTTGGTGGAAGTCTTCTCATGAATTTCAGCCTCTAAGAAAACGTTCATCGGGGGCTAAACAGACTGCGGAAAACGATTCAAATTCGAGTGAATCGTCGAAGTGGGCATTAGCCGGGGCTAAAGCCCAGCTCATTCCATTGGCCTTATCGGCACGACTCAAGTCGTGCCCTGACGCTCCTTGCCTTCCCAATGGAGCTTTTCGCAGCCTGCAAGGAGTGTTCTTTCAGAGACGAAGAAGCGCCCTTTCAGAATTGGTTCCTGAGATGACTTTCCAGTCCCTTGGCCCCTCAGTCCCCAGTCCCTAGTCCCTATTCCCCAAGTCCCTGCTTCACCGCGCATTCACCAACCGTATCGTCTCCAAAAACACGTCGCCGTCGATGGTCAGGCTCCTGGCGCTGATCTTGTCCAGGGTGTCCTGCGCCGTGTGGTGGTAGCTGTTGTTCGGCCCGTAGTTCAGGTCGATGATGTCGATCGAGGGCACGCCGCGCTGCACAAACGGAAGATGATCGTCTTCCACCGGCTCGTCCTGCTTGAAGAAGTACTTCTCATAGTGGAATTTCTTCGCGGCCTGGCGAACGTCGTCCACCAGCCAGTCGGTGGAGCGGGTTTCGTGCTGAATGTCCAGATCCTTGTCGCCGATCATGTCGGCCAGCAGGAAGGCCTTGATCTTGCCCAGCGTGCCATCGCGGCCCCACTTCGCGGCCAGGTGGCGGCTGCCATATGTGTTATCCGTGCCTTGCCAGCTCTGGATGGCCTCTTCGCCGTCGAAGAACACCAGCCACACCGAGTAGCCGTCCAGCGTTTTGCCGCGTAGCTGGTCGCCGATGGCCGCCAGCAGACCGGTCGTCGCCGCCCCATCGTTCGCGCCCACAAAGTTGATGTTCCGCAGCGGATAGTTGGTCTCGTAGTGCGAAGCCAGCACAATCACGCCGTCCTTTTTGCCTGGAAAGCGCACGATGAAGTTGCGCATCGGCACCAACCCGATCGGGGTATTGGCGTTGAAGCTGTCTTCCTCAACGTTGTCGTGCTTGAACTGGTTGCGCAGCCAGTTCTCTGCCTGCACGTGCCCCGGCCCGGTGGGCCAGCGCGGACCGATATTAGCAAACTGGGTGGCGTACTGCAGCGCCTTCGTCCCGTTGAAGTGGGGTTGAGCGACGGCCGCCAGTGGCGCCAAAAGGATCAGTGCAGCCGCCGTTCGCGAAAGCGTGGAAGAGAACTTCATCGTGCCCACTCCTTGCCAGTCCGGAGAAGACTCGGATTTGCCTGGCCTTGTAACAGGGCACGACTTTAGTCGTGCCGATAAAGCCAATAAAATGAATGGGGCTTTAGCCCCTGCCAAAGCCCCAATAACCATTATGCAGCTTTTTCCTTCTTCTTTTTCCGCCGCGACGGATGCACCCACCACGCCACCCCGATCCCGATCAGGTAGAGCACCAGCATCGGCACGGCGTAAATGCACATCGTCCAGGGGTCAGGGCTGGGGCAGATGATGGCCGCCACCAGGAACACCGCCAGAATGGCGTAGCGGATGTTCTTCCACAAAAAGCGCGGGCTCACGATGCCGAAGAGCGCCAGAAAGAAGATCAAAATCGGCAGTTCGAAGCTGACACCCAGCCCGAGGATGATGGACAGAAAGAAGCCCATGTACTCCTCGATGGTGACCATGGGCGTGAAATTGTGCCCGAAGTCCACGATGAGGATCTTCAGCGCGCCGGGCAGAACCCAGAAGTAGCCAAACGCCGCGCCGGTCAAAAACAGTCCCACAGTGGCTGCCATGAAGGGAACCACGAACCGCCGTTCCTTCTGGTAAAGCCCCGGCGCAATGAACAGCCATACCTGGAAGAGGATAAACGGCGAAGCCAGAATCGCTCCGCCGATCAGCGAAACCTGCAGGTACAGGTTCAGCGGATCCATGGGGTGGGTGTAGTTCAGTGTTTTGTGGATGCTGCTCAGCGGGGCCTGCACGTAGGAGAAGAGCTTCTCGTGGAAGATGTAGGCCACGATGAATCCCGCAAACAAATAGAGTGCCGAGCGCACGATCCGCTTGCGCAGCTCGTCCAGGTGCTCCATCAGGCTCATGCCAGGCAGGTCCGCCCGGTGGCTTACCGCTTCGCGCGCCTTGCTGATTGCATCCGCGGGATCAACCATTATGAGCCGCCTCTTCCGTCAACTTACCTGCCGCCGGGTCGGTAGTCTTTGCCTTTTCAAGGCTGGCGGCGTCCCCTTTGTTCGCTGCCGCCGGTTCCGGAGTCAGTTCGGGCGCGGGTTCCGGCCCGGGGATCTCCAGCTCGGCCAGCTTCTCTTCCAGGTTCCAGGGCCTGGCCGCCGGGACCTGCTCGCCAATCGAGGGCGGCTGGATGCGCAGTTCCGGCGCGGCCGCTTTGGTCTCGGCCGGGTTGGCCTCTGCCGGCTTGATCTCGGGGGGGTAAACCTCCTCGCCCGGATACGGACTCGGCACCGCGGCCACGTCCGGTCCCTGCGAGCCTTCTATCGTCGTCGTCGGCAGTTCAGCGTTGGGCACAACCGGAGCCGGCAAAGCCAGCGCTTTCAGCCGTTCCTCTTCCTTTTTTCTGCGTTCGGTCTCTTCGGCATTGCGCAATTCCTCTTCCATCTGGAACTTGAAATCGTTCGAGGCCTTGCGGAATTCATACATCAGCTTGCCGATCTGTCGCCCGATCTCCGGCAGCCGCCGCGGTCCAAAGACCACCAGCGCCATCACCATCAGAATCAGCGAGTCGGCCATGCCCAGGTTGGCAACTTCGACAATATGAGGCGTTCCCATGAAGGCTTCATGATAACTGCCCATGCAAGCCGCCCACAAACGCTTTCGTTTCCGCTGCCTATTTCGCTCTTTCGTACTGCCCCCGCCCGCGAAATCTCTTCAGCCCTCTATTACGTTTTTGTTACACTAGGAGTCAATGGATGCAGCGGTGAGACGGCCCAGGTTTGCGAACCGATCCGGCTCAAGGCGCATCCAATTGTGAAAGGACTGCAACAACCCCGTGGACGGGGGCCTTTCCAAGGTGCGGAAGAACGCAAACGCCTTGGAAAGACCAGTGCATCCACTGCAGTCATGATTGCTTTCAACATCCCCGTCTGGCGCTTCCTCATGAGCTTGCCGGACTGAAGGCGGAATACAGTGAACCTGGTCCTTGACGATCTGACGGCGGTCGCGCCGGAGGCAGCAAGTGCTTGCAGCCTCGAAGACTATCTGGCGCTTCCCGACCATTCCATGGACGCGCGCATTGCCGCGGCCCGAGCCACATTGGGCGCAACCACCATCCTGCTTGGCCACCACTACCAGCGTGACGAGGTGATCCGCTTCGCCGACGCCACCGGCGACAGCTACAAGCTCTCCAAGATCGCCAGCGAAACCCAGGCCAAGTACGTCGTTTTCTGCGGCGTACACTTCATGGCCGAAAGCGCCGATGTGCTGGGCCACCCGGGCCAGCAGGTGATTCTTCCCGACCTCAATGCCGGCTGCTCCATGGCCGACATGGCGGAAATCTCGCAGGTCGAGGCCTGCTGGGAAGCCCTTGAAAAGATGGGCCTGGCCTCGGAAACCGTCCCGCTCACCTACATGAACTCCACCGCCGCCATCAAGGCCTTCTGCGGCGAGCGCGGCGGGCTGGTGTGCACATCCTCCAACGCACGCAGCGCCTTCGAGTGGGCCTTTGCGCGCGGCAAGCGCATCCTCTTTTTGCCTGACCAGCACCTGGGCCGCAATACCGGCTACGAAATGGGAATTTCACTTGAGGAGATGGCCGTCTGGGATCCCTGGGGCCTCAATGGAGGCCAGACGAAGCAGGCCTTTCAGGATTCCCGTATCGTGCTTTGGAAAGGGCATTGCGCAGTGCATCAGCGCTTTTTGCCCAGCCATGTGGACGAAATGCGCGCCAAGCACCTCGGAATCCAAGTGATCGTGCATCCCGAATGCCGCTGGGAGGTTTGCCAGAAAGCCGATGCACTGGGCTCAACCGAGCGGCTTATTTCATTGGTCGAAAACGCCCCGACGGGGTCCACATTTGCGGTCGGGACTGAGATTCATCTGGTAAACCGCATGGCCCGCCGCTTCGCCGCCGAGGGCAAGCGCGTCTTCAGCCTCACCGACCACGGATGTCTCTGCACCACCATGTATCGCATCAGCCCGCAGCATCTTGCCTGGGCACTTGAAAATCTCGTCGAAGGGCGCGTGGTCAACCAGATCAAGGTTCGCCCCAGCGTCAAGCGGTGGGCCAAAGTGGCACTGGACCGCATGCTGGAAGTGGGGTAAAGGCAGGGAACAGGGAACAGGGAACAGGGATCAGGGGTCAGGGATCAGGGATCAGAAAGACCTGAAGCACCTGCCTCGGCCGGTTTCAAGGAGTTCGTCGCGAAGGCTAGCTTTTGATTCGTGGTTCCGTCAACCTTTCGCGTTGCTGCAGTGGGTTCCCGGCAAGCGCGTCTGATCCCTGACCCCTGGCCCCTGACCCCTGATTCCTGCCCCTGTATTTCGATCTCGAATTCGTCGTATTCTATAGTTCGCGGAGTCCGCCCATGAAGACCTTTACCCTCGACGAAGCACAGTCCTTGCTCCCGGTGATGGAGTCGCTGCTCAGACGCGCCATCGACGGCAAGCAGGCGGCCGAAGAGATCGAAGCGGAACTCTCCGAGACGGCCCGCGCCATCTACCTCTCGGGCGGCATGCGGGTCGATGTCGTCAGTGTGGCCAAGCTGCGCGCAGAGATGGAGTCGCACCTGCAAAAGGTGCGAGAGAGCATTACCGAAATCGACTCCATCGGCGTGCAGGTTAAAGATCTTGAAACCGGCCTGCTCGACTTCCCTTGCCGCGTCGACGATCAAGTGGTGCTGCTTTGCTGGCGCATGGGCGAACCGGCCATCGAGCACTGGCACACCGTCGAAACCGGGTTCCGCGATCGCAAGCCCATCGACGAGCGCTTCCGTCGCCGCTCCAACTCCGGCAACAGACCGAACTAAAGGCAGGGAACAGGGAACAGGGAACAGGGAACAGGGAATAGGGAGTAGGCAGTAGGGAGTAAGGAGTAAGGGCGCCTTGCACTTTCTTCAAAGGTGAAACCTGGACCGGATCAAAAGATAGACAAGCACAGCCGCGGCTACTACGTAGCCAACAACATTGAATTTTCGCCAATACGGAAACCCGTACTCGCTGCAGTAAAAGCGCTCGGGGTGCTTTGGATCGTACTGAACTGAAAACGTGTCGTTCTCTTCGACGTTGTATAGGGAACAACCACTGTCTACGGTGAAAAACCCTGACTGGATCTCCCGATCTTCACCCCTATAGGAAAAAGTCACATCAGCCGCCGGCGAGGTGCCTCCGTATTTTCCAGTAACAACTTCATACCGGGAAATGGAATAGACCGTAGCTGTCGTTTCAGGCCAATTCTTGACTCCGCGCAGCTTTGCGAAAAGCTCTTCCACCATGATGGCGGAAGTATAACCTGACTGCCCTGGATCGGGATTGCTCTGGATGGATCGTGGCCCGGGTTGAATCCAAGGGAAATGCCATCGAACGATGCCCGGCTCGCCGTGCGGAGCAAGATCCCGGCTTCGCAGAAGAATCGTTTTACCTCCTGGATCATCTACTGAAGCAACCAGCAACATTTCAACTTCAGCCATCCTTTTGGATTTCCCTGCGGGGAGCCCCCGCCGGCCCACCAGTGTGGGCGCAGCGCGAGGACTGAAAAAGATCAACCAAACCATTGCCGTGCAAGGAGATATAGATGCTTTCTGTTGGTGCAGATTTTCCCAGCTTCGAACTGACCGCCGTTGTCGACCTCGATCTCAAGAAGGCTTTTCAGCCCGTCACAGAAAAGAGCTATGCAGGCAAGTGGAAGATCTTCTTCTTCTGGCCGAAGGACTTCACTTTCGTCTGCCCCACTGAAATCGCCGCCTTCGGAGAACTGAACCAGCAATTCGCCGATCGCAATGCCCAGGTTCTGGGTGGCAGCATCGACAGCGAATTCGTTCACTGGGCGTGGCGCAACGAGCAGCCCTCGCTGAAGGACCTGCCTTTTCCGATGCTCAGCGACATCAAGCGCGAACTCTCTTCGGCCCTCGGCATCCTGGACCCCAAGGCCGGCGTCTCGCAGCGCGCCACCTTCATCGTGAGCCCCGAGAACGTGATCCGTTTCGCCTACGTTACGGATCTCTCTGTGGGCCGCGATCCCAAGGAAGTCCTGCGCGTGCTCGATGCGTTGCAGAATGGCGGACTCACCCCTTGCGGCTGGCAAAAAGGCGAAGCCACCATCACCGTCTAAAGCAGTTGCGCCCGAATCCGACCGGGACATAGGGACATTGGCATCACTCAAAAACTCAGGGACAGGCTTCAGCCTGTCCCTTTCTCTTTGCCGCAGCGCCTCTCTCCGGTGAGCGAACCAACCCGCCCGCGCGTCCAATCAGATGAACGGATTCAGGCAAGCGGATGCAGGTGGCCTTGCAGGTCCGCTCCGTGGCGATACTCTTGAAGCAGTGCCTGCAAGGCGTCAGGGAGTCGAGTGCAGGGAATCCGCGTTAAGCAATCGAGGAGCAGCGAATGAAGAAGGCAAACTGGGCTTGGGCGGTACTCGTGGCTGGGGCAACCCTTCTGGCCGGATGCAAGAATTTCTGGGCCCCGCCAACATCCACCAGCACCACCACGACCAGCACCACGCTCTCCAGCGGCTATTTCTTTGTTCTCGACGCCGACACCAGCGAGATCATTTCCTACAACATCGTCTCCGGCGTTCTCACCAAGACCAACGCCTATCCGGTGCCCGCCGCGCCGATTGCCATCGCGGTCGCACCCGCCAAGACATTCCTTTACGTCAGCACGCTCGACGGGATCTTCGTCTACAGCATCAGCGGCGGGGCACTCACGCTGAGCAACAACTCCGTCGACATTTCGTCCGATCCCGCCACCGCCATGGCCGTCGACTCAACGAACAGCTGGCTGGTCGAGGCTTCCGGCGCAACGGGAAATCTGTACGCAATCCCCATCAGTCCCACCACCGGGCTACTCGCCAGCGCCACCGCGCAGGCGCAGCCCGTGCCTCTTACCGGGACGGCCATCAACCAAGTGACGATTTCGCCGAACAATCAGTTTGTCTTTGTCGCCGCCGGCTCGAACGGCACCTACGCATATGCTTTTACGGCGGCCAACAGCAATCCGTTTGGCAGCGCCGCCTATGACACGATCCGTGTCAACAACTCTTCGCTTGGCACGGCGGTCTCCGTGGCCGTCGATCCCAGCAACCGTCTGCTCTATGTCGGCGAAGTTGCTGCGCTCTCCTCGGGCGGCGGACTGCGCGCATTCACCATCGCTTCCACCGGGGCGCTGGCAGAGATCAAGGGTTCGCCGTTCTCCAGCGGAGGCACCGCTCCCTACTCGATTTTGCCGAAGAGCACCAACGATACGGTCTACGTCGCCAACTGGCAAGGAACCTCTTCCGGCAATATCACCGCGTTTTCCATCACCGACACCAACTCCGTCTACGGGCTCACCCAGCTTGCCAGCACAGCCACCACCGGGATTCGTCCCATGGCCATCGCCGAAGACAGCAACGAAAACTTTGTCCTCGCCGAGAGCGCCGGCGGCAGCCCCTACTTCACCGCCTACTTCTTCGACACAACCACCCCCAGCCAGTTGGATCTCACCATCTCCGACTCCACCTTCGCCGGCAGCACCCTGGCGGCCGAACACTATTGAGAGACGGGGATTAGGGAACAGGGATCGGAAAAACAGGGAACAGGGAACAGGGAACAGGGATCAGAAAAACAGGGAACAGGGAACAGGGATCGGAAAAACAGGGAACAGGGAACAGGGAACAGAAAGGCTTGTAGTGCATGCACCGGCGGCTTTCTATTGACCGGTGCTTATGTCACAGATCCGGAATCTCGGCTATTAAAGCACTCAGCGATTGTTTCGCCTCATTCCCGACTGCTTTTCTGATCCCCGATCCCTGTTCCCCGATCCCTGTCCTGTCACTCCTGATCCCTGTCTTTCCGTGCTATCCTCAGTACGACGACACCCGGCTTTGCGCATCCAATTGCCCAAGTTATCTCTACTTTTCCGGTCCCGATTCGGAGTATCTTCCTCTACGACGCGCGTACTATGCGCATCTGCGCTCTGCCTTCTCCCGCTTGTCTCCGGGTGCAGCCGTTTCCGCCACGAGCACCACGATACCGTCTGGGTTTCGGTCCGCCAGATGTATCTCCACGATCGCGTCGCCGCCGTCAGCAATCGTGTCGGTGAAGTCACCAATGGTCAGCAGCTTGAAGTCATCGAGCACGGGCGTCGCTTCCTCAAGGTGAAAACCGAAAAGAACGAAATCGGCTGGATTGAGCAGCACGCCGTGATCGACGCCAACACCTTCAATAACTTTGCCCAATTGGCTTCCGGCCACAAGCAAGACCCGGTGGTGGCCTCGGCCGTCGTCCGCGACGACATTTATATGCACCTCCTCCCTGGCCGAGACACGGAACGCTTTTATCTGCTGCCTGAAAACACCAAGGTTCAGCTGCTGGTCCGTGCTTCGGTGCCCAAGGTTGCGGCCGGAGCGCAGCCTCTGCAGGCCGCCAATACCGTTAAGCCAGGCCCATCCGCTGCCCCTAAGGCCTCTCCCGCGCCGGCAGGCTCAGCTCCGCATCGCACTGCGGCTGCCCCCGCGTCGGCCGCGGTTCCGGACGATGTTCCACCGTTGATCATGGAAGACTGGTGGCTGGTGCGCGATGCGCTGGGCCATTACGGATGGCTGCTGGCGGGCCGCCTCGAAGTCGATGTCCCCGACGAGATTGGGATTTACGCCGAAGGACAGCGCATCGTCGGCGCATATGTTCTGGCCAGAGTTCACGACGTGGAGGCCACCACTCCTGACCACGTGGTCCCCGAGTACCTGACCGTGCTTAGCCCTCCCAAGTCTGGGTTGCCGTTCGATTTCGACCAGGTGCGGGTATTCACATGGAGCCTCAAGAAGCACCGTTACGAGACCGCCTTCCGGCTGCACCCCGTGCAGGGGTTCCTGCCGGTGAAAGTCACGATTCAGCCCGCGCCCGCCGGAACATCCGCGGTCTTCAGCTTCCAGATCGCCAGCGCTGCTACTCCGGCCGGTAGTCCGGCTCCCGGGTCCGCTGCCAGCCCCATATCTGGCCAGGTGGCCAGTCCGGTTGTCGCCCCGCCCGCCGCTCCCACTGCCACCTCTTCGCGTCCTGCCGGCTTGCGCACCATTACCTATACCCTCAACGACACCCAGGTGCGCCGCATCGGCCCCGATCTTGCCCCGTTGCCCTCCACCCGTTCCGCCGAGGACAAGGCCAAGGCCAAATCCGGCAAAGCCGGAAAAGGGAAGAAGAAAGGGAGTAGGGAGTAGGGAGTAGGGAATAGGGATCAGGTGTCAGGGAACAGGGATCAGGGAACAGGGATCAGGGAACGAAAAGACCGGCAGTGCTTGCCCCGTCAGCTTTCAACAGGGCCGAAGCGAAAACCGGGTCTTGAAATCCCTTCACTCTGTTTATCAGAGTCGAAAAGACCGTTTACACAGAATGTTTTACCCCCTCTGAAATGCTGCTCCCAAGGCACTCAGCGATGGTGCGATCTTTTGCTGGCAAGCTGTTCACTCCCTACTCCCTACTCCCTGACCCCTGATCCCTGTCCCCTGTTCCCTGTCCCCTGTTCCCTGCCTTTCCGTGTCCCTCGTACTGGATGTGGACTCGCGGCAGGGTGTAAACTGCCCTTCGTTGCACCCAAACCGACCTATGCCTGTAGACGAAGACCTTTACACGTTAAGCCACACGCGGGGCCCCAGCCGCCCGCTCCTCGACCTCACCATCGGCGATCTGCTCACGCGTACCGCCGACCGCTTCCCCGACCGTCTGGCGGTGGCATCGCGCCACCAAGGCAAGCGACTTACCTGGGCCGAGCTGAGCGCCGAGGCCGACCGTGTGGCACGTGGCCTGTGGGCTCTGGGAATCCGCCGCGCCGATCGAGTGGGCATCTGGTCCACCAACTGCTACGAATGGATCATGATGCACATGGGCGCGGCGCGCGCCGGCGCGGCGCTGGTCAACGTCAATCCCGCCTATCGCTCCCACGAGCTGCAATACACCCTGCAAAAATCGCGGATGAAGGCGCTGTTCCTGTGGAGCCACGACAAACGCGCCGATTATCGCGAAATTCTTGGCCGCGCCCGGCACCAGGTGGCCAACAGCCTGCAGCACGAAATCTACTTCGACTCCCCCGAGTGGGAAGCCCTGCTCGACGCCGAAGGCCAGCTGCCCCCGTTCGTCGGCGCAGACGATGTGGCCAACATCCAGTACACCAGCGGCACCACCGGCATGCCCAAAGGCGTCCTGTTGACCCACCACAACATCGTCAACAACGGGCAGTTCCTGGCTCAGGGCTTCCACTACACCGAGCAGGACAAGATCGTCGTTCCAGTGCCGTTGTTCCACTGCTACGGGTGCGTCATCGGCACCATGAGCGCGGTCAACTCCGGCGCGGCTCTCATCTTCCCCAACTGGACCTTCGACGCGCGCGCAACCCTGCAGGCCGTGCACGAAGAGCGCGCGACGAGTGTTTATGGTGTTCCCGCCATGTATGTTGCCGAATTCGGACTGCCAGAGTTCGCCAGCTACGACCTGACCAGCCTCCGCACGGGAATGATGTCCGGCGCGCCTTGCCCCATCGAGCTCATGAAGCGGGTTCTTACGGAGATGCATATCGGCGAGCTGGTCATTGCCTATGGACAGACCGAGACCTCGCCCGTAGTCACCATGAGCGACGCTTCCGACACCATCGAAGTCCGCGTCAATACGGTGGGCCGCGCCATGCCCCAGACCGAGATCCAGATCGTCTCCACCATCACCGGCGAAGTCCTTCCCACCGGCGAGCAGGGAGAAATCTGCGCCCGCGGATACGCCGTGATGAAGGGCTACGATGGGGATTCCGAGGGTACAGATCTGGTGATCAAGGAAGACGGCTGGCTGCACTCCGGCGACCTGGGCGTCATGCGCGACGACGGCTGTCTGCGCATCACCGGCCGCAGCAGGGACGTGATCATTCGCGGCGGCGAGAACATCTACCCCCGCGAGGTCGAGGAGTTCCTCTACACCCACCCCAAGGTGGGGGAAGCGCAGGTCGTCGGCATTCCGAATGCCCGGTTGGGAGAGATCGTCTGTGCCTGGGTCCGCTTGCGTCCCGAAGTCGAAGCCACCGAAGAAGAGATCAAGGATTTCTGCAAAGGACAGATCGCCTACTACAAGATCCCCGAGCACGTCCGCTTCGTCGACGACTTCCCGGCCACGCTATCGGGCAAGATCCAGAAGTACAAGATGCGCGAGTTCGAAATTGAGGCGAGAGGGTTGCAGGCGGTGGCCAACGCGGCGACGGCGTAAGTCGCCCTCAACATCATGAACATAGCTGGGTACCCCGGGTCCGGATTCTCGGACCCGCCAATCTTTGTCGCCCTCGGAGTTCTTCATCCCCGAGTCGGAGCCGCAATGCTGGTTTCGTGCGATACTGGCAGCGCGTTCATGCGTCGTTGGAGGTGCCTATGCCTGCCGTTTCCCTTAGCTTGCCGGAGGATCTGAAAGCCCGTTTGGCCAAACTTTCCGAGCGCACGGGGCGCAGCGAGAGCGATACCATGATCGACGCCATTCAAGAGCACGTCGGCGACATGGAAGCCCTCGATATCGCCGAGCAGCGTCTCATTGAGCACCGAGCGGGACGCAGTCAGTCCTATACACAAAAGGAAATGGAAGACCGGTATGGCTTGGCGGATTGAGTACGACGCCGGGGCGGAAAAAGACCTCTCCAAGCTCGATAAGCCAATTGCGCAGCGCATTCTCAGATTCCTGGGGGAACGCGTGGCAAACTGGACGACCCGCGCAGCATCGGCGCAGCGCTCAAGGGTTCCAGACTGGGCGAATTCTGGAAATATCGCGTCGGCGATTACCGCATCATCGCCGAGATACAAGACCAGGTCTTGCGCATATACGTAGTCCAGATCGGTGATCGAAAAGGAGTTTACCGATAGAGCTGCAACGGCCCGCATCTGAGCTGCAAAGAATCTGGACGCACCAGATCCTAATTCTCGGACCTGGAACCCCACGGGAATCAATGGCTCGCCATCCGATAAAGTGATATATTCTTACGTCGTATTTTGATATACTTTCTGTATATCGCCGGAGGCGTCATGCGCACTCTCATCGACATTCCGGAAGAAGATCTCAAGCTGCTGACCCAAGTCGCCAAAAAGCTCTCCATCTCCCGCGCCGAATTCGTGCGGCGGTCGGTAGCAGCCTCTCTCGCGCCACACCGCAAGAAGATGAATCATGCCGCTTTCGGGGCATGGTCCGCCTTTCCCGAGGATGGGCTCGCCTACCAGGAGAGGATGCGCGACGAATGGTGACGACGCCGGTTCTCTTCGACACCAACATCCTCATCGATTACCTACGTGGCATTCCGCAAGCTCGCTCCGAGTGCGACCGGCACTCCGACCGTGCCATCAGCATCGTCAGCTGGATGGAAGTCATGGCGGGATCTACCGAAGCCAATGAAGCGGATGCGCGTACTTTTCTGCTGAACTTCTACACGCTGCCACTCGACGCCGATGTGGCTGAACGGGCCTTCCAACTGCGCAGGGCAAACCGGATCAAGCTGCCCGACGCTGTCATTCAGGCCACAGCAGAGGAATCCGGTCGCATTCTGATCACACGCAATACCCGCGACTTCCCTCCAGGCACGCACGGGGTACTGGTTCCCTACACTCTCTAAACGCAAGGGTTCTGCCGGCGGAGGCTGGTACCGCAAATCTGGATTTTGAACCGCGGAAGACGAAGAACCCTCTCACGCCGCTGTCGCCACCGCCGCATCCCGGGTGATCGAAACCACGGTGATGTCGTCCTGCTGGCCGAACTGCTTTGCCGCCGCCACAATCTCCGCGGCCGGCTGCATCGAGATCCTCTCGCCCCGCGCAAAGCCGAACAGTTCGCCGCCCGCGCCCTGCGCCTCCACTACACCATCCGAATAGAAGGTCAGCCGGCTGTCCGGCCCCATATGAAAATGAATGGTCTCGTATTGCGCCTTCTGTTCAATGCCCAGCGGCAAAGCTCCCGGCAGCTCAATCTCCGCTCCGTTCAGGTAGGGAGACAAGTGCCCGGCATTTGCGATCGCCACCAGGCCATTCGATTCGATGCGCGCGGCCACGGCCGTCGAAAAGCTTCCCGACGCGCGCCCCATCAGCCGGCCATTGAGGTTGGCCAGCAGTTCCGCAGGGTCGCTGGTATATTCGGCGGCCGCGCGGATCGCTCCCACCAGCACCGAAACCAGCATGGCCGCGGGCAGTCCCTTGCCGGCTACATCACCCACTACCACCAACAGTCCGCCCTCGTCGGTTGGAATAATCTGGAAGAAATCCCCGCCCACCTGCTGCGCCGGCTCATACACCGACTCCACCGTAAATCCTGGAACGTCGTTCGCCTGTTCCGGCACCAGCACCTGCTGGACCTCCTGAGCGGCCGCCAACTCGCCCTCCAGGATGGTCTGGCGGCGAATCATGGTCGTCGAGCGCAGCAGCATGATGACGGCCAGCGACAGCGTTGAGAGCATCCCCGAGATGTAGTTCAGCGAGATCTGAAACGGGCCGGCAGGGAAGCGGTCAATCAGGTTCAGGCCCTGCAGCGAAAGCTTGTGGGTGGATGGAATCTGGAAAAGCGTCCATAGCGTGAACTCAGCGTAGATGTACAGGCTGAACAGCAGCACCGGTATCAGCAGAATGCCCGCCTCGCGATTGCCCCGACGCCAGTGAATTGCCAGCACAATCGGAACAACCACCGCCAGCAGGATCACAAACGGCAGGTTGCCGAAAAGCTGCATGAACGCCGAATACGAGAACGCCATCCCCTGCAGGCTGCTGATGGCGTTCATTATCCCGGCGAAAGCCAGGAAGATCTTCCACCGCCAGCCCAGCCGCTGATGCACGAATGAAAAGTACAGTGCCGCCCAGATGTAAGGCGACACCATTCTGGGCAGCGCATCGATCCATTCCCAGATCTCCGGGATGCTGTGGAACAGCGTAATCACCGGTACCGGCGTCTCCAGCAGCGTCAGCACTCCCACCGCCGCGATCCACAGGTACTCCGGTTGACGGCGTTGCGCCAGGTAGAGCACCAGCGCCACCAGGCCAAGCCCGATGAGCAGCAGCCGGTCGATCCAGTTCAGGGTGCTTTCTCCGATGATTCCCAGCCAATCTTCCCGATAGAGGGTGTCGTACTGGCCGATGGTGAGGTTGGTGGCATAGAACCCTGGATACTGCCCACTGCCCCATTCGGCGGGGCTGATGTGCGCCCGCATGGCCACCACCAGATCGCCCTGCGCCAACAGACGCTCCGGAATCCGCGCCAACATCCGTGCGCCCATCGAGTAGGGCACGAATGGCTTCACTTGGCCGGAAACAATCAGCCGCTCGCCGTTGACGTAGATCTCGAAGGCGCGCGAGATGTTCCACTCGCGCAGCGCGAGGCCCGATTGCGCAGCTCCCGCTTTCACGTGCAGCCGGTACCAAACCATCGCCGGCTTAGCCTGCGGATAGACCGAAGTCAGAGAGTTGTGCGGATCAAAAACCGTCCATTTGCTGTCGTCAAATGCGGGATTGGCATACGCCGGGTCGTCGCCCGCATGAATCAGCCAGTTGACGTCCAGATCTCTCGGCGTGCGCAGCGTGGCCGCATCGAAACTCTGCGCGGCAAGAGCCTGCGGAGCCAGCGATAGCAGCGCGGCAACCATCAGAATCCGAAGCTGGAGCGGAAAGGAGCGAAGAGCCATAGGGTGGAAGGAGCCTCCGAACGATTCCAGTCCACCCTATCACCGACTTAGCGCCCGAAGAGCAAAGAAATGCGCGCAGCGTGTCACTTTACGCGGCTGGCCACAAACTCTTCCGTGGCAAAATCTGCCACCTTGCGGGTGAACTTGATCTGGTCGCCGTCGATTACGCCGGTGTAGGTGATCTTGATATCCATCCCGTTGAAGCTCAGGTTCTCGACGAAGGTGATGTTGTTGCCGTCGATCTTGCCTTCGGTGATGACGGTTTCGCCGCGCTCGTTGACGGCCTTGCCGGTGACCGTTGCCCCATCCACATGGAGGTCATAGGTGTACTTCTGCACGCCAATCTGGGTATCGAATTCGGCATGCCACTTGCCGTTGAAATCGGCAGCCAGGGCGCCAAGGGTGGTGAATGCGAGAAACAGAACAGCGAGCAACATCTTTCTTACCATTGCCAAAGCCTCATGCTTTCCGGCGCGAGCCTTCCGCCCGTTCTGCCCACGCCTGCCATCAGGGACGACGTCCGGCCCAGCCAAGTCTCAGAAAAAAACATTTGCGGACTTCCCCGGATGTACCGGGACTACTTCACCCGTGTCGCGGTGAACTCCACGGCGGGACGGTCTCCAGCCTGCCGGGTAAACTTGATCGTCTCTCCAGCGGCTTTACCGCTATAGCCGATCTTGAACTCGTTGCCGTTGAAGTTCATCACCTGGTTGAACGAGATCGTATCGCCGTCCACCTTGCCGTCCTGGATGTCTATCGCTCCGCGCGGCGAGGTAACGGTACCGGTCAGCTTCGCACCATCCACGTGAAAATCAAAGGTCAAGGTTTGCGTCCCGCGCGGCGTTTCCACATCGGCGGTCCATTTGCCGTTGAAGTCCGCGGCCAGGGCGGCCACCGAACCCAGCGCCAAAAACAGAACTGCTACACACAGTCTTTTCAACATGCATCTCTCCTCATTTGAGATCGATCTCAGTGCGGAATTGTATATCGGCGGACCGTGTCGAGGTGGCAGCTCGTTTCAGCTGCTATTTGCTGTAGTGTCCGGTCAGCGCATTCCAGCGGATGATGGCGATCTCTTCCAGCATCTTCAATCCGTCGCGCAGGTAGCTCATCCGGGTGCGTTCGTCGTGGGACCAGGAGACTGCCACCTCCTGCACGCGAAAGCCGCGCTTTACGGCGATGAATAGGATCTCCGGGTCGAAGCCCCACCGCTCGATCGTCTGCAGCGGGAAGATGGTCTGCGCAGCCGCGCGCGTAAATGCCTTGAAGCCGCATTGCGTATCCGCGAAACGCAGCCCCATCACCGCCCGCGTCACCGCGTTGAAGCAGCGCCCGAAGAACTGGCGATACAACGGCTGCCGGTGGGTCTGGCGTCCGCTCTCCAGCCATCGCGAACCGATGGCGATATCCGCGCCCCGTTCGATGGCCGCAAAAAGCAGGGAAGCTTCCTCGATCGGGGCCGAAAGATCCGAGTCGGTGAACATCACGATCTCGCCCTTCGCCTGCAGAATCCCGTTGCGCACGCTGTAGCCTTTGCCGCGATTGCCGGGATTCTCCACCAGCCGGACTTGCGGAGCAGTGGCTGCAAACGCGCGAACCACCTCGGCGGTATCGTCCCCCGAGCCGTCGTTCACAACGATAATCTCGGCGTCCCAGTTGTTCGCCCTCATGCAGGTGACGACCGCCTGCAGCGTGGCCGGGATGCGCGCACTTTCGTTATAAGCCGGAATGACAATGCTGTACTTGAATTGCTGCGTCACCTGAACGTTCACCCGCCCGCACCTGGTTCTCTCAACTGCCAGAACGCAGGGAAAGACTCACGACATCATAACCCAGAGGGCCCTTCCCTCCAATTTTTCACCTCCTCGCTCCCTCCTTGGCCCGCAATTCGCACAGCCGCCCATCTTTTTTCCTACATTGTTGAGCCGAATCCGTTTATGCTGTGAGCGGAGGCCTAAAGGGCATGACAAAGGCAGACCTGGTGGAAAAGGTGACGCGCCTGGGCGACCTCACCCGCCGCGATGGTGAAGTGATCGTTGAGACCATCTTCGACTCGGTAATCTCGGCTTTGCAGAGCGGAGACAAAATCGAAATCCGCGGCTTTGGATCGTTCCGCATTCGGCAGCGCAACCCTCGTATCGGCCGCAACCCCAAAACCGGCGATCGTGTGGAGGTCCCTGCCAAGAAGGTTCCTTATTTCAAGCCTTCCAAGGAACTGCGCGATCTGGTGAACCCGGATGAGGTCAAGAAAGCATCCTGAACGGAGGTCCCCCCCGACTCCCAAGCAACGGGTTGCCCTTCCTTCTTCAGGCGGGGCAGCCCGTTTCTCATTTCGCCTGCGGGCGGGCTTCCGCATCCTGCATGAGGAATGTTCCGCAAACAGATCGGCCCTTGGCCGCTGCACGCCAGCCGGTCGGAGGAACCATGAATCCGCGCTGCATCCTCGGCCATCTCCGGGTGCTTCTCGTCAGCCAGGCCGCCCCATGCCTGATTCTGCTCGCCATTTTGCTGCTGGCCTTGCCCGCTTTGGCCGGGCCCATTCACGATGCGGCGCGGGACGGCAACCTTGTGCGGGTCAAAGCGCTGCTCAAAAGCAATCCCCGACTGCTGCAAAGCCGCGATGACGGCGGCGAGACTCCCCTGCACTGGGCAGCCTTCTGGGGCCGTATCGAGGTCGCCAATTTCCTGCTGGCGAACGGCGCCGACCCTCATGCCCGCGACAAAACCGGCCGCATCCCGCTGGACTATGCCATCGCCCACGGGCGCGACGAAATGGTGGTCCTGCTGCGCCGATACGGGCCGGCGGCGCCTGCGGCGCGCGAAGAGCCCGCTCCCGCTCCGGCGCCAGTCCCTCCCGCGGCCACCGATACTACCCCCGCGCCTGCACCCGTGACACCTGCGCCCGCTGTGCAGCCCGCGCCTGCGCCCACGCCTGCGGGAGAAGCAGCGAAATCCGAGCCTGCTCCCGCTCCAGCTCCTGTTGTCGCGGAAAAACCCGTGGAGCCTGCGCCAGCTCCTGCGCGCGAAGCGCCGCCCGCCGTGCGCGTAGCACCCGTGCACGAAGCACCCGTGCAGGAAGCATTTGCCTCCCCCATGGAAGTGGGCAGCGCCACCGCCTGGACCCGCGTCCGCATCGATTTCCCCCAGGCCGCGCCGCAGGTGCTTCTGGTGCGTCTCGGTGCGCCCCTCTATGAGGCGCAGATGGGGGGAGTGATCGGTCAGCGTGGCGGCAACGAGCTCATGCTGTGGAACAATGACGTCGAACTGGTGATCGGCTCTTCCATCTCCGCACCGCCCGACGCCCTGCAATACGGTGTGAATTCCGGCACCCTCAACTCGCTCCTTGGTTCAACCCCCGGAACTGTAAAGACCTCGTTGAATGGAATCGGATGGCCGGCTTTCATTGCCCAGGCCGAGGGCCTGGTTGCCGGAGCCAACGGCAAGCCCGTCTCTCTGCTGACTTCCGGAGCGATTCTGAGCGAGAACTTGATGGCCGGTCTTGCTTTCGACTCCGATCCCAGCTTTCCGCTCACCTTTCGCCTGGTGCGCGGTCAAGGACTGGTCTATCTCTGCGGCCGCGGAACGGTCACTGTGGAGGGCGTCCCGCACTCCTTAGGCCAGAACCTGGATTCCATCGACTGGGCAGCACGCCTGCTCGAAGGAAAGACCGAACTCGAACGCGAAGGAGCGGCGCAGTCCATCGGCTGGCTGCGCGACAAGAAGCAGGTTCAACCCCTCATCGAGGCCATGACCAATCCCAGGGAAGGCCTGCTGGTGCGGCGCAGCGCCATCGAGGCCGCCGGCCGTCTGCAGGACCCCGCCGCCGGCCCTGCCTTGGAAGCTCTATCCTTCCATAACGACCCGCGCCTTTCCGCCATCGCACGCTGGGCCATCAAGCAGATCGAACTGGCCCGGTAATTGTCCCGCGGGTGTTGAAAGGGAACGGATTTACAGGCTGCGGAGAAACTTGGCGGGGCTGTTTGAAAGGGCACGGCTTCAGTTTTGGCCTGCCCTGAGCCAGTCGAAGGCTCCCGCCGTTCTCCCGAGGCTCCATTATCCAAATCGAAATGTCCGGTGTATTTTCAACTGATGAGGCATTGCCTTTATTGCAGCGAAGTGCCGGAGACTGAGGAGCACCCCTTATCGGCAGCTTTGGGCGAATTTAGCGGTGCGCCAACCCTTAAGAATCGCATCTGCAAAGGGTGCAACGAGCGACGAATCGGTCTGTTGGACGAGCAATTTATACGGTCCGGTCCTGCTGCCGTATTGCGAAAACGCTTTGGCATTGGGGGGCGGGAACATCATCAGAAGGTCAATCCGTTTTACCGAGGCAGCGCAGGTGGCAAACCCATAAGGTTCCTGTCGTGGGACGAATCCCTACGATGCGAACTCCTCATCGAGCTGACCGGCGGGAATCAAGGGCGTCAGCTGGTGCAATTGATTCTAAGAGGGCAGTCGGGGCCTCCTCACCACATCGCCTTGACCCCTGCGATGACGGCTCAATATCTTCGCCAAGAGATTGCGGCATTGAATCTCACATTTCCGCTTCCGGAGGTTCGGCTTATTTATGATCCCGCAACTGAAGAGTGGGCTGCCGACTTATTCAGGCAACTGTGGCCCGGCACCCCGCTGCCCGAGACCACCATGGGAGCGACTAGGTTTCAGGGAGGGATAATTCAGTTCCAGACTACTAGCAGGTACTATCGGGCTATCGCAAAGATCGGATTTCATTATTTTCTTACTCAGTTTTCCAACTTTAGCGGGCATGAGTCGATCTTCTCCGAAATTCGGGACTTCATTATCGATGACGCGGAGGGTTTCTTACCAGCCCGCATTAACCAGTTTATTGGAGTTCACCGATCACCCCTTTCGCCTCCGTCAAGTGGCTGGATTGGTCACCTTCTTTGTGCCGAGATTCGAGAAGGTGCCTGCCTCGCACATTTTGAGCCGTTTGTCACACAAAGTGGCAGAATGCGAGCGTTTATGGTTCGCCTTGCATTCGACCCGGAAGCCGAGGACTCTGCAGTTCGGTCCCACTTGCACCTCTACTACGCCCAAGGGAAGGTCGGGCGCTATTCTGGCGATGCTGTGGAAATCCGTCCTGATCAGCTTAACTTGGGAGTGTTGTCATGCGCACCGGTGATTCCCGAAGCTGAATGAAGCGATATCCTGATAATTCCTTCGAAACTCCTGCTCTATAGAGATGTCGTTTGTCGAGGCCGCTCTGCAAGGTTAGGTTTGGCGTCCCAGTAAATTCCGAGTGGTTGACCGGCAGCCCGGAAATCACCATTTGATCGACATTGACTCCCCATCCATCCAGGGGCCGGAGGATCTGGGCGGAGGCAATCTTCATAGTGTTCCGGCCATTGATTGATCCGGCCCTCGAAGAGTGTCCTGCTTACCCACCCTTTCCGCACAAAACGCGGAAAGGATGGGGCACCCAATCCTTAGGTTAAAGCCGGTCGAAGATCTCGCGGAACTCCCAGGTCCCCGACTTGCCGTGCAGCCACTCGGCGGCGCGCACCGCGCCCAAGGCAAAGCCTTTGCGGCTGTGCGCGTCGTGGCTGATAACCAGCGTGTCGATCTCGTTCTTTGCCGTGACCACGTGCTCGCCCTTGGCGTCGGCGATGCGATGGCTGGTGATCTCCACCTTGGCCCCCGGCTGTGCCGCTTGGATGATCTCGCGCAGCGTGATCGCCGTGCCGCTTGGCGCGTCGAGCTTGGTCACGTGGTGGGTCTCGTCTATCGAGAACTCGTATCCCTCCAACTGCGCCAGCGCCGCCGTCAGTTTGAAGAGCTTCTGTACCCCGATGGAGAAATTGGTGCCATACAACAGGCCGCCCCGATGTTCCAGCGCCTTTGCTTTCAGTTCGTCCAAATGCGCGTACCAGCCGGTTGTGCCCACCACGATGCGTCCACCCAAGGCCAACACCGCGCGCATGTTTTGCACGGCTGCTTCGGGAGCCGTGAAGTCGATCACCACGTCTACGGTCGCCAGGATCGGAGCCGTCAGCGCCGAGGCGTTCTGGTTTTCTGAAATGTCCAGCGAGTGCACCGAGTGGCCGCGTTCCACCGCGTGCTCTGCCACCAATGACCCTGTCTTGCCTTTGCCCAATACCAGAATTCTCATGTCCCTCGTCCTCGCCTTAGCGTTGTGTTGGCAGCGCGCCCTGCGCTTGATAAAAGCGGATGCGTACGGCCCGTTTACCATCCACCTGGGCTCCTTCCACGGTGCCCACGAAGACGCCGCCGTTCAGCCAGTCGTATTTGCCCTTCGGCGCCTCAAACCTCGGCGAGGTCAGCAGCGCGCCCTGCTTGCCGTCCGAAGCTTTGCACGACGTGCCTGTATTGTGCACGTTGATGATGACGCCATCGTCGGTCTGGATCATGTAGTCGGCCTGCACCGTAAAGCAGCCGCCCGGATTGGCCAGTTGCCAGTCCCAGCCGCCGGGAAGAATGCGCCCCTTGAGCCGTGGACCCGCAAAGGTGCCGCCCGTAATGGGAACAATGTTCCGCCGCCCCTGCGGGGTTTCGCCCACCGGCTGATCCGCGTCCAGCGTCACCACTTCTTCGTAGACAAACTGCAGCGCCGGCATGCCCGGATCGGCTTTCGGAGCTTCCTGCGGCCCCAGCAGCGTTCCCGCTGCCAAGGCACACACCACCGCGAGGCTGCAAGTCATTCGTTTGCCAACTACTCGAATATTCACCGAAAGCCCCTCCACGCAGGGGCTTAGGGAGTAAGTCCCAGGACAATCGCATTTGGATTTGGAATGGTGAAACAGAACTGTTTTGAAAGGGCACAGCTTTAGCCGTGCCAATTACAAGGGCTCAAAAGTATCGGCTTTAGCCGCCGAGGGATGAGGTCTACCTTCAAAACCATCCCTCAGCGGCTGAAGCCCAGGGTCTTCCCCCTGCCTTTGCGGCACGGCTGAAGCCGTGCCCTTTCAAAACGACTGCATCCAATCCAAATGCGATTGTCCTTGAGTAAATCCCTAAGTCCCTTGGTCCCTCGTCCCTAGTCCTTGCCTTTTACATCGAAGATCGCCGGGTCCGGGTTCTGGAAGAACGCCGCGTGCAGCGAGCGCACCGCCTCGTCCGCGTCGTCTTCGTCGATCATGAAACTCATGTTGATTTCGCTGGCGCCCTGCGAGATCATGCGCACATTGATGTGCCGCACCGCAGCAAACACCTGCGCGGCCATGCCGCTTTGTCCGCGGATGTCTTCGCCCACAAGGCACACCAGCGCCTTCTTGCCCTCGTACTTTACATCGGCCAGCTTGCCCAGGTCCGCCGCCAGCGCCGGCAGCGACTCGTTGGAGTCCACCGTCAGCGAAACCGAAACCTCGCTGGTGCTCACCATGTCCACAGCGCATTTGTGCTTGTCGAAGATGGTGAAGATTTCCTTGAGATAGCCGTGCGTCATCAGCATCCGGCTGGCCACCACGTCGATGATGCTCAGCCGCTTCTTCACCGCGATGCACTTGAAGGGGCTCTTGCAGTGCGGGGCCAGAGAGATGATGCGTGTGCCTTCGCAGCTGGGATTCCGGCTGTTCAGAACCAGCACCGGGATGTTTTTCTTCACCGCCGGCAGAATGGTGGCCGGGTGCAGCACTTTTGCGCCGAAGTAGGCCAGTTCCGCCGCCTCTTCAAAGCTGATCACTTTAACCCGCAGCGCTTCCGCCACAACTCTTGGGTCGGTGGTCATGATCCCGTCCACGTCTGTCCAGATTTCGATCGCTTCGGCGTTCAACGCTCCACCGATCAGCGCCCCTGTAAAGTCGGAACCGCCGCGGCCCAGCGTAGTCGTGATCCCCGCTTCGTTGGAGGCGATGAAGCCGCCCATCACTGGGATCTTGCCCTGATTGGTCAACGGACGCAGGATCTCCGCAGCCTTCTTCTCGATCAGCACGTCCTGCGGAACCGCTTTCTGGAACTGCGAATCCGTGATCACCACGTCGCGCGCATCCACGTGCGCAGAGTCCATCCCGCGTTCCTTGAAGGCCGCCGCCACAATACGGCTGCTGATTCTTTCTCCGTAACTGACAATCAGGTCGCTGATGCGCGGCGTCAATTCCAGGATCGCCGACAGTCCGCGCAGAACTTCGTCCAACGAGTCGAATTTCTGATCGATAAAGTCGATCAGCTCCGCGATTTCGGGCTTGGTGGTCACCAGCGCGAAGGCCGTGTCGCGATGGCGCGAGCGCAGCCGCGAACTGATGGCCAGAGCACCCACCCGGTCGCCGATCGAGGCGCAGGAAGCCGCCCGCAGCAGTTGGTCGGTCACTTTGGACATGGCGCTCACCACCACCACGGGTTGCTTGCCGTTCGCTGCGCGGCCCGCCACGATTCCTGCGGTACGGCCAATGGCCGCCGGATCTTCCACCGACGTGCCGCCAAACTTCATCACTACCAGGCTCATGCGTCTTTCCTATCCTTGAAAGGGCACGGCTTCAGCCGTGCCACCATGCAGCGAAAAATGCCGGGGCTTTAGCCGCTGAGGGAAGGTCGATCCACCCCGTTCATGCCCTCGGCGGCTAAAGCCGAATCCGTTCTTATTGCTTTTTTGACACGGCTGAAGCCGTGCCCTTTCAAAACCACTCACGCTGGGTTTGAAGTATCCCCTCTGGCTGCAAAAGCAACGGCGCGGCGAGGGTGGCCACCCGGCTTAATCCTAAACGAGCTTCCGGTGATTCGCCTCTAGCCTCCCGGGGGAAGCCAGAGGCGAGAAGCTGCTTCTACAACTTCCCAAGGCTTGCCAGCAATTCGGCGTTCAGGATGGTCGCGCCCGCGGCTCCGCGCACCGTGTTGTGCGACAGAACCACGAACTTCCAGTCCAGCAGATTGCAGGGGCGCAAACGGCCCGTCGTGACCGCCATGCCCTTTTCGCGGTTGCGGTCCAGGCGCGGTTGCGGACGATCCGGCAGAGCGGAGAACTGTACCGGCTGCAGCGGGGCAAATGGAAGGTTTTTTTCGGCCAGAGGCTTGTATTCCGCCCACGCCGCCAGAATCTCTTCCTTGCTCGCCTTCTTGCGCAACTGGATCGAGACGCACTCCGTGTGTCCGTCCACCACCGCCACGCGGTTGCAATGCGCGGTGATCCTGGCGGCCAGTGGCTGCACGCCATGGCCTTCCAGCTTGCCCAGCAGCTTCAGCGTCTCTTCTTCCATCTTCTCTTCTTCGCTGCCGATGTAGGGAACCACGTTGTCCAGAATGTCCATCGAAGGGACGCCGGGATAGCCCGCGCCGCTCACGGCCTGCATCGTGGTCACAAAGATCTTCTCGATCCCGAAGCGCTCTTCAATAGGCTTCAGGGCCATTACGAGCCCAATCGTCGAGCAGTTCGGGTTGGTCACCAGGTACCCGCCGGACTCCTTCCGCCAAGGCTGCTCCTCGATCAGGTGCAGGTGTTCGGCGTTGATCTCCGGAATCACCAGCGGCACATTCGGCGTCATGCGAAATGCACTCGAATTGGACAGAACCGCGCAGCCCGCCGCGGCAAACTTCGGCTCCAGTTCCTTTGCGATTCCTGAATCGATCGACGAGAAGATGATCTTGGGCGCGCCTTCCGGCTCAGCCGCGGACACCGTCATTTTGGCAATGCGCTCGGGCAGCGGCGTGTCCAAACGCCACTTGGCGGCTTCACCATAGGTTTTGCCGCTCGAACGGTCACTGGCCGCCAGCCATGCGACCTCAAACCACGGATGGTTCTCAAGCAGCTGAATATAACGTTGGCCGACCATGCCGGTCGCGCCCAGGATGCCGATGGGGTATTTGTTTTTCATGTCCATAAACATTCCAGTGTACCTGAGCCCGGGCTAGAGCCTGTTATGGACTTTCGCACGGGCGGCGTTGCGGACGAAAATCGGGCCAGACGAGGCGGAATCCGAAGGCTGTGGCGGGACCACAGTCGAGGATGACAACGAAGTATGGCCCGATTTCCACCCCATCGCACAAAGACCGTGCGCTGGGGACCCCGGATTTGCGCCGCAACCCGAAGGGCCGGGGCCAATTTCCCTCGTTTCGTCGTCGCTTGTCGCTCGAAGATACTCCATATTCGTCGCTCCTCGCTCCTCGAACCGAAAGAAATTGGCTCCCGGCGCCGCTCGTGGGAAAGTCCATAACAGGCTCTAGTGTTTGAGCCAATACCCCAGAATGGTGCCCAAGGTTGTGAACCCCCAGTGCTGTTCCTGGGGAGTGAACGTGTGCGACAGCACGATCCATAGCCCCGCCGTCGCGAATACCAGGCTCACTGCCACCCGCATCAGCGGCGGAATCAGCTTGATCACCAGCTTCGCCAGGTCCTCGCCCGAGCCTTTGCGGCTCCTCACGGTGGGGGGCGTCGGCATCACGGTGTCCTCGTCATCGTCCATGAGACCCATTGCGGGCAGCCTGCTGGAGAGCATTTCCGAGAGGTCCGCAAACACGCCTTTCAGTTCCGCGGAAGTCGCGCGCTTCCGATTGACGATGAGTGAGATCAAAGCCAGAACCACCACCAGTCCGAACGTAACTATCGGTATCTCAGACATTTCCTCCCCCTTTGCTTTTCCGCCCGTGGGCTGCAATGGGGCCCGGCGGCGGCTTCCGGTTCAGGCGGCTGAAGAGAGCCAATGAGAGGCCGGAGCACATCTCCAGCGGAAAAATACCAGGCCGCCGAACGGCGCTATTGTCTCACCGAACCCCTATCGCAGGTTTTTTTGAATTCTTCGTATCGCAATCAGCGCTTTGAGCCGATCAAGCTTGTGTGGAGCAGTACCGATGAATCTCCGGCAAATGATGGGGCGTTCCAGGCCCGAGGGCGACGCCGAAGAGAGAATCGAACCGGAGAGTAGCGAACGATGCCTCACCCTCCTGGTCGATGGCGTCGCTGCGAGTACGCCCGAGGTTGACCCTGACCTCTACCGTGTCTTTCGGGCCAAGGTCGACACGCTCTCCCGACAGATCCCGGACCGCCTCCCCGAAGACGACAAGATCGCCCTCATCAAGTCCATCCTCCAGGAGTTTGAGTATCACCGGAAAAACGCGGACGACGAGCTCCGCGACCGGAATTCCGCCTGGCGCACGGTGGTCAAGACTCTGCTGCACGAAGTGCTCGCCAGCCTCGGCGTAGACTCCCACGCCCCCGATGCCGAATTGCTCTTTCAGCAGATCATGCGCATGGAATCAGCGGTCGACATCAAAGTATGGTTTTCCCGGATGGACAGCTTCCTGCATCCCATCGACGACAAGGGTAAGCCCAAAGCCGTCGGCTCGCCGCTCAAAGTGGCCAATCGCTCCACTCTCAACGACAACGCGGCCGGCCTGCTGGGCGGCGGCGCGGCCGTCGAATACCTTCGGGCCATCATGGAGCGGGGAGGCGACGGATTCGTCGTCCTCTTCCGCCTCAGTTGCCTGGATGTCGTCAATCAGCGCTTTGGCCTCGATGCGGTCCAGGACTGCATCATGGAAATCTCCGCCTTCCTGACCGCCGGTTTGCAAAGCACCGACGCAATTTTCCACTGGACCGACTCCGCCATTCTCGCCATTGTGCAGGGCAGGCTCAGCGAACCGATCATGACCGCCGAACTCCAGCGCCTCATCTCCCGGCATCGGGAAAGCAGCATCACCATCGGGGGCCGCGCGATCATGTTGCGCGTTCCCATCGCTTTTGAACTGACTCCCATCAGCTCCCTGGCAGGGCCAGAGGATCTTTACAGGTTGCCGCCCAGAAAAGCCGCCTTTTAGGAGAGAACTTTGAACGACGACCTGCAAACCGCCATTTTTTCCCAGAGCCCCGACGCTGCGCAGGATGAATCCTTCGTTGCCATCGATGAACTTCCCGTTCCTTATGTCGAGGTGAATCTTCAAGGTGAGATCTCGGTAGCCAATCGCGCGGCTCACGAGCGGTTTGCCACCAACGGCGAGCCGCTGATTGGCAGGTTTGCCTGGCAACTGATGGCCAACGACGAGAAGGACATCAGCTTCGCCAGATACTTCTCGGCCATCCAGACAGGGCAGGCTCCGCCCGCAGTCTGCCGTCCCCTTTTTGACCGGAGCGGGGAGTTCCGCACCTACCAGTTGAATCTCAGCCTGATCCGCGACGGCGAGGGCAACCCTGGCGGTGTGCGCATCGTCCTGCTCGATGTCACCGAGACCCACAACGCCCTGGACGCCGCCATTCGTTCTGCCACCTGGACGGAAAGCGTGATTGACTCCGCGCCGGAAGCCATCCTGGTTACCGATACGGTCGGTTTCATCTGTTCCCTCAATCCGGCCGGCGAAAAGCTACTCAACTGCAAGGCCGATACGATGACAGGAAAACTGGTGGAAGAGGGATTGCCGCTTCTCACCTACTCTTCTTCCGATTCGGACGCGGAACAGCTTAGCCACTTGATTGCACTTGAGCGGCCCACCAGAGGTGTCGCTACCATCCGCGACGCTGCCGGCCGCGCGCTGCAAATCGAGATCGGCACCTCTCCCATGACTGAAAAGGACACGGGGAGCACCGTCGGCGTCGTCGCCGTCCTGCGCAAAATCAGCTAGTCTTTCAAGCTGCGCCCGGAACCCCTTTGGAATGAAGAATACGCTTTGAAAGTGACCGGCGCATCACCGTCCGGAGGGCTTCGGGCAAAAAAAAGCCACCCGGCAATGGGTGGCTTGTCAAGGTATTCAGGGGGTAGGAGGATACTCAGGCTGCCTCGATTGGGGTGGTCCAGTGGCTTGTGCGGAGCCTCTTTGGGAGGAAGCCTGACTCTTAGCCGAAGACTTTGGGCTCCCGATGAGGGCCCTCGGAAGAGTCGTGGTTTGAACCTTTAGCCGGTTATATTTCCGGCTGTGCGAGAAGGTCGCGCAGATAGGAGCCGTAGCCGTTGCGGAACCCTGCGGCTAGCTTCTCCAACTGCTCGGCGCCGATGAATCCAGCCCGGTAGGCAATTTCCTCGGGACAGGCCACTTTCAGGCCTTGCCTTTTTTCAATCGTTTGGACAAAAGCACTGGCTTCCATCAGCGAATCGTGGGTGCCCGTGTCGAGCCAGGCAATGCCGCGGCTGAGGATCTGCACCGAAAGCTCTCGTTTCTCCATATAGATACGGTTGATATCGGTGATTTCAAGTTCCCCGCGCGGCGAAGGCTTCAGGTTCGCGGCCATATCCAGGACCTGATTGTCGTAAAAGTAGATACCGGTTACGGCATAGCGCGACTTGGGACGGACAGGCTTCTCCTCCAGACCGATAGCCCGGCCGGTGGGATCCAGCTGCACCACGCTGTAGCGCTCGGGATCTTTGACCGCGTAGGCGAAGACCATGGCGCCAACGGGCTGCGCGACGGCGGTTTTCAGCATCGAACTAAGTTGGTGACCGAAGAAGATATTGTCGCCCAAAACCAGCGAGCAGGCATCCGCACCGATGAAGTCACGGCCAAGAACGAAGGCTTGCGCCAACCCTTCGGGCTTGGCCTGAACGACGTACTGAAAGTTCATTCCCCAGATCGAACCGTCCCCGAGCAACTCTTCAAATTGAGGTGTGTCATGCGGTGTAGAGATGACCAGAACGTCCCTGATCCCGGCCAACATGAGAACGCTGAGCGGGTAATAGATCATCGGCTTGTCATAGACCGGAAGCAACTGCTTGGAGACCGCATGGGTAATCGGGTACAGGCGGGTGCCCGATCCGCCTGCGAGAATAACGCCTTTACGCGTGCTCATAAGTCTTTTACTCCCGTCGATGCATCTTGCTTGCTTGTTTATTTCCTGCCGGTTCCGCAAACGACGTGCTCAATCCACTCCGGGTTCCGTGAAGGAAGAGGAGAGCCGATTGCAGCGTGCCCCGGGGTCGAGTGATGCGGCGTTTGTGGAGGTGGGTGATCAACGTGATTCGCGTTCAACCTCAATGCTGCGATGAAGCAGCGGCGCACGGCACAGCCCTGTTCGAGGCAGTCTCGACGGTCAATTCGCACGAGAAACAACGCCGTGTGCAGATCTTCGAGGACCATGGCTGGTGCAAGCTGGCACCGATTGTTTTTTGTTTGGGCCTGGTTGTAGACCTTTCAGGCTGCATAAGCGCTCGCCCAACGAGCGAGGTCTCGGGGACTTTAAATTCGCTCTCCTGCAGCAGTGCATCGATGAGCGGTTCGGGGAAGAATGCGTGCACTTTGACGGTGAACACGACTGCGCCATCCGGTGGCCTGAGCGTGAGCCTGTCGTCCAACAATGCGGCGGTGGTGCTTCCGGCCACGATAGAGATTCCGGCAGGCGAGGCGAGTGCCGGGTTCACAGCGACGGTCAATTCAGTTGCGAGCCCCCAGACGGTGACGCTCACGGCAAGCGCGCAAGGGGTGCTTGAAACCTTCACGTTGCAGCTAAATCCAGCAACTCCGGCGATCAGCTGGGCCGCGCCGGCCTCGATTTCCTATGGGACCGCATTGAGCTCCGCGCAGCTCAATGCGACGTCCACTGTGGCGGGAACCTTTACTTACTCTCCGGCAGCTGGAACGGTTCTGCAGGCTGGAACGCAGACGCTTTCGGTGAGTTTCTCGCCGACCGATACAACCGACTTTACGAACGCGACGGCTTCGGTTCCAATCACCGTGAATCCCGCGGTTCCGGCGATCAGCTGGGCGGCACCGGCGGCGATCTTCTATGGCGCCGCATTGAGTTCCACACAACTCGATGCCACGTCCACAGTAGCGGGAATCTTCACTTACTCTCCGGCGGCTGGGACGGTTCCGCAGGCGGGAACACAGAAGCTTTCGGTGACCCTCACGCCGACGGACGCAACCGATTTTACGAGCGCGACGGCCTCCGTTTCGATCACCGTAAACGTGGCAACGTCGATGCTCGGCATCGGCGCAACGAGCGTGGGATTCGGTACTGTGGCGCTGAATACACCTGCAACTCAGACGCTGGTCTTCACCTCGACGGGGACCGGTTCTGTGACCGTCAACTCAGTCGTAGTGGCTGGTACGGGGTTCACCGTCTCCGCGCTCCAGTACCCATTGGTGATCGCATCGGGCGAGACGGCCAATCTAGGAGTGCAGTTCGATCCGACGACGCCGGGAGCGGCGGCGGGTTCGATCACGGTGACCAGTAACTCAGCGAGCGGAGCTACCGCGGTGATCGCACTTTCCGGTACAGGGACGGCGGCATCCTACGGCGTCGAGCTGATCTGGGACCCACCTGCCAGTTCAGTGGATCCGGTTGTGGGATACAACATCTACCGCGCCCCGAGCGGCAGCATCACTTATCAACTTCTGAATCCCTCGGTGAACACGCAAACCACTTATACGGACAGCACGGTACAGAGCGGGCAATCGTACGATTACATCGTCACTAGCGTCGACAGTGAGGGCGTTGAAAGCGCTCCGACGCAGCCCGTCGCCGTGTCCATCCCCTGACCATCCGCGCCTGCGCGTATCTATGGCCGAAGGCATGGGATTACATAGACCAGGGACTGACGCGGGGCGCGCGAACCGAATCGCGGAGCGTCGTGCCTCACGCGGTCCGCACCAGCCGGCCTGGATACTCCGCATCTCCCTTCCGCAAGAGAGCGATCACGGCAAAGACGATAGCCAGAACCAGGGCAAGGAATAGGACTCCACCATTGCGATGCAGCCTCCCGGTCAGGTATCCGGGGTCGACTCGAGTGCCAAGCATGGCGATGGTAAAGATACGCAGGCCGTTCTTGGCGATCGACAAAGGCACAGCGAGGGCGATGAGGATCGCTTTTCTTGAAGGGGAGCGCAGCAGAAGCTGAGCCAGGACCATGGTGGTAACCAGCAGGATCGAACTGGATCGGATGCTGCTGCATTCGTGAGCGACGTAGAGTGAGAGGCCTGGAATGGCGAGGCGCACGCCATCTTGCGCGACCGGCACATTGAGGAGCGCAAAGAGGCCATGCGCCGACCAGGCGGAACCTTGCTGCAGGAGAGCGACGACGGTATCCATCCAGGATTCCGGCAGAGGCACCAGTCCAAACAGGAAGCCGAGCGGGAAGGAAAGCGAGCGGGCGATGCTCCATCCAAAGCAGAGAACGAAGGCCCCGATCCAGGACAAGACCAGCGTGCATACTTCAATCGACAGCAGCAGATCGGGAGGGATGGCGAGCGGACAAAAAAGCGTCGTAATGGCGATGGACGCGGCGACGGCAAGCAATGCGGTACCGGCACGCGGATCGAGGACCGCGACAGTGCGCAGAGGCGGCCACTCGCGAAAGATGAGAGCGGCGCTGAGAGGAGCGATGAGCAGTAAATGGGTATATCGGTCGTCCAACAGAGCAAGGGCGAAAGTGGCGGCCAGCGGACGCCACGCGATGAGCGAGCAAACCGCCCACAAGAGAAGGAAGCCCGCCTCGTGTTGTGCGGTTTTGCTCATGAACAGAGAACAGGGAACAGGGATCAGGGAACAGAGAACAGAGAACAGAGAACAGAGAACAGAGAACAGAGAACAGGGATCAGGGATCAGAGAACAGAGAACAGGGAACAGGGATCAGGGAACAGAGAACAGAGAACAGAGAACAGAGAACAGAGAACAGGGATCAGGAGCAGAAGGCCAGTGGTGTTCACCATATTTTTTGGCAGGGCATCTGCTCATTGCTGTCCTCGTTCGGCGCACGAGGAGTGATGATTTCAAAGAGCGCGTGTCATGCCGATTGGCAGAACAACGGCTCAATTTGCGGCGCATTGGCCGGTGTACAAATCAGACGGCCATCGACTTCTGTGGCGAATGCGAGGACGGCGCGCTCAGCGCCTTCGCCGACGATTCTCCACGATCCGTTATCTTCGACAATGGACATCCGACTTCTTGCCCGCCACCATTGATCGATTTCGCAGGGAAGCGCGGTCCAGATCGCGTTTTGGCGGCGCAATTGGCTCAGCAGCGCGAGCAGCCTCTTGTAGACAGTCTGTGTTTTCGGCTCGGCAATGTAGTCGGGATGGACGATAAAGCTCGCCATCCCGTGTTTGGCGAGAATGGTTTCGACCTGGCTTCGCCAGAGGCCCAACGAAAGATCGCCGAGGACATGAAACAGGGAATAGTCCTGAATGGTGGTGAGCGGGATTTCGAGGAGCTTTCCGATGAAGTAGGGCATCACGGTGCAGCAGCCGCCCCGCTGCGGATCAAGATGAGCGACGTTGGGGATGGACATATCGAAGCAGAAGTCGAGCGCTTGAAACCACTCGGGATTTCGATAAAGGACGGCGGATCGAAAGCCGTGGGCTCCGAATTCCCAGGCGTAGCGATTGATCAATGCGGCGCGCCGGAGGAACTCGTTGTGATCATCGAAGAGCCTGCCGTCGTGATTCAGATCCTGAATGCAGACTTCGCATCCGCGCGCGCGCAACTTGCCGAGGAAGTCGGGTGGGACCGCGTAACGCCCGTCGGGCACCACCTGATAGGAAGCCTTGATGCCGAAAGAGTCGTCGATGTCCAACAATTGCGCGCAGAAATCGCGTCCCGCCGGAGTCTCCACGTCGTGGGTCATGGTGAGGCAGGCGCGGGCGCCATCGGGCCAGAACCATATGAATGGAATGCGGTCGACGCGATGAGCCCGCAAGCACAGCAACATGAGCCGTTCGAGAATGTCTTCGACGGTCGTATCGACCGGCCATTTGGGGAATTGCCGGTTCTTTCCATTGGCTGCGCGCATTTTCTGGACGCTCTTGCGCAGCAATCGGTTCGTAAAGGGTCGCAGACGGTAATAGATGCTTTTCATCCCTTTCTCGCGCTGGCTCCATTGGGCTTCGGGAAACCGCTCGAGTCGAAGATTGTCGATCATCTCATCGGGGTCGAAGGGCAGCGTGATCGCGGTTCCATCGGCCGAGACAGCGGGCAGTGCGTCGACGAGAGGAAAAGTCGCTTGCGCCCAGTGCAGGTCGGTGCAGGTGCGGCCGTAGCAGGTTGCGTCGGGGCCGAACTGGAAGTAACCCGCATCTTGCGAAAGTTGGCCGCCGAGACGGAAGTCGATGAATTCCGGTGGGCAGCGATAACGATCCCGGAGGGCCTGCATGGAGAGGCGAGTTCGCATCGAGAGAGGTTGAGTTGTTGCGGAGTTTCGCGGCATGGGATCCTTTGTTGCCCTCATTCTTGACCATCCGGGATTGGATGTTTCCGTCGGAGCCAGAAGTGGGACCGCGTGCGCCTATCCGAAGTGGCGATAGAGTAGCCCGCCCGCACGGGATGAGAGCGGGTCGGGCAAGTGCGAAAACAGCGACCGCACCATGGGGAACGGCAACGCGGAGTCGGGTTCTTGGCCGCGACTCTCGGGGTATCGGAAGTAGGCGATCCGGCGGCTCTGGGTGCCGAGTTGATCTTTGAACCGGATCAAGCCTTCGTTCGATTCATCGGTACGGCCAAAGTCCAGCATTTCGGCACCCTGTGCCCGGCATTCGACGATCAACTTCCAGAACAGGAACGGCATGGCGCCGAGAGCATGGAATCGCTCGTCGGAGCAGCCGTACTTATAGACCACGGTGCGGCGATGCGCGAGGGTGAAGATGCCAGCGATTGCGACACCGCGATGGCGCGCCACACGCAATTCCGCACCGGGGCTCATCCAGGCGATCAGGTTTTTGAACCATGCCCGCGGCTGAGGCAGAAGGCGATGCCGTCTCCGGGTCTTCATCAGCAAGAGATAAAACTCGTCCAGCAGCCGGTCCGAGCATCCACATTCGTAGGTGAGAGGCACGCGTGCGGCGCGCCGAATTCGCCGCTGGATGGAATTCCTGTGGAGGTTGCGAAAGAGCTCCGCTTCCGGCGGAGTGAGATCGAGAGTATGCAACCGGAACGACCGGCCCGCCGCCGACGGATAGCCTGCGGCCCATCGCGAGGAGAGCGGCCGCAGTTCGATGTACTTCCAGTCGTGGAGAGGTTGCTGCGCTGCCATCCACTGGGTGAGCGAGGCGATTGCGCCGTCGTCGAAAAGCGGCTCGCAGTGATCGGCAAACGGCAGCGAGACGAGGCGGCTGCCGGTGATCCAGCTTCTGACCTCGCAAAAGGCGATTCCTCCGGTCAACGGCTGGCCGGGTGGCGTGGCAGTGAGCGCGAGCGGGCGATAGCCATAGGATCGAGCCAGCGCTTCGAGCCAGCCGCGGCGATGAAAGGCGGATGCCATGGGGTGGGAGGCGACGAGATCGTCCCAGCGAGCGTCTTGCGTCGGGTCGAGGGTGTAGAACTGCATGGAACCTGCCTATTTGGCCGCGTCAAAACGCGCCCTTGTGGATCGCAAAGGCCGGCGCGTCATCCTGGGAGCGACAGATCGCGCGAACGGGCTTCTTTGACCGTCAGTTTCCCGAAAGGATTGCCTCTTTCGCTTCGGGGCGATTGACTGTCTCGGTTGCCGAGGCTTGGGGCGCGACGATCCGGTACTGGTCGATCTTGTAGAGCACCGTGCGATAACTCACCTTGAGGAGTCGGGCGGCGGCCTTTCGATTCCAGCCGGTTTTCTGCAGCGCGGCGGCAATGGCGCTTCGTTCCGCTTCGGCCTTGATGTTCTGCAAATGGGACCGGAGCGATGGCGCCGGGGAGGGGACAGCGAGGGCGGCGGACTGGCTCCCTCCCGTCCAGGGCTTCCCGAACCATGCCGCCGATTCAATGGGCGGTTGCGGGTCGCCGCGGTTCTCTCGAAGCGCTCGTTCGTCATCGGTCACCGTGAGATACCGCGTCACGCGGCGCTCCAGCTCCTGCGGATTTCCCTGCCAGCGATAGCCCTGCCAAGCCTCGATGAACGCGGGCGAGAACTCCTTGGGCGAAAGGCCGTAATGTTTGGCAAGACGGTGCATGAAATGGCGGGACAGGTAGGAAAGCTCCTCTTTCCGCTCGCGCAGCAAGGGCACATGAATCGAGTGGGCGTGAAGTTGGCGGTACAGTTCCGCTTCAAGTCCGACGGCGGAAGCGACGCCGGCGTCCTTGGCGAAGCCGGCCGCCACCACGCGCACGTCCACATCGACCCACGCGGAACTCCCGGACCGGCTGAAGCGCCTGTTTCTGAGCACCTGGAGGATTCCGATTTGCAAATGCGGCTGCAGTGCGGCAATCTCGTCGAGAAAGATGGTTCCTTTGGCGCACAATTCAAGCTTGCCAGCCCTGGTGCGGGCTGGTCCGGCGTGACCTCTTCTCTCGTAGCCGAAGAGTTCTTTCTCCAGGAGATCAGGGGGCAGAGCCGCGCAGTTGATGCGGGCGAACTCGCACCCGGACCGGGCGGACAAGCTGTGGATGAGGCGGGCGGTGATCTCCCTGCCGCTTCCATCCTCGCCAAGGATGAGGACCGGCACGTCAACCTCAGCCAGGAGGGCCGCCTCGGCCCGCAGCTTTTGCATGATCGGGCTGACTCCGCCAGGAAAGCAATCGCCGCTATTTCTCTCGGCCGCTCTGCCTTCCTCCCCGGAACGGGGATTCTTGGAAGCAATGGCGAATTGACGCCAGATGGCCGATTCCATTTGGCGATTCGTAATTGGCCGGAGGAGATAGTCGCGCGCGCCGTTTTCCATGGATTCCTGTTTCCAGCCGTTGTCGAGGGGGCCGAGGATAATGACGGGCAAGCCGGGACGCAGGCGGCAGAGCCATCGCAAACTGTTCAGGCTCTCGCCGGTTCCTCGCGGAAGATCGAGAAGAGCCAGGTCGAGTCGATCTTCGCTTTGCGCGAGGGCAATGGCATCCCAGGGATCGGCGGCAATTTCAAGCCGCCAGTCGTTTGAGTCGACGATCGACCACAGCGGGCGAAGAATTGCCGCGTCGCGGCTCACAACAAGGAGTCTTTTCACACCGGATTTGTTCTTGATCACGGCACACCTTCCGACGGATCAATCGAGATTGCGAAAGGATCGAACCAGGATGAGTCCGGGGGGACTCAATCGGTGCGAAGCAATCGCTCCGCGCCGGACATCGCGTGGATTCATGCAATTTATGCAAAACCGTTCGCCGGGTGCGGCTTCGCCCCGTGGGCCACGCGGGCCGTGGCCTAACTACTTGAACCAAAGCAGTTGTATTCCAGAGATCCCAGCGGAAAGGTATTCGCCCGCAGAGTGGAAGCGAAGCTACCTCACAAAACCGCGGCACGGACATGGAAACCATGCCGACTCTTGAAAGGTCGACGCAGATCGGGGAAGAACACGCAGGGGATCACTTTGCAGCATTGGGGAGTCGGAGGCATAGCTCAGACTCCGGCTCGTTTCCAAGGTCTTCAGAGGCTGGGTTCAAATATGCTGTTATACGTCAGCATTCCGAGAAGGGCAGCAATAGCGATCCCCCGAACCTGGCGAATCGAAAAGGCGCCAGATCCGGAGGAGCATAACTCGGGAGAGGAAGGGGTGCAGCGGAACTCAGGCCGAAATACCGCGCCCGACGCGGTCTTTATTGTTGAACAGCAGGGCGCCGAAACAGGAGATCCCGGCCAGCAGCAGGTACAACAGGGGCGTTCCGCCTTCGGGGACCGCCAGCCCCTTCGTCCAGAATTCCGGGGCCTCGCCAGGTCCCTGCGAAGTGGGTGTCAGAATCCAGAGGTTGGTCAATTTGGCCAGGTATGCCTGGGCTTTGGAACTGTCGCCCTTATATGCCGCTTCGACGGCGGCAACAAGGGCCTGCGCATTGGCATCGAGTCCCGAGATGCCGCCGGTGGTGGTGATGTCCCAGATGGCGGAAGAAAGCTCGGCTTGCGTGATGCCAGTGATGCCGTGATAACTTGTGCGGTCGTTGAACATCATGCTTACCAGTGTCGCCACCTCGGCATAGCCGGTAATTCCGATGGTGTTGCCGAAGAGTGTTTCACCGATGTTACTTGAGGTCAGGCTCGATGCCTGGATTGCAGAGGCGCCCCACGTCTCGCCCGATGTGATTTCGTTGTTGAAGTCATCGCTGACAATTCCATGCGAGCTTTTGCCATTGATCTTGGCTGTGAATATGCCAGCGTCATAATCTCCGCCTGAGTTACTCCACGTGGTCGAGTACCCTCCGGTGAACTGAACGGAGACATCGTCCTGCGCCAGTGCAGGCAGCCCGAAGCACAGAATGACCAGTGCGACGATTGCCCCCACTCCCAGAGCCTTTTTCTTCATGATTCCTTTCTCCTCCCTCTTCAACCTCGTCAACTTATCGTGATCTTCGCGAACTCGGCCACAAGGAGCCCTGTGCGTACAGCTTTCCTTCAGGTTGGGCTCATTCTAAGCATGCGTTTGACCTTGTCAAGATTGAAAGTCTTTGCAACCTTCCACGAATAGCCGCTTGCTGCCTTGGCACAAAGACCGTTTCAAGCAGTTTTTTGATGCGGCCCGGTCAGCAGTCTTTCGCATGCGGCCGGCGGAGATTTGAATGCAAATGACCCAGCCTCCGACTTGCGTCCAGGGTCTTCGGAGGCTGGGTTCGAAGATGCTGCTGAGCGTGAGCATCCCGGGAAGGGGGCCATGGCGATCCTCCGAACCTAGCGGGCGGAAAGGCCGCCAAGCCCGGTGGACCGCCACGGGGAAGAGGAAGGGCTGCAACCGATCTCAGGCCGTAATGCCGCGCCCGATCCGGCTCTTGTTGGAGAACAGCATGGCTACGAAACAGGAGAAGCCGGCGAGTAGCAGGTACAGCAAGGCCGTTCCGCCTTCGGGGACCGTCACCGCCAATGAGCTGGGCGGATCGGTCCACATTTCCTGGGCCTCGCCAGGTCCCTTTGGAGTGGGCGTCAGAATCCAGAGGTTGGTCAAGGTGGCCAGATAAGTCTGGGCCTTGGAGTTGTTGCCGTTGAATGCCGCTTCGACAGCGGCAACCAGGGCCTGCGCTTTGGCATCGAGACCCGAGAGACCACCGGGCGTAGTGATATCCCAGATGGCGGACGAAAGCTCTGCTTGCGTGATGCCGGTGATGCTGCCATAGGTTGTGCCGTTGCCGAACATCATGCTTACCAGGGTCGCCAACTCGGCATAGCCAGTAATTCCGATGGTGCTTCCGAAGAGGGTTTCACCGATGTTACTGGTGGTCAGACTCGAAGCCTGGTAGGCATAGGCATTCCACTTCTCGCCCGATGTGATTTCGTCGTTGAAGTCATCGCAGATAATCCCGGGCGAGCTTTGGCCATTGATGGCGCCGCTGTAAATCCCCGCGCCCCAATCGCCGTTTGAGTTACCCCATGTTGTGGTGTAGCCTCCGGTGAACTGAACGGAGACCTCCGTTTGAGCGGATACAGGCAAGCAGAAGCACAGGACGAACAGTGCTACGATTGCCCCGATTCCTATAATTTTTATTTTCATGGTCCGCCTTTCCTCTCTTACTTCGACTTCGTCGATTTACTGTTGTACTTCGTCGGCGCGCATGCACGGGTGACCGCGCATACAGCTCCCTTTTGGTGGGTTCATTCTAGGCTGCTGTCCGACCTTGTCAAGATTGAAAGTTTTTGCAACTTTCTGTAAACAAGCAACTTGACGACATGGCGCGGAGACTGGCACAAGGGTATGCATGGCGCGAGGCGCTCAGCCAATGGTCTCTTGCGGCTTTTTCCCATTCACTCTACATGAGAGAGTTGCAATGGCGCGATTTATCTGCCTCGGGTGAGTAGTTTCTCATCTTTCGCAGAAATAATGGCCCGAATGAAACCAGGGTAACTATTTCCCAAAACTGCAACGTCCAGGGCGAGGCGACCCATAGAGAAAAAAGTGCGAGCTTGCCGCGCCATCTTACGCGGCGCAGGGACATTTCATTGTCCAAAACGGTTGTATAGTAAGCGGGGAAGTTATCCAGCGATCCTACCAATGGAGGCATTGACGTGAAGGCATCTTTCAAGTTAGGCCCCGTGCTGGCAACCAGTTTGATTGCGGTTTTTCTTTCCTCCTGCTCGCTGGTGGACCCCGCCGTCCGCAAGCAGAAATACTTCGACGATGGCCAAAAATACTTCAAGACGGGCCAATTCGGCGAGGCGGTAATCGAGTTCAGCAACGCGCTCAAAATCGATCCAGGATTTGCCGACGCGCATTTTCAACTGGCGGAGAGTTATCTTCGCCTGGAGCAGCGGGAGCGGGCTTGTCAGGAGCTGGTGCGCACCACCGAACTGCGGCCCGGCGACGGTCGGGCGCGCATGGAATTGGCGACTCTGCTGATTCAGTTACGCAGATTTGATCAGGCGCGGGATCAGGCGAATCTGCTGCTGAAGGCGCGGCCGGACGATCCCGGCGTACACGCCCTGGCCTCCAGCCTGTTCGCGGCGCAAGACAAGATTCCCGACGCGATCGCGGAGATGCAGCGCTCGATCGCACTTGCGCCAGGGCACTGGGAGTCGTACCTGAGCGTTGGGCTGCTGCAACTGAAGGGCGGAGACCAGGCTTCGGCGGAGGCAAGTTTCAAGAAAGTGATCGAGTTGAATCCGCGGGCCATGCAAGCGCGACTCGTGCTGGGGAGTTACTACCAGTCGCAGAAGGACTTCTTAGACGCGGAGAAGCAGTTCCGCGATGCCGAGGCTCTTGATCCGTCCGCGATCGATCCGCGCAAGGCGCTGGCAGGGTTGTATCTTGCCGAGGGAAAGAAACCCGATGCGGAGCAGGTTCTGCTCCAGGCCAGGCGCGACCTGCCGCACAATCCCGATGCCTTTCTCGCTCTGAGTAACTTCTATTTCATGAACGGCGAGGTGGATAAATCGGTGGCCGAGTATCGCTTGCTCTACCAGGAGCGGCCCGAAGACCTGCGCGTGAAGAAGAAGTACGTACAACTCTTGATCCAGGCCGACCGGCTGGATGATGCCCGCAAGGTGACCGGCGAGATGCTGAGGACGAACCCCAAGGATGACGATGCACTGGTCTACCGAAGCCAACTTGAGATCAGCGCAGGCGATCCAGCGGACGCGCAAAGAACCTTGCAGGCGGTGGTTGCGAATTCGCCCGACAACATCCAGGCGCATTACGCGCTGGGGGTCGCGCTGCAGAAGCAGGGCAACCCGGAGCGCGCCGAGAACGAGTGGCGCGAAGCTCTGCGGCTGGACCCGAATTATCTGGATGCCGAACGCTCGATTGCCGACGCGGCGATGCTGCAGGGAGACATGAACACGCTGGAAGATGCCGCCAACCAGATGATCCGTCTTCAGCCCGGATCAGCGGACGGTTACGCGTTGCGAGCGCTGGCCAACATCAACCGAAGACATGATACGGAAGCCGAGTTGGACGTTCGCAGGGCAATCGCGGCTTCGCCGCAAAGCGCCTTCGGATACGTCGAGTTGGGCAACCTGAGGCTGGCGCAGAAGAAGTATGACGAAGCGGCTCAGGCGTACCAGGAAGCCTTGCAGCGCCGCTCCAGATCGATGGACGCACTGCGCGGATTGGTGAACGTCTTTGTTGCCGAAAAGCAGATCGACAAGGCCGTCTCCGTGGTCAGTGCGCAGATCGCCAAAGACCCCGCCAACAGCGGCCTCTACGGATTGCTCGGCACGGTGCTCTTTCGCGGCAAGCGGGACTTGGCAGGGGCGCAAGCGGCGCTGGAAAAATCCATCAGTCTCGATAGCCGCAACACCGACGCGGTCCTCGAACTGTGTCAGGTGCTTGCCGCCCAGGGAAAAATCGATCGGGCGGTCGCCACCGGTGAGCAGGCGCTCAAAGTTGACGGGTCCCAGCCGGGACTATATCTCGTGATGGGACACCTATACGAGTTAAAGGCAGACTGGGAAAGAGCGCAAGGCGCGTTTCGGAATGCGCTGGCGTTGACGCCTCAGAACCCCACGGCCTCCAATGAGCTTGCCCGCGCCATGCTGTTTGGCGGGGGAGACTCCGACCTGGCCTTGTCGCTGGCGCAGACGGCGGTTCGAGGGCTCCCGCAATCCTCCGGTCCGGTCGACACGATGGGCTGGATATATTTCCGAAAGGGCGTGTATCCGCTGGCGCTGAGTTACCTTCAACAGGCTCTCAAGCTTCAGGAGGAGAACCGGCTTCCCGACAATGCAGACATTCACTATCACCTTGGCCTGGTTTACCAGAAGACGGGCCAAGCCTCCCTTGCGCGACTGCAGTTCCAACTCGTGTTGAAAATCGATTCGAACTATCGCGACAGGGCGGAGATCAGGAAGTATCTGGCCAGCCTATAGCGAAGCCATCGACGGTGTTTCACCGCAGGTACTCTGGTTTCGCTTCAGGCTTCCGATGGGCTATCTCGCACCGCTATTAGCAGCTTTAGACGCCTCGTAACGGGGAGGAATCGCCACGCGGAAACTCATCTCTTTGCCCTTGTCCGTCGCCGCTCCCGCGATCGGTTCCGGTGTTTTCACTATGGATGCCGATTCCTTCCAAATCAATTGCCTGTAGGCATCGAGCAGCACGCTGCGCGATACACCCCAATGCAGGGAACTCCTCACCCGTTCCGCGGCGTCCTTTCCCATCCGCGCGCGGAACTTTGGGGAATCCAATATGCCGAGAACTGCATCGCCGAAATCCCGCGGACTGTTCCCCTTCACGTAGATGGCGGTCGTTCGCGCGCTTCGCCGCGATTCCAACAAGTCGAAAGACACGGTGACCTTGCCGAAGAACATATACTCCATGATTTTGATGAAGGTCGAAAGATGGTTGATCCGACTCGGGGGGTCGGGAGCCAGACACACATCGGCCGTGGATAGGTAGCGAAACAGCTCAGAGTCACCCACCCACCCCACAAAGTTTACAAACTCCTCCACCTTTAGGTCGCGTGCCAACCCGCGAAGGTCGTCCATACAATCTCCATCGCCGAGGATGGCAAGCACGACGTCCTTGCGCTTGCGATGGTGAACGATGTAGTCAGCGGCCTTTACAACAGAATCGACGCCGTCCTGCGCCCCCAGGGCGCCAACATACACGGCCATGAAACTCGCTCCGCTTTTTAGCGCGGGGTCCGGTGGAAGGACCGCAAAATGGTCCAGATCGGGGCCATTGCGCACAATTCGAATCTTGTTCGCGTTTGCGCCACGCTGCCGAGCCAGATCGCAGGCGGACTGATTGGTCACGATCACCAGGCTGGCGAGCTTGTAAGAACAAGCCTCCGCGAAGAGCAGCAGTCCCCTGAACGGAGAGGCATCACCCATCTTGGAGTCGAATAGCTCGGGGCAGAGGTCGTGCTGGTCGAAGACAAATCTCTTCCCCAGCAGAACGAAGGGAGCAGCAACGAGGAAAAAAAGGTCCGGGGGGTTAGCCGCGTGAAGAACGTCGAAACCGCTCGTCATCCAAATCCAAAGAGTTAGGACAAAAGTGCAGATCGTGGCCCACGTGTATTCGGCCAGATAACCTGGGACGTTCTTTCCCTGGCATGGTTGCCAGTACCGATACACCTCAACCTGATCGACAACTTCGAATGATTTGGTAGCGTATCCTCTGCCCTTGGGGCAGACCACGGAGACATTGCAACCGGACCTGAGCAGCGCGGCGGCCTCCTGGCGCACTCTTCTGTCTTGGGGAAAAGACATGTTCTCAACCAGGAAAACAACACGCGGTCTATTCATAATTTAATTGCTCCTGTGAAAAGTTATTGCCAACCACTGGCGCTGGGTGGTTTGCAATTAAGGCGATCCAAATAAAGTTAGCGGTCCAGAGCGCTTCAGAGTATCCGTGCCCCTGCCGGAGCCGTGCAATGCGTCATTTTTTAGGGCAAACGACGCTTCAGAGCGTGCCTTCGGGGAACACCAACTCTGGAACCGCCATTGCCGTCGGGAGTGCGGGGCCTCGACAAGCGGTCCGGCAAAAAAAAGGAACGATTCTATACAGCCAAGGATCTATGTAGAGAAGATCACAGGAGCGTGATGAAGGTAGCGGGCATTCTTGCGTTTTCCATCGATCATTGCGTAGGCCCTGGTTACCATGTCGTCCGTTAGGCCCAGCAGGTCGGCAATCTTTGCCGGCGGGCAGTCGTGATCCCTGCCGTAGAGGCACACGTCCAATTGTTGAAGCGGCATGGAGAAGTAGAATTCCTCCTGCGATTGAGGCATTGAATACGTGTCGGTGGTGGGCGGGCGGCGGCGGATTTCCTCGGGGATTTCGAGGTGATCTGCCAGTTGGTAAACCTGAGTCTTGTAAAGATGCGCGATCGGCTTGAAGTCGGCGAGTCCATCGCCTCCCTTGACGAAGAATCCCAGTTCGTATTCCAGGCGATTGGGAGTGCCGGCCACGGCGTAATTCAACGCGTCGGCGTGGAAGTATTCGACCATCTTGCGCGTGCGCTGCTTGAAGTTGCTGGCGGCTACAATTTCCAGGTACGCATGGAGCGGCAGGCGAGCCTTCTTGATCTCGCCGGCCGGCGATTGAACCACGACGGAGAAGACTGCGTAGCGTTGTTCATCGATAAGGGTGGGCAACGTAATCTTGCACTTGTAGTCGTTCTCATAGTCGGGGATGACGCTGCGAATCGCCTGGTTGCGGCGCGTGTAGCACCCTGCGCCTTCTAGAATCGGTGTAATGTTCTCAATGACTGCGCGGATGCCCAGCTTCTCGGTGAGCAGACGGCCCAGCGTCAGGCTTTCCGAGTCGGACTCCGACTCTGGCATCAACAGAGCCACCACGCGGTCCTTGCCCAGCGCGCGAGCGCACAGCGCGGCGACGACGCTGCTATCGATGCCTCCGGATACGCCAAGGACCGCGCCCTTGCGCCTGAATCTCTGCAGCACCACATCGCGGATTTTCTCCGAGATGCTTTCAACCTCCTTTGGCGCGTCGATTCGAAGCAGGTCTGTTTCCGACTGAACAGGTGCGTTCATTTCTCTTCCTTTCCGGATGATCCGGTGCATGGACTCATGTATGATGTGCGGAATTCGCACGGCGAATTCGGTTTTATCCGCTATGCCCCGACGACCGACTCTTGCGGGTTCCTGTGCGCTTCAAGGATCAGCCGCTTGCTCACCTTTCCGGTTTCTGTCTTGGGCAGCGATTCCTGGAACTCAACGATCTTGGGAACCATGAAATCCTCAAGGCGTGCGGAGCAATGGCGAAGCACGTCTTGCTGAGTGAGCAGAGCCCCAGGACGCAGGGTTAGCACGGCCTTGATCGCACTGCCCAGTATTCGGTCAGGAACGCCGACCACCGCGACCTCGGCGACTCCGTCGAGCGCGTAGAGGACATCTTCCACCTCGCGCGGGCTTACCTTTTCTCCGCGGGTCTTGATGATGTCGTCCTTGCGGCCGACAAAGTAGAGATAGCCTTCCTCATCCGCGCGAAAAAGATCGCCGCTGTAGAGAACCCTTTCGCCGGGCAGCGAGCCGGGTTTGAGGCAGCGGTCCGTTTCTTCGGGCAACTCCCAGTATCCTTTCATGACGTTGGCGCCGCGAATGACGAGCTCACCGATCACCCCCGGACCCACGCGCGAGCCGCTTTCATCCACGATGTAGACTTCCTCGTTTGGCATGCCGCGGCCGACGGAGGAGGGCCGGATGTCGAGCTGTTCCGGCGGCAGGTATGATACGCGCTTGCATTCCGTCAGGCCATACATGGAGTAAAGCCTGGCCTGGGGAAACAGGGCGCGCAGCTTCCGGATGTGCTCCACCGGCAACGCCGCCGCGGTGTTGGTGATGTACCGGAGCTTGGGAAGCGCGTACTTCGAAAGATCCATCTGCAGTAACAGCGCGGAGATGGTGGGGACGATGGGAAACCCGGTCACTCCCTCGCGATCCATCGTTTCAAGAACGACATTGGGAAACGCGAAGGAATCGTGCAACACCAGCGTACCGCCCATCTTGAAGGTCATTAGCAGCTGGTAAAGCCCGTAATCAAAGGCCAGAGGCAATACATCGATGACCACGTCCTCGGCCGTGTTCTCAAGGTAGGTGGTGATGGAAGTCGCAGCAGAGACGATGTTCAGGTGAGTAACCATGACCCCTTTGGGGCGTCCGGTCGAGCCGGAAGTATAGATCAACGCCGCAAGATCGATATCGATGCGCGCCTTCGGCGGAGGTGGCACGCGGCCCGCGAAGTTTCGAAACTGTTCGATTCTCGATACATGCTTTCCGGCAGCCAGCGCAGCGGCTTCCTGCGTCGCATCCGCGTCCTTCATGAAGACGGAAAGCAAGTGGGGCGTGCCGTCCCATTCTGCGGAATCAGATGGAAGTCTGCCGCCCCAGGTGATCATCGCCGTGGCGCGACAGTTATTCAGCACGAAGAGAAGCTTATCGCGTTTAGTCGTTGCGTTGAGTACCACGAAAACGGCCCCGGCCTTGAGGGTTGCAAAGATCGAGATCACCGTCTCGACAGAGTTCGGCATATAGGTAACAACGCGGTCCCCACCTCTGACTCCCGCGGCGATAAGCGCTTGTGCGAGCAGGTTGGACTCCCTATCTATCTGACCGTAAGTCAGGCGTTGGCTTCCGCAGACCAGAGCCAACTTCTCCGGGTAGAGTCTGGCGCTGTTCTCCAGGAATTCTTCGACGAGCATACGACCTCCTCCTATTTCGCTGTGCTTTCACCCTCGCGGGGTCGGGGGGCTCCAGAGTTGGAGCCCGTGGCAATCCGCCTTGATGCGCAAACACGGAGTCCACCGGATCACTCGAAGGCATGTGGCCGGCTGCCATTGTGCTCAACGGGAATGCCGATCTTCTTCTCGACGTAGGCTGCGATTCTTGCGGTCGAGTCAAGGTTGTCGGGGATCACCTCGTCATCTTCGACCCTGATCCCAAACTGCTCTTCAAGGAAGGCAACCAGTTCCAGGACGCCGGTCGAATCGATCACTCCTTTGCCTAGCAGCGACTCGTTTTCCTTGATGTCCATGGACCGTCCAAACAGGAAATTGCTGATGATAAAGCTGTAAACTTCATTCTGAATGTCGGTTAGATGCATTGTGCTAACACCTCGCTTTTGCTCTGAACGAATTGGTTGACAAGCAATTGAGTTGACAGGATGCCAACCAGGGCCATGTTGTCCTTGATACTGCTGGCGCGGCCACTCTTGAATTTCTCCACCAGGGAAGTTACCGCGGAGGGGTCAAACAGGCCGCTGTTCCGCACCACTTCCGGAGAGAGCAACTCCTCGGCGTAATCCGTGGTTGCCAAGCCGAAGAAGCACTTACCGTCGGGAGCGCGGTAAGGCTGTTTAGGACGCTGAATAATCGAGTCAGGGATACGGCCTCTGAATGCCTTCTTCAGCAGGTGCTTCTGATCAAGCGCCTTCATCTTGGCGGCGGCGGGGAGCCGAGCGGCAAATTCCACCAGCCTGTAGTCGAGGAAGGGGTAGCGGCCTTCGACAGAGTGGGCCATCGCCATGCGATCGCCCTGCGACGAGAGGATATATCCCGGCATTAGATACTTTGCCTCGAGATACTCCGCCTGGCCGAAGTAAGACCACTCATAGTATTCGGAGGGCAGCATCCGCTCGATCTCTGTGATCGCATCGAAGTCCCCGACCGCATCGCGGACCTCGGCAGAGAAGAATTGCTTCAGCCGTGCCGTCAATTCCCATCGAGGTAAATGCGAGAAGAAGGGGTTCGACAGATCCTCTGCGCGGACCCGAAAAAAGTGTTGGAGATAGGCGGCCGGCTGACGCTGGATGCCTTGCATGTAAGGGTAGAGGCGCTTAAGCAACAGCGGACGCATGCGCGAACCTGAATCGCGTCCTACGAAGCGCCTAATCTTCGCTTCCTTGAATATGTCGTATCCTCCCAACACCTCGTCGGCGCCTTCTCCTGTCAGCACGACCTTGAATCCCGACTCCCTCACCAACCCTGACAATAAGTACATGGGAGCGGGCGCAGTTCGAATCACAGGCTGTTCGGTGTGCCGAATCACCTGCGGAAATACGCGGGCGATGTCGGAAGACGTGCAGGAGACGTTGCTGTGTTGGGTGCCGAGGAACTGGCTTGCCTCTTGCTGATACGACCTCTCATCGAACTCGGCATCCTCAAAGGTGATAGAGAAACTGCGGAGCCGATCATCGGCGATCTTGCGGGCCAGCGCCGTGGTGACCGTCGAGTCGATGCCTCCACTCAAGTAAGTGCCGACGGGAACATCCGAGCGAAGCCGGATAGCGGTGGCATCCTCCAGCAACGCGTAGAGCTCTTCAGCGAGCCGGTCCTCATGGGCGTTCTTCGCATCTGCCGCTTCGGCGTAGGAGATTGACCAGTATTGTCCGCCCTTGACATTTCCGCCTGCCACGGTAAGCGAGCAGGCTGGCGGCAACTGAAAAATGTTCTTGAACGCAGTGCGCGGAGGCACGGTGACCCAGAAGGTGAAGATTTGATCCAGCCCCTTAAGATCTATTTCAGCGGACACTTCAGGGAAGCGGAGAAGAGCCTTGATTTCCGAGGCGAACAGAAAAGTATCACCCACCTGCGTGTAAAACAAGGGCCGAACGCCGAACCGGTCGCGAGACAGAAATAGCTTCCTTTCTCGCTCATCCCAAATCGCGAATGCCCATTGACCGTTGAAGTGCCGAACGCACTCTTCGCCAAATTCACGGTAGGCGTTGAGGATCACCTCGGTGTCAGAGCGGGTGGCGAATCGATGTCCTTTGGCGATGAGTTTTTCGCGCAGTTCGATGTAGTTGAAGATTTCGCCGTTGAAAGTGATCCAGGTGTGGCCGTCGATTGTGGACATCGGTTGCGCGCCGCACTGAAGGTCGATGATGCTGAGACGCGCATGAGCCAGTCCGACCGGACCCGCAACATGGACGGCGTGTGCGTCGGGGCCGCGGTGAAGCAGCGTTCCGATCATGGCATCGAGCACTTGGCGCTCCGCAGGTGCGCCGTTTAGATTCAATTGCCCAGCAATTCCGCACATGGTGGTTCACTCGCTTCCTTATGAGTTTGGAATCCGGTCTGCAAAGCACTGACTTTGTCCTGAAACGGACAGCACTTGGATTTCAAGACACGAATGAGTCGCGGGATCGACTCTCGTCCTGCTCGATCTCATTCAGATAGCGGAGGAATCCGTCGTACGAGCTAAACGCTGCAAGGTCGTCGGAATCAATGGTGATGCCGAATTCTTCCTCTACCACGGCAAGAAGCGTAACGACTGCGACGGAATCCCAGTTTGCGACAGAAGAGGCAGTCGCCACATTGACCTCATCGGCACTCAGCCCGGGGAAAACGGCCTGAAAGCATCCCGCTAGTCTTGCTTCCTTGTCATTCATGGACAACCTCTTTTATCTCCGACAGCATCCTGAGACGTATTTCAAGAGCCTCGCGCGACACGACACATCCGGGTGTAGGAGTTATGCCAAGCAGCCACGTTAGGCATTCGGTGAGAGGACCGTTTCTGTCGGTTCGCTCATAATCGAATTGGATTTCCGCGATGTCATCGCGAGCGATGAGTTCCGCCAAGCTTCGGTATTCGATCCGCCGCGAGAACGCTCTGCAACTCATGACCCAAGCATTCACAATCAGTCTTCTATCGACCCGTCGACCAGCAAGAACAGCGACTTTGCCAAGCGGACCGAATTTATCAGTGTAGGACGCTACCAGAAGGACACTCATGTGGTCGCGTAGATAGTTATTCCAGGAGGCCTCTGTGTATCTCCGGCCATTAAGGTTGAACTGGTTTGTCTTGTTCACAAGTTCCAGGGCGCGCGGGTCAGCGGGTAGCTTGCCGAAGGTGCACTTTATCTCTGCCCTGAGGTCCTCAACATGCTCGTACTCGGGCACGAGGCTGGCCGAAGTGTCGCGTTCATTGGCTGGTTCGCGTGAGTTGCGTATGCTCGTTGCGCGGATGCGGTCTTCTTCCAGAACCATATCTTTCCCGAACAGGTCGCGAAGTGTTGATAACAGGTCATTGACCGCCGCGGGCTTGCGGGATGGAAACTGCAGACACTCGATTTGCGGGTGCGCCGCCTTGACCTCGGATAACTCCAGTGCGCTGTCGTCGACGAAAACCACCGACTCGGCGCCTATGTTCCATATCTTCAGAATTCGCGTGATAGAGCGGGACTTGGCTCCCCAGTTAGCCTCGACGGGAAAGAGCGCGGATGCGGATAACGCCAGGTCATCCCGGGAGAGAGCTTCGGCAACAAGATGAGGATCGTTCTTGCTCGCGACGCCGATCAGCGCGCCCTCACTCGCCAGAGCGCCGAGAAAGCGCTGGTAAATGGCATGCATCTGGCTTTGGTGATCGAGGTCCCAAGATACTCCGGTGACTCCATCCTCACCGACAATTCCTTTCCACAGCGTGTTATCCAAGTCGGTAATCAGGCCCTTCTTTGGGGCTCGCAGCTGTGCAAGGCGCGCGAGAGACGAGGCCAGCGCCGATGCGTGGGAAAGACTATAGGGAAACCCTGTGAGAACTTCGGAGTCAATGTCGTGGCGCCGCTCCAGCGGCGAAATCCAGGCAATACGTTGGGGACTTAGGAGGCGGCACTGAGATAGCCCTGTTGCCCGCGCAGCGAGCGATTGAACGATCGATGTCAAGTCAAGCTCAAAGGGGCCGGCTTGCCACTCCGGAACCACAGAAAGCGGCGGCAGCGGCAATGTGGGCAGACTCACTACCAGTGGAGTGCGCTGACAGGCGTCTGCGAGCGCGAGATGAATATGGCGGGCTCTCTCACGTGCCGTCGTGGCGATGTCGGTGAGTTCGGATGGACCCCATCTCGCCGCGCAACGCAACCCGAGGCGAGGGTCCAGATCGGACCATTCGATCAAGACGACTCCGAATTCTGAGTTGGCATCGGCGAGCCGGACGAGGTTTCCCAAGAGGTCCCCATACAGTCCCTCGACGACCTCTACCCACTTTTCGGGATGAAGCAGGCCCAGTTCAGCGGCCAGAAAGGACCTGAGATGGAGCGGGTTGAATCCGGCGGCGAGGAAGCATCGCAAAGCGCCTCCGCTCCTCTGCTTCATCCCTTTGATGATGTTCAACGCCTCCATCAACTTCATACCTCAGCTCTAAGCATTCCGCCCCTCGTTTCCATTCTGTTCATCGATCATTCCTGCTTATTCACAGATATGCTGCGGGGCGTCCAGAGAGTTTTCTCGCAAACTCTGGCGCGAGCCATGTCAGGGCGAGCTTGGCTGCCATCTTCGGTGTGACCCCGCACCGAATCGCCTTCGATACCTCGCGACGGGCGTCATCGTAGCGACGATTGTCCAAGTGCCAGTTAGCCCAGTCGGCGTGGTTGGCCCGCAACTCTCCGACGATTGTCTTCCGTGCTGCTGCCGGCAACGCGCCTTCGTTGTCGAGCCAGCTTTCGTACATGCAGCGCAGACCTTCGAGCCTAACCTCCACCTTGTCCCACGGTCTGCAGTCCGACCCTGCGGGGGTTTTGTTCCTGTCGCAGATGACCAGCAGTTTGTTCACATAGCAAAGGCCCGTCGCCAGACAAAGGCGAAAGTAAAAGTCACGATCTTCCGCGAAACCAATCTCCGTATTGAACCCGCGTATTTGCCGAATCGTGTCAGCCCGTGCCAGAAGGCTGGAAATCCAGAACCCGCAGAATGACTTGGCCAGGAGTTGCACCGCATTGCGTTCGATTCCGATCGTCTTCTCGTAGTGCCTCCCAAACCGTGAAAAAGTACTGGAGTCCATGCCGGCACCGTCGGCAAGTCGGACGTCCGTGCAACAGGCTCCGCAATCGTATCCCAGCACGTCGAAGGCTTTTACTTGCCATTCCAGCTTTTCGCTGTGCCAAGTGTCGTCCGAGTCCAAGAATGCGATGAGCTCACCCTGGGCTCTCCTGATTCCCTCATTGCGTGCCGCGCTCGGACCTTGATTCTCCTGCTGGACCCAAAACACGCTATTTCCACCACCGTTTCGTTGTTGAATAAACTGTCGCACCGCATCGCCGGAACCATCCGTAGAGCCATCGTCGATCACGATGACTTCATAGCGGAGGTATGTCTGATTCAGAACGCTCTGGATTGCGTTGATGGTCGGTTGCGCGCGGTTATATGTAGGAATCACAACTGACACCATAGGTTTGTAAGACATGAGAGTCCCCCTGCTTTGCCTCGCCCGCAGGCCAACGGGGTAGGGTTTCTACTTTAGCTATATAAGTCGAGTCGCCAAGTCTGTTCTTCTGCTTGTCGGATTCGCAGTGGCGACTGAGCGAAGTAGCATGCTCTTTGGGAAGATCGCATTCGCTTTGACCACACAGTTCCTGCTTAGAACAAGTTCGACTTTGCGGCAGAGGATTGTCACTCCGTTGCCGGTTCAGGCGAGTTGGCCAATGCGGATTCTGCAAGGATTCTTCAAATAAACCAGACTCTTCGGCGCTAAGGTTCAATCATAGGTTCAACGCGCCGACACAAGCCGCGAAGGCAATCGGCATCGCAAGCTTGGTGAAGGACACGCAAGACCTCGTCCACCTGTGCCTTGTCGATGCACAAGGGCGGCTCAATCAGAATGCAGCTTCGGTCCAGAAACGCGGGCATTACCAATACCCCCCTTCGAACACACTCTGCGGTGATTTGGTACGCGACTCTTTGCTCTGCAGTATGAATTCCCACCAGAAGACCTTGCCCGGAAACACTTCGCACGAGTTCGGGTCGTAATTGCGCTAGGCTCATCAGGCCTTGCATAAGACGCCGTCCCTGGTTTTCCGCATTTTCAATCAGGCTCTCGGATCGAATAATATCGAGCGTCGCAAGTCCTGCGGCACAGGCGAGCCTGTTGCCAGCGGCGGAGGAAGAAGTCATGGCGAAGCTGAGGCCAAACTTCGCCCACCACTTTCGTTTTGCAAGTACCGCCCCAATCGGCATCACGCCGCCGCCAAGCGATTTACCCACCAGCAGTAGGTCCGGTTCCAATTGTTCAATCTCGCAGGCAAACATCCTGCCCGTCTTGCCCATCCCGCTCTTGATCTCGTCAAGGATCAATATCGCGCCATATTCCGCGCAAACCGTCGCTAACCGCTTCAAATATCCTTTCGGGGACACTACCCCGCCGCTCTCAGATTGAATCGGCTCCACAATAACCGCGCCAATCTCAGCAGACATCGCTTTCTCGACGGCTACCGCTTCGCCGAACGGGACGCGACGCACTCCCGGTAATAACGGCTCAAAGCCTCGGCACATCTCCGGTTCCGAGACGCTCATGGCTCCCATGGTGAAGCCGTGCCACGCCCCATTGCAACAGATCACCCCACTGCGCCCTGTAGCAAGACGAACCAATTTGAGAGCGCTATCCACGGCTTCGGAGCCGCTATTGACAATAAGGCACCGGTCAATCCCATCAGGCGCTACCTCAACGAGACCTTCCGCCAATGCGGCGTGAGCTTCGGAAATGAAAGGCCAACCGACGGGCCGTTGCCTTTCCAACGCGCGGGCTATTGCCTCAATTACGCGCGGATGGTTATGGCCGACATTCAAATTGCCATAACCACCGATGCAATCGATAAACGTTCTTCCCTTGCGATCTTCCAACTCGGCGCCTCGTGCGGTGCCGGGTTCAAAATCCATCCCTATGCGCTGGAGGAATCTGGTGTATGGAAGGCTCACATGCCGTGCGTAACTGTCGAATATATCCATAGAGTGGCCGATGGCGTTCAAGCATCTCCTGAAGGAGCACGTTGTTAATTGTTCGCGGAATTCGACCATCCATCAATTCCGAGATCCGGTCCACAAATCCATTGAAGACGCCAACGGACCGGAGCGCACTCCAATTGCAGCGGCCCATTCTTCATTCGCTATTCCGGATTGTTGGATCTGTATGCCGCACTTGCTTGGCGCCCATTCGTCGGCACTTATCTTGCCAATTCGGTTTCGACCATACGAACCGAACCCATCACCCACGCTTCCTTGATCGGATCATACTGCTTCACAATTCTGGCAGGATTCCCCGAAAGTACCGAGTAAGGAGGTGCGCTCCTGGTAACGACCGCATTTGCATTCACAACGCAATGTCGTCCCAAAACCAACTCGCCTTGAGAACAAATAATCGCTGCTCCATGTCCGATCCACGAGCCCTCGCCAATTCGAATTCTTCCCCCCTCCGTGAACTCGTAGAGTGGGATCGCTTTCGTGATATCTTCGTACGCGTGCCCCTGATCTATGATCAGAACATCTTGCGCGACGATGACATCGCGCTCCAGATGAATGTGGTTTTTCGCACCGATCTGCGAGCGCCAATGGATAACACAATTATCCTCAATCTCGATGACCGGCTCACCTTCTTCCTCCGGCGGTCGACTAACCCCCAGATAGGCATCCTTTTTGAGAATCACATCGTTGCCTAAACTAATTCGGTGAGCGGTCAGGCGGCTGATAGGGCATGTGTGATTGATCGACACCCCGGATCCCATAAACGCAAACGGGTATGTCAACCGCAGCCACTCGGAATAGAGCTTGTTCAGGAAACGGGAAATGAAGATCAGCGGGTCCTCTTTTCGCGCTCTATTCTTATTCATACTTTCTCCCTTTCTCTCTCCATTGGTCCGGCCGTAAGCCCGGAAGAAGCGGCATAGGTGGATTCCGTGGGAACTGTGCGCCCCGCTTCGCCGCCAATCCAAGTTGCTTTTGTGGGGTCGAACTTCCTTGCAAGTCGACTGGGATTCCCGACAATCACGGAATACGGAGGAAAGCTTCTTGTCACCAAGGCGTTTGCTCCAACGACACTGTTGCGGCCGATGACCAACTCGTCTTCATTACACACGATGGCCGCACCTTGACCGATCCAGCAACCCTGCTCTATTCGAATTCTGCCCCCGGCTGTGACTCCTTGAACTCGGATCGGGCGGCCGATGTCTTCGTAGGCGTGATTGTGATCCTGTATGAGCACTGAAGTTGCGATGATCACATTTCGCTCTATGTGAATGGAGTTTTTAGCCGAGATTGTATCCCGGGCTCCTATCGAACAGTTGTCGTCAATAGTAATCTTTATATCTTGGACCCCGTCTGAAACAATATTGATCCACGCGTCTTTTCCGATGAGTACGGAGCTGCCGAGCCTGATATGGGCGGCTATCGTTTTGCTCAGCCTGCAAGGATAATGAATAGACAGATTGCGGCCGCAGGAGGCAAACGGATAGGTACAACTTATCCATAGAGTGTAAAGTCTGGTCACTCCTCTTCTGAGGTATGCGAGCGGGTCATCAAAACGGGCTCGATGTTTGGGAATGGCATTGCTCATGAAGCTCCTCTGCTCCGGCCGTTGTTCGCATGGATTCCGGCTATGATATTCGTAGGCTGTCTGACGTCACCTTTGTGCTTTGCTCCGAGGCTATTGTCCGAATTCTTGTAAATGACGGTACGCACAGAATGTATGCAAGAATGCAAGCGGCGGTAGCAATCGAGATATCTGCCAGGGGTTTGTCTGTGAGCCCGAGAGAGCGGGCTCCAAAGCCGACCAGGAAGATTCCCGCAGAGACTATCGCAGCAGGCACAATGCCGTGGGCGAAGTGAAAGATGGGCAACCCGGTGATCTGGCGAGCCCGGCTGACTTGGAGAACATAACTCGCGACGATCGCGATGAGAGCCGCCATCTGGCCGCCGGTTGGTCCAAAGCGCTGGCACGCCGGATAGACGACGATCAGCATCACGATCGCAGATGCGGCTACGGCTCGACGGTGCAAAGCGGGTCTTCCGCAGGCGAAAAACACGGTTGTCAGCAAGGCGTTGAGCGTATTGAAAAGTGCGACTGCGGCGGCGAATGCAAACGCCCCTGCGGCAGGTGCATACCTGGGCCCATAGGCCACTGTCAGCAATGACGACCCGCACAGGCAGACCATGGTCATCGCTGGCAGGCCGGCTAGAGTAATCAACGAGGCCGCCTCGGAGACAACCCGGTTGACGCGGTGCTTGTCTGTCTGAACATGCGCCAGGGCGGGCAGAAGGGTTGAGCTGATCACAGTGATGAGGAAGTTAGACGGTGTTTGAATCAAATACACTCCCATGGTGTAGATTCCCAAAGCAGCTGGAGAAAGCATCTTGCCCAAGACGAATATATCGGTGCGCGCAAAGACGAGGTTCAGGAATGCGAGCCCGACCATCCCCTTCGAAAACTCCCAGAGTTCTCTGAAAGCCTCATGGTCCCAGCGGAGCGACGGCAGTCCGGGACACAGAGCAAAAGAGAAGAGGCATCGGAAGACATTTTCTGAAAAGTACCCGATCGCCAGTGCCCAGACACTTCGAAGAACAAAGGCAAGGATGATGGTCAGGAGCACGCCGCAAAGGGCTCCGCCGTTGCTGATAAGAGCCCATCGGGAAAACTTCATCTCCTTTTGAGCCAGCTTGGAACGCGGACTTAGCAGACCGTCGAATATAGTGCTCAGCAAAGCGACCCGAAGAAGCCCCGATATGTTTCTGTCTCCATAGAACTGTGAAAGCAAGGGAGCGGACACAAAGATCAAGGCATAGACAACCAGCGCTCGACCTATTCCCATCCACCATGCCGCATTGAGGTAGTTATCCTTTCCTCCCTGCGGGTGCTGGATGACCGCCGGGAATAACCCGACATCCGTCATCGATCCGACGAGGGAGGACAGGGATAGGACGATCGCCATGGTTCCGAAGGCGCTAGGAGCCAGCAAACGCGTCAATATCAGGTTCCTGGCCAGCCGACTAATCTGTTCGGCGGCGCTTCCACCGCCGAGCCACGCACCGCCGCGCGTAGCTCTTGCCCTAAGTCCATCTCCCAAGATACCGCCGCGAATGGACAAGCATTCTAGTCGCCCGAAAACTGCCACACGTCCCTCCCTGGTAATGACGGTATGCGGATACGGAATCTCTGCGATGGAACTATGATGCCGGATGCCATACCGAGCGGCCAGCGCCGTTTGAAAGCGTGTCTACCAGGTCAAGGTAGTTCTTCTTATTTCCTTCCCATCCGTTGCGCTCGACATATTCCAATCCTCTTGTCGCAAGGCCATCGCGCAACGATCGATTGCCTGCGACATCGAGAATTGCTTTCGCCAGGCTGCGACTATCTCCCGATGCAAAAAAGTGAACCGTCCCCTCGTCGAAATAGAATGTGTCCACCTTGGTTCTAGAAACGACCACTGGAATGCCCTGCGACATGAATTCCATGATCTTCGTGCTATACGCTTCGTTGCCAAATGAGTCTGCCCGCTTGGGCACGATCCCCAGGTCCGCGTTCGCGATCACGTCCGGAATCTCATCAAGGGGAACATTGCCGCAGAATCGAACGTAACCGCTCAGTCCGAGCCGTCGGACCAATCGCTCGAGGTCGGCGGTCAGGCTCTTAACTCCTCCACCGTAGAGGTGAAGCTCGACCCCAGGCATCTTGACTCTCACGTGACTCAGCGCCTCAATGGCGAGATCCAGGCCTTGATGCCACTGGAAGCCGCCGTGAAAGAGAATGACATACTTTCCGCCTTCTCTTGTTCTGCGCCGGGGGTAGAAGATCGCGGAGTCCACGTGGTTGAGGAGCACAGAGCACTTATCTCCAGCCACAGACCTGCCCACGATCGTTTCGCGCCAGATGTGGTTGGAAACGATGAGGTGATCGACGAATCGCGCCGACAGCCTTTCAATGGTCTTGAGGATGGATACGTAGGCGCTTGAAGGTTTCTCGCCGAACTTGCTGGCAAACAGTTCCGGAGTAAGATCGTGAATGTCGAGGATGAGGCTGGCTCCGCGCAGTTTTGGGTACCACGCGGCGAATACCAGGAAGTCCGGAACGTTGTGGATATGTACGATATCGTACCTTCTTTGCTTTTGGAGGCGGGTGAGCCACACCAAGGAACTCAGGAAGAAGCGCAGGACGCGGGACGCATATTCCCACTTGCTATTTTCGTTATGATCGCGATATTGGACTCTAAATACTGTAACTCCGTGGATGACTTCTCTCCGCTGGTAGACACGAGAGCCACTCAAGGCGACAACATCCACGCGGTCACCGCGCTTGGCGAGCGTTTCCGCGTAACGGCGCACGCGATTGTCACTCTCGTACTCCGTGTAGGCCAGCATGCAGACGTTTTTGGCGACGATACCTTCCTTCGCCGGCACCGCCTTCGGTTCAGAGCGATCGATTTGCTGTGCGATTGCTGTGGTTGACACGCGTTTCTCCTTGAGCGTTCTTGCCAGACGGGCTGTACATATGTCATTTGCTAATGAGGTTGAAATCTGCCTGTTTTTCGACGAGCATCGTTCCTGATCCGTGCAGCGATTTGCGTGGCAGCGAAGCGATCCCATTCAGCCTATTCAAGCGCAGAATCAAGAGAGCAGTTCGAAAAGGAAAGAGTGTTGTGAGGGCAAGATCATTCAGACGCCATCCTTGCCTCGATGTTCGCGGGCTTCCGAAAGAATCGGCGAAGTCTCTCGGCCTCTTCTTGCCGCAGGAACCTTACAAACTCCTCGGAGACCATTCTTTTCTCGGCCCCGAAGTACGAAAAAAGAAATCCAGCCAGCCTCGCAACCGCGTACAAAAGAGGTGGCCGAGATCCCAATCTGCGGATCAACCGGGGAATCTCAAAAAGGGGATGCGTTCCAAGTGAATAATCCATGCGGCCCTGGCGAATCGATGCGCGCAACCATCCCGAGTACCCGCTCGGCCGGTAATGAAAAACTTTCAATTCCGTGATGGAACGGACGCGCCAACCGATCATGCGGCTCTTCACCACCGCGTACCAATCGGCTCCGCCGTAAGGCAGGGGGACATATTCACCCCCCAGGTCTTCAAAACATGCGCGGCGAAAGAGTTGGGCTGCCTGAGCCACGGAATACTCCCTATTGAGGGGACGAGCCCTAAACTCGGATTCACGCTCTTCGAATATGCTTCCCCCTGCCAATCCAAGCCCAGGATCATCTGCAAATGTGTTCAATACCTCGGAAAAATAGGTCGGCCCGAAAGAAACATCCGCGTCAAGATTTCCGATGAAGTCATAGTCGAGATCTTTAAGGCCCGCGAGGCCAGTATTGATGGCGGATACCTGTGCGGCAAAATTGCGAGGATGCTCATCGTCGATTCTAATCAGCTTGATAAAGCTGCACTGTGCAACATACTGCTGCACAATCTCATCGGTGCGGTCTATCGATCCATCACTCACGATCACCCATCGGATGGGGCGTTCAGTCAGAGCTAGCACCGACTTTATCAGCCTTTCGATATGCAAATCTTCGTTGTACGCGGCTGTTACCAATACATAGCGTCGTCCTTTTGTCGAGATAGTGCTCATGATACCCTCTCAATGGTTTCACGACCATGACGGCTCAACCAGCGAATGCATTCAATGCTTCGTTTAGTCTTCAAGATGGCCCGCGAGTTGTCCGCCTTCTCTGCGATCCCGAGAAGGCTGTATCCGACCACGCGGAAAGCTTCATGAAGATAGGTGATGGTCACATAGGCGAATTGTCCGATCTTGCCGTAGTGCTTCTTGCACAGCTGCAGATTGGCCCGCTTCATTTCTATATAGAACCGTGTGGGAGCAACAGCGGAACTCGCACCCCCATAATGGAATGCCCGCGCTCCGGAGAAATAGACTCGTTTCCAGCCAGCAACGTGAAACCTATATGACCAATCAATATCCTCGCCGTACATAAAGAACTGGCCATCCAACATGCCGACCTCTTCAAGCGCCTGCCTTCGTACCATCAGGAACCAACCATTCAACACGTCAACCTCAGCAGTCTGGCTGTTATTGAAGTCGGTCATCAGTATTCCTGCGAAGCGTTTCGAGTATGGGAAGACTCGATGCAGGCCCAACGCATTGCAAAGGCCTCTCCAGACTGTTGGAAATCTCATATAGGATCTCCCGATGCGCCCGTTCGGACAGAGCATCTGGGGGCCAATCATGCCGACAGCGCGGTTATCCTCCATATACGCATGCATGGCCCAGAGACATCCACACGGCACTACGACATCAGAGTTCACCAGGCATAGGTAATTCCCGCGACTGGCCAGAATGCCGATGTTATTTGCTTTCGCAAATCCAACATTTGCGTTGTTTCGAATGAGATGAACGTGCGGGTACTCCTTCTCGACAAGCGCAGGCGTCCCATCTGAAGACGCGTTGTCTACGACGATAACCTCCACCTTCAGATCGTCGAGATAGGGGCGGAGCGAGTCCAAGCACTCCAGGACGAACCTTTTCGCGTTCCATGTCACGATGACGATGGATAACTCGAGTGAGTGGGCAGTCATAGTTGGTTCCGATTGCAAAAAGGCGGTTGGTTAGGCAACTCTAGTTATGTATCCGCGTGTCGTCTTCATCGAGATTTGGGCGCACCATGAAATGAGATGGAGTACCCAGGTGCCGGAGTCTCGGGGCCTTTGCTGAGCCGAGGCCAATTCAATGTCAAGGCCATTTTGTTTTGCGAAAAATCCGATCAATTCATGGTTTCCTGTTGCCGCAGTCGATGGAAGCGAACAGAGCCAGAAGTGTGTTTGAGCGCGTTCAAATTGCAGGCGCTTCAAGTGTCTCCACTTCAGTTCCAGCGAGATTGGCATTGTATTTCTTACGCTTTGGCAATGTAGTGCCGCAAGTCGCGGGAGTCGTAGCGACTGAGACTGTGGCCAGGAGAGCGAACCACGCGAATTTAGTCTGGTCGAAATAGCTGATGCCGAAAAAACCGACACAGTGCGAGAAGAGCGCCACGCCTATCATCCACAGGAACCACTCCTGTTTTCGATCCTGCGAGACACGCTCTCGGGCCTTACCTACCCTGCTGAACGATCGTGAGATGAGCAGGATAAAGGAAACAAACGTCGCTAGGCCTCCTGTTTCACCTTCCTGGACCCACTGTTCGCAGAGGTCGTCCATGTCGAAGCCCCAGGTTACCGCTTTGTTGGTTCCGCAAAGCCACCAATCGCCGAAGTGGCGGATGAAGGTATCGATAAGCATTGCGCGGTGCCATCCGGAATTTCCAGCGACAAGATCGACGTGAGCGATGAGGAACCAGACAGGCGCCTTCATCAACAGTTGGGCGAGAAGGAGAAGGATTACCACGCTCCATCGCACGGCCCGCATCGATCTGCGGAAGGGCCACGCGCAAACGCCCACCACGCCCGCCAGATAAGTCAACAGCGGCGTGGACGAGGCGCAGGCAACGACCATGGCTGTGCAGCCAATGGTGCCGATTGCGGCCAATAACCTCGATTTCCGTTTTTGCCAGATCCACAGGAAGAACGGGAGCAGAGTGGCCGCAAACGACCCGGCGAGTAAAGGATGCTCGAACGGTCCCTGCGCCCGAGTGCTCCCATCGCGAAGCGCGGGGAATAGCGGTACTCCTCCAAGGTAGCCAAAGACGTTGAGATGACGGAAATGCTCATTCATCATCGCGACGCCGAGCAACCCGGCAATGATGGCGAACGTCTTTGCGAGCCGCTCGATGTCGGAAGTATCTCGAATGAGATATCGGAGGAGATAGTATCCTCCCAATGTGTCCCAGAGGAAAGCAATCTGGTTGACCAAAGAGGAGGGTTGGCCCCAATAGAAAATGGTTACAGCCGTGGCGCGGAGGAGAGCCCAAAGCGTAAAGAGTCTATCTAACTCGTTCCATCCGCCGGCGAGAATCGGGGAGTTCGACTTGAATTTGGCCCTCGCGAGAACAACAAGACCGAAGATCAAGAGGATCCGAGGTACATAGAGATGGACGCCTCCGAGATAGAGTTGCTGGCCGACGGGCAGAAGAAAGAGCGCAAGGAGCAACGACACCAAGGCATATCTTCGCGGAAGACCGAGGAGACACGCGATGGTGACCAGCAGCGCTCCGGCCACAAGGGGGTGCATGACAGTGCTGGATGCCCCTCCGCCAAAAGTACCCTGATATAGGCTTTGCGCCTGCATCTATCCATGCCTCATAGTTTGTTCGACCCAGCTATCGAACCGAGGCGCCCTTGGCGAAGACTGCGTTGATGCATTCTCCCCTGCCCAGAGTGGAGATCGCGAGGTGCGCCACGGGGAGGAAACTCAGCCGGAATGCCTTGCGCACAATCCGCCAAGGAACGCCCGGCTCCGGTTCTGCAGACAAGGATGTGCGTTTGATGTTGGCGCTGCGCAATAAATCGTCGATCACATACCTGGCGCTATACTCTACCGCTGGATACCGGCTCGTAATTATCTCCACTTTACTCAAATTCGCGGAGCGGGCCATTGATTGAAGCGACTCGGGAGAGAAATGCGTAAGATGGCGCGGCAACTCCATGCCATACCAGTAAGAGCCGAAGAATTTCACGGCTGCGGAATCGATGTTGGGAACAGCGAGATAGAGGATGCCGCCGGGCTTTAACCAACACCAAATCCTTTCCATCACCTTTCTAGGTTGGTAGACATGCTCCAGAACGTCAAAGCAGGTGACGACGTCAAAGCTCTCATCTGGAAAGTCCGCGTCGAGAAGATCTCCGTTGAATATTTGGCCCCCGGAGCAGGTGTGGGCCTTTTGCGCGGCATCGGCCGACATCTCGATTCCGAAAAGACGCCAATCGGGCGCCTTCATGGCCTTCAGGAAAGAGCCGGAGCTACAGCCGAGGTCGAGGAGCGCCCCGCCAGACTTAAACTTCAACACTGTATTCTTGCGTGCCCTCCAACGCTCCGGAGAGTGTTCTCCTGCTCTTTCGATGAATCTGTCATACCCGGTCCCGTAATGTTGGGCCATCTCCGAGGGCGCGGGCGGATTGCCGAGAACTACCAACGAACATCCAGCGCAGCGAAGAAGACGGTACAGTTCCGTTCTACCGTTGAAGCGGTCTGAACCTTGCATCCAATTCCGCATATCGGCAGCGCCGCATGCCGGACACGCAAGGCTTGAGTTGTTGGTGGACATCACTCCTCCGCACGCAAGGGCTTGAAGTTGTCTCGTGAGTTGATCAAGTGAGTTGATTCAGGAAGGAAGATGGCAAAGGCAGAGACACCCTAAGAGTCTTTGGGAGATGGGCGTGGCAGAGAATTCAGCAGCGAGGAGCGACCCGCAAGACAAAGAGATGATCGAATTAATTGCAGGGAGAACGCAGCTGACGCGTATATCCGAATTTCTGCGATTGGTTGTGCGCCTGGAGCGGAATCAGAGTTGATGTATCCCGGAGGCACGCCCGCCATCACGATCGTGTGGGAGGCCACGGTTACTCTGGTTCCGCTCCGAGCACGCGGGTTTTGGATAGATGGCCGTGCCTCAAAGAGGAAAACGGCCTAAATCCTGTTGCCGGTCCGAAGTGGTGCATGAAGCCTTGTTCATCACCCACCGTCGTCGACGGATGTTTGCCGCCGCAGCCAAACTGAATTGCTGCGGCGGCGCGGGGAGACCCTAATTCGTGACCACTACTGCGCTCAGCGAATTGGGGGGACTGGGGGCCTTGTACACGTAGGCGCCGCCATCCCATGTGCCGGTCGCGGAACGCGGAACCGATGCCCGCGTGTTTCCTGCGCTGGTGTCGCTGTTGAGCGGAACGATCCCAAGCGATGTCAGATTGGTGGCAGCGCCGGCGACCGGCGATCCGGTCTGTGGCACTCCCAGGGCGGTCAAATTCAACGATGTGTTATAGGTTGAGTGAGAGTCGCCTCCGGTGCAGGATTTCCAACTGGCAAATTGGGTCGTGCTGTAGAAGTTGCTTCCGCAAACAAAGTTGTTTGAGCCACCTGCGCCGTAGGAGTTGTAATCGGCCGTGAACGTTATACCGGACGACAATGCCACTTCAATGTTGAAGTTAGAGAGGACATTGTTCTTGAAGGTGACCGGCCCCATGCCTGTGGAGCCATAGTTGAGATAGACTCCATTGTTTCCTGAAGTGGTGCCAGCACCGATGAGCGTGTTGTTGTAGATGTTCAAAGTGCCGGAGAAGAGGCCGAGCAGCCCATTTCCAACGCCGGTGTTCGCAGTCAGGACGTTGTTATAGATGTTAATGACAGAGGAAGCGTCCGCGCAGGGAGTCGATTCGGATACCCCTTCAATAAAGATGTGAGCGGTTATATTCGCGCCGGTGCCGGGGCCGAAGAGGTTGTTGTAAATGTTCAGCGCCGTAATATGCGCGGCTGTGCTGACACCCGTGAAGCAGTGGATTCCGTCATGATGATAGGCGTCGCTCGCTGTGTCCCAGTTCGCGTAGTTGGTGATCTGGTTTCCATAAAAGCTGAAAGGCCCCGAACTTCCTCCTCCGGTGCTTCCGGCGAGCATCCATCCATGGTCGATGTTGTACAGGTTGTTGTTAAAGATAGCCACGTTGCCGTCGCCGTTCTTGTACCCCTCAAAGAGGCACCAGCCGGCATCGTGCATAGTGTTGTTGTTTATGGTCCAGTTCGATCCGTTGAAGGTAATGCACCGCATTGCCGTCTGATCGAATGAGGAGAGACCGTTGGCAGGATGGACGTAGATGTTCGCGATGGTGAGGTTTTCGATGGTGCAATTGCTGCAACTGCCGGCCTCGATGGCCTCGCTGCTCTGCTGGTAGGTCAAGCTGTCGCCGTTGGCGGTGTTTTGAATGATTCCGTTGGTGCCGCCATTGATGACGACGTAGCTTAGGTTGTAGATGCAGATTGCGCCCCCGCAACCGCCATTCGGGGATGGCGCCCAATAGGGGGCGTTGAGCTGTGCGTTGGTGTCAAAGAGCAGAGTGATGGGATTGCCGCTGCTTCCTCCGGCCTTGAATGTGAGTTCCGTGGTACCTGCCACTCCGACAAAAGTGCCGCAGAGAAGAATCTTCGTTCCTGGCCCGATCAAACCCGTTCCCGATCCCCAGGACGATGACGTGTTGAACTGCGCCGGCGTAAGGTTGGGCGCTGTTGTGGTTCCGGATGGGCATGCCCCCGTGGCGTTGCCGCTGGGGGTGAGGTAAACGTTGGCGGCCGAACAATTGGCCTTCGGCGAGATCGAAAGGATAGCGACGATCACGAATAGTAGAACGGCGCCAGATATGGCCCTGCAGTGCTGCTTCATCTTCCCTCCACGATTTTTGCGGTCGGGATCATCACTGCAGGCCCGCTGGCTCACGATGGAAACTGCCACTCCAGATACTTACTCAAAGAAGGCATTTTACAACGACCCACCGTCCGCCGAGCCACCGTCAAGAATTCGCAAAGAGGGCCGTGCGAGATGGCAATCTCGCCCCTGCGGACCGATGAAGTGTCTCCTTCGAGCCACGATGCAAAGACGCCCTGACACAGATGGCGTCTGCTCCGCTGGCGGACTAGTACGAGACATGCTGACTGTATATCCCCGCGTTCTACCGCTTCCGCAAGACCGGCGTCTGCCGACGACCGGGTTCCCGCGGGTACCCCAAACCGGATGAAAATCCTGATTGGTTGTACCCTCACTTTATCGAACTCGGGAGGTAAAAAGTTAATTTGTACTAGTAGTTTCGATGGGTAAGGTTTCCCAGATGGGGACGGCAAGCAGCCGGGTTGCAGAAAGGGCAGAGCGCGAAAATCATCCAGGCCTTTGTGCAAAGAGGGCTAAATGCGCTCCCTTGACCGCTTTGGCGAGAAACTGCGCCTTCGCAAACCAGTCATATGTTCCCCTCAACTTTGCTTGAAACAAGGCCCTGTCGTCGGCGTCATTCACTGGCAGGCGCTCCATCAGGAGCGGATCGCTGCCGGCTCCCGACCTTCCCACGGTCGTGCATACTCCGTTGCGGTATCCGGCGCGATCCAGCGACGCGCGCAGTCTCAGTCTGAACTCGCCATTTGTCCGTGGAAATGCATACGGGTAGGCGAACGACTCGACGGCGCAGCCGATTTTGTCCTCGATCGTTAACTTCGAATTGCCGATCTCACTCTCCAATTCGGTCTGGTTCAAGGCGCTCAGTTGAGGATGGGTGACGGTGTGGGATCCGAAGCGGATTCCGTGTCTGTGCAATTCACGCACTTCCGCCCACGTCAGGCACGGTCGCCCATTGAACCGCAGTGTGCTTTCCCCGATATAGGCGGTGGGAAGAAAGACAGTTGCGGTAAACCCAAAGCGCTTCAACACGGGAAAGGCTTCTTCATAAAAGTTTTGGTAGCCGTCGTCGAAGGTGATCACGACAATTTTGGGCGCGCACTCACCGAGGGACTCGCGCAGGTGAATGCTCTCAGCCAGGCTGCAGGTCGCGTAACCCTCCCGGTGAAGACACTCCATTTGCGCGGCGAAAACGGATGGGGAAGTCGCGATCCGAAAATACGGTCCGATCGCGGACTCATCCTCATCTCCTATGCTGTGGTACATCAGAATCGGTACCTTGGAACGGGACACTGCACTGAATCGCGCGAGGGGCGAGAACAGATAGAGAGTAGCGATCCGGTCGAGACGGAACTCCGCGGGATGCTTTGGCCATGTTTGATGGACGAGCCGCAATTCTTCCGACTGGCTTGGCATGAGTCGATTTACGCCGCTCCTTTGTTTCTTTCATCCCTGCATTCCAGTTCCGTGGGGTTCGCGGCCAGTCACTGCAACTCGCGAACGATGCATTCCCCGCCGTTCCGTCAGAAAAGGATATTAGCCTGACTTTACACAGGCCTGTCGGAGGTTGCAACCGTGAACGCGCGTACTTCTTCGGCTACCCTGATTTGTTGTTCCGCGGTAAGTTGCGGGTACATCGGCAAGGAGACGATCTCCGCTGCGACGCGCTCGACAATTGGGAAGTCGCCACGGGAGTATTTCAAACCTGCATAGGCGCTCTGCAGATGCAGTGGAATGGGGTAGTGAATTCCGGTGCCGATGCCGGAATTCTTCAGGTGGCTCATCATGTCGTCGCGGTTTTCAGTACGAATCACATAGAGGTGATAAACGGCATTGGACCAGGGAGGCTCGATTGGAAGAGCGATCGCCTCGTTCTCCGAAAGAAGTCGGTTGTACTCGTCGGCCCGCTCACGGCGTTGCGCATTCCACTGCGTCAGATGCACGAGCTTGGCGCTCAGAATTCCAGCTTGGATCGCGTCCATCCGTCCGTTGTAGCCCTCCACGTCGTGGTAGTACTTCCTCACCTGGCCGTGATCGCGGAGCATTCTGACTTTGCCCGCCACCGCAGCATCGTGGGTGGTCACCGCGCCCGCTTCGCCGCAGGCTCCCAGGTTTTTTCCGGGATAGAAACTGAATGCTGCGGCGCGTCCCATCGAACCGGCCTTCATCCACCGGTTGTGTTTCATCGAAAAGTACTCGGCGCCGTGCGCCTGGCAGGCATCCTCAATCACTGTCAGGCCATACTTGGCGGCCAACTCGAGGATGGTATCCATCTCCGCCATCTGGCCATAGAGATGGACCGGGACAACCGCACGGACCGGTCGGCCGCTTCGCCGGCTGATGAGCCCGCCAGATGGGCCTGACGTACACTGCGTTTCGAGGTAATAACGCAGCCGGTCGGCCGACATGTTATAAGTGTCTTCGTCGATATCGATGAACTCCGGCACACCGCCGGCCTGCGTAATCGCCTCGGCCGTAGCGATGAAGGTGTGCGGCACGGTTACCACGACATCGCCCCGTTCGATTCCGCAGGCCATGATGGCAAAGCGTAGCGCATCGGTACCGCTGCCCACGCCGATCGAATGCGCAGTTTCGCAGAAGCGCGCGAACGATCGCTCGAATTGTTCAACCATTGGACCGCCGATAAACCCGGCGCTCAGCAATGCGTCCTGGAAGACACCAGTGAGTTCGCGCTCCAGATGCATATGGGGCGTAACGAGATCGAGAAACGGGATCTGATTTGAGGCAGTGCTAGAAATTCCCATCGTAACCTTCCGCATCCCTTTCGATGTAACGCAGAATCGCGGCCGGGTTGCCCGCTACGATCGCGTTGGGTGGAACATCATGAGTGACCACGCTGCCCGCTCCAACGATCGCATTCTCGCCGATGGTTGTGTTGGACAGAATCGTTGCACCCGAACCGATCGACGCACCCTTCCTGACCAGTGTCCGTTCGACCTTCCAATCAGATTCGGTTTGCAGGCTCTCCGCCAAAGTCGTGGCGCGCGGATAGGTGTCGTTGATGAAGACGACTCCGTGTCCGATGAAGACGTTGTCCTCAATAACTACGCCCTCGCAGACAAAGGTATGGCTGGAGATCTTGCAGCGTTTTCCTATGCGGGCGTTCTTCTGAATCTCGACGAACGCGCCGATCTTCGCTTCGTCGCCGATCTCGCATCCATAGAGATTGATGAACTTCGAAAGCCGGACGCCCTTCCCCAGCGTGACGTCGTCCGCGATGCAGTTATGGCCGCGCATATCGGTCATAGGTACACCAGCGATCCCTTCTTGCGCAGCGATTCGCTGGCGGCCTCCAGCATCTTGACGACACGTAACCCGGCGACTCCATTGTTGAACGGCTCCTCGTTCTTCTCGACGCAATGGCCGAAGTAGGCGAGTTCCTTGCTCAAGGCTTCGCCTTGCTCCAGCTGAGGAGCCCACATATCTCCCGATCGATAGCTGACCAGGAGTTCGTACACGCCTTCCTGATTGGTGATGTTTACGCCCTTGTTGTAGACCTTCACCTTTTCGTCGGCCTCCAGGTCGTTCCATACCACCATCCTTTTTTCACCGCCGAGAAGCGTGGTCCTCACCTTTACCGGAGAGAGCCAGTTGACGTTGATGTGCGCAATCACCTGGTTCGGGAAGTAAAGAGTCATGTAGCCCACGTCTTCGACTCCGTTCAGATGGGTCTCGCCGGTTGCGACGACGGCTTCGGGTCGTGTCTTGATGAGGTAATCCATGATGGATAGGTCATGTGGGGCGAGATCCCAGAGTACGTTGATGTCGTGCTGGAAGAGCCCCAGATTCACGCGCGTGGAGTCATAGTAGTAGAGTCTCCCCAACGTTCCTTCCTCAAGCAACTGCGCGATTCTCTTGACCGCGCCGGTAAACAGGAATGTATGATCCACCATGATCTTGAGGTTTCTTCGCTGGGCAAGTTCGATCAGCTCCTCGCCTTGCTGTGTGTTGCTGGTGAAGGGCTTCTCGACAAAAACGTGCTTTCCGTTCCCCAGCGCCTCTTTCACCAACTCATAGTGTGTCCACACCGGAGTCACGACAGCAACCGCGTCGACGTCGACGGAGGCGATGACCTCGGAAGTTTCGCGGGTCACGCGAAGATTCGGATATGCCTTTTGCGCGCGCAAGCGTGCTCCGTGGCTTTCGTCCGCAATCGCGACGACACGGTGACCTTCGAGACTCGCAAGGTTCCGCACGACGTTTGGGCCCCAGTATCCGTAACCGATGACTGCAAAGTTCACAACAGCCTCACATTTCTCATCGAGTCAATTTGCTGCGCGCTGCTCAAACGGCGCCGCTTCCCTTGATCACCGCGAGAGGGGTGCGCGCGAGGATCGACAAATCAACGAAAGGGGACCAGAATGTGGCGTAGTGCAGATCGAGGCGAACCATCTCGTCAAAGCTGACGCGGCTGCGCCCGGTCACCTGCCACAATCCGGTAATCCCCGGTTTAACGTCCAGCACCCTGCGCCTGTGCCAGATTTGGTAGGATTTCAGTTCGTAGGGAAGCGGAGGGCGCGGTCCTACGAGGGACATCTCACCCTTGAGAACGTTGAGGAACTGCGGAAGTTCGTCGAGGCTGCTTCTGCGCAGCAGCTTTCCGATGCGTGTAACTCTCGCGTCGTTGGCGAGCTTGTAGACGCTCTCACCATCTGCGGTTGACCGTTGCTTGGACGCTCGGCTGGTGATGAACTTGGTCACGTATTCCCGGTGGACGTTGGAGTCGTTGTTGGCGTGCATTGAACGGAATTTGTAGAATGTGAAAAGCTTGCCATGCTGCCCGACGCGCAGTTGCCGGAAGAGCACGGGGCCCGTCGACGACGCTTTGATGGCAATGGCGATGACCACCAGGAGGGGCGCGCTGAGGACCAGTAGGAACGCGCTTCCGCACAGGTCAATCGCGCGTTTAACGATCGCCACACTCCGCCGCTGATCGCTGGAACTGGTCAAGTCGGGGTACAGGGCCGGGTTACTTGGGCGACCCGATCCGCCGTCCTCCCAGTCGTCGGGGAAATAGTGCAGTGAGATGCTGACCTGTCCGAATTGATCGGAAGTCAGAGCTTCGCCCAGCGTCAAGCTGACTCGGCTCAGGATCATGCTCATGACCGAGTTCCCGCTGTCGAGGGCAAAGCCGGTATAGATGACGCCAATTGTCTCCCGCTCTTTGTACCATCCAATGACGTCCGTGTCCCGGATGGATTTGAGCAGTGACGAGACGATACTGTCGAGGGCGCTTGGGTTCTTGGACGAACTGCGATGAGCGTCCGCCTCCAACAGCATGAGAAGGAACGGTTGATTGGATCGCTCGGTTCTCTTGCGCTCAATGGCGATCATCCGATTTAGATCGGCCTCGCCCAGGACCTCCCGCTTCTCGGCCATGGCGGATTGCGATGAGCGCCCAGCACGACGTGCGTGACTCTCCGTACTTGACAGAGCCATGGTTAGCTCCTCCTTTCGGTAAATGAACAATCTCAGGGATTGAAATTGGTGGATGGGCGGCTTCAGAGCGGCTCCACAATTCACTTGCCCTTTGTAGTTCATCGAAGGGTGGCCTTCTCTTGAGGAAAAGGCCACTTTAGATCAGTGGTTCCTGGGTCCAGTAACTGTGAAACGGCTGAAGCGCGGTCCGCTTTCTGCTCCATCGAAGTCTGCCCGCGCTCTCACGAGGTAAACGGCTAAGATGCGAGCGCGAAAGCGGACAGCGAATAACAAGCAAGCGGTCAAGGATTCATGCGAGCGATGGCCGGCCACCTTTTGAAGAATATGTGGCGCCATAGTAGTAGTCGCCGTACGTCATGTTCTTCGAACAGTTGAGCAGCGCGCCGATCGTCTTTTTTGTGTCCAGCGCTTCCAGCCCTTTCTGCAGGGTCCGCCTCTCGGTGATTCCTTGTCGCGCGACGATGAGAATCCCATCCGCAAGCCGGGCCCAGACGCTGGTGTCAGCCAAAGGCAGGACGGGAGGCGAATCGATGACGATCCAGTCAAACCAGGAGGACAACTGTTCGATCAGCGCAGACAATTCCATCGACTGGAGAAGTGCGAGCACATCGCCCTGGACGTTGCCGGCGGGAAGAATCCACAGGCTGTGTCCTTCCAGGTGGTAGATACACCTTTCAATCTCTTGCTCGCCGCGCAAGTATTCGCTGAGTCCAGGGCCGCTGGCGAGATGGAATGCCGCTGTAATCGCGGGACGCCGATGATCGCCATCGAGAAGCAACACTTTCTGTTGGGTTGCGTGTGCGAGCGTGCCGGCAAGGTTTTCCGCCACCGTGCTTTTGCCTTCCTGCTGGATGGTGCTTGTAATGAGGAGTCGTTTCAAAGGCCTTTCGCGGCGCAGATGCCTGACGCGAACTGCCAGCAATCGGAAGGCTTCGGCAGCGGCGCTCTCGCCGTCGTCGAAACAGACCATGCGGTCCTGCGGCGTAAAGGCATGGTGCAGCAACTGGAAGCCGGCGAAGTTTGCGGCTCGGGTAATTGGGAGCGTGCGCTCAACCCTCGCGGGATCGCCTGCGATGGCAGTTACGGGCGCTGTTGCCTCGACTGCAGCTTTGTCCGAGGACTCCCATTGCGACGCCGCTCTGTCTTCGGCATGGCGCAATAACTCTGTCACCTCGGTGGGTACGTGCGAGTCAACGCCGGCAAGCTCGCTTTCCGATCTCTGCAGGGCGTCAAATATGCGGCTCATCTGCACTCACTCTCACAACAGAAGGCAGTTCCGAGTGGGAAACACTCGCGACTTCTTTCAAGGCGGCGAAGAGATCGAGCAGGGCTTTCATGGCGTGATGCACATCGATCTGTTCGCCTCGAACTGCATCCCTGCCCCAATGCGCAGCGGACGCATCGAGACGAAACTCTCTCGCCACTTGAAGGACATGTTCGGGAGCCACGCTGGCGGCGCGCTCTGCATAGGCCGCGATCAGTGAGTTCTCGCAAATCGTGTTGATCAGCCGTGGCAGGCCCTGCGAATAGAGATATACCGCATCGACGGATTCGTCAGAAAAGAGCGGGGAGGATTCCGGCTCCGTTCCCGCAATCTGCAGCCGCTGCACGATGTATTGCTTTGTCTCGATCTCGTCGAGCGCGCCAAGTTGCGTCCGAACTGCAATTCGCTGCTTGAGTTGGCGAAGATCGAAGGAATCGAGTTTCTCGTCCAGCTCGGGCTGTCCAACCAGGACGATTTGCAGCAGCTTGTCGTCGGTGGTTTCGAGGTTGGAAAGCAGCCTGACCTCTTCGAGGATGTCGGCCGACAGGTGGTGCGCTTCATCGACGATGAGCACGGTAGTCAGCTTCCGCGCGCCTCTAGCGGCGAGAAAGCGGCCGAGGTCGAGCAGAAGCTCGTACTTGCTCTTGCCATCCACAGCCAAACCGAAGTCGGAGAGGACGTATTGCAGGAATTCAGTTGGAGCAAGCTTCCCGTTGAACAGGTATGCGTAGGCGATGTCCTTGCTTTCTTTCAGCAATTGCAGCAAGCACCGCACCAACAGCGTCTTTCCCGTACCCACTTCCCCGGTGAGCACGACAAATCCCTTATGCTGACGCACCCCATGGTAGAGTGCGGCCAACGCCTCGTTATGCCGATTGGTCCCGACGAAGGAGACGGGGTCGGGCGTGAGGCTGAAGGGACTGCGCGTGAGTTTGAAGAACGACCGATACATGGAGCGGCAGACCTCATTCGTGGAGATAACTGATCACGGAACCCGCGACAACCGTGATCGCTACCAGTGCCGCCATTGACCAACCCAGAGTAGTCCTTCTCATGCTGCCTCTTTCATCCGACGGGAGCCTGATCTCGGGAATCTCAGAGAGGATCGCAACCGGCAGGAGGCTCTTGATTTCTTTTTCGCTGTAAATGCGGTCGTCGAGAAACTCGCGGCCTCCGGCCACCAGGGTACCGAGCGCGAAACCAGCCAGCAGGCCGAATCCGCAGAATCTGAGCTTGTTCGGAAAATCCGATTTGAGTGGGAGGCTTGGAGGATCGAGCATGCTGAACCGCTCGCCCTGCTGCATCTGTTCCATACTGGTTGCCATCTCCGATTGGTTCTTCTTCTTGAGGAGATCGTCGTAGTCAGCCTTGGACTGTTCATAACCGCGGGTCAGGTCGGCCAGTTGCTGTTCAACAACCGGCTCCTCATTCAATCGCCCTTGATACTCTGCCAGCCTTTTCTTCAGGCCTACAATTGCCTGCTCCCGATTTTCTATCTCCACCTGGTTGGCCTGGAGTTGTCCCTGCAACTGCTGGTCTGGAGAGGCTTGCGAGGTACCCGCCGTGCCGCGTGCGCCCGAGCCCTCTTCGCTCTGTTGACTCTCTTTGGCTTTGCTTTCCTCGCCCGCTACAAGCTTCTCTTTTCTTTTTTCGGTCTCGGCGATTTGTTCCTTCACACTCTGCACTTCGGGGTAATGATCGGTGTAGTGCGACCGAAGTGCGGTCAGCCTTTCACGAAGATTAGCCAGTTCAAGATCAATTGCAGCCAAGCCGGCCGGAGAACCGTCGGTAGACCGGGTTCCGGTGTGTCCTCCGCGGTATTGCTCGAGCAACGACTGCAGGTAAACGCGCTGCTGTTTGGCGGTGTTCAAGGAGTCCTGTTCGTTCTGCAGTTGCGCTTGGAGCCCGGCGAGGATTTGCAGGTTGCCGGCTTGCTGAGAGGGCAAGGCGCCTTGGTGCTGTCCCTCCAACTCCCGCACCTTCGCTTCCTGGTCCGCGAGGTGAGCGCGAGCATTCTCGAGTTGGCTGGAGAGAAACTCGGTGGCATTCTCCGACTCTTGCTGGCGCAGTTTCAGATTCTCGTTGATGAAAAGGTTGGTCAGTTCACTCGTCACCTGCTGGGCCATTTGTGGGTTGCGCGCGGTGTAGTTGACCCGGAAGGCTGTGATCTGTTCGCCGCGATTGTCCCGCACTAACTCGATACCAATATCTTTGCGCATCTGTTCCACCTTTTTATCGGCGGAGATGTCGTTACGCCCCGCAGAGTAGAGATGGAGCTTGTCGATAATCAGCAAGAGGCGCGTACGGCTGAGAATCTGCTGCGTAATGCTTTGCAGGCGGCCCTGCAAATCGTCGGTAACATTCGGCACCACAAAATTTCTAGGCATGGTGGGCTGTTCCACCAGGATGAGTGTGCTGGATTTATAGCGCGCCGGAAGAATCCAACTCGCCCCCCAGACGGTTAGCCAGCCGATCAGAAACGGCAGCAGAAAATGGAGATGCCGACGCTGGACTAGGTTCCCGTAAAGCTGAAAGTCCGGCCGCTTCGAGTCCGATTCTTCGGCAACTTCAGTCATGCTCATCTTCCCAAAGGCTTGGTGAATTGATAGGAGATGGAGACGTAGCCGCGGTCGCTGTCAGGGTTTGCCGACACGGCAGCCACGCTGGCATAGCTTTGGTGAACGCGGGTATATCCGAACTCGGCGGTGATGTGTTCGCCCATAGTGTGTTGCACCGTGGAGGTTCCCGAAACGCCGTGGCCTCCGGAAGAGGGCATGATAAAGGCCGGTAGAGCCGCCTTTTGCAGCCAGTAATCACCGGCCGCGGCCACGATCCAAGTGCGGGCGCAGCGAAAACGCACCGACGCGCGCGCGCTGTCGGACTGAAATGCTCCGAGCATCCCGCCTGCGCCGGAGACAGAACGCGAATAGCTGGCAGCGAGATTGGTGCGCATTCTTTGCCATCCCATGCTGGCCTCAACAGCGGGCGTCCAGGAGGCGGACGGGGGAAGCGGCGGCTCTGTCACGGAGAAGTGTTGAGGACCGCCGGAGACAGACAGGGTGAGGCTGTGCACCAGGTAGAGAGTGTAATAGAAATTGGCGGTCTGCACATAAGTCGCACTCTGCGAACTCGCTATCGAAGCGATCATCCGAGAGTACTGGTAGGTTACGCCGACATACTGGGATCGTGGCAGGCGCAAGTTGTAGAACGCGGATCCGCCCCGCGTCTCGGAGTTGGAGAGCCCGACCGCCTGCGACGGATTCAGGTAGTTCAGCAATGTGGTGGTGCCGCTGCCGCCGATCATTCCGTTGAGGCCGAACTGATAAGTAGCTTCGCCGCTGGCCGCGTTGCTCATAGTGTCAGCGAAAGGCGCCATCACTTGCGCCGCCGAGGGTTGGGCGGAGCCGGAGACGTCGCCATAGGGCTGGTTCAAGACGTTGGTGCTCTTCAGGAACGAATCTCTCAAAGTGACCGTCGTGTGCGGGCTGAACCAATACTCGATGCTCTCCCGGACGAGTTGATCGGCTTCGTTGCGAGCGCTCGTGTGCTGATAGAAGGTGAACCCGGGCTCAAAGACGAGGCTCTGTTGAAACCTGGAAGTTCTCTGATCGATCTGCATGGTCGGTTTCATCGAGTAACTCTCGTCGGAGATCGCAGTGGGGGTCTCGCCGGCCAGGATGTTGTCGTCGTAGGCGGCCTGGAAACTCAGCCCGACGCGAAGTTCGTTAGACCGTGTTTCGGACGCGGTCGCTGACGGATAGGCGTCTCCGCTGACCGGGGGAGGCTTCCGCATCGGCTCACCGGAGGTGGGATCCGTGCTTGTTGCGCTGGGCTCAACTTGCGACCAGGCAGGCATTGTTACCAGAAGCGCAAGGCTGAAACAAAAACGGGCGAGCATGAACTTCCTCTACGGCACAACAATGGTGTCGTGCGGTTGGATCTTGATGTTCTGCTGGGGATACTTACCCCGGATCACTTCCTTGTAGTTGAAGGCGATGCGGGTTTCTCCGCCGAAGGCGTTCAGTCTGAGGATATACACCCCCTTCTGCTTGGCGAAGTCGCGGAATCCACCGGCAGTTGCGATAGCGTCCAGAACCGTGGTCGCAGCGGCCAGGGGGTAGGAACCGGGCTTGACTACCTGGCCCAAAATATTGAACTTCTGGCTGTTGATCTGCTCCACAATCACCGTGACTTCCGGCTCGGTAATATACTCCTTCAACCTTTTCGCGATCTCTTGCTCGAGTTGTAGCGGGGTTCGCTCGGCAGCTTGTAACTCGCCCACCAGCGGCAGTGAAATCTTCCCATCCGATCGAACTGGAATCGAGCGCGACAGGTCCGGCTCCTTCCACACATTGATGGCCAGCAGGTCTTCGTTTCCGATCACGAAGCTGTTGTCGTGCGGTGTGGTGCCCGCAGCAGAGCGCGCCTCCGGGGTTGCATCGGCTCGAGGTACGACAGTAGATGCGCCGCTGGCCTGTCCAGGCTTTGGAACTTGTCCCCACAAGGCCACAGAAAAAGCCAGCGAAGCGAATCCAGCACCTACGAGGAATGGAATGCTTGTTTTCATGCCAACTCCTGGTTGGAATAGCGTCGACTGCGCTCTTCTCGTTGACGACCTCTTCGAAAATGGCCTATGCCACTCGCCAAAGACGGAGCTTGACCTAATAGGACAACGCTTCTTGAACTCTTCCATTCCCTTCGACAGGCCGGGTCAGAATCGAGCCGGGTAACTTATGTGTGGCGACCGGCTCAACATCCGTGGCGTCAATCTCCACAGCCACAGACTGCGCGAGCATGTCGACGGACAAGATCAGACGAATGAGATTCTTCTTGCGAAGCAGAATTCCTTCCACACCTTCCAGGCTTCCCCGAATGACGCGCACTCGCTCTCCGCACTTCAGGAATGGATGGGGTTCGACGCGAAACGATGCTCCGACCGTTCGACGCACGGCCGCGATTTCGTCTTCCGGAATCATTGCCACCTGCTCCCCGCGGCTGAGAATCATATGCACTCCCGGTGTGGTGACCACTTGTAGCCGACGATTGAGCCCTCCGCGGACGAATACATAACAGGGGAAGAGAGGGAGCGTGAGCAGCTTCTTTCGGTCGTTCCACCGCCGCACGGAGTCGTAGAGCGGAAGAAAGACCTCGAAGCCTTTCGCCATCAGTATCTCCGCAACGGTCTTCTCGTGTTGGTGGCGCGTGTAGAGGGCCCACCAACCGGAGTCCGCGGGGTTTATCTCCTCAAAACATGGATCTGTCTCCCGATAACTTGAAAAGGCTGCCACTTGATTCCTCCTCGTCCCGTTCGGCTTTCTCAGCGCTCTCTATTGTTAGGTCAATGAGGACATAGCTTCGCCCTGTGGGTCACAGCCCGCCCTTTTTAATAGCCTTCCTGCATCGCCAGGGACCGCACTGCGCCCGACTTTGCATAGCGCGGAGCTTGTCGGGATAAAGCGATTCCAGAGTCTCTGTATCCAGGAAGCGATGCTTTGTAGCGTCATTGTCCCGAAGAAAATGACATCGTGCACGATTCCAGCACGGCACACGAACTCTGGAACCGATCTATCTCAAACTCGTTTCCTGCGTCTTCACCATCTACTCAGCGCGGCCAACTCGCGAGGCCGCTCTCCACTAGTTTCCCGTTTGCGGCGGCTGGCCCCTTCGCTCCTTTTTTCGCGAATGTGCATCCGCCTCGCCCAGCTTATAGAGCAATGAGCGGTAACTCATTTTCAGATCCTTGGCAGTTTTTGCCCGGTTGCCGTGATTGGCCTGAAGGACTTTCAGAATCTCTTCCTTCGCCGCTGCCCACGTAGCCTCTTTCAGCCGGCCAATGCCCGGCCGCATCTCGTCCATTTCGCGGGCCAATGTAATCTGCCCGTTCAGTTCCTCAATGGGCACCTGCTCGCCACCCAAAATGACGATGCGCGCAATCCAGTTTTCCAATTCCCGGATATTCCCCGGCCAACTCCATTGCATTAGCAAACGCAGAGCATCGGGGGTCAACTGTCGCGCGCTCTTTCCGAACTTCGCGGCGAGCTTTTGCATAAAATATTCGCAGAGCTGCGGAATGTCTTGCCTCCGCTTGCGTAGCGGCACCAGGTGCAGGCTGATTACGTCGATTCGATAAAAAAGATCTTTGCGGAACGATTGCGATCCGAGGGCCGCTTCCATCTCGACGTTGGTTGCGGAGATGATGCGCGCATGAGACTGTAACTCCTCAAACCCTCCGATCCGGGTGTAGTGGCCGTCTTGCAACAGGTGGAGGATCTTCCGCTGGAGGGACAGCTCCATGTCGCCGATCTCGTCCAGAAAGAGAGTTCCGGCTCCCGCCAATTCAATCAGTCCGCGCTTGATCTCGTCCGCGCCGGTAAAGGCTCCTTTTTCGTAGCCCATCAACTCGCTCTCGAGCAGTCCGCCGGGCATGGCGGCGCAGTTGACCTTGACGAAAGGTGCATGGCGACGGTTCGAGTGGACATGAAGAAAGCGTGCAATCAGTTCCTTGCCTGTGCCGCTCTCCCCGCGAATCAGAACGGGCAAATCGTTGTCTGCGACACAGTTGATTTTGTTCCACACCGCTCTCATGGAATCCGTGTTGCCAAAAAGGACCAAGTCAGGAGGCAGATCCGCAGGATCGATATGAAAGCTTTGCGTCGTGCTGAAAGACATACGCCCCCTACGGTGTGCGACTCTACTGCCCCTCTTACAGCACGATGATTGCCAAACTTTGTGTCGCCGGTTGTTGCAGGCATTCGTGTAGCGTTGCTTGGTTTGTCCCCTGTTTCAGACCGTTCCGATCAAACCGCGAAGGAGCAAAAACCTGCACATCGGGTACCAGTTTTTTGCACACTTTGCAAATTGGTTAACAGTTGTATGACAAGCTATATAGTTCAGGAAAGAAGCGACCAGACGAAAAGCTTCCAGTGTAGGACGTGTGTAGGATGTGGAGTTTTCTGGAATCATCAACCGACGCAGTCGAGGTTCATTTGCAAAAGGTGTCAAGAGCATAAGTCGGCAGGGAAGGGAAGTTATCGAAATGGCAGCCGCGGTGTGCGGAGGAAATGCCGGTACGGGAGGTCGTGGTGTCGGCCACCAGTGGTGCTCCGGGAAAGTTTGTAGGACTTACTCTCTCTCGCAAGAGTTGGCGAAAGGTTCTGGGCATCGCGCTTATGGGTGCACGGCAAGTTGGATTTCGGCAAGAGTGGATAAAGGGCATGCAGTTCAGCGAGGCGTGCTGGGCCGATGTGCCGCCCGGTCGCCCGAGTAAATGGGTGGTCTGGGTGAGAGCGCGTGTTGGCGGATCTTGTAAAGCAACCCGCGATAGCTAATGTTGAGATACTCCGCGGCGCGGCGACGATTCCAGCCTGAGAGTTCCAGTGCATCCTGGATCATATGCGCCTCGGTGCGGTTCTTAACATCGCGGACCAAGGAGCGCATTGCGGAAAAGTCAGGTTGGCCGGTGGGTGAGAAGTCGGACGCCGCAGGCGCGGGCGAAGCGGCGATCATGGCCTCAAGATCACGAATGGCCTCGTCTTGATCTCCCATGACGATGGCCCGGGTGACAAAATTGCGCAGTTCCCGCAGGTTCCCTGGCCAATCGTAACGCATCGCGGCATCGATCAGACGGGAGCTGAAGCGGCAGGGAGTGGCATTCTTCGCTAAATGGGGTGTGCGCCGAATGTTCTCGTCGATGAGGTAGGGAATCTCTTCCCTTCGCTCGCGCAGTGGCGGAATCTTGATGGAGAATGTGTTCAGCCGATAGTAAAGATCCTCGCGGAAGGTGCGCTCTGCGAGGGCCTTCTCCATGTCGATGTTCGTGGCTGCTAGAATCCGCACATCGACTTTGGTGGATTCCTGGCCACCCAGGCGCGTGAATTGGCCGTCCTGCAGCACGTGGAGGAGTTTGGCCTGCATCTGCAGGCTGATCTCGCCGATCTCGTCGAGGAGGATGGTGCCGCGATTGGCCTGTTCGAGCTTTCCGGGGCGATCCCGGAGCGCACCGGTGAATGCTCCCTGGCAATGGCCGAACAGTTCGCTCTCCATCAGTTCCGAGGGCAGCGCGGCGCAGTTGACGTTGACGAACCTCTCTTTGGATCGCTGTGAAAGGCGGTGAATGAGGTGCGCGACGACTTCTTTTCCTGTGCCGCTTTCTCCCAGGATCAAGACGGAAATATTGACCTCCGCGATGAGCTTCACGATGCGATGAATCTCGATCATGCTGGGGGAAACCGCCATGAAATACCTGCTTGCCCCCAGTTCTTCGAGGTGGACCTTCGCCGGCGTGTGTGCGGGTTGCGCGTCCAGATTGGTATGCGGGAGAAGAGGATCGAATTCGGCGCCGATGCGCTGCGCCGAATTGAGATTCATGCTTCCAATCATCGACTCGATATCGCCGCGTGTTACTGGCTTGAGCAGAAAGTGCTCGATACCGAATTCGGAAGCCTGCTTGCGCAAGGACTGCTCAGCCATGCCGAGGATGAGACAGACGCGGCGTTTTGAGAAGCCCGGCGGGAAATGCAATTGCTCCAATGCTCTGGATTGTCCGTCAGAGAGGGGCTCGGCAATCAGAATGTCTGGGTCAAGCCCATTACTGAGCAACAAATGCGCTTGCGTAGCATCGCACGATTCAATCACTCTGTGGCCAATGCTCTCCAGCACCATCTTCAAGGCCGAGCGCGTGGCGGCGTCGCGGACGACGGTCATAACAAGTAGCAGATCTCTCACAAGGCACCTTTCGGGGAATCCGCTCAACTTACGAAAGTCGATCAAATGGCCTTCCCGGCTTCATCCGCATCGAATCATCGTGAGCTTTCGCGCGGAGTTCAGCTTCTTCTGGAGTTACAACTTGACGTTGCTATCTTGAACGACGGCTGCTCCCACAATTGATTTCGAAGCGTCACACTGCGCGGCGACGGACGAAGAACTCACCACCGCCAGTCGCCAAGCAACGCCAACCCGGAGCGCGGGCTGAATCTCGTATGTGTTCATGCCTCGAAGAGTTCCGACGGTTGGACTTCAATCAGATAGACCGACCGACTCGCCCGCGTCAAGGGTAACGACCTATGAAAAGCACATCCGTATCAAGTCAATAAGCCGACCAACTGGGCCAGCTGGTTGAGGGGTATCTTCCGATTGTGCGAAGCTCCGATTCAAAGGCGCACGTCTGCCGTCAACCGGGCACATGGAGTTCACTCACAGCCTGGCCCAATCAAACTGAGAACTGATTTGCTGCGGATTTGCTGCTTACCTGGCCCGCTTTTTCAGAGCGCGATCAACGCGTTTTTGTTCGCCCTGACAATACGCCGCGCATGGATGAGCGCTTGCTTGCTAATCAAAAATCAAGAGTCGAAAGAAACTTCTATTTCCACATTTGGGTTCAGGTCCTGTCCGAACGCCCCCTGGAAAACACTCGGGTTTTAGCGGAGAGACCATCGCTCGTCAACCAGTCGCTAGAAGTCATCTCATGATCCGTTTTTGAAAGGAAAAGGCTTTAGCCGTGCCGCAAAATACCCAAGAAAACTCCGCAGACCTTAGTCCCCGAGGGGCATACTCTTTGACGCCTCGGCATCTATGAGATGACTTCAAGTAACAGAATCCCAGCAAAATTCGGCAACTCAGAACAGCTTCGATTCGTGTTCGATTCGCGACCTCCTGATTGTTGGATGCGAATTGATGCGGCATGGAAATCGTCATTTCACAAATAGTCGAGGAATCTCCGGCACGATGGCTATCTGGAGGGCGCTGGAGGACTTTGAGCGAGGGAGACACCGCAAGACAGCAGTGTGCGGACCGGCTTTGCCGTGCGCCCCCGTGGATCGCTTTCGGTGTGGCGGGCTAGCTCGGGACGATAGTGGGCGGACCGCAGTGGGCGCGCAGCGGCCAGCCCGCAGGGAGGATCGCCTGGATTGCCGGCAACGCGCCGCAGAATCGCGGTGCGGCGTAAGCAATCCCAAAGCCGCAATTGGCCTGTTGTCGAATTAGCCCCTATTTCAAGACGCAAGTGATTGCAGGCGTTGAAGATCTCTCCAGCCTGGTCTGGTGAGGTGAAGAACAGTGTCTTGCCGGCCCAAACACAGGACACGCCGGGGTTCAGACTGCCGTGGCTAGTACGAATGTCACCAGATCTCAGAGAAAAGTACTAGATGGACAAAACTAAAGTAATGTGCCGAAATGTGACCGATGGAGCGCCAGGATACCTCGGGGATTCCAAATGACTTATTCCGCTTTTGCCGGAGTGCTCCGGAGGCGGATTTTCGCTCATTTACAGGCGTTTTCAGTGGGTTTTGCCCGAGCTGAGCCGCAAGCGGACTCACCCTGCCGGGGCGAAGGCCGATACACGGAGAGCGTTCCTCCAAGGGAATCGGAAGCGATTGGGGGCTCGTTAAGGTGGTTTTAGTGAAAACGCTGTCGTGGTTGAACCTTCCCTGCAAATCTCTTTTTCGTCTTCCTTCGTGCCCCGGAATCAATGCCCGCAGGGTACTTCCGTGCGAAAGTGGCTCCCGGCGCAATCCGGACGGCGTTCGCACTCGCCTTCACATCTGCCGATCGCTCTCCTGGAGCGCAGTCTTGCTGGCCTTTTTGACCAGTTGCATGCCCATCGCCCTCTCTGCAAAAGCAAAAGCGCAGACAGGGTCAAACAACCCGGTGCTCTATGCGTTGACTTGCGGAACGAAGAACCTGAAGGGCTCGGCAACGGACATTTGCACGGCGACTTTGTCCGCGGCTGCGCCTTCGGGCGGCGTGGTGGTGAGCCTGTCGAGCAGCGATCAGGCGTTGACCGTGCCGGCCGAATTCACCATTGCGGCCAGCGAACAAAGCGGAACATTTACGGCTACAGCCACACCGGTGGGTACCGCGCAGGCGGTGCAGCTGACGGCCAGCGCAGGCGGTGTCTCCAAAGGCGTCGCAGTCGAGTTGAAGGAAGACATTCCCTCGTTGCGCCTGACCACCTCCTCTTCGACATCCCTATACGGGAGCGCGGTCAAGTTCAAGGCGACCCTCTCTAGCGGCCCAACTGGAACGGTCACCTTCTATGACGGCGGGGTTGCGATCGGCACCGGCGTCATCAGCGGGACCGTTGCGACCTTCACCACGAGTTCTTTAACCGCCGGCTCGCACACCGTCACCGCTACCTGGCCGGGCAACAGCAGCTTCGGTCCTGCTCAATCCGCCGATTTGACGCATGTGGTCAGCGCGGTTTCACCTGTCCTTACCTGGGCGACCCCGGCGGCCATCGCATATGGGACCGCTTTGAGCGGCGCGCAACTCGACGCGACGTCGTCCGTGGCGGGAACCTTCACCTACGCGCCGGCGGCGGGAACCGTGCTGAAGACAGGCACGCAGACGCTCTCGGTCACCTTTACGCCGACGGACGCGACCGATTACGCTTCGGCGACGGCGACCGTGGCCCTGGCTGTCAATTCTTCCGCGCCGGTCATCACATGGGCAACGCCGGCGGCGATTGCCTATGGCACCGCTTTGAGTTCGACTCAACTCGACGCGACGTCCACCGTGGCTGGAACCTTCACCTATACACCGGCGGCGGGAACCGTGTTGAAGACAGGCACGCAGACGCTCTCGGTCACCTTCACGCCGACGGACGCGACCGATTACGCTTCGGCGACGGCGACCGTGGCCTTGGCTGTGAATGCGTCCGCGCCGGTCATCACATGGCCAGCGCCGACGGCGATTGCTTATGGCACCGCTTTGAGTTCGACTCAACTCGACGCGACGTCCACCGTGGCAGGAACCTTCACTTACACACCTGCAGCGGGAACACTGCTGAAGGCGGGCACGCAGACGCTCTCCGTCACCTTCACTCCGACGGACGCGACCGATTACTCTCAGGCGACGGCAACCGCAGCCCTGAGCGTGAATGCGGCTGGGCCGACCGTCACCTGGGCGGCTCCGGCGGCAATCAATTATGGCACCGCACTGAGTTCCACGCAGCTCAACGCGACGTCCACCGTGGCTGGAACTTTCACTTACTCTCCAGCAGCGGGGACGGTGCTGACGGCGGGCACGCAGACGCTCTCAGTAACCTTTACGCCGACGGACGCGACCGACTACACGACGGCTTCGGCAACGGTGCCTCTGAAGGTCAACACGGCTGTTCCCGTTCTCACCTGGGCGGCACCAGCGGCAATCGCTTATGGCACGGCGCTGAACTCCGCACAGCTCAATGCAACTTCCACCGTAGCTGGAGCCTTCACTTACTCTCCGGCGGCGGGCACAGTGTTGAAGGCCGGAACGCAGATGCTTTCGGTCACCTTTACGCCCACCGACGCAATCGATTACACGACTGCTTCGGCCACCGTTCCTGTAACTGTCAACACTGTTGCACCGGTCATCACCTGGGCGGCGCCAGCTGCAATCTCCTATGGCACCGCACTGAGCTCCACACAGCTCAATGCGACTTCCACCGTAGCTGGAACCTTCACCTATGCTCCAGCGTCGGGGATGGTTCCAGCCGTTGGCTCGACAACTTTGTCGGTCACCTTCACCCCGACGGACTCGGCTGACTACACCACGGCCTCGGCCACCGTGCCTTTGACGGTGAACGCTGCCGCTCCGGTTCTTACCTGGGCAACGCCGGCGGCGATTGCTTATGGCACGGCATTGAGCTCCACGCAGCTCAATGCGACGTCCACGGTAGCTGGAACCTTCAGTTACACACCGGCGGCGGGAGTACAGCTGAAGGCGGGCACACAGACTCTCTCAGTAACCTTCAACCCGGCGGACTCAACCGACTATAGCAGCGCAACGGCTTCGGTTTCGATCACGGTCAATGCTGCTGCGCCAGCTATCACCTGGGCAACGCCGGCCGCAATCGCATATGGCACCGCATTAAGCTCCACGCAGCTTAATGCGACCTCGACCGTGGCGGGAACCTTCACTTACACACCTGCAGCGGGAACACTGCCGAAGGCGGGCTCGCAGACGCTTTCGGTCACCTTTACGCCTACCGACGCAGTCGATTACGCCACGGCAACGAAGTCGGTGACCCTGACAGTCAACACCGTTGCACCGGCCATCACCTGGGCAGCGCCGGCCGCGATCACATATGGCACTGCATTAAGCTCCACGCAGCTTAATGCAACCTCCACCGTGGCGGGAACCTTCACTTACACACCGGCGGCGGGAACATTGCTGAAGGCGGGCACGCAGACTCTCTCAGTAACCTTCAACCCGGCGGACTCAACCGACTATAGCAGCGCAACGGCTTCGGTTTCGATCACGGTCAATGCGGCTGCACCAGTCATCACCTGGGCAACGCCGGCGGCGATCACTTATGGCACTGCATTAAGCTCCACGCAGCTTAATGCGACCTCCAGCGTGGCGGGAACCTTCACTTACACACCGGCAGCGGGAACACTGCTGAAGGCGGGCACACAGACGCTTTCGGTCACCTTTACGCCTACCGACGCAGTCGATTACGCCACGGCAACCAAGTCGGTGACGCTGACCGTCAATGCGGCTGCACCGGTCATCACTTGGGCAACACCGGCGGCGATCGCATATGGCACTGCATTAAGCTCCACGCAGCTTAATGCGACCTCCAGCGTGGCGGGAACCTTCACTTACACACCGGCAGCGGGAACACTGCTGAAGGCGGGCACACAGACGCTTTCGGTCACCTTTACGCCTACCGACGCAGTCGATTACGCCACGGCAACCAAGTCGGTGACGCTGACCGTCAATGCGGCTGCACCGGTCATCACTTGGGCAACACCGGCGGCGATCGCATATGGCACTGCATTAAGCTCCACGCAGCTTAATGCGACCTCCAGCGTGGCGGGAACCTTCACTTACACACCGGCAGCGGGAACACAGCTGAAGGCGGGTACGCAGACGCTTTCGGTCACATTTACGCCGACGGACGCAGTCGATTACGCCACGGCAACCAAGTCGGTGACGCTGACCGTCAGTGCGGCTGCACCGGCCATCACCTGGGCAACGCCGGCCGCGATCACATATGGCACTGCATTAAGCTCCACGCAGCTTAATGCAACCTCCACCGTGGCGGGAACCTTCACCTATACACCTGCAACGGGAACACAGCTGAAGGCGGGCACACAGACGCTTTCGGTCACCTTTACGCCCACGGACGCAACCGACTACACGACGGCCACGACGTCGGTACCGCTGACCGTGAATGCGGCTGCACCAGTCATCACCTGGGCAACGCCTTCCGCGATCGCATATGGCACTGCATTAAGCTCCACGCAGCTTAATGCGACCTCGACCGTGGCGGGAACCTTCACTTACACACCCGCGGCGGGAACACTGCTGAAGGCGGGCACACAGACGCTTTCGGTCAGCTTTGTGCCTACGGACGCAGTCGATTACGCCACGGCAACCAAGTCGGTGACTCTGACCGTCAGTGTGGCTGCACCGGTCATTACCTGGGCAACGCCGGCCGCAATCGTTTATGGCACGGCATTGAACTCCACGCAACTCGATGCGACGGCCTCTGTGGCGGGAACCTTCGCTTACTCTCCGGCGGCGGGAACGGCTCTGAAGGCTGGCACGCAGACGCTTTCGGTCACCTTTACGCCTACGGACTCGACCGATTACACAGCGGTCACGGCGACTGTGCCACTGACCGTAAGCGCTGCTGCTCCGGTCCTCACCTGGGCAACGCCGGCAGCGATCGTCGCGGGGACAGCGCTGAGTTCTACGCAACTCAATGCGACCTCCAACGTGGCGGGAACCTTTACCTACACACCGGCGGCGGGAACTGTTCCGGCCGCAGGCTCGGTGAACTTGTCGGTCGCATTCGCACCGACGGACTCGACCGACTACACCGCAGCCACCAAGTCGGTGACTCTCACCGTGAGCCAGGGCGCCGCGACACTGAGCATGAACGCCAGCAGCGTGGCATTTGGTAGCGTAACACTGAACACATCTGCGACGCAGAGCGTGATCTTGACCTCCGCCGGTACGGCGGCGGTGACCGTGAATTCCGTCTCGGTGGCAGGCGCAGGCTACACGCTTTCGCCGGCCATCGCGCAAACCACATTGACGCCCGGCCAGACACTGACGGTGGATATCGTCTTCGATCCCACCGTGGCGGGCTCTGCACCCGGAACTCTGACCGTTACCAGCACCTCATCGACAGGTGCGACGGCCACTATTCCTCTCACAGGAACCGGCCTGGCGGGCTCCTACTCAGTTCAACTGAACTGGGATGCGCCGAGCAGTTCCACAGACCCGGTAGCCGGTTACAACGTCTACCGCGCGCCAAGCGGAGGGACCACCTATCAGCTGCTGAATTCCTCTGCGGACGCGCAAACCACCTACACGGACAACACCGTGACTGCCGGGCAGTCGTACCAATACCAAGTCGAGAGCGTGGACGCCAGTGGGGCACAAAGCGCTCCCACCAGCTCGGTCGCCGTGACCATCCCCTAGCTCGAATACCGGTCGGACGAGTTGCATTACCGAAGCGGCCCCTTCCTCGGAAGGGGCCGCTCTGCGCTGCGCGAAGGCTCTTCCGCGGAGGCGCTGTCGAGTCGGCTCTCGCGGACGATCCGGAGCGCACGAAAATCAGCATCACCTCGCAAATGGAGAAAAGCCTGTTCTAAATGACTTGCAAAAGAATGTGGACGCAGTTCTCGATCCTCATTTGCACAACTGGAAGCATGCAGGCGTCTTCGCGAGAGAAACCAATTTGCTCGGCGCGAGCGCCCGCTTACTTCTTGCTCTTCGAACCCCGCCCGCCCAGCAATCCTTCCAGCTCTTCCTTGAACTCGCGCACGTCCTTGAAGTCGCGATAGACGCTGGCGAAGCGGATGTACGCCACAGTATCGATCCCCTTGAGGTGGCTCATGATCAGCTCTCCGATCTCCCGCGTGGAGCGCTCCCGCTCCGGCGCATCCACCAGGAAGCTCTCCGTCGCGTCCACAATGGATTCCAGCTTGATCGACGGCACCGGCCGCTTCTCGCACGCCCGCAGCAGCCCGCTGAGCACCTTCTGGCGCTCGAACCGCTCCCTGCGTCCGTCCTTCTTGACCACCATGTAGGGGATTTCGTCGATGCGCTCATAGGTCGTGAAGCGCCGGTTGCAGCGCTCGCACTCCCGCCGCCGCCGGATCGCATCCGCTTCCTTGCTCTCCCGCGAGTCCACCACGCGGTCCTGTCCAAATCCACAATAAGGGCACTTCATGCTACCGGAATTCTACGACAGACCGCCCCTAACCGTTGACGGAGCAAACGATGGCCGCTTTCGATGGAGCGGCCATCTTCCCATAAACCGTATGTTTTGATGGTGGCCGAAGGGGGGAATTGAAGCCAACACCCTTGCGGGCTGCGGACTTCTGATCCGTCTTGACGAACCGTGCACGCACCTGCATGATTCTGGGTTCACAGATCCTTGTCGGCGGTGACTCTGGGTTGGCTTGCAGTCTGAATGATTGTTGGGGCTGGATTTGAACCCGCGACATTCGGGTCAGGAGTTCCTAAATGTGTCAATCTAAAATCGTTATCGGAGTTTGTGAGTAATAGAAAGAAAGCCGGATGAACTTGCAAGAAGGTGGAAGTGCCTTGGGGATGAGTTGAATCTGGTCTGAACTCAGGCCCAGTGAATCAAATCCGGAAGGTTTCTATGCCCCCCGTTTTCTCTCCGCGGTCGACCGTCTCTTGCGTGCTGGGGTCGCACGATGCCGATTCGATTTGCCCGCAAACGAAGCCAACTGCCGCGAAGCCGCTCGGCTGGTTGGGCGCCTGTGCAACCCCGCAGGCCGAAGCAGATCCCCGACCCGTTGCTCCGCTGCGCGCGGTGCATCAACGTACTGCGGATCAAGCATGGCGATGACCGAAACCGCGCGGACGCGATAAGCGCGGGCCCATTGGCTCTGCGTCAGGGTTTGCTGCACCGTTCTCCAGAACGGTGCATCGGCGGACAGGGTATCGCCCGAACCGGCCAAGCCGCCCGGTTGACTGCCCGGTCCGGCAACCTCGACACCCCTTGCAGGCCCGTTGTTGATGAGGTCCAAAAACCGGTTGAACTCCTGGAGATTGAAGCCCATCTGGTACACCAGTTGGCTCAAGGCCATCTGCTGCGAAGCCGAAAGGCTATCAAACTCCCGGCAGTAGCCCTTGGCGTTGTAAATGGCTTGGATCACCGAGGCGCGCAGCAACCGCTCCGCATCTTCACCCGTAATATCGGGCGGCAGCGTTTTCATTTTTCTGCGAAATCCCTTCTTGGTCCACAGGTCCAGCCGGGAGTTAAATCGGTCTACAATCGCCCGAAGGCGATCCGAATCGAGCCCTGCGGCCTGCCACAGCTCGGCCGAGGACGGCTCGATAAAGGGATGTGGGTTCAGCGGGTCGCGTTGCGGGTGTTCCCTGGCCGGCAGATCGAGACTCACGCCGGCTCCAATCAAAGCCTGAGCAGTCTTGGGGTCAGGGTACGCTGTCAAAACCCACCCCTCGTGACGTCCATCGCGCAAGACCTTCATCAGGTCGCGCAGATCGAACTTCACTTCCGCTTCATTGAAGCTCAGTAATTGCTTCACCGCGAAGGTCTCAGATGAAGCCGCAGGCGCGGCCAGCGGAGCCGACGGCGCAATTGGCCCGGGCAACTGCGTTAGTCCCTGGAGTTTCTGGGCCTTCAGCGCCGAAGCCGACACGGTCAGTCCGGAGGTGGACAGCGCCAGCGTCGAGGCTAGAATCGCGCTGCTCAAATACGGGGTTTTGATTCTCATGAAAAAAGCGCCTTCGCTTGGCGGCTTTCTCCACAATGGACGAGATGCCTTTCTAGCGCAATGACCAGAAAGGTACAATGCCGCGAAAAGGTAATTGGCAGTTCCTCATTCGGACTTGCCGCCGATTCGGTTTTTCCCTCCCGACCTGAGGCAGTTAATCAGCATTTTCGCGATTACGATTCGGCAATTTCTTGTCGGTTGTGTCGAAAAAGAGTATCCAACTTGGCCCGTCCGGTGTCGAAGTAGGTGATGCCTCCAACCCTAATCCGACAGCTGAATCGCAGTGTGAATCGATGAGCAATCAAACTATGTATCGCTGGCTTGACCAGCAGGGCGAGGCCTTTGGCGCTCCCGGCACACAGCCTCGATGGACTTCGAGCCTGAAGGACGCGGTGGGAACGGCCTATGCGGGGTCAAGCCGCATCTGGTTCACCTGTTCGCACGGAATCCTCAACGAGATTTACCATCCAACGATTGACCGCGCACAGGTGCGAGACATGGAGTTCCTCGTCAGCGATGGGGAGACCTTTGCGCACGAAGAGAAGCGCGATCTGGTTTCGACTTTCGAGTACATCCACCAGGAGGCTCTGGGTATTCGGTATGTCAATCGCGATCCGGAAGGCCGTTACAGCCTGACGAAGGAGATCATCTGCGATCCCCACCACGCGGTAGTGATCCAGCGGATACGGCTCGAAGGGCTTCCGGACCTGCTGCCGCGGCTAAAGGTGTTTGCGCTGCTGGCGCCGCATCTCGGTGGCGGAGGCGCGGGCAACTCGGCGCGCGCGGTGGACATTGCCGGCCACAAGGCGCTGCTGGCTTGGAAGGATGAGTGGTCGTTGGCGATGGCCGCCAACTGCGGGTTTGCGCGCGTGGGCTGCGGCTTTGTGGGCGCCAGCGACGGCTGGCACGACCTGATGGATAACTTCAAAATGGATTGGGAGTTCGGTTCGGCTACTGGAGGCAATGTAGCCGTGATGGGCGAGATCGACCTTCAGAGCATCGCGAGCGCCGACCTGAAGGGGGAAAGCGCTCACGTCGATTTCACACTGGCAGTCGGAATTGGAGAAGGGCATCACACTGCGGCACAGAAGACCATGAGTGCATTGACCACGCCCTTCGAGGATTTGCGCAAGCGCTTCATCGAACAGTGGCAGAGGGCGGCAAATCCCGAGTGGCTGGCGGCGCATGCGCAGGATGGCGGCAAGCTCATGCGGGCCAGCCACAATGTGCTGTTGGCGCACGAAGACAAAACATATTCCGGCGCATTTGTGGCGTCGGCCTCGATTCCCTGGGGGCAGGCGCACGGCGACGACGACATGGGCGGCTACCACCTGGTGTGGACGCGCGACATGGTGCAGACGGCAACCGCGTTGCTGGCCTGCGGACGTGCCGAAACAGCGCGGCGCGCATTGGTGTACCTGGCCTGTACGCAGCAGCCCGACGGTGGATTCGCGCAGAACTTTTGGATCGACGGAACACCTTACTGGCGAGGCAAGCAGCTCGACGAGGTGGCGTTTCCGCTCATTCTTGCCTGGAGGCTGTGGAAAGCCAAAGGCCTCGGCGAGATGGATATCTTTCCTTTTGTGGAGCGGGCGGCCGGCTGTCTGGTGCAGCAAGCCCCAATTACGCACCAGGAGCGATGGGAAGAGAGCGCCGGCTACTCGCCTTCCACATTGGCTGCCGTGATTGTGGGGTTAATCTGCGCTGCGGAAATGATGCGCGCCCATGAATCCCACGAACTGGCCACGTTTCTCGAGGAGCTTGCCGATTGGATGGAAGGCCACCTGGAAGACTGGACAGTGACCAACAACGGGGTGCTCCATCCCGAGATTAAGCGGCACTACATGCGCATCCGCCCGCCGGAGTGCGGTGAGGCCTATGCGCACGAGGGTTGCGGCAATGAGACCATCCGACTGGCGAACCGGCCTCCCGGCACGCGTTACGAGTTTGAAGCGCGAGAGATTATCGACGCGGGATTTCTGGAACTGGTGCGCTATGGCGTGCGCCGCGCGGATGACCCGCTCATGGTGGACTCGCTCAAGGTGGTGGACGCGGTCATCAAGCGCGATCTTCCGCGGGGGCCCGGCTGGCTGCGCTATAACTGGGATGGTTATGGCGAGCGGGCCGATGGAGGCCCGTTCAAGGGGTGGGGCCAGGGCCGCGTTTGGCCGCTCCTGACCGGCGAGCGCGCGCACTATGAGCTGGCTGCCGGCCACGATATCGCTCCTCTGATCGCGACTTATGAGGGCTACGCCTGCCACGGCCAGATGTTGCCGGAGCAGGTGTGGGACGAGGCCGATCGCCCGGAGCGAGGCCTCTTCCTGGGTCGGGCTACGGGTTCGGCTATGCCGCTGGTGTGGGCGCATGCCGAGTACCTCAAGCTGCTGCGCTCGGCGCTCGATGGCAAGGTCTTCGATCGCGTCGATCCCGTCTACGAGCGCTACTCTGAGCCAGATGGACGCAAGCGGGTGCGGCACGATCTCGAATTCCACACACGCAACCGGCCCATTCAGACTCTTGATGCAGGCAAGACTCTGCGCATCCTGGACGGCCAGGATTTTGAAGTGGTGTGGACCGACAACGCATGGAAGACAAAGCAAACCATGGCATCCCGCGCCATGGGCAGCGCAGGCTACAGTGCGGACATCGCACCCGCCCCGGATAGCAGGGAAGTGGAGTGGACGCTCCGTTGGCTCCAGCGCGACGCCTGGCTGGGATTCAATGTGAAGGTCAAGATCGAGGCGGCGCCGACCGATCCTCCGAGGGGCAATGTCCAACTCCGGTAAATGTACATGGGCAATTGCGGTGTGAAAGGTTTTCTGTTCATCATATGTGGGCCAACGCATGACCCCATTTTCTAAGTGTTTTTGGCGCACCAAGCGAGCCGGGTTGCTCGTGAAGTTGCCGTTGCGGAGAGCCTGACGAAAGATGAATGAGAACAAAGCTCGATATCTGTTGCTTGTTGCGGGCGTTTTTGTATTTCGAGTCAACCACCGGTCGATGTATTCCGGCTTGATGCTGTGAGTCCGTGCCATGCGTCCCCCGGACATCAAGTATCACCTGGGTCATATAGATGCTTGGCCTTTGCTGGAGATATCAAGTCTAAGTCTTTTATTTGGTTGGTGCCCGGAGGGGGACTTGAACCCTCACGCCCTTGCGGGCTGCGGATTTTAAGTTTGTAACGAACACTGTAAACCTATGAAAAATAAGGGAAATTGACCGTAATCTAGCGACAGCGCAAATACCTCAATAATTGGAACTTAACGTAATCGACCGTAATCAAGCAGAACTGACGGGTGTACCGCTACTGTACCTCGAATAGTGAATTGTACGTTTCAGTTGCATGTCCCGAGAGGGCCTCGCGCAGATGTCAAATAGCGTATTCGAGGATCATTCCACACATTGAGATTAGGCTAGGTAGCGAAACGATATGCCGCCATCATTTCGTTGTCAGAAAATCAACGAAAAGTTGTTTCTCCATGCGTTATCGTAGTGCGAATACGACAATCCAAAACTTATCAAATCATGGGGAGCTCGGATATCGCAGGACTTCCTATGGGTGGTTGTGGGTGTTTTTATAGCGTAGTGCATAATAAGTTAACCTCAAATCGACGCAATAGGCTAAAATCATTGCAACCGCAAAAGCTAAATGGAGCACGCCATGCCGACGCCCGCAGAAAAGCTAGCCCAGTCGCTGGAAGCTCTGGGCAAACTCCAGCAAACGGAAGGCAAAGCCGCCATCCGCGCCAAGAATCTGTCGCGAACGCACCGTGAGCGGCTGGTCGACAATGGCTTTTTGCGAGAGGTCATAAAGGGATGGTATATCCCGAGTCGGCCCGAGGAAATTGCCGGCGAAAGCACACCCTGGTATGCGTCCTTCTGGAGATTCTGTGCGGCGTATTTGGATGAGCGATTCGGCGCCGCATGGTGCCTTTCGCCGGAACAATCCCTCTCGTATCTCGCGGGCAATCATACTGTGCCGCGCCAGCTCATGGTGCGTTCACCCCGCGCCCGCAACCGGATTACAGCACTTCCGCACAATACGTCTTTGTTCGATGTTCGCGCCGCACTTCCCAATGCGAAAAATTTGGAACTGCGCGACGACCTGCGGCTTTTTTCGCCGGAGGCCGCTCTTATTGCCAGTTCTCCGCGATTCTATTCAAGCAATCCGACGGACATTCGGGCGGTATTGCTGACGCTTCGCGATGCATCCAGCCTTCTTTACCGACTGCTTGAAGGCGGCCATTCGACCATCGCCGGAAGACTTGCGGGCGCTTTCCGCAATTGCGGCCGGGAGCGCATTGCCGACGACATCGTAAAGACGATGACCGCCGCAGGGTACGAGATCCGTGAAAGCGATCCGTTTGCCGACAAGCCCGTGCATTTCTTTTCTGCGCGGGAGACATCTCCCTATGTTCACAGAATTCAACTGATGTGGCAAAAGATGAGAGAGCCCGTTATCGAATCGTTTCCTCTAGCTCCAGGTCGCCCTCCCGCCATTGAGGCGTATCTGAAGCGAGTAGCGGATACGTATTTGACGGATGCATATCACTCGCTATCCATCGAGGGGTATCGGGTCACGCCGGAACTCATTGAGCGGGTACGCGCCGGCGCATGGAATCCCGATGCCAACCCGGATGATCGGGAGCAACGAAATGCCATGGCAGCGCGGGGATACTGGCAGGCCCACCAGGCAGTTCTCGATAGCGTTTGGAGAGTGTTACAGGGCGAGAATGCCGGTGAAGTAGCGGACCAGGCTCACGGTACATGGTACCGCGAGCTCTTTGCCCCGAGTGTGGCTGTGGGACTTTTGAATCCAGCCGATCTGGCGGGTTACCGCAACGCTCAGGTCTACATCCGCAATTCGATGCACATGCCGATGAACTCGGATGCCGTGCGAGACGCGCTGCCAACACTTTTTGATCTGCTCCGCGAAGAGCAAGAGCCAGCGGTCCGGGTTGTTCTTGGACATTTTTTCTTTGTCTACATTCATCCCTACATGGACGGCAACGGACGCATGGGGCGCTTTTTGATGAATGTGATGCTGGCCTCAGGGGGCTATCCATGGACAGTGATCCCGGTCAGCGAGCGCACAGCATATATGTCGGCTCTCGAACAGGCTAGCGTTCAGGAAGCTATCGTACCCTTCGCGCGTTTTGTTGGCGGACTCGTCGATAAGAGCCTTCGTGGGGAACCGAATCCTCCCTTGCCATAATCACCGGATTTTTCGTATTGGCAATGCCGAATCAGCTCAGGATGAAATGTATGAGTTCAAAGCAAAAACACGCGGTAAAGGGCAAGGTCCATAAGATCCCCCAGAATCAGGGTTGGACTGCCCTGAGTTGGGACGATCTGACCGAATGGGCGGGCCCGCGCTCCGTTGAACGAGGCAGAGCCTATCAGAAGCAAGGGCGCGTCCATGATCTCGCAATCTCGGAAGACGGCTGGCTGCTGGCCACGGTCACGGGCGGAGAGCGTTACGCGGTGACCGTCTGGTGTGAGCAATCCGCGAAAACGGGTGGAGCACTTTATTCGCGCTGCACTTGCCCGGTGAGCGCCAGCGGCTGCAAGCACGCAGTGGCGGTAGTAGCCGAATATCTTGAGATGTTAGGCGAAGATGCGGAAGCTCCCGTGGCGGACCAGGACGATGAACGCTGGGAGATGCTTGCCGGCGAAAGCGGCGATGAAGATGACGACGATGAGACAGACGATCGGGATATGGATTCAGAAGTCGATGATAACGAGGAAGTGTTCTATGTCCACCGGCATCGGCATCCGGAAGCATCTGGAAGAAAGACACTCAAGGCATCAAACGAAAAAATCCGCAAGCATATCGAAGCCAAGAGCCGCGATGAGTTGGTGGAGTTGGTCTGGGCTCTGACCGAACGGTTTCCCGAGTTGCGCGAGGAGTTTCGCGATCGCATTGCGCTGGGCGAAGGCAATGTAGACCGCCTGGTGACAGAAGCGCGAAAGGAGATCCGACGCGTTGCCTCCGAGGCCGGCTGGCAAAACAATTGGAGAGGCGAAGGACATACGCCGGACTACAGCCGCGTGAAACATCGTCTGGAGCGATTATTAGAGCTTGGGCATTCCGATGCGGTGGTGCGCCTCGGAAAAGAACTGATGACACTGGGCAACGAGCAGGTTGGTCAATCGAACGACGAGGGCGAAACCGCAGAAGCCGTGGGTGAATGCGTGCCGGTTATCTTTCAGGCAGTTGCCGCATCGACGCTCACTCCCGCGCACAAGTTGCTTTTCGCAATCGATGCACATCTGCTGGACGATTACGGCATTGTCAACGATGCTGCCGACGTCATTCTCAAAATGCCCGCTGCCAAATCGGCATGGTCCGAAGTCTCAGATATTCTGGTACAGCGCGTAAAGTCGCCCGTAAAGGATGACGATCCCTACTACCGCAAATACCAGCATGAGCACATCGCCGACTGGTTGATCCGGGCGCTTGAGAATGCGGGCCGCAAGGATGAGATTCTTGCAGTGTGCGAACAGGAGGCCCGCGTCTCCGGAAGTTACGAACGATTGGTCAGACGCTTGATTGAAATGAAGCGGTACGACGAGGCCAAGCACTGGGCGGCCGAGGGAATCGAAAAGACAGTTGCAAAGCTGCCTGGTATTGCGTCTGGTCTTGAAAAACTGTTAGGCGAAATGGCGATTCAGCGCAGGCAATGGCCGATTGCCGCGGCTCACACAGCTTTGGAGTTCTTCTCACATCCCAGTCGCGATAGCTTTCAGGAATTGCTCAAGGCTGCGGCCAAAGCAGGCTGCGAAGACAGCGTTCGCGGCATTGCACTCAGCTTTCTCGAAACGGGCGTTTCGCCATTGCCTTCGCCAGGCAAAGTATCGGCGAAGCGCGCAGATAATGCAGAATGGCCGCTGCCAATGCCAGCTTATCTTCTGCCGCTGCTGGGGAATGAATCCAGATTTCGCCCAGCGGCAGGCCCGCATTTCGATGTGCTGATCGACATGGCGATTGCCGACAGGCGGCAAGATGACGTGCTTCGTTGGTATGACGCCATGTCGGCCGGACAAGAACATCGAGGAAGCATGTCATGGTATGGCTCTGGCGGCTACGGAGATCAAGTGGCGGCAGCGGTGGCGGAATCACATCCTGAGAGGTCGCTTGCTATCTATCGCCAGCGAGTGGACGATCACCTGCCGCACGCGAGTGCTTCAGCATACGAAGCGGTTGCGGGCTACCTGCGCAAGATGCGGCCCATCCTGAAAGCGCTCCATCGTGAAGTCGAGTGGGACGGGTTGCTCGCGGACATTCGCTTGCGCTACAAGAACCGGCCCAAGTTTATGGAGATTCTCGACAAACTGGATCCCAGACCAATCGTGGAGCAAAGGAAGGCTCGGGGTAGATAGGCAGACTGGGCTGGTGTGGTGCGCTAGGGATAATGCAATGACAGAAGGCGGGAAAACGCAATTTCCAAAACGCGATCTCGAAGAAGAGAACCAACTTCTTCGCTTGGAAGTTGAGCGTCTGAAACAGATATTGGCTACTCATGGCCTGCCTGCCGCTTCGGCGCTTATCAATTGCCCCACAGCTCCGCCAGTGGTTCTTCAACAGCCGGAAGACCGCCAGGAGCGAGCCAAGCAGCGCATAGCTTTATTCAGAAGTCTGTTCAGCGGGCGCGAAGACGTCTATGCAAAACGCTGGACCAGTGCGGATGGTCGCTCAGGATATTCGCCGGCTGCCCTGATGGACTGGACCGCCATTCATTCGAGCAATCCAGAAGACCGCAAAAAGGTGGTCCGTCAGACTCGAACCTTTCTTCCGTTATCCGACACGGTTGTCGAGAGCCACCTCTTCGGCAAGGAGACCATTGGTGTGTATCCCTTGCTGCCAGACGAGACCTGCTGGTTTCTTGCCGTCGATTTTGACAAGAAATCGTGGCAGGAAGATGCTCGCGCCTACATCGACACATGTGCCGGGATGGGCATTCCTGTTGTTCTGGAACGGTCGCGCTCAGGAAATGGCGGGCACATCTGGATCTTCTTCGATCAGCCTTTGCCCGCTGTTACCGCGCGGAAGATGGGAAGCGCAATCCTTACGCGAACCATGGATCGGCGACACCAACTCGGACTCGACTCCTATGACCGCTTCTTTCCGAGCCAGGACACAATGCCGAAAGGTGGCTTCGGAAACCTAATTGCCCTTCCTCTTCAATTTGGCCCGCGGAAACAGGGCAACAGCGTTTTCCTCGATGCCGATTTCGCTCCATACCCGGACCAATGGGCCTACTTGTTCTCCATCAAGAGACTGCCTACTTCCTCTGCGATGGCAATCGTTGAGGAAGCGCAGCGCAAAGGCAATCTGATCGGGGTACGCATGAGTTTGAGCGATGAAGATGAGTCGAAAGATCCGTGGACACTGCCCCCATCGCGCAACAGGTTGGACCGCCCAGTAGAAGGCCCTTTCCCTGAATCTGTTTCGATCACGCGCGCAAATCTCGTTTACGTCGAGAAGCAAGGATTGCCGCCGGCGATGATCAATCGCATTCTCCGGATTGCTGCATTTCAAAACCCAGAGTTCTACAAGGCGCAGGCCATGCGGCTTTCCACCTTTGGCAAGCCTCGCATCATCTCTTGTGGCGAGGACTTCGCCAAACACATCGCCGTGCCGCGCGGCTGTATTGGCGAAGTTCTTGAACTGTTGAACTTGCACGGCATACAGACAGAAGTCCACGATGAACGCAATCTGGGCGTCGCGGTTGCCACTGAGTTTCGCAGAAAGCTCCGCCCGGATCAAGAAGGTGCAGTTGCCCGGATGGCTGAACACGATGGTGGAATCCTCTGCGCGCCGACGGCCTTCGGCAAGACAGCCGTTGCTGCATGGCTCATTGCACAACGCAAAGTCAACACGCTCGTTCTTGTTCATCGCCGTCAATTGCTTGATCAATGGCAAGCGCGTCTTGCGATGTTTCTTGATCTTCCGCCAGAGTCGATTGGCTCAATCGGTGGCGGCAAGCTCAGAAGGACGGGCATTGTAGATGTCGCCGTCATTCAGAGTCTTCGCCAGAAAAATGCCGTACAGGATTGTGTTGCGGAGTATGGGCAGATCATCGTCGATGAATGCCATCACCTATCGGCGTTCACCTTTGAGCAGGTGATGCGTGCGATCAAGGCGAAATTCATCGTTGGCCTCACGGCGACACCCACAAGGAAAGACGGACATCACCCCATCATTCAGATGCAGTGCGGGCCAATTCGTTTTGGCATGAACGCCAAGGCAATGACGGATACATCTCCCTTCCAACATGTCGTGACCCCACGCCTTACTGCATTCCAGATGAAAGGCGTAACCGCCGATGCCGGTATTCAGGACATCTATCGCGCTCTTACTCAAGATGAAGTGCGCAACGATCTGATCGCCTCTGATGTGCGAGCTGCCCTCAGCCACGGTCGCTCTCCCCTCCTACTCACAGGACGGACCGATCATCTGCTACACCTGGCTGATCTATTGAATGGAGCCGCCGAGAACATCTTTGTCTTGAAGGGTGGAATGGGCAAGAAACAAAGGAAAGCGATCGATGAGGCTATGAAAGTTGTCCCAGACAGCGCGCCACGCCTGATTCTGGCAACAGGAAGCTACATCGGCGAAGGGTTTGACGATGCTCGGCTCGATACGCTTTTTCTGGCAATGCCAATCTCATGGAAAGGAACTCTTCAGCAATACGTCGGCCGGCTGCACCGCCTCCACGACGGAAAGCGAATTGTCCAGGTCTACGATTACGCCGATATTGGTGAGCCCATGCTGGCCCGCATGTACGAACACCGTCTGAAGGGTTACGCTGCCATCGGGTACAAACTGGTCTCAGTATCCTCAGGGGACGACCAGCAGCTCACACCCGACCCGGCAGGTGAAAACTGAGGCCATTGTGAATCGCCGAGGCCGAGAAAGCCGGAAACCACAAATTCAGTCCGCAGATCATCGCGAAATTATGCGTAATGTTGCCAATGTGCAGGCCACGCTGAAAAATAGCCATACGTTAGCCATTAAGTCTTTTATTTAAAAGACGATACGATCTGTACCCAGGATTGCACCTCGCAATCAAGAGACTGATGACAACAGGAGATCACGCGCCCAAAAACAGTCGTCAAATTGCTTATTATCAACATGTTGAACTGGTGCCCGGAGGGGGACTTGAACCCCCACGCCCTTGCGGGCTGCGGATTTTAAGTCCGCTGCGTCTGCCGATTTCGCCATCCGGGCTTTAGCGATTCCAGAGTTGCTGCATCCAGGAACGAATGCTGCGAGGGGTCGTTTTCCTCAAGAAAATGACCCCTCGCACGATTCAAGCAAGGACATGGAAACTCTGGAACCCCTCTAATCTGCTTGTCCATTCTAGATCATTCCATGATGGGCACATCCGGCATTCGTCCCTTACTCGGCGATCTCCGCTCCGCAAATCCCGCCAGCCACGGCAACCCGCGCAGTATTCTCTGCTCCAGCGGTGGGCGCGCTGCCTGCTCGCCTGAGACCACCCCGTGGCGCACAAAAATCCCGACCCGAATTGCTACGGGTGTATCTGTCAGTTGCCGGCCGTTACTGGGCGGCGCGGTACAAGATCGTCTCGCCTTCCAGTCGGTATTCGGCCGAGCAGAAGCTTCCCTCGCAAATCATGTGCTCCCCGCTGCAAAGCTGCCGTCGTGTGATTAAACCCATCGCTCCGCAACGCGGACACGACATGATCGCCACGTACGGATACGGAGCACTCTCCAGTTTCGTCTGGTTCTCCAGCACGAAAACTGTTCCAGGGTCCATTCTTTCGGGAATCCATTCTTCCAGTAAATGCATATCGGGTGACATCCTGCCCTCCATCAATGTGAGGTGGCAAGGCTGCTCGCATTTTCTCGACCGGCCCAGCTGTCCAGCAACTGCAGGCTGCGAATGGCTCTCTGAAGGCTGAGGCTGCCTTCGGTTCCAACAGTTTTGACGCACAGGAGGGGAGATGTCAACCACAATCTGCCAGTGCTCGCACCAAAAGAGTTCCTGTCGTGGGTGTGATCCCGCTCACTTCTCGCGCGCTATGCGGCCGCGGTGACTTTTGGGTCGTCTTAGCGCGTCGTTCCTTTGCCCTGTTGCCGCGCGTACTCGTCGAGCGATTTGTAAATCTCCTCATTGCGCAGAATGCTTTCCACGTACTCGCGCGTCTCGGTGAACGGAATCGACTCCACAAACTCGTCGATGCCCGAGTACGGGCCGGCTGCCTGCCAGTCCGTCACCCGCTCGTCGCCCGCGTTGTAGGCGGCCAGCGCGTACTCCGTCACTCCGCCAAACTTGGACAGCGTCTGGCGCAGATTCCGCGTCCCCAGCCGGATGTTGGTCGACGGATCCAGCAGATGAAAAGTCTGGAAGTGCGCATCGCCTTCTTCGCGGGCCATCGACTTGCCAACCGACGGCAGCAGCTGCATCAGTCCGTACGCGTTGGCATGTGAAATCGCCGTCGGGTTGAACTCCGATTCCTGTCGGATCAAGGACGCCACCAGGTACGGGTCGAGATTATTCTTTGCCGATTCCTCCTGGATCGCATCCCACCACGGCTTCGGAAACAGGATCCGCCAGTACGCCAGCGGGATCGACTTGATCGAGGCGGTCGCGGCCGACGGCAGCGCCCGTTTCAACGCACGCATCGCCCGGAACGCCTCTCCGTAGGAAGCGTAGATCTGCGCCTCCGCCAGCGCGCTCCAGGACCCCGAGTCGGGATCGGCGGCGATCTCCTGGGCGACGTAGTCGTTCAAACCCGCATTCGCCACCAGGCGCGCCTTGGCCATGTGCGGGCTGTCGGCCGGAAAGTTCGCTTCCAGCGCCGGCACCGCGGGCGGCTGAATCCGGTCCAGGGTTGCATCCGGCGCCACCGGCGCGTTTCCCAGCGCCGCCAGGCGCTGCCGCGCCATCTGCGCGTAGAAGTAATGTTGATACGCCCGCGCCAGCGTGCGGTAATTTGCCGCCGCTCGCGCCGTATCGTGATCCTGCGTCTCGAATAGCCGCGCCTGCCAATAGAGCGCGGAAGCGGTCTCCTTGCTGCTCGGGTAGTTCTTGATCTGCTCGTCGAACAGCCGTGCCGCATCCGCAAACTGACCCATCCGGTAACTCAGCCAGCCCGCCCGCCAATGCGCCGCCGCTGCGTATTTGTGGGCAGGGAAGTGCGCCGCCAGGTAGCTGTAGTACTGTGCTGCCGGCCCGTAGTCCCGCCGCAGCAAATACATGTTCCCGCTCGAATACAGCGCTTCCGCCAGCCACGGGCTTTGCGGAAAATCCGACGCCAGCCGCGTTACGAGTCCCTTCTGCGCGTCCAGATCGTTGCGCGAGCGGGCCAGTTCCATCAGCAGATAAAGGCGCCGCGCCCCGTTTTCGTCGCGGGTATCGGGCAGGGCTTCCACTTCGCCGGCTGTCAGCCGCTTCAGCTTCAAATCGCAAGCCGCCGCCGCCACCGCGAACTCGTTCCGCTCTGTGCCGCTTACCGCCGCGCTCCGCGACAGCGCCCGGTACTGCTCGCTAGCGGCGTCGTAATGCCCCCCGTTGTAGTAGGCGTCTCCCAGGCTGCGCAATTCCGCAATCGTCAGCGTCGACTCGGCCCCCATCGCCGTCAGCTTGCTTCGTGCGATCTCCGCCTCTCCGCTCAGCGGGTGGCTCAGCAGCAGATGCTTGAACACCCCGACGGCCACTCCCGACTGCCCAAGCGAAGCGGCTGCCTGGCCCACCGCAAGCTGAAATCCCGGCCTGCCCGCCGATGCGGTTCCTTCCGCCGCCGTCAGCACCCGCTGCGCGCCTGCCGGGTCGCCGATTGCAAGCAGCGTATTGGCCTCCAACTCTGGGGCCTGTATCGCGAAGATGCTGTCCGGATAGCGGCTCGTGAATCCCTTCAGCACTGCCTCAGCCGCGGATTGGTTCCCCAGGTCGTGATTCGCTTCGGCCGCAAAGAAATCCGCATAATCGGCCAGCACCTCGCCCGCCTGCCTCGCCAGCCGGAAATTCGCTCCCGCCTCGGCATATTGCTTGTCCAGCAGATAGGCATGCCCCAACGCCAAGTAGGCGGCAGCCGCGGCTTCTCCCGTGTGGCTATGCGCCCACTTCGTTACTCCCGCATAAGCGGCCGGTGTCCGCAGCGCGGCCAGTTGCTGCGCCATGGGCCGCAAATCCTTCGAGGCCACAAAAGCCAGCTTGATCCTTGCCGCGCGCGCCGCTCTGGCTGCCCGCGCGCTCTGCGAAAGCGGCTTCTTCGCCTTGCCCGTTGCTTTTGCAGAATGCTTCTTGCTCTTGGCGCTCGATTGCCCGCCCAGGTGCCCGCTTGGCGAAGCAGGCGTCGCCGCGGCCTTCTGCGGCACGTCCGGGCTCTGGCTGGCCACTGGTGGGGCCATCAGCAAGATTGAAACCAGGCCGGCCAGGCATCGTGCCGGTAAAGAATTACAGCTAGGCGACTGCGGAACCCTCATCTCTCCACTTTAAGACGCTTTCACCCTCCACTGCGCAAAGGAACCACCCGGGTAACCGCAATTCTGCCGTTTCGCGGGAACCGTCCGATGCCATTCCCCGATATGGGATTTCGCCTGCCGCCAGCGTCGCCGATTTGGTCCAGCCCACCGCCGTCCGGTACACTCTTTCTTTGTGGGTTCTTTGAACATTTTTTGGGGTAGATACATCCGATCGCACACTTTTGCCCTTCACCCATGGAATTTCCGCAACCAACTACCATGTCGACCATCCAACCTTTAACAGCTGAATTCGAGCCGCATCCCGACGTTGCCCTGGTTGAAAGGGTGCGGCAGGGTGATGTGTCGGCGTACGACACCTTGGTCCGGAAGTACGAACGCCAGGTGTTTCGCATCGCTCAGCACATTACCCAGAACCGCGAGGATGCCGAAGACGTCATGCAGGATGCGTTCCTGAAGGCGTACGAGAAACTCGATCAGTTTCAGGGGAATTCAAAGTTCTACACGTGGCTGGTCCGGATTGCAGTCAATGAAAGCCTGATGCGGCTGCGCAAGCGCCGCACCGGCAAAATGGTATCCATCGATGAGGATATCGAAACCGAAGAGGGCAGCGTCCCGCGCGATCTGGCTGACTGGGCTCCCGATCCGGAGCAGAACTTCAGCCAGACGGAACTTGCGGAAATCCTTCGCAAGACGATCCAGGGGCTGCCTCCGGGGTTCAAGGTGGTGTTCGAGTTGCGCGATGTCCAGGGACTTTCCACGGAAGATACGGCGGAGGCTCTGGGTTTGAGCGTCCCGGCGGTCAAGTCCCGCTTGCTCCGCGCGCGGTTGCAACTGCGCGAGCGTTTGAGCCGTTACTTTCGCAGGAAGAAGGGCGCCAGAGAAACGGGGATTGAAAAGTGACCTGTAAAGAGTTTTTGACCCTGCTCGATGACCTCATCGACGATTCAGTAAGCGCGGAAACACGCGCCGAATTGCAGGATCATCTGCACGGTTGTGCGCACTGCGAAGTAACCCTCAACACCACCCGAAAGACTATCGAGATCTATCGCTCGCACGAAATCTACGAAATGCCCGCCAGCCTGCGTGATCGCCTGCACGCCGCGATTATGGCGCGTTGCAAAAAAGGCTGCTGATTTGATCCGCATCTGAGACAGTCCGGAGCCTCGCGTCATCTTGAACGGAGCGCAGTGTTGTCGAAGGACACGCGGCTCGGTATAGCCAGGCGCAACGAATCCGAAGAGAGCCTGCATCTTACTTCTTTGTAAATAGGTTTGAAAACCAGTCGAACTTTTGAAGGACCGTATCGATAGGGGGTCAAGATGATGCCGCTCGATATACGCGCTTTTTGGCTGATCGGTGCACTCGCATCCGGAACCTGCGGATTGCTCGTGCTGCTGGTGCGCAGGGCTTATCCCGACCACCTGGGCAACGCCCTGGCACTCTTCGGCGCGGCTAACCTGTGCCTAAGCCTCAATTACCTCTTTCGCTTCGAGCGCCTTTGGCTGGGCGACTTCTGCTTCTTCGTCCTCGGCGGAACCTTGGTTGTTGCCTGCCTCAGTCTCGAGTTAGCGGCTATCTGCCTGCTCAAGCGCCGCTCCGTTTCCCTGGTCTGGCTCTTCGGCCCTCCCGTGCTCACCTTTGGGGTCTGTTTCTGGTTTACGGTCGCTCATCGCAATGCCTCTATTCAGAACATTTTCTGCAACGCCGTCGACATGATCCTGATGGCAATGGTCGCCGCGGCGCTGTTCCGGCGTGAAGGTGTTGGCCCCAGGGTTTTTGTGGACTCCATTACCGGCGTGGGATACAGCCTCCTGAGCCTCTCCACCCTCTTTGTAGTCGTCGACGCCATCGACGCGGGCACCTTTCCGGTCGATTACAACTTCAGCGGCCCCCGCTCCATCTTCACCAACACCGCCGCCCTGCTCGCCCAGGGAATCATCTTTCCGCTCTTTCTGCTTATGGTCTCCGAGCGCCTCAATCGGCGTCTCGTCGAGCAGGCCATGCTCGACCCGCTGACTGGCATCTACAATCGCCGGGCTTTCGAGGAGATCGCCTTCCGCGAGCTCTCCGGCACCGCTCGCAGTGGAGAATCCCTTTCGTTGCTCATCCTCGATCTCGACCATTTCAAGGAAGTGAACGATCGTTACGGCCACTCCGCCGGTGACGCTCTCCTCCGCGCCGCTGCCACCACCCTCCGCTTGAGCCTCCGCGATGAGGACTTTCTCTGCCGCTGGGGCGGCGATGAGTTCTGCGCGCTTCTCCCTCGCGCTTCGCGCTCACAGGCCGAGATCGCCGCCCGGCGCGTTCTGGAGGCCTTCCAGGACTTTCGCTTTGAGCACGAAGGCCATCGGATTGAGGTCAGCGTCAGCATCGGCATCACCAGCGAGTCCAGCGGCTCGGTCACCCTCTCCCAACTCTTCCTGGCGGCCGACAACGCGCTCTATCTGGTTAAATCCGGCGGCCGCAATGCCTTCGCCTTCGCCCCCCGGGCAGATGAGCCCAGCTCCGTTTGACCTCAATCCTCCGGCATTTCTTTGCCCCTCGTCTCTACTCATCCAGCCGCTTTTCTGGCCCTCGGCCCGGCGCATGATTTAACCTCAAAGCGGCATGAAACTCACGCACACGCTTCTCACTCTCGCACTATTCGTGGCTTTTGCAGCCGCCACGTTCGCACAGACCTCTAGCGCTCCTCCCGCAAAGCCCGTAACCGAGGACTTGCCGGACGCGCCCACCGCAACAGCCGCGGCTCTCATCCATCCCAACGGCCCGACCGTCGTCATGGACACTTCGATGGGCCGTATCACCTGCCAGTTTTTTCAAAGGCAGGCGCCCCATGCGGTGGCCAACTTCATCGGCCTCGCCGAAGGCACCAAGGACTGGACCGACTCTAGCGGCAAGAAGCAGCACAACAAGCGCTACTACGATGGCACCATCTTCCATCGCGTCATCCCCGAGTTCATGATTCAGGGTGGAGATCCCACCGGCACCGGCATGGGCGACCCAGGCTACGCCTTCGACGACGAAATCGATCCCAACCTCAACTTCGACCAGTCCGGCCGGCTGGCGATGGCCAACTCGGGCCCCAACACCAATGGCAGCCAGTTCTTCATCACCGAGCAGGGCTACGACACGCTCAATCAGAAATACACCCTCTTCGGCCAGTGCGACGACGCCAGCGTCGAGGTGGTCCGCGCCATCGCCCGCGTTCCGCGCGACGACAAGGACAAGCCCGTTACCCCGGTTGTGCTGAAGACTGTCACCATCGTGCCGGAGGGTCAGCCGCTGCCTCCTTCGCCGGCGGCGGCACGCATGCTTGACGTAATAACTGCGGAGGCTCCGCCCCAAAGATCTGTCTCTCCCAAAAGCATCATGATCTCAGGGGGAGTGGCGGCGGGAATGCTGGCGTCAAAGACCGCCCCGGTTTATCCACCCGAGGCCAGGCAGGCAGGAATTTCCGGTGCGGTGGTTCTGAGCGCGACGATCGGCACGGACGGCGCGGTGACGGATCTTAGAGTTGTCAGCGGCCCGGAGCAATTGCAGCAGGCGGCAATCGATGCCGTAAAAACCTGGCGCTATCGACCGTATTTGCTGAACGGTCAACCCGTCGAGGTGCATACCCAGATCAACGTTATCTTCACTTTGGGTGGGTAGTTTGCTCTGAACTCACACCCGTTTTTCAACCAAAGGAGCTTTCATGGCACTCGCAGCAGGAACCTACGCCGTCTTCACCACCACCGAAGGCAACATCACCGTCCGCCTCTTTGAAGCCGACGCACCCATCACCGTCAAGAACTTCATCGAACTGGCCGAGGGCTCCAAGGAGTGGACGCATCCCACCACCCGCGAGAAATCCAGCAAAAAGCTCTATGACGGCACCATCTTCCACCGCGTAATTCCCGACTTCATGATTCAGGGCGGCGATCCCGCCGGCACCGGCATGGGTGGCCCCGGCTATCGCTTCCAGGACGAGACCAAGGGCGCTCCCCACAAGTTCGACAAGCCCGGCAAACTCGCCATGGCCAACTCCGGCCCCGGCACCAACGGATGCCAGTTCTTCATCACCGTGGCCCCCACCCCCTGGCTCACCGGCAACCACACCATCTTCGGCGAAGTCGTCGAGGGCCAGGATGTGGTCACGAAGATCTCGCTAGTCAAGACCGCCGCGCAGGACAAGCCCAAGACCCCCGTGGTCCTGCAATCGGTGGTCATCGAGCGCATCGCCTGATCTCAGGCAACGGTAAAAGCCGAAACCCCCAACGCGAAGGTTGGGGGTTTCGGCTTTCTGGACCGGTCTACAGCCGGTTTTTTTAGTGGATCATGTTGATGGTTTCCTGGGTCACGCTGTCGAAGGTGGTAACGGCCTTGGAGTTTGCTTCAAAGGCGCGCTGGGCCACGATCAGGGCCGAGAACTCAGCCGAGATGTTGACGTTCGAAGCTTCCAGCGAACTGCCCGTGATGGTGCCGCGTCCACCGTTTCCGGCCACACCCACCGATGCCGCGCCCGAAGCCGTGGTCGCCGTGTAATTGGTTGAGCCGACCGATTGCAGTCCCTGTTCGTTGGTGACGGTCGCCACTGCGATCTGGCCGACTTGATTTGTCTGGCCGTTGGAGTAGGTCGCTGTCACCACACCGCTGTTATCCACCGCAAAGCTCTGGTACTGGCCGCTGGGGTAACCGTTTTGATTGGTTGAAGCGGTTGTGGAGGCGGCATCCGTCTGGCTGATATTGGCGGTTCCGTTTGCGCCAAAGAGGCCCCAGTTCAACGTCATGGTGGTTGCCCCATCGGAGAGACCGCCAAAGGTCATTCCGCTCACATTCGAGCCGGGGCTGACCAGGTTGCCGTTGGAATCGAAGGCCAGGGTTCCGGCCTGGTTGGCCGACCCCGCAGGATCCTGCATTACGGTGCCATTCAACGTCATTCCGGTGCCATTGATGTTCAGCTGTCCATTGTTTACGGTAGCCACCACACCGCCGATACCGGCAGCGGCGATGGAGGCGTTCAACGCGGCAGCATATTGGGTGACGGTTTCCCCGGCGGTGAGGGTAGGCGCGGTGGTTGTCGCCGTGCCGCCGGCAGGTGTCGGACCGGTAATGGTGAGATTCGTTCCTGGATCGACTGTGGCCAGCGCGGCATTATTCGATCCGAAATTGTAACTGACGGTTTGAGCCTGCTCGTCCTGCGCCACGCCGCCGGTGGTTGTAAAGTTGGCGCCGGTGATGGTGATTTGTCCAGCGGCATTGGATGCGACGGAGACGCCAACCATTGCGACTCCCCCACCTGCCACTGGCCCCAGTGCCGTTTGAATAGAAGTAAGATAGTTGGCGACGGATTCGTTTGCGGTGGGCGGAGGAATTACCGTGGTAACCGTGGCACCAGCAGCGTTCAATCCGGTAATCTGCAGGTTCGTTGACGGATTGACCGTTGCGCTTGAACCGAGGTCAAAATTGACTGATGCGCCCCCGAGATCCTGCTGAAGAGTGCCGGCAGAGACCGGCGGCGTTGCAGACCCCGCAGGACCGGTGATGACCAGCGTGTTTCCTGTGGACGTGGCTGTGACGTTGGCAATTCCGGCGGTTGCCATGGCGGTGGTGAGGGCAGCTGCATAGGTTGCAACTGTTTCTCCCGCGCTTATGGTAGGCAGGGAGGTGCTCGCCGGGGTGACGCCATCCGCCTTCAGGCCCGAAATGATCAGATTGGTGTTTGGATTAACCGTCGCAAGCGTGCCGCTGGTTTCGCCGGGACCAAGGATCCCCGAACTGGAACCAAAGGTGTAGGTCTGTACTCCAGTCCCAGCTACGTAGGTGGGGGTCAAGGGACTGGTGACGGTAGACGCACTTGCCGGAGAAGATGTCACCGGAAGATTTTTTTGAGCGGCGGCCGCAGAGATGGGTGTGGCGGAAAGCGTGTCGGGCAGAGTGACGTTATAGCTCCACTTGTTGCCTCCCTGAGCCGTATAGGTGACCGTTGCCTCGTAGCTTTTGCCGAGGGAGTCATATACCTTCACCTGTCCGGCAACCACGGTGCCTGCCGAAGCCGAGGCATCCAGGTTCTGGGTCATGCTGAAGGTGGTCGTCGCTGCCGGTTGCATCACCTGGCCGGTGGGAAGAGTGATATCGGTGAGGCCGCCGCTGGTGTTGATGACTCCATTCACCGCCGGGTATCCCATGACCGCCTGGCCGCTGCTGGCTTGCAGAAGCCCGGTGGAACTGGTCTGAAAGTTGCCGTCGCGCGTGTACAACTGGCTCCCGGCGCCGCCATCCAGCACGAAGAAGCCCGATCCATTGATCGCGTTATCGGTCGAAATGCCGGTCGAGGAGATCGAGCCGCCCGAAAAATCGCTGGTGTTTGCCGCGACCTGCACGCCGCTGCCGACTTGAATCGCGTCCCCGGAGCCGGCGGTGCCGATGGTCTGGGAGAACAGGTTGCTGAACTGGGTGGTCTGCTCTTTGAATCCGGTGGTGTTCATGTTGGACAGGTTGTTGGCGATGGTATCGAGCGCCGTCGAATCGGCGTTCAGGCCACTGATCGGAATATAAAAACTGGGCATTGTGAATCTCCTCTTGAAATTGTTGCGGGCCTTTTCGGCATGAAGTTGAATTGGACTGGCTGGTGGTTATGCACCCGTGTCATCTAGTGCGGAATGGGGATGTGCTTTCCGCTCAGCGAATTGGCTACCGCCTGCGCCGACGGATTTGCGTCAGGAATGCTCAGATTGCCGGGAGCGAGCTTTGCTGCCGCCGCTCCAAAAATGTTTGAACCGGATGCCGCGGTTCCGCTCGTGGAGGACGAGGAGGCTGTGGCCGCGCTCGGCGTTGCATGGGCGCCGACAGGAAGTGTGGTTGCCCCTTTGACCTGTGCGCTGCTGGTGCTGCTTGTTCCGCCTGTGCCGCTCGATGATCCGAGATCTGTGCTCAGGGTCTGGTTGATGTTCACCAACTGTTCCAGGCTATTGACCGCAACCAATTGGTTCACGTACTCGTTCGGATCGGCGTTTGAAGTCGGATCCTGATTCTGCAGTTCCGTCACCAATAATGTGAGAAAGTCGTTGGACGAAATAGTGGCCGCAGAACTGCTGGAACTGCTCGAGCTGCTGGTGCCGCTGGCCGGGCTGGCCATGGGCTTTGCGCCAACACCCGCCATGGCCTGGCTTGCCGCCGATGGATTATTCATGATTCCTGCCAATGCTGCCATCTTTCCTCCCTCTGCTGCTGTTGCCTGTGTACCGAATCAAACCGGAACTCAAGCGACGACTGAAATGTGAACTCCGTTGGAGCCTTCGGCTTCAACACTCTCTGCTGCGCTCGTGTTTCCATCCATCCCGGATGAACTCGCGGCTACCGCTGCCGGTGTTACGGCTTGCGTGGTGAAATATTGCTCGGCGGGCGCTCCCTGGCCCGAATCCTGTCCACCGCTTGATCCCGTGTTCAGCGCTGCCTGCTGCCTGGCGCTCTCTTCCGCCCCTTGCCCGTTGCCCTGGCTCATCTGCTGATGCGTGCCCTGGCCCATGTCCGGCCCTGCGGCACGGCTCTCCGGCGCGGCCACAGTGACCGCTTCAACCGGCGTATGATGCTCGGTCAGGTACGCGTTCAATCCATCCAGGTGACTGCCCAGCGTCGCGGAAGCGTCTGCCGAACCCGGCACCAGCGACGCATGAACTACGCCGCCACTGGCGTCCGCGCGCACCCCAACCCAGCCCAGTTCCGGATCCTTGTAGCCCGCCTCGGCCTGTTGCGCCCCGGCCCGTATCCAGGTCGGAGTTTGTACGAGAGGCTCTGCGTCCAGCGCCGCGAATGTCTTGCTGGTCGTCGATTCCGCATCGCCGCCGGCGGAGCTCCCCGAAGTGTTGTGCAAGCTGTTGGCGGTCGTCCCGTGGGTTGCGGAAGGATCTTGGGCCTGCGCTGAGCCCTGCAGGGGGATTGTGCCAACAGGCGTCTGCGCGGGCAAGCTGGCACTTCCATCTGTAGATGCGCCCACTCCAGATGCGCCCGTTCCATGCGTCGTTCCGGACGCGCTCTGCTTCGCCGTCCGCTCGCCGCGCGTAGAGGTCGCGTCTTCGGCAGCAGCGGCATCGGAAGCGTTCGATGGAACCGCTGCATTCGCTGTCGTGCTCGTTGTATGAACCAGAGGCTTGGCGGATCCCGTCGGCGCAGTCTCTGCGCTCCCCGCGGAGGAGGACTGAGAGGCTGATCCTGCGGCGGCACGCTCTGTTTTCATGGCGGCCGGCTGAGGCTGATTCGAGCTTTGGCTTCCGCTCTTGTTTTGATCCAGAGACGGGTTCGAGTCCTGGATCTGGGTGCTCCGATTGTCCGTGCTGCTCGTCGCGCCCCAGCTGGATGACGGCGGGCCCGCATGCGTGGCTCCAAAGCTGAGCTTGCGCGCTCCGCCCCCGGCCGCTGTCGGCGTGGATTTTGCAGGAGCAGATAGGGAACCGCTGCTGGCCCCGGGGCCGGTTGAACTCGAACTCGCCGGCAGCAGGGAACTCGCCGCGGCGCTTGGTGCGTCCGCCGCTGGATTCTGTACGGAAGGATTCTGCAAGACTTGGCCTGGATTCGATCCTGCTTGGGAACTGCTGCCCGTTTCCGCGATCGGAGCCTTGCTGCCGTTCGCCAGGCTCTCGGGCGTGGAAGCGGTCTCCTTCACGCTTGAAGAGGCGTCCGCGGCATCCGCGGTGAATGGAAGCTTGTTCAACAGGGCGTGCGGCGCCGTTTCGTCCGCTTGGCTGCGCGTCATTCCGGCAGCTTCCGTCGAATTGGGTTGAAGTTTGGGCTGCAGCGCGGACAATTGTTGGGCGCCCAAAGTTTGGTTTGCCGCCGCATCGGTGGTAACTGCAGCGCCTTTATCCATCGTTTGAGATTGCTCATGGGAGAGCTCTGAGGGCGCTATTGAGGAAAGACCAAGAAAACGCTCATTGGTCGATCCCAATTCATCGCCGGAATCATTGCCCAATCCACCGCCCGACCCATTCTTGGACTGGCCTTGCCAGCCGGAGGTGCGACTCTCTTTGAAGTCTTCGGCGCTGTCCTCCGATGCGGCGCCGGAAACCGCGGCAACCGACGAGTTGGGTTCGGTCTGAGTGTGCCGGGGCCCCGAAGTCCTCGTCACGATGGAAGAGAGAGAGTAATCCCCGGCCATGGAGGCAAATGCGGACGAAGCAATGGCGCTCGCGGGGCTCTCGCTCGCTACCAAACTGTTGGGCGCTGCGTTCGAGGTACTCGTATTCGCGGGGACAGGCTGGGTCACGGGCTGAACAATCACCGCTGTCGCGGAAGGAATCAGTGCCGCGGCGGTGGATGATCCACTGCTTGCCAGGTTGTTGGATGCCGCCTGGTGCTTGCTCTCCCTTGCGGAGTGGGTTGCTTTGCTCTCCCGCGAAGAGTCGGCTCTCGCCGCGCTCGCGGCTCTTGGAACGGAGAAATTGGCGGTGGCCAGACTGCCGGTCTGACCGGCAAGGAATGCGGCTCTCTGTTGAAGATTGAGTTCCGTGCTGGGGGCAACTTGCCCCGATCTCGCAACTGTCGGCGCGTTGCCGCTGCCGGAAGGATCTGCCTGGCCTTGAACAGGTGTCGCCTCCAGGAACGGGATCGTTGCGGTCAGGACGGGAGCCGCAGGAACGGAAGCAGATGAACCCTCTGTCGTTTCGGCAGTGGAATCCAACGCCTGATGATTGCTTGGCTCGTCCTTGATTCCATCTAATGATGTGCCCGCGTTCATGGAAGCCAGCAGCGATTGCCAACCGGTGCGGAAACTGGCTGCACCAGCCCCCGCAGTGGAAGGGGCGTTGGTAGCCGCGATTCCATTGCCGAAGATCCCGGACGGCATCTTTGCCGACCCTTGGCCCGGACCCAGTGTTGAGTGCCCACCTGTCGTGATTTCGATTCCAGCCGCAGCGGTCATGCCCCCTATAGAGCAGATACTGTGCCAAATCGCGACAGTCGCAGGTTAAAGCATTGTCACGAATCGGAACGGGGCATCCGATTGAGGAACGGCTTCAGATTTAAAGAGGTTTCTCGCTCAAGTATTTTCTGGCTCAGTCGAGCAAGCCTTCGTTGCTTGCCGGAGCAGGACCGCGCGCCTTGGATTGGCGGCTGCCGCGCAGCTTGCGTGCGTTGAACCAGTCGTCGAGCATCTGCTGGCTGCGCCGGCCGGCTTCGATCGCGTCCTTGGCCTCGGTCTCCTCGATGAGCGTCTCCGCCTGGCGGTGCTCAACGCGTTTGGCAAGGAATTCCTGGCGGAGTTGCGCGACTTGCTGTTCCTTTTCTGCTATCCGGGGAAGCAGGAATTCCGCAAAGCGGGCTGCCGTGCGGGTTTCTTCCATTCCTGCCAGACGATCTGGCAGCTCGCCGCTGTGAGCGCTCGCCGCCACCAGCTGGCGTCCCCGGCGGTCCCGCTCCGCAGTGGCCTCCAGAGCCGCCTGCAGGCGATGCAACTCGCCGGTCGCGCTCTCCAGCCGCATCCGGCACTGTTCTTCTTCGATTTCCCGGATGCGCAGCAGACGGCGAAGGGCGCGCGAGACAGGCATGGCTTAAACCCCGGCGGCGAGGGCGGCAAGGCGCTGCACACAGTCGCCAAAGCGCACCCGTTCCTGTGAATCCTGGGTCATGAAGGTGCGCATCGCCGTTCGCGCGCGTAATGCCCGGTCCAGATCCGGGTCGGCACCGGGCTTGTAGGCGCCAATGCGTACCAGGTCCTCGGAGCGTGCATAAACAGCCAGCAGGCGGCGGATCAGGGCGGCCTGCTCGCGATGGCGGGGATCGGTCACCGCCGGCATCAGTCGGCTGATCGAGTCCAAAATCTGGATAGGAGGATACCAGCCCTCAGCGGCCAAAGTGCGCGAAAGCACGATGTGGCCATCGAGCAGCGAACGAACGGCGTCCACCAGCGGGTCCTGCTGGTCGTCGCCTTCCATCAGGACGGTGTAAAACGCGGTGATCGAACCCACATTGAACTGACCAGTCCGTTCCACCAACCGGGCCAGGCGGGTGAAGACCGACGGCGTGTACCCCTTGTTGGTGGGCGGCTCGCCGGCCGCCAACCCAATCTCGCGCGCCGCCATGGCAAAGCGGGTGAGCGAATCCAGGACCAGAAGCACATGCTTGCCCTGAGCGGCAAAGTACTCCGCCACGGTGGTGGCCGCCAGAGCCGCGCGCATGCGCAGCAGGGGCGATTCATCGGAGGTGGACACCACAACTACCGACTTGGCCCTGCCTTCCGCCCCTAGCGAATCCTCGAGAAACTCGACCACTTCGCGGCCACGCTCGCCGACCAGCCCCACCACGGTCACATCCGCCTCGGTGTTGCGAGTCATGATGCCGATGAGCGTGCTCTTTCCCACGCCGGAGCCGCCAAAGATTCCCACCCTCTGTCCCCGCCCAACGGTCAAAAGTCCGTCGAGAACCCGAACGCCAGTCCCCAGAGGAGTCTTGATGGGAACACGGTCCATGGGGCCGCGCACTTCTCCATCGAGGGCCATGGCCTTATCGGTAGAGGGAACCTTGCCTCCGTCGATCGGCTTGCCCATGGCATTCAGCACTCTGCCCATCAGCGCCGGACCCACTTCGATCTCCGGGATGATTCCGAGCGCCGAAACCGGATCTCCGTAGCGAATCCCTTCCGTGCTCTCCACCGGCATCGAAAGCACGTTGGAGCCGCGAAACCCGATCACTTCGGCCATATGCATGCGGCCAAACTGATCCCTGATCTCGCAGCACTCTCCCACCGAGGCCATAGGGCCCGACGACTCAATGGTCTGGCCCACGGATTCCAGTACCTGACCGCGCCACCGCCACGGATTGCCGCGTTCCAAACAAGCAAAATAGCGATCCAGAAGGCGCGTCATCCGCGCCCTCCTTTGCCGGCAGCAACCACTTCGCCCGTCGTCCTCGATTCCGGCCGACGACCTCCCGCGCGGTCAAAGAAGCCCCGCTCGATCTCGCCCATCTGGGAGCGGATCCCGAGGTCCACCGAGCCCATCTCGGTTTCGATCATACAATCCCCCAGGCGCATCCCATCCCCCGGAACCACCACCGGTTTGACGGCCAAGTTGGGCAGAAGCGCCATGGCTTCGGTCCAGAGATCCAGTTCCGTCGCGGGCACCCGAAGACGCACCTGTGTAGAACCGGCAAGCTGGCCCAGGGCCACGCGAACCGCGCCGGTCAGCAGCAGCGGGTCCATCTGCGCTTCGCGCCGCAGAATCCGCGCCGCAACCCCCATGGCAAGCTCCACGACTTCATGTTCCACGGCTTGCAAAAAGCGATCCCGCTCCTTGATGAAATTCTCCATCAATTCCGCCACCTGGCGCTTGCGCAGATCCTCAACCGATGCCTGCCCCGCGGCCTGGGCTTCGCGTTCCGCCTGGCGGCCCTCCAGCCGGCCTTTTTCGCGACCGGCTTCAAAGGCTTTCCGCGACTCGTCGTTGAGCCGTCGGTCGAACTCCACGCGCAGAGCGGTCTCATCGACGGCCGGAACAATGACCTTTACCTCGGGTGGAGGCGTTTCCGACTTCTCGGAATCGTCGTTTCCCCAACTGGTCCACTCCGGCTGCGGCTCTTCTTCAGGGCCCGCCTGGTAGCGAAAGACCTCGATCCGCGCGGAGGTTTCGTTCTTTTTGCTCGATCCCGTCTGCAAGGTCTTTTCCCTTCCGCGCTAACCGCTTCAACTGTCTGCACTCAGCAGCTGCCGGGCTGCCCGTCCTCGAACTGAAACCGATGCGCCTGGCTATGCCATCATCTCGTCGCCCGTCTCCAGCTTCAGGACCACCTTGCCCTCGGCCTCCAAACGCCGTGCCAGGTTGAGAATCTCCTGCTGGGCCTGCGTCACCTCGCGCGACCGCACCGGTCCAAGCACTTCCATGTCTTCTTTCAACATATCCACGGCGCGCGAACTCATGGACTTGAAGATCTGCGCCCGCAACTCATCATTTGCGCCGCGCAGGGCCATGGCCAGTTGCCGCTTGTCCACGCCGGAGACGATCTCGCGAATAGTGGCCGGAGGAACCGTGACCAGGTCTTCGAAGGTGAACATCAGATTCCGGATCGAAAGCGCCAGTTCCGGCTGTCCGTCTTCGATGGTTTCCAGGATCTTTTTGGACTCCTCGGCGTTGAGACGGTTGAGAAGATCCGCCACCGCCTTGAAGCCGGAATAGCTTTTGCGCCCGGTGTCGCCTACGTTCTCCAGCCGGCGGTGCAGAATGTGAGCCACCTTCTGCGCCATCTCCGGCGAGAATTGCCGCATTTCGGCCAGCCGCTGAATGGAGACCACCTTGTGTTCCTCGCTCAGATTGTCGAGCACCTGCGAAGCGCGCTTGGGGTCCAGGTGAGCCAGCACCAGCGCGATGGTCTGCGGGTGTTCGGAGTCCAGTAACTTGCCCAGTTGCTGGGGATCGGTGCGCTGCAGTTTGGCCAGATTGCCCTGGGCCTCTTCCTGCGACCGCCTCACCAAAGCCAGCAGATCGTCGGCGCGTTCCTTGCCGAAGGTCTCGATCAGAAGCCGGCTGGCATAGTCCAGGCCGCCGTGAATCATGAAGTTCTGGGTCTCCAGTAGTTCCCAGAACTCCTCGAGAATGTCGCTGGACATCTCCGGCGATACGCCGCGCAGGTCGGCCAGCTCTTCGGTCAGACGCTGCACATCCACTTCAGGCAGGACGCGCAGAATCTCCTTGGCCAGCTCCTCGCCCACAGCCACCAGCAGAATCGCAGCCTTTCGTATACCCGACATGTTGGACCCATGCCGACGCCGCGCCCCGTTATCGTTTCCTTCGGCCAAGACTGGATTCCTTTCTTTCGTTCCGCTTCTGCTTCCAAGATTGCCAGGGCGCTTCAGTCATTGTCTTAGGCGCCGGCTGCATGTCCAAAGGCTCCCATTGCGCGGCAGATCACTCGGAGTGAATCCAGCTTTGCAGCAGGCGTGAACTTTGCGTCGGCTCCCGTTTCAAGTGACCGGTTACCGCATCGAATATTTCTTGCGCCCTCAACCGGGCCGGATCCATCTCCGCCGGCTCCGGTGGCGGCAGAACAGGAGGCGGTGCGGTCGCTCCACCAATCAGCTCCTTGACCCCCTTGGGATCCGTGGCGGGCTGCTTGGAGGATGGTCTCGCCGCCGGACGCGCCCTGCGCAGCGCCGGTTGCACGCCAAAGAACAGGATGACCAGAAGGGCCAGCAGCAAGGCCGAATATTTGACCAAGAGTGGCGACTTCTGCACGAATTCCTGCAACTGGCTTTGCCAGGTGATCGGCTGTAAGGTGCGATTCTCGTCAAAAGCCAGATCCTGCACCGTCACCATGTCGCCGCGCGTGGAATCGAAACCAACCGCCGCCTGGGCCAGCGCCGTCAGGGTGCGGAGCTCCTCCGTGGTGCGCGGCTGCCACTGCGGAGGCTTGGTTTTGCCCGCCGCCTGCGCCATACGGTCGTTCACCACGATCGCCGCCGTCATCCGGCGCACCCGGCCCGGATTCTCGATCATGTGGCGCACCGTCTTGGAGGCTCCGTACGTCCCGGATTCCTGCTTGGCGCTCTGCGGCGGCGTCGTCTGCTGCGGATAAACCGGCAGAGATTGGGAGTTGGGCGCATTGCTTGCCGTTCCCGGCACGCCGGCGGCCACCTGCTGGCCTCCCGTCGTCTGTTCGGAACGCTGCATGGAAAGGGTCACCGTCTGGTCCGGATCGTAACGCTCCTGCGTCTCTTCGGTAGCCGAGGGATCGTAATCCAAGGTTACCGAGGCGCGCACATTTCCCGGCCCGGTCACCGGCTCCAGGGTCGCAATCAGTTTCTCTTCGAGAACCTGCTCGGCGCTCAGGCGCAGCGCATCCTCGGTCTTCGGACCCAGGGGAAGATTGCCGGCCGCGTCCACCAGCACCACCCGGTCGGGAGTCAGGCCGTCGACGGCGGAAGCGACCAGGTTGCGAATCGCGTCCGGTTCTCCTTCGGCCAATGTCCGACGCCGCAGCTTGATGACCACCGAGGCTTTGGCTGGCCGCTCCTGTTCGCGGAAAAGCGAATCATGGGGCATCACCAGATGTACGCGCGCCGATTGCACGTCGGAAAGTGAACCCACCGTATGCTCGAGTTCGCCTTCCAAAGCCCGCTGGTAGTTGACCTGCTCGTCGAATTCCGATCCGACCCAGTTCGGTTTGTCGAAGATCTCGAACCCCAGGCGGCCGCTCTTCAGGTTCCCTTTAGCCGCGGTCGCAAGACGTGCTTTGTCCAATTGCGGGAAGGGAACCAGAATGCCGGTCCCGTCGGGGGTGGTCTGGAAAGGGATTTGCGCTTGCGTGAGGGTCAGGCCTGTCTGGCGCGCGTCGTCTGGTTCAAGGTTGGCGTAAAGGGTCCGCCAGTCGGTGCGCAGCGTATACCAGAGAAGCCCCCCCAGCAATCCCAGAAGCAGCACCAGGGCGGTCATCATCCAGCCACGCTGGGAGGGCTTCATGGCCGCCCACTGCACCCGCCCGCGCGTCCAGATTCCGCTCAGCTGACCGGCCAGCCCGGGGGACATCGTCAGCGCGCTTTTTTCCATCTCTGTTCCGGTGGCCATGCTCTTTGTATCCGCTCTCCGGCTCTAGGGTGTGGCCGGTTCAAAATCTCATTTGGGCGGTTGCCCGGGGTCTCTCTGCCTGCGCTTCCCGCCAAGGCGGAGCTATGCTTTAGAACTGCATGCCGACCACGGTCTGGTAGGCAGCTACCGCCTTGTTGCGCACACTCAGCGCCAGCTCGAACGCCATGTCCGCTTTCTGCGTCGCGATCATCGCCTGGTGAACATCCACTCCGGAACCGTTCAACAGCCCGGAAACCGTCGTATGAGCCTGGTCCTGCAACTGACCCACCTGCGCGACCGCGTCCGTGAACAGATCGGCAAACGGGCTCGCCTGGGTTTCGCCTAAAGTTTTCGCCTGGTTGCCGATAAACGAAGAGGCGGATGCCGCCCCGGTTCCCTGCAGGTTGGTCAGTGTCGATGTAATTCCGCTCAGTGAGCTCATTGCCGCGTTCATGGATCCTCCGAACTTCGGTGTTGCTTATCTTCGGCCGCTGCCTGCCGCTTCGCTTCAGACGCTCTTACTGCCCTGCCCGCTAGAACCGGATCACGACTTGCCGATCTCCAGCGCCGAGGCGATCATGCCCTTTTCCGCCTGAACAGCGGAGCTATTCAGACCATATGCACGCGTGGCCCCCATCAGGTCGACCATCTCTGTGAGCGGATTAATGTCCGGATAGGAGACATACCCGCTGGCGTCCGCGTCGGGGTGGCCGGGATCGTATCGCTTCAGCGGCGCGCTTGAATCTTCAATTACCTGGGAGATGCGAACCCCCGGGGCCACCGCTCCGGAATTGAGCCCCGCCATTTGCGGCAATGTTCCGGAAGCGAAATTCCCGCCGGTCGAAGCTCCGGAACTGCCGGAAGCCGACACCATGGAGCTCAAAAACGCCGGATCGCCCTGGTTCGCCGCGAAGACCACATGTTGACGCCGGTATGGGCCGCCCGCTGGAGTGCTCGTCGTTTCGGCATTGGCCATGTTCGCGGCCACCACTTCGGCGCGCATGCGCTCGGCCTGCATCGCGCCCCCCGAGGTGCTCATCAACCCAAAGAGATTCATACGTTATGCTCCTTCCCGTTTTGCACCCGCCCGACCCCGCCCGGCTCTACTTATCCTGGACGTGGATGGCGTTCATGATCTTTTGATACTCAAGGTGCAGCAGCGAGACGCCGGTCTTGAACTTGAGTTGCGCCTCGGCCAGATTCAGACCTTCCTGATCCATCGAGACATTGTTGCCGTCCGGCCGGGTGACCAGACCGTCGACCGGCTTCACGTGCACCGGATCGGACGGCGCGCCGCTGGCCGCATTGTTCATCGCTCCGCGCATTTCGGATTCGAAATCCATCCCCATGGCCTTGTAGCCGGGGGTGTCGATATTGGCTATATTGGCCGCGGTAAGTTTGATCTGACTGGTGGCCAGATCGAGATACCGGGTCAACTGGTCGCTTTCCAGCGTTGCTATCTGCATAATCGCCTCCTATGCTGCCGCCGATTTCCTGCCGTCGGCCACTGCGAGCCGGTTCAGTTCACCATCAGTCCAAAGTCGATTTCGCGGGCGGTCAGAACGGCGTCGTCGCCGGCCAGAATGGCGGCCCGTTCCAGAACATGCTCTAGTTCGCGCACGTTGCCCGGCCAGTTGTGCGCGGCCAGCTTGGCCAGCGCCGCGGGGGCCAGCCGCTTGACGGGTTCGTCGCGGCCCATACGCTGCAAGAAATGGTCCACCAGCAGGTTCAAATCCTGTGCGTGCTCCGCCAGCGAGGGGGTACGGATCAGGAATACCGCCAGCCGGTAGTAAAGATCGGAACGGAAGCTGCCCGATTGTGTGTGCTGCGCAAGCGGCCGATGGGTGGCGGCGATGATGCGCACGTTCACCTTGACGGTGACGTTGTCGCCCACCCGCTGCAGTTCGCCGCATTCCACAAAGCGCAGCAGCTTGGCCTGCAACGCCAGCGGCATTTCGCCGATCTCGTCCAGAAAGAGTGTGCCGCCGTCGGCGGACTCAATCCGCCCCACGCGTCCTTGTACGGCGCCGGTAAATGCTCCGCGGGTGTGGCCGAAAAGTTCCGCTTCCAGCAAAGCCTCGGGAATCGCCGCGCAGTTGATGGCCACGAAGGGTTTGCGCACCCGGGGAGAAAGGCGGTGCAGGGCTTCCGCAACCAGTTCCTTGCCCGAGCCGGTCGGCCCTTCGATCAGCACCGGAGTGGAGCGTGGAGCTACCAGACGGATGCGGCGGCTAACCTCCAGCATGCAGGGGGCGTTGCCGATCAGTTCCGGAAGCCGCTCGCTGGTAAAGGCTTCGCTGGCCTTGGCGGGGAGATCGTTGGCCATAAAGGAATCGACCATGGGGGGTGGCAACACGGCCACCGGCGCAGGCGCCGGCGTTTCGATGGGGGGCAGCGCATCCACCGCGGGACGGGAGTGCGAAGGGCTCATCTTGACCAGCGTGGGCGCCGCGCTCCAGGACGCGGTGTCGCTGTCCTGCGAACGATGCAGGGCGTAGAGAAGCTCCTGGCGGTACGGACCGCGCGGGCTCTCCTGGGCGCTGGTTCCGGAGGCGGTCAACAGATCCACTTCCGGGAAGCTGTCGCGGAAATCGGAGAGGAATTCGGAGAGCTCCAGATCGGGCAGCCAGGAGTCGACGATCACCGCTTCGGGCGTGGTGCGCGCAGCTTCCGCCCAGGCCTGCGCGCCACCCTCGGCCTCGCGCACTTGCCAGCGCAGTCCGGTGAGAATTTCAGAGAGCCTCTGGCGGAAGTTGCGGTCGGCGCTGGCCACCAGTGCTGTCCGGGGCCGGATACGGGGTGCAACGGGAAGAACACTTGCGGAAACGGAAGCAGTGGCCATGAGAATCTCCTGAACCTGGGGCGCGTCGGCGCTGTTAGTTGATGTCAAGAATCGAGCTGGTGGCGATCGGCATGGCTACGGCGGCGGCCAGCGCGGGCAGGACGAGTTCGGTTTCGTTGGGAACCATGTATCCCTGTCCGCGAACCGTCCGGATCAGCTGTCCCGGAGGCGGGTCCTTGAGCTTGCGACGCAGATAATTCACATAAACGTCGACAATATTGGTGGTCTGCGCCGGCTCCAGGTTCCACACCGAATCCAGCAATTCGACCCGCGACACGCATTGGCCGCGATTGAGCATGAGGTGTTCGAGAAGCGCGAATTCCTTGTTGGTGAGCACCACCGACTGGCCGGCGCGCCGCGCGCTGTGATCGAGGCGGTCCAGTTCGAGGTCCCCGGCCCGCAGCTGGAGACGGGCTTCCCGCTTGCGGCGCAGCAGGGCGCGGCAGCGGGCGCGCAGTTCATGCAGACTGAAGGGCTTCAACATCAGGTCGTCCGCGCCGTGATCGAGGCAGCGCACGCGGGTATCCACTTCCTGGCGCGCGGTCAGAATCAGCACCGGAAGGTCGGCATTCATCAGACGAACCTCATCGAGAACCTGCTCGCCGTCCTTGATGGGCATATTCAGATCAAGAATGGTCAAATCAGGCATGTCCTGGCGGAATGCCTCCACGGCAGCCTGTCCATCGCAGGCCACACGGACGCGATGCCCATCGGCTTCCAGGCCGCGGCATAGGAACAGTCCCAATGCCTTGTCGTCTTCGGCGATCAATAACCTCATATCAGCCTTTCTCTCTGAGCGGTTGCTCGGTGGCAACGCCCTGCCCTTCTGCTTCAGCTGGCCGCCTTAACGCTTGCTAACGGGCGGCTCTCCATTACCTTCTCTCGGATCGTGGTCGAGCTCAAGATTGGAAAGCGGAAAGAACGGGAGGCCATTCCGCGAATGGGAGAAAGGAGAAAAGTGTGTCAAAACGGAGCAAAATGACCGATTTCGGGCCACCCAAAACGGGAACGTCTCCGCAAGTTGCTCAAAATGCATCGAATCGATACACTTTGACGGCCGGTGAACACCCTCTCAAACCTCTAATGCAGAACCCGGATTTCCCCCTTTTCCTCTAAGAATCCGGTTTTCACTTCCGAAATCTCATGAGGAGATTGCCAGCCGGGGAGCGACCGGCGAAGAAGAGGGGGCAGATTGTTCCGATTGTGGATTTGTTCCAATCGGTCCGATCCCCGATCGCATTTTCCGAATGGTTGCAAACCGACCGCACACAAGCGGCTCGTTTCGCCAGGGGGCCCCCGCGGACGGGTCTTCGTCCGTGGGGTGGAAGTGGAAGCCGCCCTCGACTGTTTTCGATAGGGCTACGTGTCTTCCGAAAATGCTCTAGAATCACCTTGACGGATGGTTGCCCGATCGCATTCCCACAGTCCCACGGATGGTGCAATGGGAGCAGCTGCCGTTTCGTGGTCGCGGCCAGCGGGGAGCGACGACTGGCCTCAAAAGCCATTTACCCTACAGTATCTGTGGGAATGCCTTAGTCTGGAGCAGTAACAGGTGCCGATGAGCGAACAGGAAACAGGGAGTCATCTTCAGACGCCGGTGGTTTCACCGGCGTGGGTAAGAATTGAACGGGCGCGCCATCCACAGCGGCCTTACCCCATGGACTTCATTGAGAAGATCTTCACCGATTTCAGCGAAATTCATGGTGATCGCGCCTTCGGCGACGACGAGGCTATCGCCTGCGGCATGGCCCGCCTCGGCGAAGAAGAGGTCATGGTGATCGGCAACCGCAAGGGGGGCAGCACCAAGGAGCGGGTGCGCCGCAACTTTGGTATGCCCAACCCGGAAGGCTATCGAAAGGCGCTGCGCTGTATGCGGATCGCCGAGAAGTTCGGCCGGCCGGTGATCAGCTTCATCGATCTGCCCGGCGCATATTGCGGAGTCAGCGCAGAAGAACGCGGCCAGGGCGAAGCCATCGCCCGCAACCTCCTGGAGATGTCCCGCTTGCGTACCGCCACCATCTCGGTAATCAGCGGCGAAGGCGGTTCCGGCGGCGCGCTGGCTTTGGCCGTGAGCGACCGGGTTCTGATTATGGAAAATGCGGTCTACTCGGTGATTTCGCCCGAGCAATGCGCGGTTATCATGTGGCGCGACGCTGCCCAAAAGCCTTTGGCAGCAGAGGCGCTGCGCATTTCAGCGCCGGAAGTCGCGGCCTTGGGTTGCGTCGACGAAATTGTGTCCGAACCTCCCGGCGGTATTCATATTGACCGCGAAGAAGGCTGCGGGATCCTGGGCAGCGCATTGAAGAGGCACCTGGCGGAACTCAAGGCCATGCCTCTCGATATTCTGGTGTCGGCACGCCAGCAGAAGTTCCGCAATATTGCGCAGTTCTATACGGAAGGTTAGCTCCCCAGATGAGTCTCATAAACCGGCAAGTGACGAATTCCGACAGTTTCCGCTCCTTGCCCGCAGGCCAGGGAAGCATCCGCGCAGGTTGTGAGGCGCGCCTATGAGTACGCCCGTGAGTGCTGCCTTGGGCGTTTCCCCGAGCCGTGTGGGCAGACTACGCGCCTACTTCGAGTTTCTTGCCGCGGTGCTCTATTTCTTTCTGGCGCGTTCGATGGCGCACATGGCGGTGCTGGGCCTGTCCCGCATTTCCAACGATCCCTGGATTCCGTTGCTGGAGCAGGCGATCTTCGTATTCTTCCTCATCCTGGGATATGGCGGACTCGGCCTGATCCTGGATCGGGAGCTGCATCCCATCAGCGCGCAGGGATTGCCGCGGCGCGCCGGCCGAGGGACGGAGTTTGGCCTGGGCCTGGCGATCGGGTGGGCGATCGCCGTGGTCTGTGTGCTGCTGCTTACCTTGGGCGGCGGTATTGCGATTTCACTTTCGCTGAAGCCCGCGGCCTGGGGTTGGCTGGTGGCCGATGCGGGCTTTTTCGCGCTGGCTGCACTGGCCGAGGAAGTTGCTTTCCGCGGGTATGGATTTCAGCGCTTTGCCCTTGCCGTCGGGCCCACCGGCGCGGCCTTCGGGTTTGCCGCATTCTACGCGGTGGTGCAATCTCAGCTGCGCGGGTCGACCCGCATCAGTATCGCCGTATCCATCGTCTTCAGCCTGTTGCTTTCCACGGCCTATCTGCGCACCCGCGCGTTGTGGTTGAGCTGGGGGTTGAACTTCGCCTGGAAGGCCAGCCGCGCGCTCCTCTTCGGGCTGGCGGTCAGCGGAGTCACCAACCATTCTCCCGTGGTTCAGGGCGATCCGATGGGCCCCTTCTGGCTCACCGGAGGAGGCTTTGGACTGGATGGGAGCTGGCTCACGTTAGTGGTGCTCCTGGTCGCGCTTCCCGTGGTCTTCCGGCTGACCCGCGAGCTGGATTACAAGTACAACGCACCGGTGATTGTTCCGGGAGGCATGCCGGTCGATCTGGATGCGGCCGCACGCAGCCAGCACGAAGCCGCCACCCGCACCGCCGAGCCGAAGCCGCCAGCCCTGGTGCAGATTCTGCCCGTGACTCCCGCAGAGCCGGCTGCCAGCGCACATTCCGCTTCCGCAGTGCCGACACAGCCGGAGCAATAGCACCTTGAGTATCTGTTTTTCCTGATTCCGCCTTTAAGCTTGGATGCCCCTGGTCTCGCCCTTGAGAGATGGGAGGCCCCCGCCCCGACAGGCCTCTTCACCGTATTGCGGATGCTCCGCGAACTCGTTTCAGCGGTGAAATGCAATCCATTGAATTTCAATCTCCACGCTCCCCTCCACCCCGGTCACGAAATACCTGAAGCTCGACCATGGCCATTGCTCAGCCTTCTCGACCAGCCGGCGCTTGACCGGATTCCGCTGCATCGATCACATCGCGTCGGACCGTTAATTTGGAGAGGGTCGTTCAATGTGATCAACGACGATCATCTCAACAGGTTTTCTCTTCACTTCGAGCCTCAGGCCAAGCTGCTCCTGAATGGCAGTGAACAAAGAAACGGTCGAACCGTCGGTTGCGGACGGACCGTTGTCGGGTGTCCACTCGAGCTTGAAGTCATATATGCCCGTTAAGCCCGTCTCGTCAACGATCGGATATTCCAGACCTTGATTCGATAGAAGTTTGACAAGAGTCGAAATTGAGCCACCCTGCATGGCGATCTTCCCAGGTCCCGTGATCGCGGCGCCAGAGCTAAGGGAAGAGCCGTCAAGACCTTTGAGTCCATTGGCGTATTTGTCGCTCGGGTTTGCGGCGTGAAGCTTGGGGCCATTCTTGGCGATAACTAACGAATAAGCTCGGTTCTCCCGTAATTCAGGATGAGCCTTGAAACTAAAGCGACTCACGAGCAAAGCCTGGAAGGCTATCTTCCGCGTTTTCCAGTTCAGCGACTTCCACTTCGGCACATCGTTGTCATCGACTTTTGCCTGAATTGCGAATTGATCTGTTTTGGTCCAGGCAGGCAAGCCAACGATTCGGTCAGGTTCCACCGCGAAAGCCTGTTGAACCAGGAACTCCGCTGGCACGCCGGTAAACACAACTCCATCGTCCAAAAACCTGACGGTGACCATGCCGCTTTCATTTTTATCCGGTCTGATCGCTGCGACAGAAAATGTTGGAAGATCACGCGAAATCCCATCGATTCTTGCGGTCGAGTCGCCGGCTCCGGGGGCTGACTGTGCGTGCAGAATAGAGGAGGAAAGAAGCACCGCCGTCGAAAAAGCAAGGAAGGTTCCGACCGCCCAGCGCAAGTTGAATCGAGACATAGACGTTCTCCGCACAATCGTCAGGCTTCTCTATATTCCAGCTCAGAATCATAACCCAAGCATCACTGGTGGGTCGCCCTCCCTTGACACCTTCGCCTTTGGGGACCTGGGAAAGCACAAATCTGCCCGGTTATAGCGCTGAACTTCCCCATCTTCCAAATCGCCAAGTCCTACTCCCGATCCCCGCGAATGGCCCTTCGGCGCGCCTGCCGGCAATTGATTTGCGTTTCCCGTCGAACGGCGCTATTGTTTGCCCATTGGTGCACGAATCCATGGGAGGCTCCCATGCAGCGCCCCTGCCCTTCCCCGCTTGAGTTCCCGAGGCTCGACAACCTGGCGGATTTGCGCCGCGCGGGCCGCGGCCGCGTGCTCATGGCAGTGCTGATTCTGGCCGGCTGCGCCCAGGCGCTCCCGGCCCAGGTCATCACCGTCGATACGCGCACCGGTAAAACCTCTACCGGTGCGACTGGTCCCGGAGCAGCGGTCGACCGCCGCTATCAGCAGATCCAGCCGACCCAGGTTCCCCTGACCAATTCGCTGCTGGATCCTAAAACACGCCAGGAACTGATCCGCAACCTGCAGGCGGAGCAGGGATTCGCCATGCGGCCGTTTCCGCGCGGCCACAAGGGGCTGGAGTTGCGGGCCAACGGTAAGCTGGAGCCAGCCGGAGAAGCATATCTGAACATGGTGACCAGCGAAGGGCTCAGCGCCAAGCCGGGCGACCGCCTGGTGCTGACCGACGTCAAGATCGAGCACGAGAAGATCATCTTCGACTTGAACGGCGGGCCGGACCCGAAACACCGCTTCCTGCGCCACGTCGAGGTGGGAGGCGGGCCGATGATGAATCCGGTGGTGCAGGACAACGGCCAGGAGCCTACCGGGGCACGACTGACTTTGACCTTTGAGAAACATATTCCCGAGCTGACCGGGAAGGAAGTGAAGCTGCTGCTGGCGCCGATGATCTCCTTCGATGTCAAGACGCCCGTGCAGGCCTTTACGGATACGCTGCCCACCAAGCTGAAGGAGGCGATTCTCAGCCATCATGTGCTGGTAGGCATGAGCACCGACATGGTGCTCTTCTCCAAGGGCGCGCCGGAGACCAAGACCCGCGAGCTGGACGGGCAGATGCCCTTCGAGGAGTGGATCTATGGCAAGCCCCCGAAGCCGGTGGAGTTCGTGCGGTTCAATGGCGACCGGGTGATTCGCCTGGAAGTGGCCCGTGTGGGCGAAACGCCGGAAATCTTCACCAAGGACGAGGTCGCGGGCCTGATGCGTACAGACGGGACGCCGACGATGCCTCCCTCCAGTTCGATCCATGTGGCCAAAGTCGGCGATGTGGAGCGCGACCCGGACACCCAGGCCCCCGCCGCGCCGCCCAGCCTGCGCAAACCCGGCGAGACCCTGCCCACCGACACCGAGAAGACAGCCGACGGCCAGCAGCAGGGCGTGATGAAGCCGGTTCGGTTCCCCAAGCAAAGTCCTGCGGACGGCAGCCCCGATTCCAGCCCGGCTCCAAACCTGTCGCCGCCGGTTCCCGACGCCTCGCAGGGCGGACCTCCGCCCAAGCCCAATGCGCAACCGGCTGGGAACCAGCCGGATTGAGACAAGAACCCGATTGTTTGCACAATTTACGGTGCAGAAAACCGGGTTTTTGTCTACTTTATAGTAAACACTGCGATTTATTAATTCGTTTAATTTGTTTCATTTGCGAGATAAGTTGAACACGTTTTGGTGCAGAACTGCAAGAGGGGGGGTGTGCATTTTTCGCCTTCCTGTTGTCTGTATCCATAAGATTCCAGAATGGTTATACAAATAGATCGGGCGCCACGAAGCGCCATTTTGCGGCCTTTAGCATCCATTACGCGCAGGTTTGTCTTCGCTCCGGTTTCCCGCCTTTGAGAACCAGTGTGCGCCTACGCCACTTATTCTTCTGCAATCCTGGTGGGCCGCGGCCTGGCGCTGAAGGCGAACCCTGCCGCGTGGCATGCGCATGAGCGTCGAAGCAGTCCGAGTCGACTTTCGTTCCGCCCCCACGGGGCAAAGGCCCTGGCTGGATCGCCTTCCCAGGATTGCGCGATGCTCCATCCAGGGCTATTTTCGTTCCCTCCCTCCGGGAGGAAGAATATCGGCGAACAGACGGAGGTTAGGAAATGAAATCCGTGTCTTCAATCATTTACGTTCCTACGGTTGCCCTGACTGTGCTGCACGACCTGACCAGGGTAATCGAACTTCAAGTTACGGGACGATCATGTTTTGAAAGGGCGCTGCATTAGCCGTGCCGAGGCAGGCGAAAGAGAAGGATTAGGGCTTCAGAGGGATGGTTTTAGAGCGGAGCAGCATACCTCCACGAGGGGCTAAAGCCCCGTCGATTTTGCGGACTTTTTTGCGGCACGGCTAAACAGGCTGCGGTAAAGGGCCGGAGTTGGGGCACGATTCCCTCAAAACGCCCCTCGGGGCCTAAAGGCCACGTTCATTCTGCTGCACTTACGGCACGGCTGAAGCCGTGCCCTTTCAAGACTGAGGCTGAGACCGAGTTTTTCCGCAGCCTGTAAAGCCGTACCCTTCCAAAGCCACTGCGGTTCACGATTGCAATTTCAGATGCGATTGCCCCGATGACCTGACAGTCTCGACTTGGGTCTGGCAGAGGTTGTTGTATCCTGGAAGGAGCGAGTCCGACGCCCTTAACCGGTGTGTCGACCGCGCCGTTGAAGCCGCCCGAAGGGGTGTGTGCAGAGACAACCCCAATGAGGAGAAACACCCACCATGGCCAAGATCGCCAAAATTGCAGGTCGTCAAAGAGAAATGGACACGACGAAGTCAACCGACTGTCCCAAGTGCAGCAAGCCGACGCGCATCGTCAAGCGCGTAAAGGACCGCGAGCGCGGCGTCCCCGGCGGCGTCTACATATCGTGCTCCGCATGCGACTTCTACGAAAAGCTCTAGGCACAGCCTGAGTTCGACGTCAAAAAAGCCCGGCCACTGGCCGGGCTTTTTTGCGCTTCGCTTCCAGCGATGCGGAAGGCAGTTTGGTTAGCTATTTCTTCTTACCTCCGAGTGGGCGACGAACCAACCTAAGCGAATTCACTCCTTCCAACCCCAAGAACACGATTGATCCGGCAAGAGAATCGTGCGGTTGCGCCGCTCTTCTCAAATTCTGTTTTACATTGCCGGTCTCTGGCCGCATGGCAATCTCCCGCAAAAACCAGCGAGTGGGAGCTTAAGTCTCGCGTCTGGTTACGGGGAAGGCGCAATTCCAGACCGTCAAAACACCAGCGACAGCCCGACGCGCGCTCGCGTGTGATTTCCCTAACCAGCCGCAGCCGGGTTCTGCAGGCCAATTGCAGTTCATCGGGCGGGATCGATTACAGCGATTCCAGTATGGGTGTATCTCGGCGCCGAGAAGGTTGCGTCGACACAAGCCCCGGCGTGTGGCGACCATCGATGCGGCAAGCCGAGGACAGTTGTTCTGGAACCGGATTTTCGAGCGAAACCAGAGTCCCTGTGCCCCGGCCAGTTTCTTGCAAGGTCGCCGCTCCCTGGCGGTCGCGTCGACTTTGGCGCGGTGCTTCCGGGATACACCAACTCTGGTTTCGCTGTCGTCCCTGGTGGTCCCTGGTCAGGTCGACAGGGGCTGCGGCCCAGGTATTTCGCGAAGAGTTGCTGGCCTTGAGCCAATTCCAGAGGAACCAAAAAGCATCTGTACCCGGTCTCCGCGCTCCTCACCAGGCTGAACCCTCGAGTGCGCATGGAGCCTGAAAAACCCAGAGAAAGAGGCAATTCGATGACCACGGGAAAATCAGGTTGGACTCGCCCCGATTCACTGATCTCCACCTCGCAGCCAGAGGGCGTAGCACTGGCCGCGACGGACACTTCGCTCACTGTCAGCTCAGCCTATTCCGCCGGAAGAGAGGCCATCATCCCCAAGGGAATGGTCTTTCGCGGCGATATTGCCGGAACCGGATCCCTGCGCATTGAGGGATACTTTCAGGGCAGCATCCGGATCGACGACAATCGTGTCACGATCGGGCGCGACGCCACTGTGGATGCCACGATCGTAGCTAGCGATGTGCTGGTGATGGGTCAGATGCGCGGCGCCATCTGCGCAACCAACCGTGCGGAAATCCGTTCCGAAGGTGGATTCACCGGGGAATTGGTCGCGCCGCGGGTGGTCATCGAGATGGGCGCTTCTCTGCAGAGCAAGATCGACACCCGCAAGTCCGAACCCGCCCTCGATCTCAAGAGCTTGCGTCCGACGCCGGTTCCCGCGCATATCGAGCGCATTCAGCGGATGCCCTCTCAGACCCTTTTGCCCAAAGGAGTCACCTCCGTGAAGGAAAAAGGCTTTGAGCGGGAAGGGCTGACGGCAAGCTAGGTTCCTGCAGAGTTGCATCGTGCAAAGGAGCCCGGCCAATGGCTGAGGCGTGGTGGTGAAAAGGGTTGCGTATCCAGGGCAATCGCGCTTCAAGTTGCGGGACGATCATGTCTTGAAAGGGCACGGCTTTCGTCGTGCCGAGGCAGGCGAAGGAGAAAGATTAGGGCTTTAGCCCCCGAGGGATGGTTTGAGAACGCAACAGCATACCTCCGCGAGGGGCTAAAGCCCCGTCGATTTTGCGGACTCATGCGGCACGGCTAAACAGGCTGCGGAAAAAGGCCGGAGTTGGGGCACGATTCCCTCAAAACGCCCCTCGGGGCCTAAAGGCCACGTTCATTCTGCTGCACTTACGGCACGGCTGAAGCCGTGCCCTTTCAAGACTGAGGCTGAGACCGAGTTTTTCCGCAGCCTGTAAAGCCGTGCCCTTTCAAAGCCATTGTGGTTCATGATTGCAATTTCAATTGCGATTGCCCTGGCCGCATATCCCTGCATGATTGACAGGTGTAGCCATTCTGGCTACGCTTAGCCTCGGAGGTGCTCCATGCGTCAGGTTTCGCTGCGGGAGTTCAGAACGCGCGGGGTCAAGGCTCTCAAGGACGTGCCGGCGGGAGAGACCACTCTGCTGGTTGGCCAGAACGGACCTGCGTTTTTCTTGGTCCCTGTTTTTGGCGATGTGGTGAAGGAAGATCGCGAACTGCGCCGCGCCATGGCGCTGGCCAGCCTCCGCGAGGGATGGCGTCTTGCCGAAGCGTCCGGAGCCAGCCCTGCGAGCGACGAAGAGATTGAAGCAGAGATCGATCGCATCCGCCGATCCCCCGAAGATGAGCTGGAATGCGCCTGATCGTTCTCAATACCAACGTATTCGTCTCTTCCGGGATCAATCCCGCCGGGCTGCCGGCCAAGATCGTTGCGGACCTGGTGATGCGCGGCAAGGTTCAAATCGTGACCAGTCCCAAGGTTGCTGCGGAATATCGGGAAGTTGTCTGCCGCGCCAAGTTCCACCGCTACGGGTTTCCGCCGCTTTGGCTGGAGTACTTGATTGAGGAAAGCATGCGGCTTCTGGACCCCGGATCATGGCCATATGCATGCCCCGACCCGAAGGACACCCCATTCGTCGCCCTCGCCCACGCCGCCGGAGCCTGGCTGGTGACAGGAAACCTCAAGCACTTTCCGGAAGCGGTGCGTGGTGGAGTGACGGTGGTTTCGCCTGCGGAGTATCTGGTGCGTCTCGGCGAGGGGTGAACGCAAGCTGGCCACGTGAAATCAGGGCCTGTCTGAGTTCGATGTCATCAAAGACCGGCGATTGGCCGGGCTTTTTCTGATTGGAGCTATACTTGGGTCGAAGTGGAGTTCTGGTGAGTCAAACCACTACGCAGACCGGGGAGGAGGGGCCGATGAGTGCAACTGCCGCGATGGAGATTGGAAGCGATCTATGGAATGCACGCGTGTACGCCGGACTTTCTGCTGCCGCCGATTTGGCGGAAAGGTTGGATAGGCCGAGGCATGCTGCCTTTAATCTTCTTTCTGCGTGGAAGATATTCAGGAGGTTTGGCAGACTCAACCGAGACCTGGACGAAATATTCAAGGAATATGATCGGCCGGCCCTGTTTCCGCCTGGGCTGCCTCCCGAGGTGTTGAGTGTGGGGCGAGATATTCTCTTGAAACTGTACGCAGACTGCGAACGTCTCCAGTCTCCACTTGAAGGTATTCCTTTGCAGTGGCTCATAAAGAAGAGACTAGCCCGTTTGCAGGTGCAGTCCGAACGCATTCTTGACCTTGCGGATTGGTTTGACGCTTTGAGCACCCCGGAAGAAACGAAGGCACGGTTTGATGCATTACGTAACGACGTGGCCAAGGGGGACGTCGTTCCGTGGGCTGCAGTGAAATGAAACTGCCGCTCGAAGTTGTATATAGCAAGTCGGCTGCCAAAACCCTTGAAGCGATGGACGTACCTACCCGTAGAAGGGTCAAAGAAAAGATCGAAGCGGTCGCTGCGGACCCGCTGAACCCTCGCAACTCCTATCCTCTGCAGGGGACCGATGAACGTTCCGCGCGGGTTGGCGGTTTTCGGATTCTGCTGTTGATTCAAGACGGAAGCACATTGGCCGTCGATCTGATTGAATCGCGCGGGCAGGTTTATCGCCGAGTTTAACCGAATCAAACGGATGGATGGATTCGGATCTGCCATAGGCTACGCCGACAACGGCTCCGCCATCTCCCGAAGAATCGCCTCGGCGGCTGCGGCGGGGTCGGGGGCCTGGGTGATGGGGCGTCCGACGACGAGGTAGCTTGCGCCTTGGCGGAGGGCGTCGGCAGGGGTGGCGATGCGCTTCTGGTCGCCGACGCCGGAGCCGGCGGGGCGGATGCCGGGGATGACCAGCACGCCTTCCGGGCCGGTGAGGGCGCGCAGCGCAGCTACTTCCTGGGGCGAGCAGACGAACCCGTCGATGCCTGCGCCGATGCCCATTTTGGCCAGCAGTTCCACCTGTTTGGCGGGTGTGCGGCCGACTCCAATGGCCTTGACCTGCTCTGTGTCCATGCTGGTGAGCACGGTGACGGCCAGCAATTGCGGCGGGTTCGCAATGTTGGCGACAGCGGCTTGGGCGGCGGCCAGCATGGCCGGGCCTCCGGAGGCGTGCACCGTCATCATGCCCACGCCGAGCGACGCGGCGGAGCGGACAGCCCCGGCGACGGTGTTCGGAATGTCGTGAAACTTGAGGTCGAGAAAGACGGAATGGCCGCGTTTGAGCAGCGGCTCGATCACAGCCGGCCCGGCGGCGGCGAAGAGCTCGAGGCCGACTTTGAGCCAGAGACACTGGCCGTCGAGCCGGTCGACGAACTCGATGGCGGTATCGGCCTGGGGAAAGTCGAGGGCGACGATGAGGCGTTTGCGAGCGGCTTCCAGCGAATCCGCCAGCGGATCGGCTGACGTGGTCCAGGAGGAAGAGAAAGTCGGGTTCAGGCGCTCGGGTATGGGCATGCTTTCATTCTAAAACGCAGGGATCACTGTCTCCCGGGAGCCTGTTGTCCTCGGGTGTCTGTGCTGGTGCGGCGCATACGGCTCACCAGCCAAAGAGCCGCATACGCCAGCAGGCTATACAGAACGATGTTGACTCCCAAAAGAATCGCGGTGTCGATGGGACGTGAAACTGAATTCCCCGAGGACATGTCAATGGGCGGGTCGTCGAGGAGCATAGCGATAAACCCTGGATAGAGCAAGAAAACTGGAAATTGCCAGATACCCATACAGCTGCCAACCTTACAGGCGACCATTGCCGTCTCATAGAGGGTGACGACGAAAACCGAGCCGGAAGCGAGCGAAATCAAAGCGCGTTTCATGTCCTCTGGAGGCTACCACGGGTAGCAGGGCTGGTGCCAGGCTTCGGAGGCGCACATTTGTTTTACACTGGTGGGGCCTTACCGGAGCCATTCTTCCATGCCTGCAAGCGTACATTACCTGGACGAACAAAACCTTCCTTCGCACGCCCTGCGCCGCTTTTCGTGGGGAGTGCTGGTCTATTTCACCGCCGTGATTCTATGGGGCACGCTGGTGCGCGCCACTGGGGCCGGGGCGGGATGCGGCAACCACTGGCCGCTGTGCAATGGCACGGTGCTGCAACACGCGCCGACGGTGAATACACTGATCGAGTTTACGCACCGGATTACCAGCGGGCTTTCGCTGCTGCTGGTGCTGGGGTTGCTGATCTGGACCAATGCGGGGACCGTTCGGGGACATCTGGCGCGGGCGGCTGCCGCGGTTGCGGTCGCATTCACGCTGATCGAGGCGATTCTGGGAGCGCTGCTGGTGAAGCTGGGACTGACGGCGCAGAGCCAGTCGCCGCTGCGACCGGCATACCTGGCACTGCATTTGACCAACACGCTGCTGCTGCTGGCGGCGCTCACGCTGACGGCGCACCTGCTGAACCGCAAGAGCGCGTTTCTGCGCGGGACGGTGAAAGTCTCCGCGCCGCTGATGGTCATTGCAGCCATGACCACGGTGATGGTGGTGGGCGTGACGGGATCGCTGGCTGCCTTGGGAGATACGCTGTTTCCTGTGACCTCGCTGGCTGGCGCGCTGGCGCAGGATCTGTCTTCAACGAGTGGTTGGCTGGTGCGCTGGCGCTGGTCGCATCCGACGATCGCGTTTCTGGCCAGCATTCTGCTGATTTGGCTGATGGTGAGGGCGGCGCAGCACAAGGCGCATCAGGATAACCGGACATTGTCGGCGGTGGTGCTGCTGTTGCTGGCGGCGCAATATGTGCTGGGACTGCTGGACGTGATGCTGCTGGCCCCGGTTTGGCTGCAGGTGGCCCACTTGCTGGGCGCGGACGTGCTGTGGGTGGCTCTGGTGGTGCTGACGGCGCGGATGACGATTGTGGCGCGGGAAGAGGAATAGAAACCTCTTAGGGAAATAGAAAAGGCCCCGCAGAGCGGGGCCTTTTGCTTGTGCATCGCAGCCGGTTACTTCTTTTCGGCCAGCAGGCGGACGACGTGGTTGACGATGATCAGGTCCTCGGCGGGCGGGATGACGCGCACGGTGACCGGGGAGTTTGCGGCGGAGATGGTGGCCTCGCCGCGGACATTGTTCCGGTCCTTGTCGATGAGGATGCCCAGTCCGGCCAGCTGCGAGCAGATCTCGTAGCGGGCGTTGATGTCGTTTTCGCCGATGCCGCCGGTAAAGACCAGCATGTCGAGGCCCCCCAGCTCGGCGACATAGCTGCCGATCCACTTGACCAGGGTCCAGTTGAACTTGTCCACTGCCAGGCGGGCTTTTGCATTGCCATTTTGGATGGCTTCGCGCAGGTCGCGCATATCGTTCGAGAGCTCGCTGACGCCGAGCAGACCGGCCTTCTTGCTGGCGACAACTTCGAGCTTGTCGGCAGCGTCGCTGGCGCTGGTGGCGGTTTCGGCGATCTTGCGCAAGATGAAGAGGAGCACGCCGGGATCGATGTCGCCGGTGCGGGTTCCGCTGATGATGCCGCCGGTCGGGGTCAGTCCCATGGAGGTGTCGAGGCACTGGCCGTTGCGGATGGCGGAGATGGATGCGCCGTTGCCGAGGTGGGCGACAATTAGCCTCTCCGGCACGCTGGGCTGCAACTGGTGCACGATCGACTCATACGAGATGCCATGCGCGCCATAGCGGCGAACCCCCATTGCCACGTACTCCGGCGGGATGGGCATGTGGCTGACCACTTCGGGCATGGTGCGATGGAAGTAGGAGTCGAGAATGACGAAGTTGGGCAGGCTCGGGAAAAGCCGAAGCGCCTCGCGCATGATGTAGACGGCGATGGGGGTGTGGAGCGGCGCAAACGCCGTGTAGCTCTCCATCTCGTCAATCAGCTCCGGGGTGATGAGCTGGTTGTGCTGCACCGTGGGTCCGCCGCAGACCATGCGATGTCCGATGGCCTGGGGAGCCGGGAAGTCGCCGGAGTGGAGGGCGTTCGAAACCAGCGCAAAGGCCACGGCACGGTTGGGCAGCGCGGGGGATTCGTCCACCAACTTGACACCGGAGGCATCCTTGATCCAGAACTTGCCCAGATCGGTGCCAATGCCGTCGACCGCGCCCTCAAAGAGCTTGGTGCGCTGGCCGTCGCCGGCTTCGTACACGGAGAACTTGATGGAGGAGGAGCCACTATTGAGAACCAGAACGGGCAAAGACGCCATGAAAGAGAACCTCGAAATTCGGCTGAAGGAGTCAGCAAACTTGGATGGGACCGGGGACTGCAGAAGTGGGCTGATTCGCTCCGTGGCCGCCGCGCCGTTGCAGTTTCCGGTGACTGTACAAGGCTAGCAGCCGGGGGGCACCAGCTGGGGTGATTGGAGTCACATAGAGTCGAGACGGGAATTCACGATGTGAGACTCGGGGCTGCCGAGGTGATGGGGGAAATTGGTCTGTGCTCGAACCGGCGCTTGAGCTTGAGAATGCGGGTCTCGAATCCATACCAGAGGGCGGCAGCCAGCGCCGTGGAGACGGCGAGGCGCACCGCGACGACGGCGAGATTGCCGGGAATGCCGTAGTGGCCGCGGTCCATGCGGGCGTCGAACGATCCGAAGTAGATAAAGGCCGAGATGTGGAACATGTAGAGGCCGTAGCTGATTTTGCCGTAGAAGGGCAATGGACCGCGCCTCAGTAGCCAACTGAGGGGATTGCGCGCGCCGGTGGAGGCGATGGCGGAGAGGACTGAGCCGGCAAAGCCGGTGGCGATCGCGGAATCAAGAAGGTTGCCGGGCACAAAGTGCGCGAGCCCGAAGCCGCCAACGGTGCAGACGAGGCCGATCCCCAGCCAGATCCGGCGGCCCAGCGGCAGGGTGTAAAGACTCAGCGCCAGCAGGCTGCCGAGGGCGAGTGCGTCCAGGTGAGTCAATGTGTGGGTGGGGGTAAGCCATGCGTGGTGGCTGCTCCGCATCACAGGCGAGCAAGCCAGCGCGGCGAACAGCACCAGGGCCAGCATCCAGGGGCGGCGCAACCAGCGGACAATTGGCGCCCAGAAGAAGTAATACTGCTCCTCGATCGCCAGCGCCCAGGTGGGGCCAATGGCCGGCGGCAGGGTGATGTGGAAGAGGTTCTGCACGCAGAAGAGGTAGGCGAGCCAGGGAGCCTGCCGGACAGCAACCCAAATCGGCGGGCCGATGAACCAGTCGGAATTGAGGTAGACGACCACCAGCAGCAGAATGTAGATGGGCCAGATGCGCAGGGCGCGGCGGGCATGGAAGTTGTGGAAGTACTGGGGCTTGTCGCGGGTGGTCAGCAGGTTGCAGGTGATCAGAAAGCCGCTCATGGCGAAGAAGAGCGACACGCCGGCCCAGCCCCACAAAGCCGCGCCGTAAGCCCAGGTTCCTACCAGACGCGGGGTGCAGTGGTAGAACACCACGGCCAGAATCGCGAAGCCGCGCAACCCGTCCAGTTCGGGAAGGTAGGTCGGGAGCCAGGATGGGCGTTGGGGGGGCACAATAAGTTCTTTTATCACTCCGCGCAGAAGTCTTTCAAAAACGCAGCTAGGTGATCGAAATGCGGGCTGTCACGGGGGATCAGATCGAGGCTTCTGCTGTCCCTCAGCAACGGATCAACTGAAGCCCACGGATTCGGTTCGAAAGAAGCACCAACCAAAGAGGAAAGCTTCATCTTGGCGAGCTTATTCGGATTCAATGGCGTCTTACCGATACAGGCGATGAACGAATCGAGACAGGACTTCGAACTTGGATTCTTTGTGTATGCCGCGTCGAGAAGAAGGTCTTCCAAGGTGCCAGTCTTTGGCTTTGCTGCTTCATCTATACCAGGGATCAAGTACACGGATGTACTCAACGGGGCGGTTTTCCCAGGAACAAAGACAGCACCTGGGATGGGAAAACCGGCGCTGGTGAGTGCCGTTCGCGCAAAAGCAAACGCAGAACCCGGATCATCGTCCGAATCCAATACGAGAGCTATGCGCAAAACTTGTTCTTCAGGATGTATCTTCAAGAAATTCGAAATTGCCACAAGATAATCGCCGATTGCGTCTTTTCCGCCCGCTTTGGCGTCCCTCGGATTCGGATAACCGATCGAACAATCGCCAATTCCCCGACGATTCATCAACTCGAACAGAAAACTAGCATCGCCGCCACCTTCGCAAACGATCAAGAAGCGGTTACCGATTTTCTGGAGTCCCTCGGGCAGGCGTTCGTTCATCGTACCTCAAACTCCTGAGAAAGCATCGAGCTGAAACCCTTGCCATCAATTACCGTAAGTTTGGAAACACCTTCCGAGCGGCTAGCGCGAAGCAGGGCGAAATCATCCTCATGTGCTTCCAAAACCGGAAGAAGCGCGGAGAGGCACTCCTGGCTGTGGGTTGTCGCGAATATCTGGGTTCCTTTTTCCAGTGCAAACTGATGAATGATCTTCCAGATTGAAGGCAACTTCTTGAAATAGAAACCATCTTCAATTTGATCGATCAAGAGAGTTCCCTTGGAAGCGCTGGCAATGCTCAGAAGGATACCGAGCAGCTTGTTGAAACCGTCAGAAACCAATGCGGCAGGGAGTTTTCTTTTTGAGCCTTCGAGACTGGCGAATACCGCAGGATTTCCGCCGTCGAGCGCGAGAGAAAGGTCTTTGAGAAAAGGAAACTCGCTTTGTAAAGCCGATAGAACCGGCCTTGTCTCACCCTCCTTGTCCAAACTGGAGAATCTGGCAGCAAGCCATTGCGGATTGTTCAGCGAATGCGGTCCCAAGGATTCAACCTGACTTGCCGTGTGATAAGCGGCAGCAAGCCATGAATGCTCTTGTTGGTTCTCCAGAGTAGAAACGATTTCTTCATTTCCCGGTTTCCAATGGAACTCGATGCCGCCTGGTCCGCGCCGAATCTGAAGCGTTTGAGATCCTTGCAACGAGATCGTGATAGGGCGGGATGAATCGTATTGATGAAAAAGATCATCCCAGATCTCGATGGAGTCCCGTTGTGCGGGGAGCGTCAATTGCCGCCATTCCCTCAATTGAAACGCGTCGGCAGGCATTCCGGACATGGCGAGATAGAGCGATTCGAGGAAGACCGTCTTTCCGCTGGCATTCTCGCCGACGATGATGTTGATCGGTTTGAGGCCGTGGACCTCAAGCTCGGAGAAGCAGCGAAAATTCTCGATTTTGACGCTTTCGATCATCGTGGGTGGAGGCTCCGGGGAAACAAAAAACTCTTCCCCAACACCCTACCACGGATGCCTGCAAGTTGCAGCACCCGTGGGGGATGAAGGTCATGAAAACTATCCTGCGGCGAGCTGCTTGGCGCGTTCGGTGGCGCGCATGACGGCCTTGATCAGGGTCACGCGCAGGCCGCCCTCTTCCAACTCCAGAATGCCGTCGATGGTGCAACCGGCGGGAGTGGTTACGGCGTCCTTCAGCAGGGCAGGGTGGTAGCCGGTCTCCAGCACCATCTTGGCTGCGCCGAAGGCGGTCTGCGCGGCCAGTTGCGTGGCCACGTCGCGGGGCAGGCCGACCTTGACGCCGGCCTCGGCCAGCGCCTCGATGATGATGTAGATGTAGGCGGGACCGCTGCCGGAGAGGCCGGTGACGGCGTCCATGTGCTTCTCTTCGACGGTGACGGTGCGGCCGACGGTCTCAAAGATGCGCTGGGCAAGCTCCATCTGCTTGGGGCCGACGAAGCGTCCGCGGCAAAGAGCGGCCGCGCCTGCGCCGAGCGCCGAGGGAGTGTTCGGCATGGCGCGGACAACGGCGATGTCCAGGCCGGCTGCTTCCTCAATTGCGCGGGTCTTTACCGAAGCCGCGATGGAGACGATCATCTTGCCCTTGGTGAGGGCGGGACGAATCTCATCCATCAGTTCCGGCACCTGGAAGGGCTTGACGCCGAGCAGGATCAGGTCGGCGCGGCGGGCGGCCTCCAGGTTGTCGGTGGAGACGTCCACGCCCCACTGCGTGCTCATGGCCAGGGCGCTCTCGGTGTGAGCGCGGGTGGCGCAAATCTGCTCGGCAGCAAAGAGGTTCTGCTTCAGGAAGGCCTGGAGCAGGATTCCGCCCATCTTGCCAGCGCCCAGAACGGCGACGCGGACGTTGGGAATCTGCGCAGGTGTTTCGGTGGCCTCTACGGCTATCTCCGCCATTTTTTCCCCATATCTTGGATGAGAATTGTGCTACTTTTCTCCAGAATACTCCACCACCAGCGGGCACCTGCGGTGCGGCGCGCTGCCTTCGGCCGGCCCGCGCCAATACAAAGGCGCGGGATTGGGAATGTCGCTTCCAACCTTCGATCTTCCGGCCTGAGCAGACAAAAGAGAGAGGGCGCGGAGTGATCCGCGCCCTCGGGTGCTGCGGAGGCTCTAGTTTCTAGAAGCGGACGGAGAGCGTGCCGTTGACGGAGCGCGGCGCGCCCACTTGCAGGGTGTTGTTGTTGACCGAGAGCGGATCGCTGGCGATAAAGCCGTTGGTACCGATGGAAGCGTAATACTGCGAGTTGAGCAGGTTGGAGACGTTGAACTGGAGCTTCAGATCCTTGAACGCGCCCCACTCCTCGCGGCTGTAGCCCGTGCCGAAGTCGGCCAGAAAACGCCCGCCGACACTGCCGTCGTTGGAGTAGGTGAAATAGCGGGTCGACATGTAGTCCGCTCCCAGGTGCCCGAAGAAGCCGGCCTTGTGGTATTCCAGCGAGCTCTTGTACATGCCCTCCGGCGTATCGACCGCGATCTTGCCTTTGATTGAGGCGCAGACACCCGGATCGTTCCACAGCGACATGGAACCGGGGCAGGTTCCGGTGATGTTGAGTTCGTCGTCGTTCGTCGAGCGGTTCCAGGTAGCGGCGTTGTAGAGAGTCACCTCGGGTGTGACTCTGATGCTGATCGAGCCATCGATGCCGTTGGTGGTGACGCTGCCCTGGTTGTTGAGAGTGCTGGGATTGCCCTGAATGCCGGAGCCGTTGGAGAAGAACAGCAGGCGGTTGGAGAAGTTCACGTGGAAGAAGCTGGCTTGGGCGGAAGCGATCTTGCCCGTGTAGCGATAGCCGCCTTCCTCGGTCCAGGAGGTTTCCGGAGCAACCGAGTTCTTCACGTAGTTGAAGCCGGACTGGTTGGTGTCCCAAGGCGAAGGATAACTGGGGCCGGAGGCGATGAACGAGCGGACGTTGTAGGCGGCGTCGGCGAAGATTTCGTTCTGCTTGTCGAGCTTATAGTTGAAGCCGAACTGGGGCAGGAAGGGCTTTCCGCTGGTCAGATCTCCTTGAGCATAATTCGCTGCGCCTTCCACCGCGTAATACCAGGTGTTCTTGAAGGCGGTCGACAGATTGCCGTTGGTGTTCTGCTCTGCGGTTTTGAAGCCGGCGGCCAGGGTCAGCTTGTCGTTGACCTTGTAAACGTCCTGCAGGTGGAAGTGGTAGACGTTGTTGTTGAAGATGTATTCCCACTGGGTCAGGAACGGCGTGGTCGGGAAAGAGTACACCGAGTGCAGGGGAGCGGATTCCGATGTGGCGTAGAAGCGGCGAGCCTGGTTGAAATCTTCGTGCTCGTACCAGAAACCGCCTTCGAGCTTGTTCTTAGCGGTCTCGTAAGAGAGCGAGGTCAGCACGCCACCGCGCATGATGCCGTACTCCGAAGTGCGCAGCGAGATCGGCGACACGATGGTGGACGGGGTCTGGATCTGGATGTTCTGGTAAGTGGGCAGATACGGCGTGAACCACAAGCCGCGGCCGTCGTTGTCGTGGCCGTAGGCAGTCGCCTTCAGGGTGAGGCGGTCGGTCAGAGCGTGCTTGTAGCCGATGTAGGTCAGGAAGTCCTTGCGCAGGCCGGCGCCGGCATAGTAACCGGCATCGCAAGGATCTTGATTCGATGCCAGGTTGGCCACCGCGCCGGGGTAGGTTCCGACACCGTCGCAGGCCCAGGCAGCCTGGATCGAGTTGGCCCAGTTGCCGTAGTTATCCCAGTTGTAGCCGAGCTGCTGGGTCCAGACCTTGTTCACGTCCTGGTAATCGACTTCCTGGCGGTTGGAGTAGTCCGCGTAGACAGTGAGCACGCCTTTGTCGCCCACGTAGTGAACCAGCTTGGCGTTGCCCTGCCAGTAGTTTTGGCCGATATCGCCGTGGCCGCGCCACTTGTCGGCCAAGTTATACGCGCCCGACAGAAAAAGCTTGGTGTGACCCATCAGGCCGGAGTCCAAGCGGAAGAAGGTGCGGTAGGCGTCAAAGCTGCCTACGCTCTGGGTCGCCGAGAAGCCGCGCTTGTCACTGGGATCGACCGAGAAGAACTGAATGGTGCCGCCCAGGTTGCTGGTGGAGGCCGTCTCCAGAGCGCCGGTGCCTTGCGACATCACGATGCGGCTCATATTCTCGTCGATCACGGCGCGGCTGATGTGCAGGCCGTTCCAGTTGCCGTAGCTCATGTCGCCCAACGGCACCTCGTCGAAGGTGAAGCCGAGCTGGTTCTGGTTGAATCCGCGCACCGAGATGCGGACGGCCCATTCATAGGAGCCGTAGGGATCGGCGGCCTGGAAGTTGACGCTGGGCATCTGCGCCAGAGACTTGATGGGGCTGGTGCCGGGCATTTCTTCAATCAGCGCGGTCTCGGGCATCTCCTGCTCGACGCGGATTTCGCCGGGCGCCGTGACGACGATGGTTTCGGTGTTGGTGAGCTTGGGCTGCGGGGCGGCTGGGGGAGCCGCATTGGTGGCGACTTCGGTGGGCGGAGCGGGCGTCTGCTGTGCGCCGGCAATGCCGATGCCGCAAAGGGCGAATAAAAGAATCTGAGAAGAGAAATGGCCTCGAATCATAAAATTACCTCTCTTAAACTGGTGCTTGGGGTGGAAGCTTGTTGTACGTATGCAGGCGCGTTTGGCCCTGTTGTGAGAATCTTTTGCGCTTCTGCCGCGAAGAATTGCGAATCGGGTGCGTGGCGAACCTATCGCCGAGAGCTTCTTCACGGCGGACGAAGAGCCGATTACTTGTAAGGAATCTAGTCTCGAATTGAGACAGTGGCGTTAGAGAGTTATGAATGGGGTGCTAAAACCGCGGGCAAACTTCAAAGCGTAGTTAACTTGTCTCAATCGACAGGGGCAGTCAGGTGGAAAAGCTCGACTGCCAGGGCAATCGAATTTGAAATTGCAATCATGGACCGCAGTGGCTTTGAAAGGGCACGGCTTTACAGGCTGCGGAAAAAGGCGGAGTTGGGGCACGATTCCCTCAAAGCATCCCTCGGGGCCTAAAGGCCACGTTCATTCTGCTGCACTTATGGCACGGCTGAAGCCGTGCCCTCTCAAAACTGAGGCCGAAATCGAGTTTTTCCGCAGCCTGTTTAGCCGTGCCGCAAGGGTCCGCAAAATCGACGGGGCTTTAGCCCCTCGTGGAGGTATGCTGTGCGTTTTAAAACCATCCCTCGGGGGCTGAAGCCCTATTCTTTCTCTTTCGCCTGCCTCGGCACGGCTAAACAGGCTGCGGAAAAAGGCCGGAGTTGGGGCACGATTCCCTCAAAACGCCCCTCGGGGCCTAAAGGCCACGTTCATTCTGCTGCACTTACGGCACGGCTGAAGCCGTGCCCTTTCAAGACTGAGGCTGAGACCGAGTTTTTCCGCAGCCTGTAAAGCCGTGCCCTTTCAAGACATCATCGTCCCGCAACATGAAGTGCGACTGCCCTGGCCCGACTGCCCCGTGAAAGACTCCGAGTTATTGCCGGGTTATTGCTGCGCAGGCTTCTGGCTGGCGATCCAGGAGTCGATGCGATCGCTCAGGACATCGAGGGGCAGGGAGCCGGCATCCAGCACCTGGTCGTGGAAGGCGCGGATGTCGAATTTGCTTCCCAGCGCAGCTTTTGCCCGGTCGCGCAGTTCCAGAATTTTGAGCTGGCCGATCTTGTAGGCGGTAGCCTGTCCGGGCCAGGCGATGTAGCGGTCGACCTCGGCCTGGATGCTGGTTTCGTCGATGGCGGAATGGTCGTGGAAGTACTGGACCATCTGCTCGCGTGTCCAATGCTGGGAGTGGACGCCGGTGTCGACAACCAGGCGGATGGCGCGCCAGATATCGCCCTCCAGGCGGCCATAGTCGGAGTAGGGATCCCGATAGAAGCCAACGTCCTTGCCGAGACGCTCAGAGTAGAGCCCCCAACCCTCCGCGTAGGCGGTATAGATATGGAACTTGCGGAAGGTGGGCATGTTGTCGAGTTCCTGCGCGATGGAGATCTGCAGGTGATGGCCGGGAAGCCCCTCGTGATAGGCAATGGTTTCGACGGCGTATAGATTTCGGTCGGTGGCGTTGTAGGTATCGATGAAGAGACGGCCGGGGCGGCTGCCGTCGGGCGCTCCAGCCTCGTAGTAGGCGGGGGCTGAGTTCTTTTCCATGTATTCCGGCACCGGGACGATTTCGAATTTCGCCTTGGGAAGTCGTCCAAAAAGCTCGGGCAGCTTGGCCTGCATCGGGGTCAGATAGCCGCGATAGGCGTCGAGCAAAGCGTCGCGGGAAGCGGCCTTGAGCTTGGGATTGGCCTTGAGGCTGGCGCGAAAGCTGGCCAGATCGGCAAAGCCGAGCTTCTTGGCGATGGCCAGCATTTCCGTCTCGTCGCGTTTCACCTCGTCTAGGCCGATCTGGTGAATCTGCTCGGCGGTCAGATTGGTGGTGGTGCTGCGGCGCAGGCAGAACTGGTAGTACTTTGCGCCATCGGGGAGGGCGGAGACTCCGGGCTCGATACGTCCGGCCGGGATATAGCTGACGGCAAGAAAGCGCGCCAGCCGCTTGTAGGCGGGCAAAACCTCCTTGCCGATGGCGTCGAGCATCTCGGCCTTGATACGCTCTTGCTCGGCGACGGAGACGGAGGCGGGGAACTTCTTGAGCGGCAGGGCGAGGGGCGAATCTTCCGGCTTCTGGTCGGCCATCTGCTTGACCTGGACGAGCGCCTTTTCAAGCAGGAAGCGGGGCGGCACACGCTGGTCCTCGATGCCGATGGACATGTTGGTGGTCACCTGGTCGAACGCTTTGGGAATCGCATGAAGGCGGGCGATCCAGTCGTCGTAATCCTTGACCGTGCTGAAGGTCAGCTGCGAGACGAGGCGGGGATAGATGGTGTAGATGCCCGTCATCTGGTCGAGGGGCATCTCCCATTCCTTGAAATCCTGGGCTTCCTCATCCTCGGCGAAACGGCGCAGCAGGAGGTCGCGGCTGATCATCTCCTGGGCGGTGAGGCCGGTAGTGTCCACGGCTGCCAGGCGCATCATGAAATTCTGCTCGCGGGCGATGGTCTCGTTTTCAGCCTTGACGGAGTAGTCGCCGATCTGGTCGTTGTAGCGCTTGTCTCCGAGGTTGGAGGCGAACTCGGGTGAGTGTTTGAGGTTGTCTTCCCAATAGTCCTGAAAGATCGCGTTGAGATCCTTGCGATTCTGCGCGGCGTTGGCCGCCGGGGGCGCGGATGCGGAAGGGGACGTCTGCGCGGCGAGAGGAGATTGAAGAGCGGCGGCCAGCAGTGCGGAAAGCGCAAGGAGGGGCAGGGCAGATCTTCTCAACGGAATGGGACCTCGGAATGGGAATGAAATCGCTGTCACGTTGAGTGTACGGCAAGGGCGGCAGGGGAGAAACGAAAAGGCTCCCGCGAGCGAGATGCGCGCGGGAGCCTTCTCAGTTCAGAGGTTGAAACGAATCAGCTAGTTTGCGAGAGGCGGTTCATTCCCCAGAATGCGATAGAGTGTGGAGCGGCTGATGCCCAACTGGCGGGCGGCGCGCAGCTTGTTGCCGCGGTTGAGGTCGAGCACGTACTGCACGTGGTGCTCGATGACCGAATCCAGAGCGAGGCTGTCGGCCCGCATGGTGGGCTGCGCTTCCATTGGCATTTCGACGGAGGAAGGCAGAGCCAGATCGTCGGGGCGAATGACGCCATTGTTGGCTTCCAGCAGTCCGGTTTCGAGGACGCTGGCGAGCTCCCGGATGTTGCCGGGCCAGTTGTGCTGGAGGAGCCGGGCAAGCGCGCCGGGGCCGAGCACGACGGGACGATGCTGATAGCGGGCGCAGATGCGGTCGAGCAGCGACTGAGCGAGCAAGGAGATGTCTTCGCGGCGCTGGCGCAGCGGCGGGATGGCAAAGCGCACCGCGGTGAGCCGGAAGGCGAGGTCGGGGAGCAGAAGTCCCTGGCTTGCCATGAGGCGCAACGAAGTTTGCGCGGAAGCCAGCACCACGGCGCGGCCCGGCGGGCGATCCTGCATGGCCTTCAGGACGTTGAGGAGAAGGCCCTGTCCCGGAGGCGCAAGAAGGTCGACACGATCCAGATAGGTGAATCCGGCGAGGGTCGAAGGGTCGGCATCGGAGACCAGCCATTCCCGGGCGTCCCGCCGTGTAAAGGTTGTATTGGCGAGGTGCGAGCGACTGAAGAGGTATCGCGCGAGTGTCTGTTTCCCCGTCCCATGCTCTCCCTCGATGGCTGCCACCTGCACATGTGGAGCGGCCATTTCCGCCTGCATGAGCAGCTTGCGCCAGGCCGCGCTCACACCAACCACCTGGTTGGCGGGCTGCGACTCGACATCAACGGGCGTCATGCCGGAAAGGGATGGCTGGGGCTGGTATTGAGATGTGCTTTGCATGGTTCTCAACGTGCCTCGCCTCCGTGGCCTAGAAAAATGTGTATCAGGCCAACACACTCCTTATCGGCGATGCCGCAAAAAACATGAACCGGAGAGATGTGGAATCTCTCCGGTTCTGGAAGCGCTTGAAATCGCGCTCAGCATTGATTTTGTTAAGGTTTCTTAACGAAACCGCTTGGAGGGTTCGTCCGAGAAGATCTGGCCGTCGCGGATGTGAACCACGCGATGGGCGTAGTCGGCGATGTCCGGCTCGTGGGTGACCAGAACGATGGTGTTTCCGCCCGCATGCAGGGTGTCGAGCAGGGCCATGATCTCGATGCCGGTCTTCGAGTCGAGGTTGCCGGTGGGCTCGTCGGCCAGGATGATGGACGGGCGGTTGACCAGGGCGCGGGCGATCGCCACACGCTGCCGCTGACCGCCGGATAGCTCGTTTGGCTTGTGGTACATGCGGGATTCGAGGCCGACGCTGGTGAGCGACTCCTTGGCGCGCAGAATGCGGGCCGCCGCAGGGGTGCCGTTATAGATGAGCGGCAGTTCCACGTTGTGCAGGGAGCTGGCCCGGGCCAGCAGGTTGAAGGTCTGGAAGACGAAGCCGATTTCCTTGTTGCGGATGCGCGCGAGCTGGTCGTCGTCCAGTTCGCTGACCAGCTGACCGTTGAGCCAGTAGCTGCCCTGGGAGGGAGTGTCGAGGCAGCCGATCAGGTTCATCAGGGTGGATTTTCCTGAGCCGGAAGGGCCCATGATCGCCACGTACTCATTGTGCTTGATCTTCAGCGAGACGCCGCGCAATGCGTGAACCTGCTGTTCCGAGCCCATGTCGTAGGTGCGCCACAGGTTCTCGACAACGATCACATCGCCGTTGGGCTTGGGGGCGGGCTGCGGTAGCTCGAGGGTGCTGGTGGTGTTCAGATCCATCAGAAACGTCCTTTTCCGCGGAGGGTGCTGTTCTTCCGGGAGAGGCGAGGCTCGCAGGGATTGACCTGCAAGCCGGCCCGGGTTAACTGGTTCGATACCTGGTTCAAGCTATGTCAGGTGTTAGGAATTGCCGCCGGAGGACGGTGTGACCGGCTTGGCGGTATCTCTCTTTAGCAAAGCGTTGTTTTTCAAGGCGCGCAGGGTCTTGAAGGGGCCGATGATGATTTCCTGTCCCTCGGTCAGGCCGCTTACCACTTCGATGTCGGTGGCGCCGGTGATGCCGGTGGTGACCGGGACGAAGCGGGCGCGGAAGCGTTGCTTGGCGTCCTTTTCCATCACGAAGACGCCCTGCTGCGGGGCGACCTTGGCGGCGGGAGTCGCGGTGGCTGCCTCAACCTTGCCCTTGCCACTCTCGGGTTCGGGGGTGAACATGGTGAGCGCCTGGATGGGCAGAGAAAGCGTGTTCTGCTTGTGCGCGGTGGTGATTTTGGCAGTGGTGGAGAGGCCGGGGCGCAGATCGGGGGAAGTTCCGTCGAGGGTGACGATGACTTTGAAGTCCTTGGCCTCTTCGGTGCCGGTGGTGGAGGTGGAGGTGGCCTGCCCGGTAGAGCGGAGCAATGCCTGATCGCCTACCAGGGTCACATGGCCCTTGAAGGTTTTTCCGGGCAGCGCGTCCACAGTGATCTCGGCCGGCTGACCGATTTTAATATTGACGATGTCGGTTTCGTCCACCTTGACTTCGGCGGTGATGACGCTCATATCCGCCAGGGTCATCAGGGTAGCGCCTTCGGTTCCCTGAATGCCGGTGACCACCGTCTCGCCCTCGCGCACCGGCATGTTGGTTACGATGGCGTCAAAGGGCGCCGTAGCGATGGTCTTGTCGAGAAGATCCTGATTGACGCGCAGGTTGGCCACCTGGGTCTGCATATGTCCGCGCATCGAATCGGTGTTGGCCTTGGCCTGATTCAACTGGGCCAACGCCTGATTCACGGACGCTACATCGGTCTCATAGGCCGCTTTGCGGCTGTCGTAATCCGCCTTGGCCAGAATGCCGTCCTTGAAGAGACCCTGGCCGCGCTCCCAATCGAGCTTCTTTTGTTCCAGATCGGCCTTGGCGTGCTCCACGTTGGCTTCGGCGGTCTTTTCCGCGGCGATGTAGGAGGCAATATCGGTCTTGGCGGCGGCGATGGCTGCCTGCTGGCCGGCGACATTCGCTTCCTGCTGCACGTTCTCGATGGTGGCCAGCGTCTGGCCCTTTTTCACCATATCCCCCTCCTTGACATAGAAGTGGGTGATGCGGCCAAACGAGGTTGCGCCGACGTTCATATAGGTCTTGGGTTTGATCTGACCCGTACCGCTGACAACGGTCGCCAGGTCCTGGCGCACGATCTTGGCGGTCAGAACTTTGGTGTAGCCGGACTGCTGCTTGTAGACATAAAAGGCAACCAGCCCGACGGCCACAAGTATGGAGAGAACAGTCAAGATTATCTTTTTCATGTGCGGTACGTGCTCCCGTGGTCTTCGATTTCAGTGTACGCAATTGCGAGCTGGCTGGTTCCCGGGAAGGCGGAAAACTTTCTTCCAGCCCTGACCTTTGGACGGAGAACGGCCGTCATTCTTGAGTAACGACAGTTGTCGCCCGATTGCGTTCGCTGACCGTTGGACGGCTGAGGGGCGCGATGGGACTCAAACGGCGAATTCGAGGATTTGCGCGGCCAGGGAGCGGGAAGCGATTACCTTGCCGTGCGGGTCGCGTCCAACGAATGAGCCAGATCTGGCAGGAGTCTTGCCCAGCCCTTTCAGGACCCGTAGAATAGGGGATCGCAGGAGTTTTCAAGTCAAATGATGCTCAACGGTCGTACAGTCCTCTTCGCCGCACTCAGTTGCGGTCTGGTTTTTATCCCCGCCACGGGTCTGCTTGCAGGGCAGGCGGGCAACACTTCCGCTCAGGCACCCTCGGCCACCGGCCAGAATCAGGCTGCGGGCCAGGAACCGGACCCCCTGAAGCGCGAGCGCTCGGACAAGGAAAAGATCCGCGCACGCAAGGACCTCAGCATTGAGTTGAAGGGCGCGTACAAGACCTGGTTGACACAGGACGTGACCTACATCATCTCGGATGAAGAGTCGAAGGCGTTCAAGACGCTCAGCAACGACGAGGAGCGCGACGCGTTCATCGAGAATTTCTGGCTGCGCCGCAATCCCAATCCGGATTCACCCGAAAACGAGTTCCGCGAAGAGCACTATCGGCGCATCGCGTATGCGAATGAGCATTTTGCGGCCGGCAAGCCGGGCTGGAAGACGGATCGCGGCCGTATTTACATCAGCTGGGGCAAGCCGGACTCGATCGACTCGCATCCCTCGGGCGGCAGCTATCAGCGGCCCATCGACGAAGGCGGCGGCGAGACGTCGACCTTTCCTTTTGAAACCTGGCACTACCGGTATCTGGAGGGCGTCGGCGAGAACATCGATCTGGAGTTTGTGGACAGCTGCCAGTGCGGCGACTACCACTACACCATCGACCGCGGCGAGAAGGACGCGCTGCAGAAGGTTCCCGGCGCGGGCCTGACGCAATATGAGCAAATGGGCCAGGCCAAGAAGTCCGACCGTTTCAAGGGCGGGATGGAGACGCTTGGCAACGGCCCGATGGGCAGCCAGGATCAGGCCAAGGAATTCGACCGCATCGAGTTGTCGGCCAAGCTGTTTGCGCCGCCGCCGGTGAAGTTCAAGGATCTGGAGAACTTCATCTCGGAGCACAAGCTGCTGAGCGGTCCGATTTTCCCGTTCGACGTGCGCACCGATTTCATCAAGGTGACCGAGAGCATGGATATGGTGCCGATCACCCTGCAGCTGAAAAACCGCGACATCACTTTCGTGACCAAGGACGGCGTGTCCAAGGGCGTGGTGAATATTCTGGGCAAGGTGACAACGCTGACCCACAAGACGGTGC